>JAFWBI010000007.1 GCA_017507215.1 Clostridia bacterium
GATTGCAATCTATTTTGTTGTTCATATCATTCTTGCGTATGTTGTGTTTAATGGCACTCTTGGAAAGGCAGATGAAAATGAACCTGTAGAGAAGAAAATTTTAAGACCTTCAAAAATTGGCATTAAAAGAAGCATTTTAAGTTCGGTGTCACTTTGCCTTGCTATGCTTACTTTGGGCTATGCTGTCTCATCAAGTTTTGTGACTCAAAACATCGCGAATGCAAAGATGACAAAATCTGAATTTCTTTCTGCAGTGGGTGACAATTTAAATATTCCACTTATTGAAATAAACACAGATGGTGGAGCGCATCCACATGATAAAGAGAATTATGTGAACTGCTCATTCGAAATTTCAAACTGCGAAGACGAAGATGATAACTTCAAAGTTGAAATGGATATTAATGATGAAGGTGATTATGCCGTTGGTTTAAGGCTTCGTGGCAACTCAACATTCTGGCAAAAGAAAAAACCTTACAGAATTAAATTTGACGAAAAACAGTCGCTTTTTGGGCTTAAAAAGAACAAGAGTTGGGTGCTTCTTGCAGATTTCTTAGACCAATCAAAAATTAGAAACTACACGGCTTTTGAACTTGCAAATGGCATTATTGATACACTTCCAGAAGAAGACCAATATTTTGCTCCAACAGGACATCATGTTGCACTTGTTATCAATGGTCAGTTTAAAGGATTGTATCTTATTTGCGAACAAATGGACGAAAACAAAGGTCGTGCAAACGTTAAGCCAGAAGAAGATATTGACCCAACAAAACAAACAGAATTTCCATTCTTTGTTGAAATGGACGCACTTGCTTTCAAAGAAGGCAAAACCGGTGTTGACAACTTCTATATCGACAAGGTTGGTGGTTTCTCATCAGTTGAAATTAAATATCCTGAATCTGATGAACGTGGCGCAACTGAAGACAGCGACAAGGTATTTGATTATATCTATGAATATATGAACGCTGTTTGCAAACTTATCAAAGATGGTGGAACAACAACTGTTAGCTTCAGACCAGGAGAAAATGTTTCACTTGAAGACTTGGTTGATATTGATTCATTTGTAGATTATTATTTAGTGACTGAAATTATGCTTAATGAAGACTCAAAATATAAGAGTATATATTTCAGCAAAACAGCTGACGGAAAGGTTAAAATTGGACCAATTTGGGACTTTGACTTTTCAATGGCTGAAGGCTTTGACCTTCCATATAACAAATCATATATTGAAACTGCAAATCATTTGTATATTGCTAGACAGTCAACAATTTTCTTTAACTTGTTTGAAAATGAATCATTCTACACCAAAGTTGCAACAAGATATGATGAAATCAAGCATGTGATTTTAGAAGTTGCTGAAGACCTTAAAAATTATAAAGCAAAAATCGATGCAGTTGCTCAAATTGATGCCGAGCTTTGGTATGGAAAGACAGGCGAGTTTGAGTTTGATATGCAATATGATTATGTTAGACTTTACCTTCAAGATAGATACACTTATTTAGATGGTGTGTTTGACAAATCATTTGAAGATTTTTGGAAAATCTAAAAAAAGGCAATCTCGTTTGAGATTGCTTTTTTTATGCACAAAATATGTTTTAAATTTTGGAAAAACTTGACATATTGTGACAGTTGAATGTATCATAAAAACATATTTAAGGCATTTGTCACATACGCTTAAATAAATAATTTAAAAGGAATGAAAAAATGTTAAGTGTTAGAAATTTAGTTAAAACTTATCAATCAAAAAAAGCTGACACTGTGGTTGCGCTTAACAATGTTTCGATTGACTTTCCTGAAACCGGTCTTGTTTTCTTGCTTGGTAAATCAGGTTCTGGTAAATCAACACTTTTAAACGCTATTGGTGGTCTTGACACTTTTGATAGTGGTGAAATCATCATCAAAGGCAAGTCGTCAAAAGACTTCTCTCAAAGCGACTTCGATAGCTACAGAAACACTTTTATTGGTTTCATTTTCCAAGAATATAACATTTTGGAAAACTTCTCAGTTCAAAAGAACTTAGCGCTCGCTCTTGAGCTTCAAGGCAAAAAGCCAGACAAGGCTGAAATCGACAGACTCTTAGAGCAAGTTGAAATGACTCAGTATGCAAAGCGTAAGCCAAACCAACTTTCAGGTGGTCAAAAGCAAAGAGTTGCTATTGCTCGTGCGCTTGTTAAAAATCCTGAAATCATCATGGCAGACGAACCAACCGGTGCGCTTGACTCAAACACTGGCAAACAAGTTATGGATACATTGAAACAACTTTCAAAAACAAAACTTGTTATCATTGTTTCGCATGACCGTGAATTTGCTGAAATTTATGGCGACAGAATCATAGAGCTTAAAGATGGTCAAATCATTCAAGATACAACCAAAAAAGAAATTGAAGCTCAAGAAACTCAATCAGGCATCAAGATTATTGATGACAGCATTGTGTATATCAAAAAAGGTCAAGAAATATCTGAAAAAGATATGAAGGCTATTGTTAAAATCATCAATGAAAACAGCCAAAAGAATGACACATTCATTTCTTTCGACAAAAAGGGAAATGATGCACTTAAAAAAGGCGCAAAAATCACTGATGACGGAAACAAAGAAGCATTTATGGATACTCAAGCTGAAGACATTAAAGTTAAAGCTTATAATGGCAACAGTTTGAAACTTATCAAATCGCACTTGAAGTTTGCTGACTCATTCAAGATGGGTGCAAGTGCTTTAAAGAACAAAGTTGGAAAACTTGTGTTTACAATATTGCTCTCATTCTTTGCTTTCACTGTGTTTGGCATTATCGACGCACTTTCTTGCTGGAACAGAGCAGACTCTGTTGCACAGGTTATGGATATGACAGACCAAACACATATTGCTATGAAGCGATATGAAAAAGAAACACTGTCAATAGATGATTGGGAATCAATTTCATATAAAGAATATATGTCAGTTAAGGAAAAGTTCCCAAATTATGTAATCAAAGCAGTTGCCACACGCAGTGGTTACAGTTATTTAGACCCTGAAGAAATCAGACTTAATGATTTTGATAATTTCACATCTTCAAACAATCCACTTAAATATCCAAAGGCTGTGGGTTACATTTCAGTAACGAGCGAAGAACTTAATGCTCTTAAATTCGGCATTGATGGCAGATTGCCACAAAACGAAAATGAAATTTGCTTATCTAAGTTCTTGTTTGACGCAATGATTGTTGCAACAGCAGATAAGGCAGATGATAAGAAAATTACATCATTTGATAAATTCAATCCAAACAATCCAGGTTCAGAAGAACTTACACTCTATACTGATACACTTAGAAACTATAATGGCTATATTGACAACACTGAATTTAGAGTTGTTGGTATCATTGACGACAAAACAGACCTTTCAGAATATTACAGCAAGTCTGATGAAGAAATTGAAAAAGATGAAACTATTGAAATAAAACTTAACTATGGTTTCTCAAGACTCATTTATGTTCATCAAGATAAATATAATGAAATTCAAATGTCATCTTATTCTTCATCTTACAACATCGAATATGCTGAAGACCAAATGTGGGGTTTTGGCATTAACAGTGTTCATTCTGTTGACAGTGAATATCAATCAGTTAAGGCAGACAGAGAATATCAAAGTAACCGATATGATTGGTGGAATTATGCTGAAAATAGATGGTATACACCTGAAGAAATGGAAGCTAGAAAAAATGACCCAGAAGATTCGTTGAATTATTATTCAGAATTTGATACCTATACAAAAGAAGAATATATTACTGAATATTATGGCTTCTTAAAAAGTGGTGTTGTTGATGAAAATGGAAACATTGTTTTGAAAGATAATGAAGTTATCGTTAGAGGGGATTTCAAGAGTGCAGTTGGTGAAGATGTTTACCAAAGCAAAATCAACGAAGGCATTAAGATTAAAATTTATAATGACAATCAAAAAGTGTTTAAAGAATATACCGTTGTTGGTGTTAAAAACAGTGGTGAAAACATTTTCTCAGAAAAAGAATATAATGATGTACTTAAACCAATCTTGATTAGATTCCCAATGATGGTTTCAAAAATAAATGGAACAAGCGAAGATAAGGCTTTTGTTAAATATTTAGAAACTTATAATGATGACAATGTTAAGTTTGCGATTCAAACACCATCAACTCCAATGATGGACTTGCTTGAAAATGTGCTTATCATCATGGTTGACGTGTTCTTCTGGATTGCGTTTGCGTTCGCTGTGTTTGCAGCGCTTATGCTTATGAACTTCATTTCAACTTCAATTTCTTACAAAAAGAGAGAAATTGGTGTGCTTAGAGCACTTGGTGCAAGGGGAAGTGACATTTTTGGAATCTTCTTCAATGAAAGTATGATTATTGCAATGATTAACTTCGTGCTTTCAGCAATCGCAACAGTTGTGACTTGCATGATTATCAACAATGTGCTTCTTGCAAAACTTCCAGTTGATATGATTTTATTAAACGTTAGCATCAGACAAGTTGTGCTTATCTTTGGTGTTTCAGTTCTTGCTGCATTTATTGGAAGCTTCCTTCCAACATTCAAAATTTCAAGAAAGAAACCAATTGATGCAATCAACAATAGATAATTTGCAAAATAAAAATAGGAAGAATTTTCTTCCTATTTTTTTTATGTTTAAAATTTGATTTTTGCTTTTAAATTAGAGCAAAGAAATTGAGAATAAACAGAAAATTAAAAGCGAAATCACGTCAACAATGGTTGTGATGAATGGATTTGCAACAACTGCTGGGTCAAGTCTGCATTTCTTTGCTACAAGTGGCAAAATTGCCCCCACAAGCTTCGCAATGCAGATGGTTGCAAAGAGTGATAATGAAACAACAAACGAGATTTTAATGGTGTAATCATAGCCAAAAATCAAGTTGTCAATAAGCATCAATTTTCCAAAGCAAGCAACGGCAAGAACGAGTGCAACAATCACAGCAACTCTGATTTCTTTCCAGATAACTTTAAACACGTCTTTCAGTTCAACTTCGCCCGTTGCAAGCGACTGAATTATAGTTACCGATGCTTGGCTTCCAGAGTTTCCGCCGGTTCCCATAAGCATTGGAACACAGGCAAAAAGAAGGGGAGAAAGCGAGTTTAAGGTGCTTTCATAAACATTGATGATGATTCCTGTGAATGTGGCAGAAATAAGCAAAATCAAGAGCCATGGCAAACGGTTTTTGAAAATTGCAAACACGTTTGTTTGAAGATATGGCTTTGTGGTTGGTGCGATACCGGCCATTTTGCTGATATCTTCTTGTGTTTCTTCTTGAATGACGTCGATAGCGTCGTCAATGGTGACGATACCAGTGATTCTGTTTTCGCTGTCAACAACAGGAACTGCAAGAAGGTCATATTTTGCAAGCATGTTTGAAACTTCTTCTTTGTCGGTGCTGGTGTGCGCATAAATCACGTTTTCTTGCATGAAATCACCGATTTTGTCGGCTGGGTTATGAAGAATTATGTCTTTTGCAGAAACCGTTCCAAGAAGGTGTTTTTTGTCGTCAGTTACATAGCATGTGTAGATGGTTTCTTTGTCGATTGCTTGCTTACGCATTTTTTTGAGTGCTTCAGAAGCTGTCATTTTTGTTCGAAGAGTGATGAACTCGGTTGTCATGATGCTTCCGGCACTGTCTTTTGGAAAACCTAAGAGCTTGTTGATGTTTGCTCTTGTTTCAGGGTTTGAAAGTTTTAAGATACGAATAACAACATTTGAAGGCATTTCTTCAATGATGTCAAGGGTGTCGTCGACAAACATATCGTTGATGATGTTTGAAACTTCGGTGTCGGTGAAAGAGTTGATGAGCATTTTTTGACGGTCGCTATTCATTTCAACGAAAACTTCACTTGCCAAATCTTTTGGAAGCAAACGGAAAATAACGATAACTTTTTCTTTGTCGATATCGTTCATAAGTTCAGCGATATCGGCAGGCTCCATTTCTGCAAGAAGTGGCTTTAATGAAGAAAACTTTTTGTTTTCAATGTTATCGATAATTTCAAGAAGCTTTTCATGACGAGTGTCAGCTTCAGCCTTTAAAAGAATTTCGTTGAGCACTTTTTGGTTGACGTCATTTTCAACGTCAGAGTCGAGCAGCTCTTCTGAAATTTCTTTGAATTCAAAGTCAGAAATGTTGTCAATCAAATGCTGTTGAAGTTCTGGCTTAAACTTAACAAACACTCTTGCTGAAACTTCTTCAGGAAGTTTAGGGAAGATGTCAGCAAGAAGGTCTTTGTCGATTTTTGAAAGGGCACGAACAAGGTCAGTTGTGTTTATTTTTTTGACCATTTCTTCGAGTTCTTCAAATTTGCCTTCAGAAAACAACTCTTCAATTCTTAAATTTAACATGATTTTTCTCCTAAAAAAATATCCCGTGAATAACAAATCACGGGACAATTTTAAGTGTCGACTTTAATAACCCCGTTCAAGCTTTAGCTTCACAGGGCAGTGGCATTGCATTAAATTTCCCCTTGAAAGTGTGTCGAGAAAATTTGTTAACCTGCAAACAAAAGTCTCCTTTTGAGAGCGGCAGCAACCCGTATCCCTGTGGTAGCCTTACCTACCGATTTACAATACATTTTGATTATACAACTATAACTAACTCTTGTCAATAGTTTGAATAAAATCTTGCTATATTTTATTTGAAAAATATTTTTTTTGTGAAGAGTGAAATTTTGTGTGGATTGTGTATTTAAAAAATTAGTTTAAATTGTATAATTTAATTTAAAAACATGATAAAAATACAACTTATCTTTAAAATTTCAAAAAATTAAAAACGCTTAAAGTTTTAAATTTTTGACAAAGTTTTTTAATTGATTAAAAAAATCTAGTCATTTTTTATATTTTAATTGTTTGCGAAATTGGTTTTGATTAGATATAATGGGTTTAGAAGGAAAGAAAATTATGAATTTTATTGAAACAATTTATAGCAAAATTTTGCTTATGAACAGAAAGAAATTTAGTGCAAATGATGTTGCAAAGTTCACCGGCTTGAACTATGGTTTTGACAAGCGTGCGCTAATCGACACATTAAACACACTTGTTAAGCAAGATAAACTTGGCAAGCTTAAAAATGGGGATTACATTTTAACAAGTCAAGCACAAATTATTAAATGCACACTTCTTGGCACCAGCAAAGACTATGCTTTTGCTCGTCCTTTTACTGGTGAAAAAGATAAGGACATTTTTATCTCAGAAGCCAACCTTAATGATGCGTGTCATGGTGATACTGTTATGGTTGAAGTTGGCATTTCTGGAAAAGACAGAAAGTATAAAAGAGACCTTCCACTTGTGGCAACAGGAAAGCAAGAAGGCAGGGTTGTGAAAATCGTTGAGCGTGGTTATAAAACCGTTGTGGGAATCATGTCGATTAATGAGCGTGGAATTGCAACAGTTGTTCCTGATGACAGAAGATTTGCAGACAGCGTTTTCATTTCATCTGAAGACATCAACGGCGCTGAAAACAACACAAAGGTTGTTATCGAAGTTTTAGATTATCCATCAAATATCAAAATGGCTCGTGGAAAAGTTATTGAAATTTTGGGTGACCCAAATGATGTTAGGGTGACAACACTTTCAATCATTCGTTCATTCAACTTGTTTGAAGAGTTTCCTGAAGATGTTGTGAAAGAAGCTGAAAAGGTGAGCGTTCCTGTTGATGAAGAAGTTTGGGACGGCAGAAAAGACTATCGTGACAGACTTGTTATCACAATCGACGGCGAAGATGCTCGTGACTTTGACGACGCAATCTCACTTGAAAAAGATGGCGAAAACTATAAGCTTGGCGTTTATATTGCTGACGTTTCACACTATGTTCGTCAAGGCTCAAAAATTGACCAAGAAGCTTTCAAAAGAGCAACATCTGTTTATTTTCCAGACCATGTTCTTCCAATGCTTCCAGTTTCGCTTTCAAATGGCATTTGCTCACTTAATCCAAATGAAGACAGATTCACAATGGCTGTTGAAATGGTGCTTGACGCGAAAGGAAAAGTGCTTGATTATGAAATTCACAAAGGCATCATGCGTTCAAGTTATCGCATGACATACACAAAAGTTACCAAAATTTTAAACGGAGACAAAAAACTTTCAGCAGAGTATAGCGAAATTGTGCCAATGCTTCACCTTATGGCAGAACTTGCAAAAATCTTGATTGCAAGACGTGACAACGCTGGTCAGCTTGACTTTGACATTCCAGCACCTGAAATTCACTTAAACGAAGACGGCACTGTTAAAGACATTATCAGAAAGCCAAGAGATATTTCAGACAGAGTTATCGAGCAGTTCATGGTGCTCACAAACGAAGTTGTTGCTCGTCATTTTGACAAAATGAAAGTTCCATTTGTTTATCGTATTCACGAAACTCCAACAATGGAAAGAGTTCAAAAATTCAAGGCTTTTGCTGGAAGTTTGGGGCTTACATTCAGAACCACTGGCAGTGAACCAAGCCCAAAAGACTTCCAAACATTACTCAGGCTCACAAAAGGTCAAGATTATTCAACAGCTGTTTCAAAAGTTATGCTCAGAAGCATGCAAAAGGCGAGATATGAAACCGAAAATCTCGGTCACTTTGGTTTGGCACTTCGTGATTATTGCCACTTCACTTCGCCAATCAGACGTTATCCTGACCTTACCATTCACAGAATCATGACTGAAATTTTGGAAGGCAGATTTGACAAAAAGAAATTTGAATTTTTTGAAGAATTTGCTGTTCAATCTGCTGAGCGTTCGAGCACAATGGAACGTCAAGCTGAAGAAGCTGAGCGCACAGTTGATGCTCAAAAGATGACAGAATTTATGCAGACAAAAATTGGCGAAACATTTGAAGGCATCATTTCAGGTGTTATTGCAAATGGTTTCTTTGTTGAACTTGAAAACACAATCGAAGGATTTGTTTCAGTGCTTCGTCTTCCACAAGGTCATTATGATTTTGATGAAAATCACTATAAACTTTCAGGAATGGGCAAGGTTTATCGAATTGGTGACAAGATTGAAATCAGAGTGGTTTCAACAGACATTGTTCAACGCCATATCGACTTCGAACTTGCAGACTTCCACAGAGATATTCCTGAAGACGAAATCAAGCGTGGCTATGAAGAACGTGACAATGACGACAGAAGAAATAGCAGAAATGACGGTCATTCAAGAAATGGAAGAAATGAACATCGTGGCAGAGATTCTGGTCGTGGAAATCGTAGCTCTCGTGGTGGCAGAAGAAGATAAAAAATTCAAAATAATTACGCAAAAAAATATCAAATTCAAAGAGATGGCAGAAAAAAGTCATCTCTTTTTTGTTGAAAATTTATTAAATTAAGACAATTATAACGGAATAAAATTAAATTTAGTGGTTTTTTAGTTGATTAAAAATTTTTATGTTGTTAAAATTTAAGTATGGAAATGAAAGAATACGTAAGACCTAGATTTAGGCGATTATCAGACAAAGAAACAGAAGTTTTTTGGTGCTCACTTCGTGACGCAAGAAAAACAAACAGACATGGTGACTTCGTGCTTTTGAGAAAGCTCGACTTTTATAATGACGCTCAAACATTTTTGATTGGAAATGGTGTTGCTGGTTTTGCAATCAAAGAAGATGAACTTGTGTCTGTGCACAAAAACAAGAAAAAGGCTATGGAAGCTGCAGTTCAACACATTTTGCCAAAAATGGTTAGATGTGCGTTTAAGTATGGCGCAAAATTTGGCGACTGCTATGGCGAGTTCTTGGCAAATTATTACATGAAAAGTGGATTTATTGTTGTTGGAAAGTTGATGTTTGACGACCTTCCAGACAACCCACCAGACTGGAAGTTTAATGAATTTGGAAAGCCAAACATTTATGTTATGATGCGTGGTGTTAAAAACGTTGCTGAACTTGACAGACTCAAAAAACTTAATGCGATTGCTGGTTTTGATGCTGTTGAGCACAACTTGCCAACATTCAAAACTTTTGAAGAAGCTATGCAATATCGTCAAGACATTTATGAAGCATTGAAAAAATTTGGCTATAAAAAGCGTCTTGAATATATTCAAAATTTGCCGATTAAGAAAAAGAACAAATAATAAGCAAAAATAAAAAGCAGGGAAGTCCCTGCTCTTTTAATTTTCTAAACCTAATAAATAATCTGCTGAAACTCCAAAAAAGATTGCTAGTCGCAAAACATAACTAGCTTTTGGTTCATTTATTCCTTTTTCCCAAAAGTCTATTGCTTTTTGAGTTACACCAACTTCTTTTGCTAGAGTTGCTTGGGAAATATTTTTTTCTTTTCTAAGCTCATATATTCTCTTATTAATTAAGCAATTCATAATTATATCATAGTAGAAAAATACTTATTTTAGTTGACATAGTAGAAAACTACTTATATAATATAATTATTACAATTCAGGAGGAAAAAATAATGGGTTTTGCAGAAAAATTTTGGAGAGGTTTTGCACATCTTATTTGTATGAAAGTTGGTTTTACCTCAGGTTCAGATTTTCCGGATGGAAATGTAACACCTGGAACAATTGATGGAAAAAAAGATGGAAAAAAATGCTTAACTATTTTTGGTTCTAGATATAGTGATTTTTCTTTTACAAAAGATGATATAAAAAAATTAGAAGTGATTCAAGCAGGACTGCCACTTACAATTGGTTCAACACGATACATTGTAACAAAGTTTAGAATAGAATTTAAAAATGGAAAAGTAGCAGTTATGTGTGTTCCAGAAGGTAACGCTTTAAAAAGAGTTGAAGAAATTATTTATTAACAAAAAGCAGGGAAGTCCCTGCTTTTTTATTGTGTGATTAATTATTCTCCCATGCCACCATGACCTGAATAGAATTCAGCAATTTTTTGGTTTGCAGATTCAATCATTTTTTCGCTGTCATACATGTCGATATCTTTGCAAATGTCAAGACCTTTCAAAAATTCAACAATTTGTTTGATGCCTTTTTGTGCTGCTGGGTTTTTATCTTCAGTGATTTCTTGATATCTTCTTTCAATTTCAGAACGAATATATTGCATCAAAATATCTTTTTGATTTCTTGTGATTTGGCGATATTTTGGATTTTTAACACCATCTTTAATTGGAAGAATTGGTGCGATAACTTCGATTGGAGTGTTTGCAGCTGTTGCGTTCATTGAATCGGTTTTGATGAAGTCAATCATGAACATAATTGGCTTGCCCATTTCATTTGCCATTTTGATTTTGTCATAAATCACAAGGTCGAAGTGAGTTGAAGCGTCATAGTCGTCATTGTTGATGATGAATGGAAGAAGATAAACCTTTTGTTTGTCAGCATCAACTTCAATGTTTTCATAAACCATGCCTTTTCCTGATTGCTTTCTTTGAGCAATAAAGTTTTTTGTGCCTTCAACAAGGTGTCCACAAGTTTCGAAATATTCTTCACGCATTTCTTGAACACTTCCGTCAACATCAAGGCCTTTTGCAAGGTCGAGTTTTGAGAAGAAATCAATCGCATCGGCATTTGATTTTGCCTTGATTGAAGTGTTGTCAGAAATAATTTCATTTGCTTTTTGTTTGATTTGTTTTCTGATATAACACATCATGGCACGCACAGCTTCTTCACGAGTATATCCCGGATATTTATCAAAAATTGGAACCTTGATTTGAAGTGGGGTGTTTGAAATTCGTGAGTTTGTTGCGTCAGTTTTGATGAAGGTGATTGTCCAAACAAACGGTCTGCCATTGTCGGCAGCCTGGTCCATTTGAGAGTTAATCACAAGGTCGAAATGTGTTGAAGCATCATAGCCGTCATTATTAATAATAAAATTTGGTCTATACATAATTTTCTCCTAAATTTTAATTTTCATCATCACCTGGTTGTGAACCCTTGAGTGTGTTTTCGATTCCTGCCATCTCTAGAACATTGGTTGTGATTTTGAAAGCAGAATCGTAAATTCTTGGGCTGAGTGGCTCAGAAGATGTGAGCCAGAACTTTTCAGCATCATCATAAATTTTATATGTTTTCAAAGCTTTTTCATCTTTTTCATGGCACCACTCTGAAGCAACGTAAAACATTCTGTTGAAACTGTTTAACAAATGATTTACAAGATGATTCACTTGAGCTGTGTCAAACTTTGCGTTTGGTTCAACAGGTCCAGCGTAATCTTTTTTGCCGTTGCACGAAACGGTGAAGTTTTGGAAGAATTTTGCCATTTCACCAGTTTTTTCATAACATATTTTGATGTAGTGTTCAACAGCTTCAGTTTTAGCAGGGAATTGTGAGCTTGTGATTTGCCTAATTTGTGCAATATTTTCACGAATTTTTTCGAATTGTTCTGGTGAAAAGTTTACAAGCCAGTCGCAGCAAAGGTCTGGAAGTTCTGAAAAAATCAAAGACACCGGTCTGCCAAATGCTTGAGAATGGTTGTTTAAAAGGTTTAGGTCTTCTAAGATAAGGTCAGATTCAACATAAATTCTTTTCACGAACTTGAAAATGTTTTCGTCAATGTTGAATGTGTGTGGAAAGATTGGAAGTTGAACTTTTCCAATGCAGTTGTTTTCAGTTGGGTGGCTTAAACCATCACTTAAAAAATGAACGGTCACAAGCTTCATTTCATTTTTGTCTGATGCTTCTTTGCAAAGGTCTATGATAAACTTTCTCAAAGATTCAGACGAGTGATTTAGCCCTGAAGTGTTTAAGATTAAATCAGACTGAACAACAACATTTGGATACTTAATTTTGCCCATATTTCCCCCTTTAGATTTGTAATGATATTATAACAAATTTTGAGCATTGTGTCAATATATAATGTGTTTTTAATAATACTCTCTAAAAAGCTTTTAAACTATTGAAAAAAAACCAGTGTTGTGGTATAATGTATGTATGAAAATTTTGACTGAAAACAGAGAAGCAAGGCATAATTATTTTTTAGAGCAAACTCTTGAAGCAGGGATTGCTCTTATTGGCAGTGAAGTCAAATCAATCAGAGCAGGCAAGGCAAACCTTAAAGATTCTTATGTTTTGATTCGTGATGGCGAAGTGTTTCTTTTGAACTGTTTCATTTCAAATTTTGACAAAACAGGAATGTTCAAGCCTGACGAAAGAAGAAACAGAAAACTTCTTTTGAATCGTCAAGAAATTATGAAGCTTGAGCGCAAAATCAAAGAAAAAGGTTACACAATCGTTCCAACAAAAATGTATCTTTCAGGCGACAAAGTTAAGGTTGAAATTGCTCTTGCAAAAGGAAAACATTTGTTCGACAAGAAAAAAGATTTGATGAAAGCAGACCTTAAGCGTTATGCTGAAAGGCAAATCAAAGGCTAGTTGAAATTTTCAAAAAATTACGCAAAAAATTGCAAAATATGGGGATGTTTCTGGTTTCGACAGGAAGCACAAAATTATATTTATAAGCGTGTGTGTAGACTCGGGCTACATTAAAACTGAGAAAAAAATAAACGCAGATAATGCAACTGCTACTGACGTAGCAATCGCTGCTTAATTTTAGCGGCACGGCAATTTAACGCTGCCCACAGGCCTTAAATTGTTGTCAAACTTTGTGGGATGAATGGCTTTGATGCCTGTGCAAAGTTATTCGAGACTTAATAGGCTGGTTTAAAATGATTTTGTTTGTTTCAAGTTTTAAACAAGGATTCCAAAATAAACTAGCACACGTAGAAGGGGTATAGTTTCTCTTTTTGGACGTGGGTTCGAATCCCACCATCTCCACCAAATCACAAAAGACCGTAAATGGTCTTTTTTTCATGCACTCTCTTCTGGTGCAGCTTCAAGTTCGAAACAAAAAAGCATTGAATTTTGTTCAATGCTTTTTTTCTGGGGGAATTTCTTTTTTACAATTTTTTACAGCATTTTTAATCGTTGATGGTTTTATGTATGCAGTTTGCATATATTCTTTTGTGTTGCTGTTGATAAACAGCATCTCACCTTGATTTTGTCTTTTAGACAACTCAAATTTTTCCAATAAATCTTCTGATAATCTAAATGAATCAATAGGGAAACAAATTTGAGTTTTTGTTTTATTAATTATTTCTTTTGGAATTATATCAGGTCTTTGAGTTGCCATAATAAGATAAATGTTATGTTTTTCGCCTTTATCTAGAATGTATGTTAATTTTGAGATGATGTCCTTATTAAATGTTAGTTCAGCGAGTTCATCAATAATGATTAGCAGTGCGTTTTTATCTTTATATTTAATTTTGTCTATGCAAGTATCTAAAAAAGCAGGTACTGCAGCAAACCATTTAATTAATCCATTATGTATGTGTGGTAGTTTTTTGTATGCGTCAAACTCAACATATTTTGGGTCAATAAGTGCAAGCTTGAGTTTGTCGGGCGAATAGTTCTTTGTTAAGTTTGTGATAAGCATGTGAAGAAGATTTGATTTACCTGAACCACTAGCACCAAAAATAATTGTGTGAGATAACTCTTTAAGTGGAAGTGTAATAGAGTTGTTGTCAGTTCCATTAATAGTTATTAAAATTTTTTTATTCATAAAATTTCTCCTTGTTTTTTGATTGGTTTTATTATAGTCGCAACAATGTCCGTTTTTTTGGACAATGTGTTTGTTATGATGTTGATAATCGAAGATAACAGAAGGAGAAAATTTATGAAAGAGTTTGATAAAATCATTGGATATGAATCAGTTAAAAAAGAATTAAAAAGGATTTGTGATATTTTGGTTAATCCAGAAAAATATGAAAAGTTTGGAGTGAAGGCGTCACAAGGATTGCTTTTATATGGTGAGCCTGGGGTTGGAAAAAGCTTGATGGCTGAGTGCTTTATTGAAGCCACAAAAAGGAAGTGTTTTGTTTGCAGAAAATCTAAACCAAATGGTGAGTTTGTTAACGAGATTACAAAGACTTTTGAAGAAGCGAAGGCAAATGCTCCATCTATTGTTTTTCTTGATGACATGGACAAGTTTGCAAATGAAGACGATAGACACCCTGACACTGAAGAATATGTCACAATTCAATCTTGCATTGACACAATAAAAAGTTCTGAAGTGTTTGTTGTTGCAACAGCTAACGATTTTTATAAGCTTCCTTATTCGCTTAGAAGAACAGGCAGATTTTCAAAAAAGATAGAAGTAAAAATTCCTGAAGGAAAAGATGCTGAAAAAATTATGGAATTCTATTTAAGTCAAAAGGAAAATGTTGGGGAAATTAATCTTAAAGAAATAACTAGGCTTTTAAATACGAAAACTTGTGCAGATTTAGAAACAATTGTTAACGAAGCAGGTGTTTATGCTGCATCAGAAGGCAAAGATAAAATCGAACATAGTGATATGATTAGAGCTTGTTTAAGGGTTTTATATGATGCGCCAGAAGCAGAAGAAGCTGTGTTTTCAAACAGCAGTGAAAAGAACAAGATGACGGCATATCATGAAGCAGGACATGTTATTATTGCTGAAATTTTAGAACCCGAAAGTGTCACACTTGCATCAATCGCAAATTACACCGGTGATGCAGCAGGAATAACATCAACATATCAAACAAATGAATATTATCATTCAATCAAATACATGAAAAACAGAGTTAAAGTTGTTTTGGGTGGAAAGGCAGCCACCGAAATTGTTTTTGGTGAAATTGATGTTGGTGCAAGAAGTGACCTAAACAGAGCGTTTAAAATAGCATCTAGATTTGATGATGAATATTGTGGAATGGGTTTTGATTCGAGCATTCGACACAATTTAGACGCATCTGATTTGCAAAGGGAAAGACACTGCAGAAATCTTGCTGTTGAGCTCGAAAAGGCGTATTTAGAAGTTAAAGAAATGATAGTTAAAAATAAAGAATTTTTAGAAAAAGTTGCGAATAAGTTGTTGGAGCAAACAACAATTATGATGAGTGATATTCAAGAAATTAAAAAAACTTGCAAAATTGTGAGATAGGAGATGTTATGAGATATGTGGTATCAGACATTCACGGAAATTATGAATTGTTTGTGAAGTTGCTAAAGAAAATTAATTTTTCAAAAGATGACACACTTTTTGTTTTGGGTGACGTGATTGATAAAGGCAAAGATGTTCAAAAATTGCTAAATTTGCTCTTTGGAGAGCTTAGAGATAATGTGTTAGTGCTTGCAGGCAATCATGAATTTGAGTTGACAAAACTGGTGACAAATTTGATTACAAAAAATGCCACTGATAGAAAAATTGTTAAAGAATGCAAAAAGTTTTTGGGTGTGAAAAAACTTACAATGCAAGATGTTGATGACATTATGAATATGCCATATTATCACGAAGAAGAAGATTTTATTTTGGTGCATGCAGGGGTTCCGTTTGACACAAAAGGAAATCAAATTCCACTTGAAAGTGCGCCGATTGAAGATTTGGTTTATGACCGAAGATTTAAACGAGAACACTTTTTGCCACCAAACATAAAATGTGTGATTTTCGGGCACACACCAACCTTTTATATTGAAAATCAAAAAGGCAAGATTGTGAAATATCAAAAGAAAAACACAACAGGGAAATCGCCAAAAGATTATTATAAAATTCAAATTGACACTGGAAATTATTTAACGGGGATTCTTGGTTGTTTGTGTCTTGATGACATGCGTGAGATTTATGTTAATGAATTTGATTAATAAAGTTAAAATGTGTCCAAAATAATGGACACGTTTTATTTTAAAATGATATTATGGAAGTGGTTAAAATAAAAAGAATAAAAGAGAATCATATGAGTTATTTAAACAACAAAAAATTATCCATAATTTATATTTTGGAAATCTTAAAAGAATATTCTGATGAAAATCACGCACTCACACAAAACGAAATTTTAAAAAAATTATATAGCATTTATGGCATGGAATGCGAGAGAAAATCAGTTGGTGCGAATATAGATAGTCTGATTGAAGCTGGTTATGAAATCGTTAAGTGTGAAAGTGGTGGGTGTTATCTTGCTGCACGTGAATTTGAGCAGAGTGAAATTTCTTTTTTGGTTGATGCTGTTTTTTCAAGCAAATCAATAGACAGCAAAAAATCAAGAGATTTGGAAAAAAAAATCTCAGCATTTTCAAGTGTATATTCGAGAAAAAAATATAATTACATTTATAAAAGTGATGAGATTTCGAGAACGCTAAACAAACAGTTATTTTTCACTATTGACATTTTGCATGACGCAATCGAACAGAAAAAACAAGTTGAATTTTATTATGACAGGCCTTATGTTTCTAAAGAAAATAAAGAAAAACAGCAAAGCAAAAAATATATTGTGAACCCTTATTTTTTGGTGAATAATCAAGGAAGATATTATCTTGTTTGCAACTATCATTGTTTTGATGATATTGCAAACTATAAACTTGACCAAATCAAAGACATTAAAATCTTAGAAACTGACGCAAAGCCAATTGAAAAAGTTAAAGGTTTTGAAAAGGGTCTTAATATTGCGAAATATGCAAATGAGAATATTTATATGTTTTCGGCCGATTCAGTTGATGCAACTGTTAAACTTTCAGATGAGTATTCGGTTGGAATTGTGACTGACTGGTTTGGGCAAAATGCAAAAATTTATCAGAAAAACAG
This sequence comes from Clostridia bacterium, assembly GCA_017507215.1. Classification (GTDB taxonomy): domain Bacteria; phylum Bacillota; class Clostridia; order Christensenellales; family UBA1242; genus RGIG1681. Next base: position 17,477 of record JAFWBI010000007.1, read on the forward strand.
TGAAATTTTTGCTGATATAACAGCTAATGAGAAAGCTCTTATTTATTGGGCGCTTCAATATGGTGAACATTTCGAATTGTTGTCACCTGAAAACACAAGAGAAAAAATTAAAACAGCAATCGAAAACTTAAAAAAGAAATATTTTTAGCAAAGGAGAAAATTATGGCAAAGACCATAGCAAATTTAAAATCCGATATAATATCTATAATGGATGAATTTAAAAACAGCAAAAAGGTGTTTTCAAATGAATCACAATTTCAACTAGACCTTGCTTCAAAGATTAAAGAAAAAGGTTATGGAGTTGAGCTTGAAGTTTTCGCAACAAAATATGCAATTAATGAATTTCCTAATTTAACCAAAAAGGATAAAAATAAAAAACAATATATTGATATTGTTGTAAATCTTGAAGAAAAAAAATGTGTTGTTATTGAACTTAAATATAAAACGCAAGAAAGAACTGTTGTTTATGATTGTGGAAACAACAAAAAAGCAATCACATTCGCTCAAGGAGCACCAGATGAAGGAAGTTATTTGTTTTGGAAAGATGTTGTTCGTTTAGAGCGTTATAAATCTAAAGAGATAAAAATTAATTTTGACGACCCGAGAGAGATTGTTGGTGGACTTGCAATCATCATGGCAAATGACAAAACTTATTGGGAAGGAAAGGACAAACCAACATTAGATTCGAAAAAAGGTGAGTCATTGTTTTATGAGTTCTTTCCAAAACATAAAAACAAATTTTTTGGAAAACTTTGCTGCTATGTTAAAGTTGACAAAGCAGGAAATCGCGTGAGTGGAAGAACTGCAAAGGGAAAGTTTGATGCTTTGGTGAGAGTTGATGCTAAAGATAAGTGTGAAAAATTTAATGCATACAAAACAATTAGTGAAGATAATCAAGTGAAATTTAAAAATAAGCCAGTTGAATATATTGAGCTTAATACACAAAAGCCTTATTCGTGTGAGTGGGTTGACTACTTAACTTTAAAGGGTACTCGAATTGACAAAAAGGCGCAACAAAGATACGAAGATTATGAATTTAAATATTTAATTGTCGAAGTGTAAGGAGAAAATATGGAAGAAAAAGTTATAAAATTTGAAGATGTTTTTAGGGTTGAAAATTCAAAAAGAGTTAAAGTAAAATTCAATATGAATCCTGACGATAGAACAATACCTGCATGGGATTTACTTAGAAAAGATGATGATAGATGGCTTGAAATGAATGAGTGGAAGGCTTTTAGAAATGCAAACAATAATTTGGAAGATGCAGATTATCTTTTAGCTTTTGCTCAGTATTATCCATATGGTTCAAACTATTATATTTTTGGTGGATTTTATGAAGTTGTTGAAAAACGAGATACAAAAAATGGAAGGGGATATACTCTTAAACTTCTAGATAAATTTTCAGAATATAGAAAGCGATTAATTGTGAAATTAAATAAGCCGGTTGGTCAAAGTTATAATTTATATTATGATACAGTCATAAGTAAAGAAGCGATTGTTTATGAAATTGCACCAGCTGTTAAAGCGGGAGAATTTACTGGTTATACAAATTTTTGTTTGACTCATGAAGAATTGCAGACCATATTTAAGGGAAATGCAAAAAAATGGGAACTTGCACTTTCGAGAGTTAAGGGAATATATTGTATTATAGATAAGTCTGATGGACAAATATATATAGGCTCTGCATCTGATGACTCTCAAGGTATTTGGGGAAGATGGAAGAGTTATGCTGATGTTAATAATTTAACTGGTGGAAATAAAGCTTTTGAAGAAATGAAAAAAGAAGGTTCTGATAGAATTATCAATAATTTCACATATTCGATTTTGGAAATTTTTGATATGAGAACAGATAGAGAATATATAATAAATAGAGAAAATCATTGGAAAGAAGTTTTTAAAACACGAGAGCATGGTTTAAACAAATATGAATTACAAAAAAGGCATAGCGATTAGCTATGCCTTTTTTTGTGGGGGAAATTGTGAGATTTTTTTGAAAAATGTTGGAAAAGTTTGTTTTGGGACTTTCAAATCCGTTTTTTGGGATTTCTGTTGTGTTATTATATGGGTGTAAAGGAGAGATACGGTTATGGGAATTATTGATTTGATTATGGGTTGGGGAGTTGTTTCTGAAGAAACTCCAATCGAAGAAGCTGAATTTGAATCACTTTCAAAGGCAGACAAAAAACTTAAAAAAGCAAATTAAAAACAAACGAAAAAGGAGATGACGAAAATGGAAAATTGTTTAGTTGTTGAATATGATGAAAAGAACAAGAAAGAACTTTATGAATTTTTGAAACTGGGAAATTTCAGGTGGGCGAATGGTCGTGATTTTTCTGATGAAGAGCACTGTTTTCCATTTTGCATTGACACTGAGCGAAAAGTTGTTTATATGACAAACATTTATTTTTTGAAAGAATATAAAGAACAAGGGTACAAACGAATAAGCGTTTCAGACTTCATAAACAAGGTTATGGCAAGTTAAAAAAATAGTCAAAAACATAAAATATTCTTTACATTGGCAAATTTTTAATTTATTCTAAAATTAAGGAGATTTTGTTATGAAAAAGAGAATTTTATGTTTTTTGCTTATGCTTATTTTGCCTTGTTCATTGATTTTTGCTGGCTGTTCAAAAGACAAAAAGTCTGAACCTGAAGAAGAATGGATTGCAGTTCAATCAATAAGCTATGTTTTGAATGAAGATGTGAAAGAAATCACATCTCATATTGAGTTTGAAATTGAAACTGAAACAATCACAAAAGCAGAATATGATGCTTCAACTGATTTGAAACTTGTAAATCATGAGCCTGCAATTTTGGAAGAAACTGAAATTAAGCCAGATAGAACAAAGTTTTTGAACAATTTGAAAGACAAAAAAGGATTCACTTGGGTTCATGTGTCAACTGATAGTGGTGAATTTTACACCAAAAATGTAATCACAGACTATAAAATCAATTACGTTGAAATTTTGATTGTTTCAGATAATGTGATAAAAATCAAACACAAGGGCGTTACAGCCAGCGTTATTTCAAGTGGTTTTGAAATTGTTTATTTCAACGATTAATAATCAAAAAAGACAAGCCGGCGAGTTTGTCTTTTTTTTGCGCAAAAAAATTGTCAAAAAAATTTGAAAAATGTTTTTTTGTGTTTTTCAAATCCATTTTTTGGTGCTTTAGATTTAATATAATGAAATCAAGAAAAGGAGATACGATTATGAGAGAAATTGAAGTAAGAAAGAAAATTGATGAATTATTGAAAGTTGATGATGTGAGCATGGCAAGGCTTAGAAGCGTTCTTCAAATTGGCTATATAAGAGCTGCAAAAATTATAGACTTTTTAGAAAAAGAAGGTTACTTAATTGAAATGGGTTGCTATCAAAAAAAGTTTAATTTTGATTTTTATGATGAGCTTAAAGATGTGATTTTTGAACAATTTTCTGAGCTTGTGAAAGTTGCTTAAAAATAAAATCAAATCCGTTTTTTGGGATTTTGAATTTGTTATAATAAGAGTGTGAAAAGGAGATAAGCATGATTATTGTTGTTATATTTTTTATTTATGTCACAATAAATTTCCTTGTTGGGCTTGGTGGTTAATATAACTGAAAAACAAGCAGATGCGTTTGCTGGTTTTGATGCAAAACAGCTTTAAGAGTGTGTCAATTTTTGAGTGGCTTGATGAAGTTGTTTTGAAAAACAATGCTGCTAGATTCTTTTTGCAAGTATTCATTTTTTTGTTTTGGCTTGGTGGTTTGTCACATTTTCATCAAGTTATCCTACCTTCCTTTCAAATATATATCTAATGTGAAAAAATTGGGCAGAAAAAATCTGCTCTTTTTTTGTGCAAAAATGGGCTTGAAATCCTTTTTTTAGGATTTGGTTTGTGTTATACTCAAAATGTGAAATTCTTTTTTAGGTGGTGTTTATGATTAGTGAAAAGAAAGGTTCAATATTGTATACTCTTGAAATTTTGAAGGCGTATTCTGATGAACAGCACTTGCTGACTTATGAAATGATTTCAGACAAGCTTTATCATGGCTACGGGCTTGAAATTGAAAGAAAGACTATTGCTCGTGATATTGCCATTTTGCAAGAGTTTGGCTATGACGTTGTGAAGAAGGGCAATCGTGGACTTTATCTTGGTTTTCGTGACTTTGAAGAAGGTGAGCTTTTATATTTGATTGACGCGATTTATTCATCAAAGTCAATGCCAACAAAATATGCAAAAGACCTTGTTGAAAGACTTACAAAAAATCACAGCAATTATAAAAAGAAAAAATATAAATATCTTGAGAAAATTGATGATGGTGCACGAACCGACAACAAAGAAATTTTCTGGACCATTGAGCTTTTGAATGAAGCTATTGAAAAGAAAAAGAAAGTTGAGTTTCAATATGGTGCATATGGCATTGATAAAAAAATTAAGCTTAAGGGCGATGGAAAGTTTTATAAAATCAATCCATATTTCATGGTGAACAACAAAGGAAAGTATTATCTTGTTTGCAACTATGACAAATATGATGATGTTTCGAACTATAAAATTGAGTGCATTTCAAACATAAAGATTCTAGATGAAGACATCAAGCCTATCACAGAGCTTCCAAGCAACAAAGATTTTTCGGTGAAAGATTATGTGAAAGAGCATGTTTATATGGCGTTTGGGGAGTCTGTTGATGCTGAAATCAGAATTGCATCTGAAGAAAAGATTAATGACTTTATTGACTGGTTTGGCAAGGATTCGTCAATATTCAAAAAGGGCGATGACATTGTTGCAACCTTGAAAGTCAATGAAGAATCACTTATTTTCTGGGCACTTCAATATGGTCAGCACGTTGAAGTTTTGAAGCCGATTGAAACCAGAGAGAAAATTAAGAAAATTTTAAATGGTATGGTCGAAAAATATAACAAATAAGAAGGTGGGAAAATATTATGAATATTGAAGAATTAAAAGCTTTGTTTGAAGAAGATGTTTCATTTGAACAAATTGAAGAACTTGTTTCTGATGATGTTTTTGCCGGAGCGTCAAAACTTGGAATTGATTATGCAGAAAAACTTGGGTTTGAAAGTTTTGAAGATGCTCCATTTTGTCTTGAGCAGGTGACTCCAGGAACGGTCAGTGTGGTTGTTGATGATGGGGTGAAGCCTGTTGTTGAACTTATGAAAAAACTTGCTAAAGAACAAAGTGACACAAAAAGAAAAAATGCAGACCATTATGAAGCTTCATTTTGTTTATATGGAAGAATGAAAGATGGAAAAATTGCAATCACAGACGGTTTTTGGGACGAAAGGGGCTATCAGCCAAATGCTTATAAATATGCAGACCCAGATTCTTTGAACTATGGCAGTTTTTTTGCAGACTATTCAAATGTGACAACAACTTCAAGGTGGTATGACAGAAAGGTTGATGCTGTTTGTGATTCTGCAACTCCAGATGGTTCGCTAGTTGTGATTTATGGTCACACACACCCACAAACAAAAGAACTTGGAAAAGTGAATAACTATCCGTCAAGAACAGATGTTTCTCTTGCTGTTGAAGAAGCTGTTACTCGTTACACTCAAGCAAATGGCTCTTGTTCATTTTTGAATGCAATCATCAACGCAGATGGTGATTTAAACATTTTTGGATTTGATGTTGAAACAGGAAAGTTTTTCATTTTAGATGATGTTAAATATAAAAGTGGAAAAAAGATTGCGGCATACACTGAAGAAAACTATCCTATTCAAGTTGGCCCAACTGGACCAAGTTCAAAATAGGGGGGGGGATTATGAGCGAAAATAAAAACGAAAAAGAATCAGAAGAAGAGCTTGATGATTTGGAATTTGATGAAATGAACGACATTTGGGACGAAATGGACGAAGAAGAACTTTAAATTTTTGCAATAAAAAAAGATAGCAAATTTGCTATCTTTTTTGTTTTTATTTTTCTTCAGTTGCTTTTGGCTGAGCATCTTCTTTTTGGGCGAGTGCACCTTTGATTTTTCCAGTGCAATAAATTGAGAAGAAACCACAAATAAGACCAAGAATGGTGTAAACTGCAAGAATTGCAAGCATAATGAAGCAATCAGACACTTCAGAAAGTGGAGCAAGAGAAGTTCCAAGACCACTAAACGTCAAGAAGATTCCGGCAAAAACACCTGTGATTGAGTTGAGCCAAAGTTTTTCGGTTTTATCGAGCATCATCACAAGTCCATTAACAATAAACACACCAATCAAACAGCTGATGCTGATGTTTCCAAGATTTAAATCGAACGAATTGGTGATTGACATCATCAAAAGTGCAGCAACAAAACCAACAATGACTCCGATGAAACCTTTGATTCTGTCTTTAATGCTTGCGCCATAAAAGATTGTCCAAATTGCAAATCCAACCCACATAAACGAGCCACCGTCAACAAATAAGCCACCAATTAGTGCGTCAACAATGTAAAGTGCACTTGCAAGAACAGCAATAAGCAGTGGAATTGCAAACCATTTTAAATAAATTTTCATAAATTTCTCCTTTTTGTAATCTATTTTCATTTTATAAAAACAGGAAAGATTTTGCAAATGAATGAAAGTTATATTGCTAAATTTATTGTTAAAATCACAATGTTTATGATATTATAAGGGCATTAAAGGAGAATTTTTATGATTCCAGAATATTTGCACAAGGTGCAATACTATGAAACAGACAAAATGCAAATCACTCATCATTCAAACTATGCAAGGTTTATGGAAGAAGCTAGGCTTGATTTTATGGAAAGAATTGGCTATAGCTATGACAGAATGGAGCGAGAAGATATTTTTTCACCAGTGGTGAGCATTTCTTGTGATTTTAAAAAGCCTACAACTTATGGTGATTTAATCAAGATTGATGTTTCAGTGCTTGAAATTTCAAGGGCAAAAATCAAGTTTGAATATATTATGAAAGTTGGTGACAACGTTGTTTGCAAGGCAACAAGCACGCATTGTTGTTTGAATAAGCAAGGCAAAATCTTGGCGCTTGGAAAAGAAAAACCTGAGCTTTATGAGCTTCTTGAAAGTTTAGTGAAAAAAGATATTTAAAGGGGAGATATAATTTATGTTAGAATATAAAAAGATTACAGAAGAACACAAAGAGCAACTTTTTGCGCTTATCGACAGGGTGCTTTCAAACATTCCTGATAACCATTTCATTCCTTATGAACAGTGGGAACTTGACAGCATGTTTGATGAAGAAAACTATGCGCCACTTTATGGTGCTTTTGATGGTGACAAGCTTGTGGGCATGGCTCAGCTTTATGTTTCGCAAGACATGATGGCTGGTTTTAAGAAAGATTTTGATTTGCAAGAATATTCAGTTTGTGAACTTGGTGGCAACCTTGTTCTTCCTGAATATCGTGGAATGGGCATCACAACAACACTTCAGAAAATGGAACTTGAAATTGCAAGGGAACGTGGGTTTGACTACATTATTTCAATGGCGCACCCAGAAAACCCTGCAAGCTGCAAAACTCTTGAAAGAGTTGGCTTGAAGTTTTATAAAACCATGGAAGTTGCCGGTGGCTTTTTGAGAAACTTATATATGCTTAAACTTAAATAAGGAAGTGCTTATGAAGATTTATGTTATGCGACATGGTGAAACCGTTTGGAATGCGAAGGGAATAACTCAAGGTCGCTCAAACAACAGGCTTAGCAAAAATGGAAAGATTCAGGCTGAGATGACGGCTGAAAAACTCAAAAGTGAAAAGATTGATTTGATTGTTTGCTCACCACTTATGCGAACAGTTCAAACTGCAAACATTATGAATCAATATCATGGCGTGAAAATTCTTAAAAATGAAAACATAAATGAAGTCGACCAAGGTATTTTCACAGGAAGGCTTTTCAAATCACTTTCAGAAGAAGAGAAAAAAATTAAAAGTCAAAGGTCTAAATCTTGTGGAATGGAATCGGTTGAAGAAGTGACACAAAGGGCAAAAAAATTTATCTTTGAGCTCAAGCAAAACTATTTAGGAAAAAAGGTTTTGGTGGTCACTCACAATTTGGTGGCTTGTGCGATTGAATCTATTGCAAAGTTTGGCGATTTTGACGATTCTTATTTTAGAAATAAAGTGAATTTTGCAAATGCAGAACTTAAAGAAATTGAAATTTAACAGCAAAACTGCTGTTTTTTTCTTTTTTTGGCTCGGCGAAATTTGTCAAAAAATTGATATAAAAAAATAACAATTTGGGTATTGACATATGGCTTGTTCTGTATTATAATATTGATACTTAGAAAGGAGATTTTATGGAACAAATGCAAATCAACGGCGAAGTCGTTGACGCTTTTGACATTACAAATAATGAAGATTTTCCATTTGCAGATACTTGGAAAAAGACTTATTCTGCAATAGAACAATCATTAGAAGAATTCGGTGACCTGACAGAAAAAGAGAGAATACTCAAAAAAGTTGCAGGCTTGGTGAATGTGCTCGTTCGCCATGGGTCAACTTATGAAGACATTGTTCTCGAAACTGCTCAGGTTTATGTTTTTTCTAAGGAAACTGGCATCGACCCAAATGAATTTGCAAATATTTTCGGAAAATATGTCATTCTGGGTGCCAAATGCTTAAATCAAAAACTCGATAATGAAGAAAGCATGAAATCGGTTTTTGAGAATGCAGAGATGAGATATCTTGGCAAAATCAAAATTGCTGAATATATCATTGATTTGGTTTTTAATGGCAACGATTCAAAAGAGTTACTTTTTGAAATTGATGCTGTTTTAAATAAATATAAAGATAGGACACACAAAGGTCTTGTCAAAATATTAATCACTGAATGTGATAAATTAAAGGGAGAAATTTAATAATGGATAATGAAAGAAAAATAGAAGTGGCTGACGAACTTTTCGACAGGGTTTACAGGGGAGAACACAGAGAAAACGTTCAGCGCTTGGTGGCAAACATTAAAGCTGACCTTGAAAATATTCCGGGGGTTGAAAGTTTTGTTATTTCAAGAATCAAAGCGCCACTTTCAATTCTTCAAAAATACGACACAGAAGAAAAATATTCTGTGGGCTGGAACAGCATGAAAGACCTTTTAGGTTTTATGGTTGTTGTTGATTCAAACCAAGACGTTGATGAAGTTTTATATTACATGGACACAAACTATCGTGGCATGAAAAACCCAAACTCATCACAGCTTTATCGTGACTTTAGAAAGAAACCAATTCGTGAGCTTGACCCATCAAGACCAAAGATTTTTGACCAACCATCTCCAAAAGGTTATCAAATCAACGATGGCTACAAAAACGTCAGAATTAACATGATGATTAACCCTGATGATGTCAATCAAGCAGATGGTTACCCAATCGAAATTCAAGTTAAAACAAAAGAACAATATATCGCTCACATGGCAACTCATGACCCTGTTTATAAGGCTAAGTCAATCAGTGACTCATCTGAAGCACATAGAGTTTCTGATGCACTTTTCCCATATTTTGAAGCAGTTGCTCATTTGAAACTTGAAAGAGATAAAATGAAACCAGCAGAAATCGAAAGATGCAAAGCAGACATCAAAGCAATCTTCGAAAGAAACAAAGATATTTATGAACAATATCCAGACGTTTTCAACGAAGCTTGTAGTATTTTTGCTGTGTATACATTTGTTGTTAAAAATAAAGAACGTCTTTATGCAGACGAATTTTTAGATGACTCAGTTGTAAACAACCAACTTTTGGAAAGTGAAATTTTGAGAATTTTCTATTACAAGCAAAAAGGAATGCTCACAGCTGACAAATCACTCACAGACAGTAAGTCTTACATGAAAGCAGCAGAAGAAATTATCAATATGTCTTATGACGAATTTGTTAAACTTTCAACAGAACTTGCTGGAAGCTATCGTAAAGAAAAATGTATCATTTCTGGTATCTTTGACATGATTCGTGAAAAAGATATTAAGCTTATTCAACGTTGTGCAAAGAGCTTTAGAAAGGTTATTGTTTCTGTTTATGATGACGAGCTTGTTAAAATCTTCTTGGGTGTTGACCCAATGTATTCTGTTGAAGACAGAATGAAAGCTCTTGAAATGCTTGACGACGTTGCTATTGTTAGCAAAGTTGACCTTTCAGGAATCGTAAGTTATAAAGACAATGTTGAACCATTCATCATTGAAGAACCACAGGGCAAGAAATATAAGATTGGTTATCTTCCAGGTGTGTTCGACATGTTCCACCCAGGTCATATTGAATATATCACTCAAGCACTCGAACTTTGTGACAAACTTATCATTGGCATCAAAACTGATGAATATTCAATGATTCACAAAAACAAAACTCCAATTCAAAATCAACAAGAACGTCTTTGCATTGCAAATGCACTTGTCGGCATTGAAGAAGTTTGTTTGACTGGTCGTGACATTCTTCCACCAATCGATGTTTTGGAAGAACTTGATGCAGCTGCAAAAGCAGGGGATAAGGTTGCAATTTTCTTAGGTTCTGACTGGATGATTGAAGAAAAGAGAAAGAAAAAGAGTCCACTCAGCCTTGCAGAACATGTGTTCTTGACAAAAGAATATCCAGACATTGTTTTAGATAGCATTCCAAGGGGAGAAAGTGGCAGGTCAAGCACTGGCTATCGCAAACGTGGAAATGATGCTGCAAAATTCATCAATCCACACGAATTAAAAACTTTAGGGGTACAATAATTTTGAATAAATTTAAAAACACAAAAGAAGTTTTAGACAACTTAAACGAACTTCCAATTTATATCGCAGGACACTTAAAACCAGACCAAGACTCAGTTGGTTCGTGCATGGCTCTTGCGTTATATTTGAAGTCTAAAGGCAAAGACGCCTACATTCTTTTAGAAGAGTTTGACAAAGATATTCTTTCTTGGAAAGGTGATTATTCTTTGGTGAAGACAGCTGTTTCGCACGAAAAATATAATTTTGTTGCGCTCGACCTTAATGAAAAGAAGCGTCTTGGAAGTTTTGAAAAAGACTTTGACAAGGCTGAATTTAAAATCAATATTGACCATCATCAAGACAATAAATATGAAGCAGACCACACACTTTCAATTCCGGGAATAAGCTCAACTTGTGAGATTATTTATGAAGTGATTAAAAGTGAAGGAAAGCAAGTTTTTTCAAAAGATATTGCTGAATATTTGTATGCTGGCATGATGAATGATACAAACTGTTTTACCAGAAGATTGTCGAAAAAAACAATGATGATTGCTCAAAAACTCATCAACTATGGTGCAGATTATATGAGAATCATCAAAAAGACTTTCTCTGAAAGAACAATGTATTGGTTTAAAGCACTTGCGAAACTTGTTAATGAAATTCAGTTTGATGGATTCCACTATGCAGTGGTTGACAAGTCACTTCCTGAATATAAAGACTTAACACACAACAACATTGTGAAGCAGATTGCTGAAGACCTTAGAAAAATTGACGGAATTGATGTGTTTTTGATGCTTATCAAAAACGGAGACACCATTGTTGCAAAAGTTATGAGCAACACCAGCGAATGTGCTGACAAACTTGCAGCTGTGTTTGGTGGTGGGGGTCACAAAAAAGAAGCAGGATTCACAATCAAAAATGTTTCAGTTGAAGAAATTGTTTCTAAAGCTAAAGAATTTTTAAATAAATAAACAAAAACACCAATGATTTTGGTGTTTTTTTTGTGCAAAAATTATTAAAATTCTATGAATAAAAATTTAGATGTGCTATAATTTTTTTGTAGAAGGAAAGACTTATGAGAAATTTATTTTTAGATTTGAAAATTAAAAGAGAATTGAAAAAGTTTGTTGCATTCAAAAACAGCTACAATTTCAAAATGAAAGAAATTGAAAAGCGTGATGACGGTGCTGTGTTTTGTGATGGAGCATGTTTGAGAGAAAATGCTGACGCTGAATGGGTGGGCGAAACTGAAAGTCTTGTGAATGTGGGATATATCATTCATGGTGCAAATCATTCAAAGGTTTTGTCTAACTTGTTTCCTTATAAGTTTTATTTTAAAGGTCACAAAATGGCTTGTGCTGAATCGGTTTTTCAAGCGTTTAAATTCAAAGACAAAAAACTTCAAAAATTTGTTTTTGAGTATTCGGCATTAAATGCAAACAGGGTTAAAGGTTGCTCAGATTATGACTGGAAAGAGTCAGGAAAGGTTTACTTTTTGGGCAAAGAATATGACAGGCATTCAAAAGAATACGAACTTTTGCTCGATGAAATGTATGTTTCAATGCTTCAAAATCCATTATTTGTTCAAGCTCTTAAAAACGTGGGTGATAAATATATCATGCACGCTATGGGTGAAGAAGACCGAGATAAAACTACCTTTTCAAGAGAAGAGTTTGAAAAGGAACTCAACATTCTTAAAGCTTATGTTGTTTCAAAGCATAGATAACATCTATGCTTTTTTTGTGAAGATTTTTAAATGGGTGCTTTATTTTGGGTGACAAAATTGTGGCAAATAGTATATAATACTCGTGTAGTTTTTATGTGGCTGGTGAAAAATGTATAACGAACTTACAGAAATTGATATAAAGAAAATGAAAGAAGAAATCAACCACAGGGCAAATGTGCTTCGTCCACAGCTTTCAGATGATGTGAAAGAAGCTCGTTCGCTTGGTGACCTTTCTGAAAATGCTGAGTATCGCAGCGCAAGACGTGCATTTGGCAGAAATGAAAGCAGAATCAGGTTTCTTCAAAAAATGATTCGAACAGCGAAAATTATTTCAACGGAGTCTGCTGAAGATGAAGTTGGGCTGTTTGATAAAATCGAAGTTCTTTATGAAGACACTGGTGACATTGAAACTTTAATGATTTCAACAACCACAAGGCTCGACCTTGAAAATGGAATCATAAGCAAAGAGTCGCCTTTTGGAAAGGCTGTTTTAGGAAAAAAAGTCGGGGACAGAATTTTTGTCAAAGTGAATCCTGAATTCAGCTACTACGTTGTGATTAAATCAATCACGAAAGGGAAAGACGACGAAAGCATACCACTTAATGGCTATTAATAAAATTTTTTATGTGATTAAAAGTGACAAATCTTTGATAAAATTAATAAAAGGGCTTGCATAAATGATTTTATTTTGCTAGAATACTTTGGTGTGTGCGATTAAATTAATTTATTAATTTATATCATGACTCAGAAAAGTAATAACACAAACAAGCACAAAAAGTGCTTAAAATAAAGGAGAAATTATGGAAGAAATTTTTGAAAAGGCATGGAGAGGATTTCATGGTGATTCTTGGAAAGAAGAAGCTGACCTTTCAAACTTCATTGTGAGAAACTTCACAGAATATAAAGGTGACGATTCATTCCTTGCAGGTCCAACTGAAAAAACAAAAGCAGTTTGGTCTAAATGTGAAAAACTCTTAGAAGAAGAAAACAAAAACGGGGGCTGCCTTGATGTTGAAACAAACATTTTAAGTGGCATCACAGCATTTGCTCCTGGTTATATCGACAAAGAAAACGAAGTTATCGTTGGTCTTCAAACAGACGCTCCACTCAAACGTATCGTTAATATGTATGGTGGAACAAAAATTGCTATGAAAGCTCTTGAAGCTCATGGCTACAAACTTAACGATGAAGTTTACAAACACTTCACAACTTACAGAAAAACACATAACGACGGTGTTTTCGATGCTTACACTCCATCAATCAGACGTGCTAGAAGCAATGGTCTTTTAACAGGTCTTCCAGATGGTTATGGCAGGGGAAGAATCATCGGAGATTACAGAAGAATTGCTCTTTATGGTATCGACAAACTCATTGAATTTAAGAAGAAAGATTTAAACGGTGAATTCATTGATGAACAATACATTGAAGAAAGCATCAGACTTCGTGAAGAAATCAATGAACAAATCAGAGCTTTAGAAGCAATTAAGCAAATGGCTGCAAGCTATGGCTTTGATATTTCTAAACCAGCTCAAAACGCTAGAGAAGCTATGCAATGGGCATACTTTGGTTACCTTGCAGGTGCTAAAGAAAACAATGGTGCTGCAACTTCTATGGGAAGAAATGCAACTTTCTATGATATTTACATTGAAAGAGACCTTCAAGAAGGAACACTCACAGAAGAAGAAGCACAAGAACTTGTTGACCAATATGTTATCAAGCTCAGACTCATCAGACACCTTAGAACTCCAGATTATGATGAACTCTTCGCTGGCGACCCAACATGGGTTACTGAAGCTGTTGCTGGTATGGTTAACGAAAGCAAATCACTCACAACTAAAAACTCATTCAGATTCTTAAACACACTCATCAACTTGAACCCAAGTGCTGAGCCAAACCTTACAGTTTTGTGGTCTAAGGGTCTTCCAATGAACTTCAAAAAATATTGTGCAAAAATCTCAATCAAGACTGACTCAATTCAATATGAAGGCGACGACACAATGCGTCCAGGTTACGGTCATGACTACGCTATTGCTTGCTGCGTTTCAGCTATGAAACAAGGAAAGCAAATGCAATTCTTTGGTGCACGTTGCAACCTTGCAAAATCGCTTCTTTATGCAATCAACGGTGGTGTTGATGAAAAGAGTGGCAAGCTTGTTGTTGATGGACTTGAAAAGAACACTGAAGAAGTTTTAACTTATGACAAAGTTAGACGTGACTATAGCACAATGATTAAAAAGATTGCAAAAATCTATGTTGATGCAAACAACATCATTCACTTCATGCACGATAAATATGCTTATGAAGCAAGCCAAATGGCTCTTCATGACACAGCTGTTGAAAGACTTATGGCTTTCGGTATCGCTGGTTTCTCTTGTGCAGTTGACTCACTTTCTGCAATCAGATATGCAAAAGTTAAGCCAATTAGAAACGAACAAGGAATTGCTGTTGACTTTGAAGTTGAAGGCGATTTCCCAAAATTTGGTAATGATGATGACAGAGTTGATATCATCGCTCAAGAACTCGTTCAAGAATTCTTCAATGCTATTGATTCACACAAGCTTTACAGAAATGCAAAACCAACACTTTCACTCTTAACCATCACATCAAACGTTATGTATGGTCAAAAGACTGGTAGCACACCAGACGGAAGAAAAGCTGGTGAAGCATTTGCTCCTGGTGCGAACCCAATGCATGGCAGAGATTCAAGTGGTGCTCTTGCTTCACTTAACTCTGTTGCAAAAATCAAATATGAACACTGCTGTCAAGACGGTATTTCAAACACATTCTCAATTGTTCCAAGTGCTCTTGGAAACAATGAAGATGAACAAGTTGAAAACCTTGTTTCAATCATTGATGGTTACTTTGCTCAAGGCGCTCAACACATCAACGTTAACGTGTTTAACAGAGATTTGCTTATCGACGCTATGAACAATCCTTGGAAATATCCAAACCTTACAATTCGTGTTTCTGGTTATGCTGTTAACTTCAACAAGCTCGACAGAGCTCACCAAGAAGAAGTTATTGCTAGAACATTCCACGAAAAACGCTAATTTTAATTATTAGAATTGCTCAGATAACTCTTTTTTAAAGTTGTTTGGGCAATTTTATTTAAAAATAAAAATCCAAAAGGAAAAGTATGAACGGAAAAATAACTGACATTGAATCTATGGGCTCTGCTGATGGTCCGGGGGTTAGATTGGTTGTGTTTATGGCTGGTTGCAAACTTAGGTGTTTGTATTGCCACAACCCTGAAACTTGGACTGATAAAGATGCAAAAACAATCACAGCTGAAGAGATTCTTCAAAGATTCAAAAAATATGAAACATATTATGGTGAACATGGTGGCGTGACATTCAGTGGTGGTGAACCACTTTTACAGTCAGAATTTTTGCTTGAAGCAATTAAACTTTTGAAGGCAAATGGCGTTCATGTCACAATCGACACATGTGGCGTGGCTGACGGATACGACGAAGTTTTAGACCTTGTTGACCTTGTGATTTTAGACATAAAAGCTGTTGAGAGAGATGAATATAAGTTTATCACTGGCAGAGAATTTGATGACTTTGAAAACTTTTTGAAGTCTTGCATCAGCAAAAACAAAAAGCTTTGGCTTAGGCAAGTTATTGTTCCGGGAATCAATGATGACGAAGCTCACGTGTTAAAGCTTAAAAAGTTTGCCAAAAACATTCCAAATGTTGAAAGAATTGAACTTTTGCCATATCACTCGATGGGAAAGTCAAAATATGAAAAACTTGGAATTGAATATAGGCTTGGTGACACGCCAAATATGGATAAAGAGCTCACAAAAAAACTTGAAGATATGCTTAAATAAAAGAACGCAATTTGCGTTCTTTTTTATTGTTTTAATTGAAAAACGTATGTGTATATTATATAATTAGTGTATGGAAAATATTGAAATTGATGAAAAAGAATTAATTGAAAAACTTGAAAAAGTGGAAGCAAAAAAACAAGAAATCAACAACAAACTCAAAAATATGACAGAAGAAGAACTTGCAAACTATATGATGCAATCTATCAACGAAAGTGTTGAGTTTGCAAAGAAAAACGATATTGAAATTGTTGAGTGTGGAGATTAATCATGAAAGAATTTAAAAATGAAAATTTTCGCACGATTGTTGCAGTTGATACGAATGTGTTTTTTGCTATTGTTTCTACAAATGAAAATTTCAAGCCTAAAAAAAGTGACAAAAATGGGTTTTACAACACCATTAGGTCACTTAAAAGAAAGTGCATAAATGGCTCGCTTAAAATTGCAATTTTGCCACAAGTTTTTGAAGAAATAAAGGGTAATTTAGACAGCAGAGAGCGTGAGTTTTTGGAAAATTATTGTGTGTTTGTCGAGCCAAAAAACAAGGCTGATTTTGCCAAAAAATCGGTTGTTTTGGCGCTTGATTATATCAGAAAAGAAGCAATGGAAGATGAAAACGAAAATGGTTTTCCAACTTCAGATGCAATCATCATGGCGCAGGCTTCGGTTTCAGGATTGAATCTCGTCACATCAAATCACAAGCACTTTTTGTATTATTCAAAGTTTATAAACAAAAAGAGAAAAGAAGTTGTGAGAACAAGAGCAGATGATATTGAAGAAATAAACTCAAGGCATGGGCTCTATTTTGAAATGAAAAATGGTGATACATTTGTGCCAAGACCATATTCGCCAGCAGAATATTTTGAACTTTATAAAAATGGTCCATTTTATGAGCAGGGCAAATATGATGAAATTGATTTAATTCAAAAGGATTTATAGATATGAAACTTTTACTATGTTCAGATTACTCAGGAGTTGGGTATAAATTTATAAACAAGTTTTTTGATAAAACAGAAGGGCTCACATGTTTGTTTGTTGGCTATGCTCAAGATGACCCATATGAGCTTCAAAGTGGAACGGCTGTGAAGTTTCGAGAAATGGGTGTCAAAGTGATTTCTCTTCAAGAAGGTTATCGTTTTGAAGATGAAATTGACATTGTTTTTGTGCGTGGTGGAAACACAACAAGACTTGTTCATCATCTTTTAAAATTTAATCAATTTGAAAAAGTTAAAGAGCTTGTCGAGAAAAAGGGTGCAGTTTATATCGGCAGCAGTGCAGGGTCGGTTCTTGCAGGAAGTGACACTGAATATTGTCTTAGAAGTGAGCCTTATGATTATGATGTGAAAGGTGAGTTTGGCGAAAATGCACTCAAGGGTTTTGGCTGGATTGACAAAATGGTTTTTGTGCACACCACACCAAACAGAATGTGCTACTCAGACGAGATGCAAAATGAAAATGATTTTTTCATCACGCCAGACACTTTTTGTTATCCGGCTCATATGGAAGAGATTGAAATTTATGACAAGTCACTTTATATTGAAATTGGAAACGAACAGGCGCTTTATGTAAGTGGAGAAGATAGAGAACTTTTAACAGATGATTGGAGCTCTCTTGAATTTAGAGTTTTAGACTATCTTCAACAACAAGATTAAAAAACGCAAAATTCTTCAAAAATGCTGAAAATTTGGGGTGTTATGTGACGCATAATACCAAAAATCTGCGATTTTTTAAAAACAAAAACAGTAAAGGAGCAAATCTATGAATGATAAGGCTAATGAAAAAACGCAATCAAAAAACAATCGAAAAAAAATAATTGTTTCAATTTCGGTAGCGCTTGCAGTGGTGTTGATTTCTTTGGTGTCAGCGCTTTGTTATGTGTTTGTTCCAAGAAATCCAAAAATTGAAAGTTCGAGCGTTTTGGATATTGACCCAGAAACAAAAGTGGCAACTTGTGTGGTTGATAATGAAACAGAAATGTTTTCTTTTGATGGGGTTATAAAAGTTCCAAAAAACAACGACTGGTTTTTATATAAAGACATTGAAGGCGTAGATGAAATAAAAACAAAACAAGTTGAGCTTGAGCCTGGTGACAACACTTTTTATTTGATGGTTGAAAACTCTGCTGGAAAGAAAGAATTTTATGTGGTCACAATCAGAAGAAAACCACTTTATGAAGTGACATTCAACACAAACGGTGGCTCGTTGATTAACGCACAGGAAATTGAAGAAGGGTTGACTGTTGAACTTTCAGAAATCCCAACCAAAAAAGGTTACACATTTGCAGGTTGGTTTGTTGATGAAGATTTAACAACTGAGTTTGAAGCAAATTCTGTGGTGGCAAATGATTTGATTTTATATGCAAAGTGGAATGTTGTAGATTATTCTATCACATATCACTTAAACGGTGGCACAAATAGCGAATTGAATCCACAAACATACACAATTAATGATGAAATTATTTTTGCAGAGCCAACGAAAACTGATAGTTTATTTATTGGTTGGTTTGCAGACAGCGATTTGACAAATCCAATTACAAAAATCGAAACTGAAACAACTGGAAATGTTGAGATTTGGGCAGGTTGGTACCATGAAAAATGTTTTGTTAGTTTTGATGCAAATGGTGGTGAAGTTGAAACAAATGAAATGCTTGTGAACAAAAATGAATATTGTGTTTTGCCGGTGCCAACAAATGCTGGGCATGAGTTTGCTGGTTGGTATAACGGAAAAGAATTGCTCACCGATATTCACGGAAACACGCTTAGAAGCATTGGTGAAAACGAAGTTTTAAATTTAACTGCGCATTGGGACGACACTTCAACTGTTACATTTGAAACAAATGGTGGAACGCCTGTTGCAGAGCTTAGTTTTATCACTGGTTCAGATATCATTTTGCCAGCAAATCCAACAAAATATGGTTATGTGTTTGACGGGTGGTTTTACGATAATGGTTATTTTTTAGAAGAATTGAAAGAAACAACGGTTATGTTAAACAAAAACATAATTCTTTATGCAAAGTGGGTTGATTACACCTTTGAAATCAAGCACTCAAACAAGGTTGCAATCAGCGTTAACGACACACTCAGCTCGGCACTTTTCGAAGCGATTGCAATCGACAATGCAGGAAACACCTTTGCTGTTTCAGTTGAAAACTTAACAGGAACGCAAAATGCAGGTGACGTTATTGAAATCAAGTTCACAGCAAATGGGCTTTATGGTGAAATTGTAACTGAAACTATTAAAAATGTTAAAGTTTATGAAAATATTGAAATAACTTATAACCGTGAAGAGTTGTTTATTTATGAAAGTGAGCAATTTGAAGACTTTGTGGTTGCAACTGACGAATTTGAAGAAGATGCAGAAATTGTTGTTCAAATCGTTGATGGTGAGTTTGCTGCAGGAAATGTTGTGACAATCAATGTGACAGCAACTGACGTGGCAGGAAACACAAAACAAAAGCAGTTCACACTTGATGTTTTATCAACTTCGCAAGTTTATGTTTCAATGTTTGATGAAGTGAATGATTTGAAATTTGACTATGAAATTATTGAAACAAATCAGGATTTTGAGCTTGGCGAATCATACGTGATTTATGACGATTCAAGCAAAATTTACACCGATGCAGAAGGAAAATCAATTCTTCAATTTGAAGGCAAGGGTTATCGAAAAGTTTATGTTGATAATTCACGTGCAATCAAAACAGTTGAGCATTTGAAGGCAATAAGTGGGGCAACTTTAGACGGAAAAATTGTTCTTCTTGACAACATTGACCTTAACGGCGAAGAATGGCAGCCTATTGTTGAGTTTAAAAATGGAATTTTTAATGGAAATGGGTTTGTTGTTTCAAACTTTAAAATTACAACCGGAAGACAATGGAATGGATTTTTTGGTATAATTTCTAATTCAACAATAGAAAAATTAGGACTTGAAAACTTTGTTATTGATAATGAATATAAAAGTGGATGTGATGTTGGTGGATTAGTTGGAGAAGTTAAGTCATCAACAACCATTAAAAATTGTTATTCAACCGGAAGTATTTCAATTTCAGGAGATTATAATTATTTTTATATTGGTGGATTAATTGGTGAAATTTTTGGTTCAAATGTTAATATAACGAATAGTTATGCTACTGGAGATGTTGAAATTTTTGTAACACAAAGATCTGCTTTCGCAGGTGGCTTGGTGGGGTATTCTTCTTCAACATTTGAAATTTTAAATTGTTACGCTACAGGAGATGTATCTGCAGAATCTGAGCAAAGTTATGCTTATGCAGGTGGCTTGGTTGGACATACATCCAATTCAACCAAGTCTGCCACAATAAAAAACAGTTACGCAACTGGGGAAATTTCTGCAGTCAATACTGATTTAACAGGTTCAACTTATATTGGCAGACTTTATGCTTCTGGAAACCCTGAAGTTGTTGGTTGCTATGAATTGATGGGGGCTATAAAAATAAATGCGAAGGAAGACTTAACTAAATATTCAAATTATACTTCGGTTGTGGAAAGTTTTGAGCTTATGTCAGATATTGACTTAGAAGGTGCAGAATGGATTCCAATTAATCTTTTAGGTGGAAGTTTTAATGGAAATGGATTTGTTATTTCAAACTTTAAAATTACAACCGGAAGACAATGGAATGGATTTTTCAGCAGTGTATCTAATTCAACGATAAAAAATCTTGGGCTTGAGAGTTTTACTATAAACTATGAATATTCAAAATATAATTCAGCCGGATGTTTGGTTGGATATTTGTCATCATCAAATATCAAAAGTTGCTATGCAATTGGTGATATTTCAGTTGAAAACACTAGAACTGATTATGAAAACTATGTTGGTGGATTAATTGGAAAATCAAATTCTTCAAACATCTCAAATTGTTATACAATGGTTGGTGTGAGTGATAAATTTACTGGACAAATTTCAACTGGTTGCAAACCTTATGCAGGTGGATTGATAGGATATGACACTTCTTCAACAATCTCAAATTGTTATGCTGCAGGCACTGTTTATTCACATGGCCAAGAAGGAATTGGTGGCAGTGATATTTATTCTGGTGGATTAATAGGAAATGCTTCGTCTTCAATTATTATCAACTGTTTTGCAACTGGAAGTGTGACTTCATATGTTTCAAATTCAAATGCAAGACAAGATAGAACATATGCAGGTGGTTTGGTTGGTTATTCGTCAAATGTGACAATTACAAATTGTTTAAGATATGAAAATCAAGAAATTAGTGCATCTAGTGCAAATAAGACAGGCAGTTCAAGTGGGATTGTTGCAACAATCAACACTGAAGGCGTGAGTGCTTCATTGGAAGAAATTTGGGCATTTGTGAAAGAGAATTTTGATGATGAAGTTTGGAATTTATTTGATGACAAAAACCCAACTTTGAAGTTTGAAGAAAGCGAATAAAATTTAATATAAAAAGAAAAACACCAACGGTTGTTGGTGTTTTTTTATGGTGTTTATTATAAATCTTCGTAAAGCTCAATATATTTATCGGCACAGTCTTTGATGTCAAAACTTTCGTCCATCACTTGTGCGATATAGCCATTGAGTCTTTCTTTGTTTTCAAAATGACGAAGTGTTCTATTGATTAGGTCGGTGAGTGTGGTTGCATCATAGTCATTGAATGTGTAGCCGTTTCCACCTTGATATCTAAAGTCGGTGAAGTTGTCTTTTAAACCACCGGTTTCAAACACGATTGGAAGAGCGCCATATTTGTTTGCGATGAGTGGGCAAAGACCACAAGGTTCAACACTTGAAATGTTAAACAAGAAGTCTGTTCCAGCGTAAATCTTTTTAACAAAATGGTTGTCATAACCGAATTTGATTTTTACATTGTTTGGATACTTATCGTTTAAATATTTCATATAGTTTTGATATTCAGGGCTGCCACCACCGATTCCAACAAATTGAAGTTTGTTTTCTTCAAGATAAGGTTCAATAACTTGTCTTAAAAGCTCGATGCCTTTGTTCACGCCCATATATCCAACATAAGCATAAACCGGAATATTTGCGTCAACTGGAAGACCAAGTTCTTCTTGAAGTTTGAGCTTGTTTTCGCCGCGTTTGTCAAGATTATCTTTGTCGTAGGTCACATAAACATTTGGGTCGGTTGCTGGGTTGTAATATTCATAGTCGATGCCATTGATGATGCCGTGAACTTTGTAGCTCACGCTTTCAAGAATGCCTTGAAGACCGTTTCCTTGTTCGCTGTGCATAATTTCGTCTTTATAGGTTTCGCTTACAGCAACGATTGAATCTGAGCACATAATGCTTGCTTTCATAATGTTTGCTCTGCCAAAAAAGTCGAAAAGATAGGCAAATTTGTCGTCAACATTCAAAAGGTCTTTAACGATATTAAAGTCTGCGATTCCTTGATAGGTTAAGTTGTGAATGTTGAGAACGGTTTTGATATGTTCATATTTTGGGTTTTGCCATTCTAAGATTTTTAAGAATGTGCAGACCATGCTTGATTGCCAGTCGTTTGTGTGAATGATGTCAGGGAAGAAGTTTACAAGTGGAAGAATATCAAGCACAGCTTTGCTGAAAAAGCTGAATCTTTCAACGTCGTCAGGGTAGCCCAAAAGGTTTTCTCTTTCGAAATATTGCTTGTTGTCAATGAAATAATAGGTTATTCCATTAAACTCATATTCATAAATTCCACAGTATTCTTTTCTCCAAGAAAGCTCAACGGTTCTTTCACCAATAAGTTTAAAGCCTTCTCTATATTTTTCAGGAATCTTTGAATAGAGTGGCAAAATAACACGAGCATTGATTTTGCCAGATTTATTCAAATATTTTGGAAGGGCATAGCACATGTCTGCAACCCCACCATTTGCGCAAAATGGAATACATTCTGCACTTACAAATAAAACGTCAAGTTTGGTTTTTTCGTCCATAAATCCTCTCTAATTTTTTTGAACCTTGCGAATAAGCAAGCTTGTGTTTGCTGGAATATTCAAACGAATTGCGTGAGCTTTTCCATTTTTGTTCATAATGCTTGAGTGAATAAGCTCGTTGTGTTCGTCAGTTCCACCAAAAAGTTCATCATCTGTTGTGAAGATTTCTTCATAAGTTCCACTTTCGTCAACGCCGATAACATAGTCGGTGATTCTAAATGGAGAGAAATTACTCACACAATATAGATAATTTCTGTTCTTGTCATAACGTTTAAACACGCAAACGCAGTTTAAATTGTCATCTTTAACAACCCATTCAAAACCTGATTTGTCGAAGTCAATTTCATACATTTCAGGGGTGTTGATGTAAAGGTGGTTGAGTGATGAAATGAATTTGCTGAGTTTTTTGTTGTTTTGAGCTTTCAAAAGTTTCCAGTTAATTGGCTCGTCGTGTGTCCACTCTGTGATTTGACCGAATTCGCTGCCCATGAATGAAAGCTTTTTGCCAGGGTGCATAAACATATAAAGATAGAATGCACGGCAAAGGTCAATTTTGGTTTTCATGTCATCGCCGTTCATCTTTTTGATGAGTGAGTGACGACCGTTTGCAACTTCGTCATGGTCAACAGGCAAGATGAAGTTTTCATCAAAACAATAATCAAGAGTGTGAGTCAAAATCTTGTGATGATATTTTCTAAAGTGTGGGTCCATTGAAGTATATTCCCAAATATCGTTCATCCAACCAACATTCCACTTAAAGTTGAAACCGAGTCCACCGATTGTTGTTGGTTTTGTAACCATTGGCCAAGAAGAAACTTCTTCGGCAATCATGAGTGCATTAGGGAACTCGCTGAAGATGCAGTTGTTTAAATTCTTCAAAAACTCAACACCTGCATAGTTGATGTTGTTTCCGTTGACGTTAGGAATCCACTCGTCAGGGTTTCTGCAGAAATCGAGATATAAAATCGCAACGCAAGCATCAACTCTGATTCCGTCAAAGTGATATTTTCTCATATAGAAAAGAGCACTTGCAAGCAAGAATTGAGTTACATATGGGTCTTCATAGTCAAACATTCTGGTTGTCCAAGCAAGTTGATATTTTCTGTCCCACTTTGGGCTTTCGTAAAGTGATTCGCCGTCCCAGTCCATAAGTCCAAATTCGTGGAAATCGAAGTGGGCAGGAACCCAGTCTAAAATTACGCCAATTCCAGCTTCGTGGCACTTGTCAATGAAATACATAAAATCTTTTGGTTTGCCATATCTGCTTGTGATTGCGTAATAGCCTTGAACTTGATATCCCCAAGAAATATCTCTAGGGAACTCTGAAAGTGGCAAGAGTTCAATGTGGGTGTATCCCATTTTTTTAACGTATGGAATGAGTGATGTTGCAAGTTCACGGTAGGTGTAAAAACTGCCGTCTGCATGGCGTTTCCACGAAAGAAGACACACTTCATAAATGTTCATAGGTGTATCTAAGTGGTTTTTTTGTTCAAATTTTTCAAAATATTTTGAATCTTTCCATTTATAACCATCAAGGTCATAAATGTATGATGCAAAGTCGCCATCATGTGTTACGTTTTGACCATAAAAAGCATATGGGTCAGCTTTCACAACTTCTTTGTCGTTTTTGTCAACAACGATATATTTATATTTTTGAAGGTTTTTAGCCTTTTCAACAAAAACTTCCCACACATTTGAATTTTTGATTCGCTTTAGTGGGTGAGATTCTTTGTCCCAGTTGTTGAAATCGCCAACAACAAAAATTTCTTTTGCTTTTGGAGCGTAAACCCTGAAGTAAACACCCGGCTTTCCGTTTTTTCTTCCAAAATGGCTGCCCAAATATTCATAAACTTTTAAATCTTTGCCATTTTGTATGTTTGAAATTCTTTCTTCTGTCTTCATAAAATCGCGAGACTCCTTGAATTATTTAAAACAAGAAAATTATAACAAATATATAGTGTATTGTCAAACCACAGCATAACCACAATGCTAATTTCGGGGGACAAATGAGCAAAATTTGTATATATTTGTTAAAAATAAAAAATCATATGGATTTTACTTGTTTTTTAATGAAATTAAAATATAATCTTCAAATCCTTTTTTTGGTATATGGCGTATGTTATCATGAAGTTATAAATTAAAAAGGAGAAAAATTATGAAATTAAAAAATGTTGAAGAAATGAAAAATTTTGATAATTATTTCAAAGCGGCAGTGATGCTAACAATGTGTAACGGTTGTGTGTCTGCTGCGTTGTTGCAAAGAAAGTTTGCAATTGGCTATTCAAGAGCTGCGAGAATAGTTGATGCTATGGAAGATTGTGGTTTTGTTGCACCATTAGACAGTGAAAAAAGACGCAAAGCACTCATAACACCTGAAAAGTTTGAAGAAATTTTTGGTGAAAAGTTTGAAGTGTAAGAAGATTAAATAAGTTTGCGTTTGCTGGGCTAAAAAAGATGATTTTTTGAGTGTGATTTGGTATACTTTTTCTAGGAGATTTTTATGAAAATTATCAGTTGGAACACAAACGGGCTTCGTGCTTGCAAAGAAAAGGGATTTGATGAGTTTTTTGAAACTGAAGATGCAGACATTTTTTGCGTTCAAGAAACCAAAATGCAAGAAGGTCAAGCAGACCTTAAAAAGAAAGGGTATCATTTATTTATGAGCTCTGCAGAAAAGAAAGGGTATAGTGGAACGCTTATCTATTCAAAAAAAGAGCCAATTTCTGTGGTTTTTGGCATCAATGAAAAATATAACGACGAAGGCAGAGTTATCACCCTTGAATTTGAAGATTTTTATATGGTTAATGCCTATGTTCCAAACTCTCAAGAAGAGCTTAAACGCCTTGACTATCGCATGGTTTTTGAAGACGATATTAGAAAATATTTAAACTCGCTCAGCAAAAACAAAACAGTCATCTACACCGGTGACCTTAATGTTGCGCACACAGAAATCGACATCAAAAATGCCAAATCAAACGAGAGAAATGCAGGTTTCACTATTGAAGAGAGAACAAAGATGACGGAACTTTTGGAATCTGGCTTTGTTGATTCGTTTAGATATTTATATCCAAACAAAATCGAATATTCTTGGTGGAGCTATCGCTTTCAGGCAAGGGCAAAAAATGTGGGTTGGCGTCTTGATTATTTCATTGTTTCAGAAAATGCAAAAAATAAGATTCGCGATTCAAAGATTTACACATCTGTTCTTGGCAGTGACCATGCTCCAATCGGGCTTGAAATTGAATTGTAAATAAAAGCAGAATAAATCTGATAAAAAAGATTGAAAATTTAAAAGTTTAGTGATATAATACGTGTATTCCATAAAGAGTGTGCGAGGGACAGCCCCGTCGACCACACAGCAACCTAGCTTTCGCCAAGGTGCTAAAGGCTGACCGATGGTTCGAGTTTTAAATTGAGTCCGTCGGATTACGACGGATTTTTTAATGCCTGAAATTATGGAAAAACAAAAGATTTAGGAGAGATTATGAGAAAAATTATTACAAGTGAATCCGTGAATATCGGACACCCAGACAAAACTTGTGACACCATTGCAGACGCAATTTTAGATGCTGCTCTTGCAGGTGACCCACATTCACAAATGGCTGTTGAATGTGCAATCAAAAATGACAAATTGTTTATTTATGGTGAAGCAACAACAAAATCAGAAATTGATTATGAAAAAATCGGCAGAGAAGTTTTGAAAGAAATTGGCTATGAAAACGAGTTTCAAGTTATCAAAGAAATTTCTATTCAAAGCCCAGACATCGCACAAGCTGTTATTGGCGAAGAAGAACTCAAAGCTAATGACCAAGGTATGGTTTATGGTTACGCTTCAAACGAAACTGCTGAATTTATGCCACTTCCAATCATCGTTGCTCACAAGCTTATGAAGAAGTATGATGAATATAGAAGAACAACTTCTTGTTATTATGCAGATGCAAAAAGCCAAGTTTCAATCGAATATGAAGATGAAAAGCCAGTTGCAATCGCAACAGTTTTGGTTAGTGTTTCTCACAGTGACGAGCTTGAAACTGAACAAATTCAAAAAGACGTTAAAGAAAACGTTATCGACCCAGTTTTAAAAGAATATGCTGAGTTTGACCAATCAAACACAAAATTCTTAATCAACACCAGTGGAAAGTTTACCATTTGGGGAAGCTTTGGCGACAGTGGTTGTGTTGGAAGAAAAATTATTGTTGACACCTATGGTGGCGTGGGCAGAGTTGGTGGTGGTTGCTTCAGCTCTAAAAACGCAACAAAAGTTGACAGAAGTGCTTGTTATTACGCAAGATATGTTGCAAAGAATATTGTTGCACATGGTCTTGCTGACAAGTGTGAAATTCAAGCAAGTTATGCAATTGGTATTGCTGAACCAGTGAGCCTATATGTTGAAACATTCGGCACAAACAAAGTTTCAATGGAAGAAATTTTGGAATATGTAAACAACAACTTCAGCTTCAGACTTTCAAACATCATTAACGAGCTTGATTTGCTCAGACCAATCTATAAGCAAACAGCTTGCTTTGGCCACTTTGGAAGAAATGAATTTCCTTGGGAACAAATCAAAGACTAAGTTCAAACGCTTTAAAGATGGGTATTTTTACCCATCTTTTTATTTTGTTTGACAAATTTTCAGTGTGTGTTTAAAATTTTGAATAGGAGAGATTTTATGATTGATTTGCATATGCACACAACTTGTTCAGACGGAACTGATAGCGTTGAAAAACTCATTGACAACGTCATCTTAGAAGGGGTGACATTTTTTTCAATCACAGACCACGACACAGCAAAAGCGTGCAGAAAAATCTTAAAAAGTGAAGAGCTCAAACAGAAAATCAAAGATGCAAACATAGCGTTTGTTCCAGGAATTGAGTATAGCTGCATTTACAAGGGCAGAAAAGTGCATATTTTGGCATATGACATTGACCCAAATTCTGACGAAGTTCGAGATTTTGAAAAAAGACTTAAACTTTTGATGAAGGAAAAAGATATATATAGATTCAAGGCGATTGAAGATGCAGGGTTCAAGTTTTCAGAGCAGTCTATGGAATTTTTGAACAGCAGAATCAATATAAGAACTCCAGATGTTGCAAACTGTTTGAAAAATGACGGTTTTTTTGAAGATATTGAAGATGCTCACGTGTTCTTAAAATCTATCAAATATCCAAGAGATTATTTGTTTGATGCGATTGAAGTTATTTCTGAAATGTCAAAAGCAGGTGCAAAAGTGGTTTGGGCACACTCAATTTATGGAGTGAAACAAAGGCATATTCCATTTGAGCAGGTGGACGATTTTGTTTGTGACTTCAAGAAATTTGGGCTTTCAGGCTTAGAGTGTTATTATTCACTTTATGATGAAAATGAAATTGCAGAACTTGTTAAAATTGCAAAAAAACATGGGCTTTTTGTGACTTGTGGCTCAGATTATCATGGCAAGAACAAAAAGATAAAACTGCTCGAGAGAAGTGTTGATGGCACAAAAGTTCCTGAAGATGAAATCAAAATTATCAAAACATTTAAAAATGTAATCAAATGATGAGTTTGTTTAATATAATAAGTACTGAGATTATTCTCAGTGCTTTTTTGTTTGAAAAAAATATTGTAAATTTTGAAAAATTGGGTATTGACAAACATTATAACTTATGATAGAATAACTGTAGTGAAAGAAATTTCACATTAAAAATGCAAAAAATTAAACAAAAATGTTGAAAATTTTACATTTGGAAAGTGAAATTTTTAAAAGGGGGAAATTAAAAATGACAGTTTTACAAATTGTTTTGCTCAGTGTTGCAGGTGCTTTTGCCTTGGCGTCAATTGTGTTTATGATTATGTTTATTGTTGAAATCACTGTTGAGCCAAAAGAAGAAAAATTAGAAGATGTTCAAAGCGTGTTCACAGTTAATGTGATTAACAACGTCGTTAAAGATGAAGAAGATGAAGATGTTGACGCTATGCTTGCTAAGCTTGATGAAGAAACAGAAGGCGAAGAAGTAGAAGAAGAAAAACAAGAAGAAGCTAAAGAAGAAGCTGTAGTTGAAGAAGCTGTGGTTGAAGAAAAAGACACTTTGGTTGAAATCTTTGAAGAAATCGAAGAAACTCCAGCTGAAGAAGAAGTTGAAGAAAAGGTTGAAGAAGTTAAAGAAGAAATTGTTGAAGAAAAACAAGAAGAAATCGCTGAAGAAAAGGTTGAAAAGGTTGAAGAATCAAAGATTGAAGACCTTGCTGCTGTTTCTGAAGATGACGAAGATGAAACTTCTGAGCCAAGTGAAGATACTGAAATTTTGGAGTATACAGGCTTAAAAGATGAACAAGTTGACATTCAAGCAAATGGTTCAATCGACTATTCTGCAAGACTTGAAAAAATCATTGCAAGCAGAGATAAAATTGAAAGAGACCTTGCAAAGATTCAAAAAGCAATCTTGAAATATGAAAGAACAAAGAGAAGAAAAAACAGAAACCAAAAGATGCTTGACAGACGTGCTGGTGAACTTACAAACCTTAACCTTGTTATGTATAGCGTAACAGACATCAAAAATATTGATGAAGACAAAAAGGCTAAACAAGAAGAACTCACAGCTCACATTGCTGAACTTAAAGCAAGCATTCAAGATGCTGAAGAATATATCGAAAGCAACAAAGAAAAGAACGACCACAACGTTAAAATGGCTAAGTTCTTACTTCAAGAAAAAGCTAGATATAACGAAGAAATTGCTGAACTTCAAAAACTTACAGATGCTGAAGGCGACGCAAAATAGTTAAAATATCGAAATTTAGGCAGACCGAGTGTAACACTTGGTCTGTTTTTTATTTACTAAATTTGAAAATAATGGTATTATTAAGGCACAAAAATAAAAAACTAATAATTGTTGGGTGATTTTATGTTTGATTTTTTTAAGAAAAAGAAAACTGAAGGAATTGATATTCACAAAAAGGTCAAAATTGGCTTGGCGCTTGGTGGTGGTGGCGCTAGGGGAATCGGTCACATTGGGGCGCTTAAAGCTTTTGAAGAGCTTGGCGTGAAGTTTGACTATGTGGCTGGAACAAGTGCAGGAAGCATCATGGCTGCGCTTTATGCTTTTGGAAAATCAGCAAAAGAAATGGAAGAACTTGCAAAGGGGCTTAAAAAGAAAGATATTATGCGTGGCAGCATACCTTTTATTAAGCCGATTAACACCGAAAAACTTGAAGACCAACTCAACAAGGCATTTGGGGATATCACGGTTTTTTCTGAGATGAAAATTCCACTCACAGTTGTTTGCACAGACCTTAAAACCGGCAGAGAAATTGACTTTGACTATGGAAATGTTGCAAAGGTTGTTTCTGCAAGTTGTGCTGTTCCAGGAGTGTTTACACCAGTTGTGTATGAAGATATGCACCTTGTTGATGGTGGGGTTAGAAACAATGTTCCTGCTGATGTGGTTAAAAAAATGGGTGCAAATGTTGTTTTTGCAATCGACGTCAACCATTTGCGTGGCACGGGAACAGATTCGCTTTCAACTGTTGGAGTGCTTTCTTCAACCATTGGAATCATGATGCAAGCAAAAGTTGATGACGTTTTAAATCAAGCAGATTTGATTTTCAAGCCTTCTCTTGAGCAATTTTCACCACTTAAATTTGAAGGCATTAATGAAATGATAAAAATCGGTTATGATACCGTTATGGCAAATAAAGATAAAATTCAAAAAATGTTAGGGCTTAATCCTAAAAAGATAGGAAAGTTTTTCACTCATGACAAGAAATAAAATCACAAAAAGAGAAATTAAGATAAAACTTACGATTGTCTGCGTATTGCTGGCACTTGTTGTTTTGTCTTTTTTCTTTGCTGAGCATATTGAAGATTTTTTGAACCTTAATGAAACATATGCTGCAAATCAGGTTTCTGAAAGAAAAACCAAAGACTCAAAATATGAAGTGATATATCTTGATGTTGGTCAAGGCAATTCAACATTTGTGCGTTTTCCAGACGGAAAGACAATGCTTATTGATGGTGGAAACACGGTGTGTGGAACAGAGATAGTTGAGTTTTTAAAAGATAGAAATGTTGATAAAATTGATTACATGATTGCAACGCATGCAGACTCAGACCACATTGGTGGGCTTGTAAAAGTTTTTGAAATGGTTGAAGTTAAAAATGTTTTAAGACCATTTCAGATTGCAGGCACTGGTGACAATGCAGATGAATTTGTTGCAAATGAAAGTGAAGACCTTGCAGGGGTTTATGAGTATTATCAAACGGTGACGGGCAATCGTTCAAAAATTTCGAGAGTGACCAGTTCGGTTTATAATGAGTTTGTTGAAAGGGCATATAGTGAATATTATTTTGAAAATGGCAAAAAGATTTTCAGTTCTGTCACTGTGTTTTATGACGGATTAAAAATTTCAGGCGAAAATTATGAAATTGAATTTTTTGCGCCACTTGTTCGTGATGATGAAACAGATTTGAGTTTGATGACGGAAAGAACAGGTGGATTTGCAACTGTTGGCTATGGCGTAACTGATTCAAACAATAACTCTGCAATATTTTTGCTTTCAATTTTTGGCGAAACATTTTTCTTTTCAGGAGATGCTGCATTTTCAAGTGGTGACAAAAATGCTGAAAATTTAAGCTTTGAAGAAACTGATTTTCTTTCAAGTTTGACAAGTCTTGAGCGTGAGCACATTTCGAATGTTTCAGTGTTTATTGCTGGGCATCACGGAAGCAAATATAGTTCAAGTGCTGCGCTTCTTAAGCTTTTAAACCCTAAGTTTGTGGTGGTTTCAGTCGGAAAGAATAATGATTATGACCACCCACATAGCGAAACGCTTGAGCGAATTTTAAAAACAGACAGGCTTGAAGAAGATTATTTGCTGCTTTCTTATAAAGCAGGGAATATTACTTTTTCAACCATAGATTCAAATTTGAAATATTCAGTTGAACTTGCTGAAAAAGATACAAGGCTAACAATTTCATGGTATGAGCTTGGAATGATTATTTTTATTTCATTAAGCTATATTGTTGTGCTTGTTAAACCAAAACAAAAAAGGCAAATTTAATTTTATTGACATAAAATTCAAATTTTATTATTATTAAGCTAGGAGATAGTATGAGAAATTTTGACGACGAAGAATATTTTTTATTTAAAAGCTTATCAAACAGCGTGATTGCTGGGGTTTCTCCTGCGCTTGATAAACTTGCAAAACAATGTGAAAAAATCATTCTTGAAATTGAAGAAGTTGATAAAAAACTTGAAAAGGCAGAGTCTGGCGCTGAAATTAATGAATTTTCAAAAATTTCACAAACTAAAAGAAGCGAACTTATAAGGCTTCTTGCTATTAAAAATAGAATTTCAATGCTGATAAAAAGAAATAAGGCTCGTGTTTCATATATTGAGAAAATTTTGAAGAGTGCAGGAATCTATAACGAAGCATTCGACAAAAAGAAAATTTCTGAGATTGAAAAACAAGAAGCTGAAAACATTTCTGAAGACACGCTTAATTTAAATGTTTATGAGCAGTCTGGCGATGAACTTGAAAGCAAATTTTTTGAAGGTGAAATCATTACGCTTTTCAATGGCAAACTTAACTTTTCGTTGCCAGAAAATAAAGATGTTTTGGCAAGGGCAGATGAAGAATATATGTCAAAAATTGTGAAGACATTTCCAGCTTCAATGTCAACTGTGACGGTTGATATGCTTGCAAACACAACGGTTAAAAAACGTGTGCTTAAAGCTATTGCGACTTATGTTATTGATGAAACCAGAAAAAAAGACATCAAACAAGTAAACAAAGAACTTGGAAACCTTTTGGAATTTAAAACTGAAATCACAGCCACAGCTGAAGACTATGTTGCAGGTGTGACAAACATGTTCAACGTTCAAGTTAAGTCATATTTGCTTGAAAACTCGCCAGAAAAAGCAGAAGAAATCAAGGGCAAACTCAAATGCAACGAAAAGTCAGAACTTATTCCTGAATCAAAGAGAGTTGCGATTCTTGCCGGTGGTGTTGCTGGTGACATTATGCCAGAAGCAGAAGAAAGCGAAGAAATGCGTATTGCTCGTGAAAAGGAAATGCAAGAAAAGAACAGCGTTAATATGGCTGTTCAACAGGCTGAAGCCGTTGAACAAAATGAAGAAGATGATATGCTTCAAAAACTTGATGAAATTGAGCAGCTTATGAAAGAAGAAAAAGAACGCGAAAACATTGAAGAACAAAAAAAGAAAGAAAAAGCTGCACAAGAAGAATTTGAAATGGAAGAAATGCAGATGCAAATGTCTAAAAATAAATATGATGACTAGGTGAAATATTTATGGAAAATGAAAAGAAATTGGCAGATTTTGAAAATGAATATTATGCCGAAATAAACAGCTATGAAGTAACCGAAAAAGATTTGGCGTCAGTTAAGATTAGCCCTAAAATTTTAGCGTATGAAGTTTATCTTAGAAAGGCGTTTGGCGATTCGTTTGCTTCAGCTGAAGCTGTAGATGATTATAACGCTGATGCCGGCAGAAAGGTTGAGAAACTTTCAAAAGACAAACTTGACAACAGCGAACTCACAAACATTATGAATGACATCACCACATCAGAGTTTGATGACTGTGTTGATGCGATAATCCATACAAAAAGGTAGACGAAATGAAACAAAACATGCTAGTTTTGAGCTATGATTATGAAAAGTCAAAACAGCTAGCTGAAAGGCTGGCTGATGCTTTTTCTATGCGTGTTTTAGATTCTGTTGACCTTTTTGAATTTGACCACATTCCATTCACATTTAAAGAAATTTTAGAGAAAAATGGAATTGAATATGTCATGAAAAAAATGAAATCAATAATCAAGATGGAGCTTGATTTTGATGATACTGTGTTTGTTTCAAATATAAACATGGCAGACAACTGCTTTGATTTGTTTTATAAGGTTAAGCTCAGCAATTTTGTGATACTTTTAAAGAAAAATTTGAATGACGAAATTTTTGAGCTAAAAAAGAAGGTTTATAAAACTGATGCTGAAAGAGAATTTTTCGCATCTAGCATGGCAGACTTAAAAACTAGGGAAGATTTGATTGAAAGTGACCTTGCAGACACAGTTGTTGAAATTGATGGGCTTTCAGATGATGAAATCTTAGAGAAAATAATTGACAAAATAAAAAATTATTACTCTGTAAACTAAATTGCAGGCAAAATTCAAAAATTGTCTAAATTTTACAAATAAAAACAGCTGGTTCAATTTATTTTGAGAGCAGCTGTGATGTGTAGTATAATCAAAGTGTGATAAGGAGGGCTGACTATGGCAAAACTTTATGACGCTGATTATATTATCAGAAAAAACAATGAATATGAAGAACAAAGAATTTACAATAGCCCTGCTGAGCTAAAACTCAGACAAATGATTGCAGAAGCAACAAGACTTTGCGAAATTCAAAACGAAAAGTGCAGAGCACAAAAAGCAAAGCTTGAAGCGAGAAAACTTGAAAGGCAAGCTGCTGCAGTTGCTGCAATGGGCATGGAATAAGGAGAATTATGGAAGACGCAAAATGGGTTGTTGATATTTTCACATTTATCGGTGTTTCAGTGAGCATTATTGTAACACTTATCGCTATCGTTTGGCTCACTTGCTTTTTTGTGAAGCTTTTGGTTAAAACTTTTGGCGTGAGAGTGGGCAAGTCTTATGAAATTATGATTGAAGACATCAACAAAAAAGCTGCTGCAAAACAAGAAAGAAAGGAACTTGCAAGACAAGAAAAATTTGCTCAAAAGATGGAACTTTTGAACATGAAGCTTGAAAGCAGAGCTCGCATTCACGAAATGAAGAAAACTAAACTTGAAGGCACTTTAGACGCAAAAGAAGCTGAAGCAAAAGTTAAGCTTTTTGGCGAAGATGCTCCAAACTATGTTGCAAAACCAAAGGCAAAAACTGAGCCAAAGAAAGAAATAAAGGTTGAAGAAAAGAAAGAAATTGCAGAAGAAAAGGAGAGCGAAGAAGTGTTTGAAAATATCGCAGATGTTGCAGAAATTGTTGATGGTGACGTAAACACTATTGATGCTGTGAAACCAGAAGAAACAGAGAAACAAGAAACAAAAAAGAAAACATCTAAAAAGAAATAAATCAAAGCAAAACACCACCAAACCGGTGGTGTTTTTTATTTTGCAGATTGACAATGAGATTGAAAAAGTGAGCAATAAAAAAGAGAGTTTTGAAACTCTCTTTTTTTGTTTATTATTGTTTGTTTGCGTCTTCTGCAAGGTTTTCGATAACTTCTTTTGCGTGTTCTTTTGCTCCAGAGATGAGTCTGCTTGATTCTTCTGGGTTGGTTTTTGCAAGGGTGAAGTATCTTGCTTGAGTTTTTGTGAACTCTTCATATTCTTTGCTTGGAAGTTTTGCATCAAATGTGAGTTTTTCGGTCGTTGGGTTATATCTATAGATTGGCCAGTAACCAGTTTCAACTGCAAGTTTTTCTTGTTGTTGAGTGTGACTCATGTCGCCACCGTGGTTGATGCAAGGGCAGTAAGCAATGATGATTGATGGACCTTTGTTTTCTTTTGCTTCTTTAAATGCTGTGATTGTTGCTTGTGGGTTTGCGCCCATTGCAACTTGAGCAACATAAACATTTGGATATTGACGAGCAATAGCGCCAAGGTTCTTCTTTTGTGTTTGCTTTCCACCAGCTGCAAATTTTGCAACTGAGCCCATTGGGGTTGCTTTTGATGCTTGACCACCAGTGTTTGAGTAAACTTCAGTGTCGAGAACCAAAATGTTAACGTCTTCGCCAGAAGCAAGAACGTGGTCTAAACCACCATAGCCAATATCGTAAGCCCAACCGTCGCCACCAATAATCCAAACAGATGTTTCGAAAAGGGCAGCAGTGTAGCCATAAAGTGCACGAGTGATTTCGTTTGACTTGTCTGCGTTATACATAGCGATAATGTCATTTTTGATTGAAAGTGCAAGAGCTTGTTCTTTTGTTTCTTGACTAAGCCATGTCGCAAGCTTGTCTGTGAAAGCTTTGTTATAAGCTTTGCTTTCGATTGCTTGTTTAACGGTTTCTTCAAGATGTTTTCTGTTGTTTGAAACAGCTTTCTTCATGCCTAAGCCGAATTCAGCGTTGTCTTCAAACAAGCTGTTTGACCAAGCTGGACCAAATCCTGTTTTTGATTTTGTGTATGGGCAGGTTGGAGCTGTGCCTGAATAGATGCTTGAGCAACCAGTTGCGTTTGCAACAATCATTTCTTCGCCGAAGAGTTGAGTTAAAAGTTTAACATATGGTGTTTCGCCGCAACCAGCACAAGCACCAGAGAATTCGAAGAGTGGTTTTTCAAATTGGCTTCCTTTAACGGTTTCTTTCTTGAAGATTGTCTTCACGTTTTCAACGTCTTTAAGTTTGTCATAAAGCTTAACTTCTTCGTCGATGATGTCTTCTGCTTTAACCATTTCAAGAGCTTTGTTGAGTGCTGGGCAAGAGTGAACACAGTTTTCACAGCCTGTGCAATCTTTTGGTGAAATTTGAATCTTGAATGAATATCCAGGAACACCGATTGCAGGAATTGCACCAACTTCTTTTGCAAGGTCGCTGTCAGTTGGAACAAGATATGGTCTGATTACTGCATGTGGACAAACAAGTGCACATTGGTTACATTGAACGCAGTTTTCTTTAATCCATTTTGGAAGCATTGTTGCAATGTTTCTCTTTTCATACTGTGAAGTTGCTGTGTGTGATGAGCCTGTCACATCGAATGCAGAAACTGGAAGGTTGTCGCCAAGTTTGAGTTCGATTGGGCGAATGTAATCTTTATAATATGGGTCGGTGATTGGGTTGAATGCTGGTTCGCTTGTTGCCTTGCTCCAAGAAGCAGGGTATTTAACTTCACGAAGGTTTGCAAGTGAACGGTCGATTGCGTCGATGTTCATTTGAACAACTTTTTCACCCTTAGAAGCGTAAGTTTTTGCAGCTGCGTCTTTGATGTGGGCGATTGCTGTTTTAACGTCAAGCACGCCAGCAAGTGCGAAGAACGCAGTTTGCATAACAACGTTGATACGTCTGTTTAAGCCAACTTCTTCTGCAACTTTTTCTGCGTCGATTGTGAAGAATTTGAGTTTTTTGTCTGCAATAAATTTCTTCATTGAAGCAGGAAGTTCTTTTTCCATTTCTTCGTCAGTCCATGGCGAGTTCAAAAGGAAGGTGCCACCAAGTTTGATTTGACTGAGCATGTCATATTTTGTTACATAGCTTTTATTGTGGCAAGCAACAAAGTCTGGGCTTTGAGTGAGATATGGCGCATTGATTGGCTTTTTGCTCATTCTAAGGTGACTTGTGGTGAGTCCACCAGATTTTTTACTGTCATAAACGAAGTATGCTTGACCGAAGAAACCTGCGTATTCGCTGATGATTTTAATGCTGTTTTTGTTTGCTGAAACAGTTCCGTCAGAGCCAAGTCCGTAGAATCTGCATTCAACAGCTTCTTTATCTTTGAAATCAATTTTTTGTTTGCAGTCTGGAAGAGAAGTGAATGTCACGTCATCATTGATGCCAACAGTGAAGTGATTTTTTGGCTTCTTTTCAAGCATGTTTTCATAAACTGCAACAACGTGGTTGTGTGTGTATTCTTTGCAAGAAAGACCATATCTTCCACCAAGAACACGAATGCCAGAAATTCCAGCATCGTTTAATGCTGCAATAACATCTTCTGCAAGTGGTTCATAAGTTGCACCACATTCTTTTGTTCTGTCGAGAACGGTAATCATCTTTGTTGTTTTTGGAAGTGCTTTCACAAATCTTGCAACATCAAATGGGCGATAGAGTCTAACTTTAATCACGCCGACTTTTGCACCAGTTTTTGCAAGTGCTGAAACTGCTTGAATTGTGGTGTCTGCACCAGAACCCATAATAACGATTACGTTTTCAGCGTCTTTTGCACCATAGTATTCAAAGATGCCATATTTTCTGCCAGTTGCTTCACCAATATCTTTAAGCACACCGTCAACAATTCCAGGAATTGCATCAATATATTTGTTGCAAGCTTCTCTGTTTTGGAAGAAGATGTCTTCGCCTTGGTTTGTGCCTTTTTGAATTGGGTTTGAAGGTGTGAACTCGTTTGTTCTTTCATAAATATTGCCATATTTTTCAGCAAGTGCTTTCACAACTGCATCATCGATTGCTGTGATTGTGTTTACTTCGTGAGAAGTTCTAAAGCCATCAAAGAAGTGAACAAATGGAATTCTTGATGCGTTTGTTGCAAGGTGAGCTGCAAGTGACATGTCTTGAGCTTCTTGAACGCTTGAAGATGCAAGCATTGCAAAGCCTGTTTGACGAACACCCATAACGTCGCTGTGGTCACCGAAGATTGAAAGTGCGTGGGTTGCGATTGTTCTTGCTGCAACGTGAATTACGCAAGGGAGCATTTCGCCTGCAATTTTATACATATTTGGAATCATAAGGAGCAAACCTTGTGATGATGTGAATGTTGTTGACTTAGAGCCAGCAGTAAGAGCTCCGTGAAGCGCACCTGCTGCACCAGCTTCTGATTGCATTTCTGTTACTTCAACAACCTTTCCATAAATATTCTTTTTGCCTTTAACGCCCCAAGCGTCAATGTTTTCAGCCATTGGTGATGATGGGGTGATTGGGTATATGAACGCTGTGTCAGAGAGCATATACGCCATACTAGCCGCGGCTGTGTTGCCGTCTATGGTAATACGTTTTTCATTACTCATAATTTTTATTCTCCATATTAATTTATTATGTTATCGCCAAGAAAACTGGCATTCACATAACACAATTAAATTATAAAATATTAATTTTATTAAAGTCAAACAACGTAAGCAGTATTTTAAAATTTGGTTATTTGTGATTGAATAATTATTGGCTTTATGCTATTATTTATTCATGGAAAGATTTAAACTTGTTGTTCAATATGACGGAACAGAATTTTCGGGCTTTCAAATTCAGCCAGAAAAGAGAACCATTCAAGGAGAACTTGAGAGAGTTCTTGCGTTTTTGGTGGGCGAAAAAGTGAGAATTTATGCAAGTGGAAGAACCGACACAGGGGTTTCTGCTTTTGCGCAGGTTTGTCATTTTGACACCGAAAAAGAAATTGATGCAAAAAAACTTGAAGTGAGCCTTAATGGGCTTCTTCCAGATGATGTTGCAGTTTTAAGTGTTGAAAAGGTTAGCATGGATTTTGATTCGAGATTCACAGCAAAAAAGAAAACTTATCAGTTTAGGTTTTATGTTTCAAGATATGAGCTTCCACTTTTAGAACGCTCAGCTGTTCGAATCAATGATTATGCAGATGTGAAAATGATGAATGAAGCTTGCAAATTTTTGATTGGAACATATGACTTTTCATCATTCGTTGCTGCAAAGTCTGGAAAGACCGATTTTGTCAGAACCATTTATGACGCAAAAATTGTTGAAATTGGTGACGGCATCTTTGCTTTTGAAGTGACAGGAAATGGCTTTTTATATAATATGGTTCGAATCATTTTTGGAACACTTTTAAAGGTGGCTTATGGCAAAATGAAACCAGAAGAAATGAAAGCTGTAATCGAAGCAAAAGACCGAAAAAAAGCAGGAAAAACCATGCCAGCGAAGGGGTTGCTTATGAAAAGCGTTGTTTATGATGACTAATTTTTGCATTTTCTTAAAAGAAAAGTTGGAAAATTATTGACAACTTGATTTAAATGATATAAAATAGACGAGCATAGGACTATGGACTTTTATGTATTCATAGTCGTAATTTCGCAAAAAATATAAAAAAAGAAAGGTAAAAATTATGAAAACATTTATGCAAACTGCTGAGATTAAGTCTCAAAAATGGTATTTAGTTGATGCAACTAACATGCCACTTGGCCGTTTGGCTAGCCAAGTTGCTGCAATTCTTCGTGGCAAGAATAAGCCAGAATTCACACCAAACGAACTTTGTGGTGATCACGTTATCATCATCAACACAGACAAGGTCGTTTTAACTGGTAACAAACTTGAAGATAAGTATTATCGTTACCACACAGGCTACATCGGTGGTCTTAAAGAAATCCAATATAAAACTTTAATGAGCGAAAATTCAGACAAAGCTGTTTATCAAGCAGTTAAGAAAATGCTTCCAAAGAACGCTCTTGGAAGACAAATGCTCACATATTTGAGAGTTTACAAAGATGACAAACATGAACAAACTGCTCAAAAACCAGAAGTTTTAAATCTTGAAGGTAGAAGGTAATAGATATGGCAAAGAAAACAGCAAAAGTAGAAAAAATCTGGGCAACCGGTAGAAGAAAAAAAGCTATTGCTAGAGCAAGAATTTGCGCTGGTAAAGGAACAATCGTTGTTAACAAACAACCAATCGAAGAATATTTCAAATCTGAACTTCTTCAAAACGAAGTTAAAACAGCTCTCACACTTGTTGAAGCTGCTGACAAATATGACGTTGAAATCACTGTAACAGGTGGTGGACTTTCAGGACAAGCTGGTGCTTGCCGTCATGGTATCGCAAGAGCACTCGTTCTTGCAAACGAAACTTTCAAAAAGACAATCAAATCTGCAGGTCTCTTAACTCGTGACCCAAGAATGAAAGAAAGAAAGAAATATGGTCTTAAGAAAGCTCGTAAAGCTCCACAATTCTCAAAGAGATAATTTTGGATTTACAATTACAAGCAGGGCGTTTTGCTCTGCTTTTTTTGTGCATAAAATTTGACTTTGGTGTAAATTTGATGTAAGTTGATTTTGCGTGGGACAAATGTCACATATTTAGTAAAAGTTTAAAATTTAGGAGAATAAATGAAAAAGCATATTGCAAACATAATCACTATTAGTCGCATTATTGGCAGTGTTTTGCTATTATTTTTTCCTGCGTTTTCAATAGGGTTTTATATCATATATATCGCATGTGGTGTTAGTGATATGATTGATGGAA
Organism: Clostridia bacterium; assembly: GCA_017507215.1. Classification (GTDB taxonomy): domain Bacteria; phylum Bacillota; class Clostridia; order Christensenellales; family UBA1242; genus RGIG1681. The sequence goes on from JAFWBI010000007.1 coordinate 58,430, forward strand.
CTATTGCAAGAAAGACAAAAAGTGCTAGCAAATTGGGAGCTAAAATTGATACTGTGGCAGATATTTTGTTTGTGACAGCATCTTTGATTAAAATAGTGCCGGCTATAAATATTTATGTGTGGTTATGGATATGGGGTGTTGCAATCGCAATTATCAAGGTTGGGAATATTGTGTGGGGATATGTTTCCAAAAATGAGTTTATGTCTTTACATAGCATAATGAACAAGATTGCAGGATTGTTATTATTTCTTTTGCCATTAACATTGTCATTTATAGAATTGAAATATAGTGCAATTGTGATATGCTTTATGGCAACACTTGCAGCCATTCAAGAAAGTGTTTATATTGCAAGAATCTCTGAAAAGAAGTAATTAAAATTAAAGATATACTTTTAATAACAAATATAAAAAGCAAGGCAATTTGCCTTGCTTTTTTTGTGCATAAAATTTCTTGTCAAAAGGCTTTCAAGTTTGGTATCATAAAGATAATGAAAAGTGTGGGCATTTGGTTGTAAAAATGCTCAGTATTGCAGAAGATAAGGAGAGCAGAATGAAATTTTTTAACAATGGTTGGGACAACGCACTGGAAGATGAATTTGAAAAACCATATTTCAAAGAACTCTTAGAAAAGGTTGATGAAGAATATTCAAAATATAAGGTTTATCCACCACGTGGAAAGATTTTTGCGGCACTCACAAACTGTGATATTAACGACATTAAGGTTGTGATTTTGGGTCAAGACCCATATCACGAAGAAGGTCAAGCACACGGAATGTGTTTTTCAGTGCTTCCGGGGGTTGATGTGCCACCTTCACTCAAAAACATATATAAAGAAATTCAAGCTGAATATGGCTATGCTCCACCAAATCATGGTTATTTAATGTCTTGGGCAAAACAGGGCATTCTTCTTTTAAACACAACCTTGACTGTTCGTGAACATCAAGCAAATTCGCACTCAACTTATGGTTGGCAAAAGTTTACCGACAGGGTTATTCAAGAAGTAAACAAAAAAGAAGAACCAGTGGTTTTCTTGCTTTGGGGAAGAAATGCCATTTCAAAGCAAAAGTTTATTGATGAAAACAAGCACTATGTTTTGACATCTGCGCACCCAAGCCCACTTTCGGCATATCAAGGGTTTCTTGGCAACGGTCATTTCAAAAAAGCAAATGACTTTTTGAAGATGCAGGGCAAAACTGAAATAAATTGGAAAATTGAAAACATAGATTAGGTGAAAATGAAAAAAGTTTTTGGAATGATTTTGGCTATTGCTCTTAGCATAACAAGTGTTATGCTTGGTTTTTCGTGGCTAAAATTTGATGATGATAAGCAGACACAAGCTGCGACTCATATTGAAATTTTTGACGAAGAAGACCTTTTGAATAAAACAGATATTTTGAATCCTGAAAAATTATATGCAACATATGCAAACCAACAATCATTAAACAAATCACCATTTGATGAAAAAACTGAAAAACTAAAAACTGGTTACACATTTATTCCAACCGAAAATAAGAATAAGGAAGTGAATGTGGCTTATTTTGTTGAAGAATTCACCACACTTCCAGATAAATCAATTTATATGTGGATTTTCATTCCAAATGAAGATGTTTATGCTTTCAATTTAAGTTTTGAAACAACCGAAGGCTATTCGCTTTCTTGGAGCTTTACGGCTTATGAATTTGAGCATTTAATTGAATCAAAAGCAACATCTGAGATAACGTATGGTTGGAAGTTGTTTGAATTTTGCATTGGAGACGCTAAAAAATCTGCTGAAATAACTCATTCTTACACAGGCTATGTTTTTAACAAAATGTCTATTTCATATACAGCTGAAAGCAATGTTTATCAAGATAGCAACAAAAACAAACTTGCTTTCTATCATGTTTATCAAGCAGACAGCTTTTCAAGCTATTCAACCATTGTTGACACAATCGAATATGCAAACTATAAAATTAAAGAAGATTTTGTGTCAGACACATATTTTGTTGATGAAGAAATTTATTTCACAAGTGTTGTTGATATGTTTGAATATATTTACGTTGGACAAACAAACCTTTATGAAAGTTCATCAAGTTTATATGCTTGGGTGATGGAGGTTGTTGATGCAAATGGCGAAAAACATGAGAAAAATTTTGGTGAAAAATTTGTTTTCTCAAAGGTGGGAAGTCACAGCATCAACATTACAATCTATGAGTTTAAGTCAACAGGTTCGGCTGCTGTGGTTTACATTCCAATAGTTATGCGTGTGCAAAATTTTATATTTGGAGCATTCACAGACATTGACTATAGGTTTGAGAAAGATGAACCAACAATAATTTATTTTAAAATATCAAGCTATTTCATATTTGATGAAGAATCAATTTTGGTTTTTATAAATGATAAAAAGAAAGCTGATGTCACATACTATTTAGAAGGAAACATGTGTAAAATCACAGTGACAGGGCTCAAAAAAGGAGACACATCAATATCGGTTCAAATTGATGGCGCAAAAAGGGGTGCTTTTGAGTCTAAAACATACAAAAGCACAACAAAAATTGTGATTACTGATGAAGATGCAAAAAGTTCAGAAGAAGTGTTTGTTTGGGTACTTTTGGGCGTTTATGCTGTCGGATTTGGCATTTTTGTTGTTATTTCACTTGTAAAAGCAAGGAGAGTTGGTGTAAAATAAAAGTAGAATAGAAAATCACAGGGGGCAGAAATGAGCTACACAGAAGGCTATGACAATAACTTTTCTAGCAGCAAAATTCCTTATGATGATATTCCAATTTCAAGACGTGCACCGAAGAAAAAACATCACAGAGTTTCATCTTCAAACTTCAAAATTTTAGTAACGATTGTCGCTGTGATGTTTATTATCAACATCGGGCTTTGTATTGCACTTGTTTATCACGTAAAGAACGCTGTCGTTAAGAATGTTGTGGTTAACCACAATAACATTTCTGCTGTGGGCGATTCTGCACTTGGAATTGCATCAGACACTGCATGGTGGAGCTCAGTCTGCGTTGCAGCTGGTGGCTCTTGTCATGACGAATCTTCGTTTTACAAAAACACAAGAAGTCGTGGTTCTGGTGTGATTTATAAAATTGATGAAGAAGAAGGTGTGGCATATTTCATAACTTGCTATCACGTTCTTGATGGACACGATAAATATTACATTTTGCTTCCAAGCAAATTAAAACCAGACATTGCTGAACTTGTTGGTTTTTCGTCATATTATGACATTGCAGTTTTGAAAATGCCTTATTCCATTGAAGACTTTGAAAGCTGCACAGCCATTCAAGTCGCAGACAGCACATATCTCACAACTGGCTCAACTGTTATTGCCGTTGGAAACTCACTTTCTGGTGGGCTTAGCGTCACCAGTGGAATCATTTCAAGAATCAACACAATGATTCGTGTTGAAGGAAATACATTCCTTTCTCGTGAAATTCAAATTGATGCTGCCATCAATCCGGGCAACTCAGGTGGTGGGGCATTCAACAACGAAGGCAAGTTTATCGGGCTTGTAAATGCAAAACTCAACACAACCCAATCAGGAAACACAACAATCAACGTAACTGGAACTGCTTATGCGATTCCAAGCAAATTGGTTACATCAATCGCAGATAGTATGATTTTGAACGAAGGTGCTCCTGTTTGTGTCGACCTTGGCGCTGAATTTGAGTATAACGAAAATATTGGTCCAGAACGTTATGAATTTGCAGAAAACAGATATATCGAAGACCACAGAGTGTTCGTTAAGTCGGCGGGTTCTGCGTCTAGTGGAAAACTTATTATCGGTGACGAAATCGTTTCGTTCTCATATGTTGACATCTTTGGTTTTGAGCACAAAGACGTGCAAATGTTTAATGTTTATTCATTTGATGACATTAAGTTCTTGATTAAAAAAGGCTCAAAAATATCATTTAAGGTTAACAGAATATTTGCAGATAATCCAATAACGGTTGATGTGACTGTTACTGGCACGCAAACTTATTAATTTTATTCATTTTGTTGCAAAATTAAACTAGATATGATACTATAAATATAGATTTTGGAGGATATAATATGGAAATGAAAGAAAAGGTAACAGAAATCATTGCAAATCAATTGTCAGTTTCTGCAGATAAAATCAAAGGTGACACAAACATCGCTGAAGAACTTGGCGCAGATTCTCTTGATTTGGTTGAAATTTTAATGTCTCTCGAAGATGAATTTGGAATTTCTATTCCAGATGAAGCAATTCCAAACATTAAAACAATTAATGATATTGTTGATTTCATTCAAAACAATAAATAAGAACAGATAAAAAGAAGTGCAAAAGCACTTCTTTTTTTGCCTAAAAATTTTTCTTTAAGCAAATTTTATAATTGTTGAAAAAATAGTGTATATTTCTTTATATTAGTAATAAAATATAAAAATAAAAAAATTTGCTAAAGTAGTTTACAAATGCAATTTTTTGGTATACTATATGGGCAACACTGAATTCAAGGAGAATTTATGGCAAAGAAATATATTAAATGTCCAAGATGTGAACTTAACTATATTTTAGAAGGTGAAGATTATTGCAACGTTTGCAAAAATGAAATGAAGCATCATTCAGAATCAGAATATGATGATGAACTTTTAGATTTTGACGATATGGAATTGTGTCCTGTTTGTGGTCAAAACTATATTAAAGAAGACCAATCAATGTGTGATGAATGCAAGAAGAAACGCAATGGTGATGGCTCTGCAAATGACGATTTTGAAGACGACGAAATGTCATCTCCAGTGTCTGACATTGATTCTGACGAAGATGATGACGAATATAACTCAGGCTTTAGTGAAGTTGATGAAAATGGTGAAGAAATTGACCCATTTAAAGAAACATCACTCTTAGATGATGATTCTCCACTTGATTTTGCGACAGAAGAAGATGACGAGCTTGATGATGAAATAGTTGAAACAATGAAAGATGACTTTGAAGTTGTTGATGTGTCTGATGACGATGAAGAAGATGATGAAGACGAAGATGATGACTATGACTTCGAAGATGGAGACATGCTCGGAAAAAAGAAATAAAATAAAAAACACCAAAAATTTTGGTGTTTTTTTTGTGCAAAAATTAATTTACTTTAAGTCCATTAATCACAACATCACCACAAAGAACTTCGGTGTATGAATAAGACAACGGGCTTTTTCCTTCACCGATATTAACGGTGAAAATGCTTGGATAAACGTTTTCGATAATGCCTTGGTATTTTTCAATCTTTTTTCTGCCTTTGTTGATTTCCATTGAGATATTAGAACCTTTGAGTCGTTCGATTTCTTCAATGATGGTTGAAACACTATAATTAACTTTTCTCATAAATCTCCTTTGATTAAATTTTTGCCATGAAAATTAATTTTATTCAAAAAAGTAATATTTTCTTTTTTTGATTAATACACTACTCGTAGTGGGGGAAATTATGGAAAATTTAGTTATTCAAGTAAAGAAAAATATTACACTCGACAAATTCGATACGTCGGTTAAAATGTCGCTTTCAAGCGACATAAAGTCGATTTTAAATGTGAATGCAAAATCTGTAATTGCATCTGTTGAACAGTCTGGAAATATTGTTTCGTTATCTGGAAGGGTGTTTGTGAGTGTGCTTTATTTAAACCAGCAAAACCAAGTTCAGTCAGGTGAAACAAGTGTTGATTTCATTCAAAAACAACAACTTCAAATTGCACTTTCAGACCTTTTTGCAAGTGATGAAACAAGTGTGAAAATTGACACATTTTCAGGGGCTGAAATCTTGTGTTCTGTCACACATAATACCCAAATTTATGGCATTTACAAGTATGAAGTGAGTGATTTTGTTGGTGAAAACACAGCTTTTGTTGTGAACAAAAAAAGTGTTGAACTTAACAAATTTATTGCATCTGCATCTGATGATTTTGTGGTTGCTGAAGAGCAAGAAAGCAATATTTTGAATATGCAAATTTTGAAAGCCGATGCGAAGGTTTTAAGTTTTGTTTCGCATGTGAATGTTGACAAAGTTGTTGTTGAAGGAAAGCTTTTGGTTGAGTCAATATATAAAGATTTAGATGGCATGGGATTGATTTCAAGAGAGATTGAATTTAAGCAAGAAATTGAAGCAAATGGAACATTTCCATCAATGATTTCAGATGCTGTTGTTGAAGTGCGAAATATAACTGTTACGCCAGAAGAAAAGCAAGACAAAACAAACATTGTTTATGCTATTGATGTTTTTGCAAAAGCTTATGTTTTTGAAAAGGACACTCGTGATATTGCAACAGACATGTTTTCCTTAGATAGTGAAATTCAAAACACATATGACTATCTTGAATTCAAAAACTATTCATGCAAAAGAGAGACTTCTGATGTGATTATGAGCTTAACTGACGTTTCAACAATCGAAAACTTTGATGATATTGTTGGCGTTTATAGTCCAAAGGTAAAAATTGAAATTGTGAATAATGACGATTTGAAAACTTATGCAGAAGGCAAAGTTTCGGCGTTTGCGCTATACAAGTCTGGGGAAGAAATTAAAAGACATGATTTTTCATATCCTGTTAAGTTCGAATGTGAAAAAGAAGCTCTTGAAATTTTAGAAGATGTGAGCGTTCAAGCTGAAATTTCATCATTTAAGGTTAAGGCAGGAAAAGACCTTGAAGTTGCTTACAAAATGTCGACAATGTTTAAGTTTGTGACAGAACTTAGTGAAACCTATGTTAAGTCTTTTGAAATCAAAGAAGAAAAGCAAAAAAATGATTATGGAATCAAGGTTTATGTCACAAAGGCAGGGGAAACACTTTTTGATGTTGCAAAAGTTTTAAGTGTTCGACCTGAAATTATTGAAGAACAAAATGAAATTGACGGCGTGTTTGAACAAGGTGAAAAGATATATGTATATTCGCCAGCAAATTTAGCATAATTAATTTACAAAACCGTTCAAATGTGTTAAAATTTAATTAGGAAGGAAGAAAGTTATGGAAAACAATATAGATAAAAATCTTTATAACGAGAAGTCGTTATATCTTTTGAATATTAAAGAACTTCGTGATATTGGCAGAAAGTTTTGCGTGCCTTCGCCAACAACAATGAAAAAGCATGAGCTTATCGACTATATTTTGAAAGTGGTTTATGGTGAAATCAAAGCACCTGCAAGAAGCAATTATGGCAGACCAAATGTTCGTGAGTTTGAAATGGATAAATATCTTGAAAAAATCAAGAGAAATTCAGACATGACCGACGAACTTATGAAACTTAAACTTGAAGATGATTTTTTGATTGGTGCACTTAAAGTTGCAGCTCCAAAAGAAAATGAGCCAAAAGATAATATCGAAACTCGTGTTTATGCTGAGCAAAATGGCAAGTGCCTTTTGAAAATTTATCAATTTGTGGACAGCGAAAAAGATATTGAAATAAGCTCGGAATATGCCAAAAACTTAAATCTTGAAGAACAAGATGTTTTGGAAGTTCGAATTGAAGGTGATATGTGCAAAATTATCACCATCAATGGCGTTAGCGTGAAAAATAAATTTGAAGAGTTTGTGATAAACAGCTCAAAGATTTCAGCAGGAAGCAGAAAGGTTTTTTATGTAAGCACAAAAGAAGAAAGAGAAGAAAAAATCAAAAAAATTGAAGAAACTTGCGAAAACACTGGTTTGAAATTATTTATTTTTGCAAACAAAAAGTACACCGGAAAGTGTACTGAATCGTTCGTTTATGATGAAGTTTTAGATTATCCTAAAATGTATAAAAAGTTTATTTCAATGTTCAGTGAGTGGGAAAGACTTGCTCTTCAAGGCGAAGACGTTGTTGTTCTTCTTGAAAACACTGAAGATGTTGATGATATGCTCAGCTCATTTGATGAAGGTGTCAACGAAAGAACAAAAAACAATGTAAAATCGCTTATAGACAGGTTCGTTTCACTTGGAAATGTGTTTATAACATTCAGACTTGAACTTAAAGTGAAATATTAATTTGAAACGCTTGCGTTTTCGATTATAAACTTATCAAAATCAATAGATTCAACAAAATCTCTTGGCAAAAAAACAGCATTATTAAAGTCCACATAGTTTGTTATGTGGCTTTTTAATATTGCAGGGGTTGGAATGTCAAGCTCGTGACACATTTTTTCGATGTGCGCATGAAACTTGTCTTCCACAAAATTGTCAATGCTTTCATAAATATAAGACCTTGTGATTTTTCCATCAACAACGGTTCTTGCCCAGATTCTAATCATAGTTTCTCCTAATAAAAGTATGATAGCAAATGGGCAAAAATTAATCAAGCAAAAGAATTTAAAAACATTGACATTAAATTATTTTTATAATATAATACACTAGAAATTTTGAAGGCAGAATTCTCTGCTTGAAAGGAGAATCAATATGGCAGAACTTTTTATAACTGCAGCTGGAAAGGCTGAAAAAGAAGAAAGACTTAGATATTTAAAAAATGAAAAACGTCCTGAAGTTTTGGAAAAACTTAAAGTTGCTCGTGACTTTGGCGACCTTAGTGAAAACTCTGAATATGACGCAGCAAAAAAAGAACAATCTATTGTTGAAACTGAAATTGCAACCATTGAAGAAACACTCAGAAAAGCAAGAATCATTGAAAATGATGATGTGACAATGGACACCGTTGGTGTTGGAAACGTTGTAACAGTTTATGACGAAGATTTTGGTGAAGAAGACACATACACAATCGTTGGTGTTATTGAAAGCAATCCAGACAAAAATTTGGTTTCAAACGAATCTCCAATCGGAAGTGGTCTTATGGGCAAGAAGGTTGGTGATGTTGCTGAAATCACAACTCCTGGTGGCGTTATCAAAATGAAAATTTTGAAAATTTCTTAAAAACTTTTAAGCATGGCAAAAAGCCATGCTTTTTTCATGCACAAAAAAAGCCCACTTTTTGTTTATTTCTTGACTTTAGGGCATATTTTTATTACATTATAGTTAGGGGAATTATGCTAGATTATTCAAGTGTTATAAACGGTTCTAGAGCATTTCAAACTATTGACCTTGACGTTTCAAGGTCAAGGCTTTCGCATGCTTATTTGTTTGTGAGCAGTGATGAAAACTATTTGAAGCAGTTTTCTGAAATGATTGCAAAAAAGTTTATCAACTTAAACGATAGTGAAAATGCTGATAAGAATAATCTCAGAATTGAAAAGCGCATACACCCAGACGTTATGTTTTTTGGTGAAGAAAAAAACATTGACACCAGCACGGTTGGTGAAATTGTTGAATCGTCAAATGTGAGTCCTTTTGAAGCAGATAAGAAGATTTTTGTGCTTTTTGGAGCAGGAAAGATGAACGAGTCTGCTCAAAATAAGCTTTTGAAATCTATTGAAGAACCACCAAAAAATACCTTTTATTTAATGACGGCAACATCAACATCAAAAATTCTTCAAACAATACTTTCACGTGTTAAACGAATTGATTTAGACGAACTTAAGTCTGAAGATATATCTAAGATGCTTGAAGCAAAAGGTGTTCAACCACAAAAAGCATTAATTTTTGCAAACTGCGCAAATGGAAATGGAACTTTTGCTGAAAAGCTTGCAACTGATGATGGATTTATTGAATTTTTCAACAACATTGTCACATGTCTGTTTGAAGTGAATGGAAGCCGTGATGTGTTGAAATATTCAAGCATTTTTTCGGCAAAAACTGTTGATAAAGAAGAATTTATCAATGTTGCACAACTTCTTCTTCGTGACTTGATGATGATTCTTTCGGGCAAAGAAGAGCTTGTGGTTTGCAAAAATGTTCTTGCAAAACTCAAGGTGATTTCATCTTCTGTGACTCTTGAAAGTGTGAGCTCGCTTGTGGGTTTGTGTTATGAAGAAAAGAAGAAACTTGCGTTTAATGTGAACAGCACTGCTGTTGTTGATGACTTTTTATTTAAACTTGCGGAGGTAAAAGTAAAATGCAGAAGATTATCGGTGTAAAAAAAGCTGATGATAAAAATATATATTATTTTTCACATGGTGCAGAGCTTGCTGTTGGTGACAAAATTGTTGCAAATTTTGATGAATTTCAAACAGTTGCGACAGTTGTTCGTGTTGACCCTAAGGTGAAAGAATCTGAACTTCAAGAAATGAAAAAAATCACCAGAGTTGCAACTGAAAGTGATTTGAAAAAATATAATGAACTTCAGGCAAAAGCAAAACAAAATTTGAAAACAATCAAAACAAAATCACTTGAGCTTGGGCTTGTTATGAAGTTTGTTGGGGCTGAATATAGCTTAGACAACTCAAAAATCATCATCACATTTTCAAGTGAAGAAAGAGTTGACTTTAGGCAATTTTTAAAAGATTTGGCTTCAATGCTTAAAACTAGAATTGAACTTAAACAAATTGGTCAGAGAGATGAAGTGAAAGTTCGTGGTGGGGTTGGCCCATGTGGAGAGCCTTGTTGTTGTGCAAGATTTTTAAATGATTTTGAGCACGTGACAGTGAAAATGGCGAAAGTTCAAGGATTGTCACTTTCACCAACAAAAATTAACGGAATTTGCGGCAGACTTATGTGCTGCTTAGGTTATGAATCTGAGATTTATGAAGAAATTCTCTCAAAAATGCCAAAAGTGAATTCAGAAGTTAAAACAGAAAATGGAAAGGGTGTTGTTGTTTACAACGACATTCTTCGTGAAAGGGTTTCTGTGAAGCGTCAAGCTGAAGGTGACACATTTGTTGTTGAAGATTTTCCACTTGAAGAAGTTGAATTTCCTGGACACCCAGCAAAAAAACCAGAACCTAAAAAAGAAGAAAAAGAACCTGAAGAAAAAGAAGTGAAAGTGGAAGAAAAACAAGAAAAACCACAAAAGTTTAACAAACCACAAAAGCCACACAAAGAGTCTAATGGTGAAAAGAAAGATGAAGCAAAATCTGCTGAAAAAGAAAATGGTTCTGCTCCAAAAAAACATCATCATTTCAGACCAAAAAACAAAAATAAACAAAAGGCATATAATAATAAAAATCAGGGCTAAAATTTTTAGATAATTCAAATTTTTCTTGATATAAAATCACAATGATAGTATAATAAAAATGTAAACTTTACATAAGGAGATAAAAAATGGCTTACAAAATTATTTCAGAAACATGTATTGGTTGTGGAGCTTGTGCAGGCGCTTGTCCAGTTGCAGCAATCACTCCAACAGATGATGGCAAAATGGTTATTGATGAAGAAAAGTGCATTTCTTGTGGCACTTGCCAAGCTGTTTGTCCAGTAGGGGCACCTGTAAGTGAATAATCTTTTGAAAGAAAATGAAAGATTAGATGACTTAGAGCTTGATAATTTGATGATTATTCAAGACAAAAATGGCTACAAATTCTCAACTGATTCTGTGATTCTCGCAAACTTCGCCAAGGGAAAACCTAGCGATGTTTGTGTTGACCTTTGCAGTGGTGGTGGAGTGGTAGCCATTCTTTTTTCGTACAAAAATAAAATTCGAAAAATGTATGCAGTTGAAATTCAAGAAAAGCAGGCAGAGATGTCTAGACGCTCGATTGAATATAACAACTTAAACATCGAAGTCATCAACGATGATTTAAAGAATTTAAAAAAGATTTTGGGGTCTGAGTTTGCAGATGTTATCACTGTGAATCCACCATATAACAGAGTGGGTGAAACGAGTGAGCTTGACGAAATTGCAATCTCAACTCATGAAATCAAAACCAATCTTGATGAGATTTCAAAATGTGCATCAAACGCTTTGAAGTTTGGTGGAAAGATTTATATGGTGCACAGAGCCGACAGGCTTGCTGATATAATTTCTTCACTAAAAAAATATAATCTTGAACCGAAGGTTTTAAGAGTGGTGTATCCAAAAATCTCAAAAGAACCAAATTTGGTTTTGATTGAAGCGAAAAAAGGTGCGAAGTCTGGAATCAAGATTTTGAAACCACTTGTGCTTAACAATGAAGATGGCACCGAAACTGAAGAATTGAAGCAAATTTACTGCAGAAAGTGATACTTTTTGCAGTTTTTTTTATAAAATTTATAATATTCTGCAAAAAAAGCAAGATAAAACTGCACCAATAAAAGCACTTAGCAAACAGACAGGAATTACAAATCTCAGTTTTTTCACCTTGACGGTTGAAAGGTAAACTGCCACAACATAAAAGGTTGTTTCTGATGTGCTCATAATCACACAAGCGCATTTTGAAATATAGCTATCTGCGCCATATTTGGCAAATAGTCGTGACAACATGCCCATTGAACCAGAGCCTGTGAATGGTCTGAGTATCAAAAATTCAGTTAGTTCAGAAGGCACTCCAAACAGTTTGAAAATTGGCGATGTTGCTTGCGACAAAACTGTGGATAATCCACTTATCGACAGCAGTTCAACCACTGAAAAAATTGCAACGAGATAGGGAAAGGTGTTGATGCAAAGGTCAACGGCTTGTCTTCCACCAGAAACAAAAGAATCATAGGCATTAATTTTTTTGAAAAGACTGAAAATAAGAACAAACATGATAAATATTGGAATGATGTAAGCTGTCATAGTTGTCCTTTTTTACCTTTTATTTTCTTTGAAATAAAGTGAAAAATGTAAACCAGCAAAATGGCGATTGTGGTTGAAAGAATAGAGCATAAAATTGACGGCAAAATTATGCCTGATGGGTTTTTGCTTCCGGCATTTGAAAGCATGCCAATTATTGACGTTGGCAAAATTTGAATACTTGAACAGCTGATTGCAATAAGCATTATCATTGGAAAAGTGATGGTGTCTTTTTTTGTGTTATCTTTTTGCATTGACTCGATGGCTTTGATTCCGAGTGGGGTGGCTGCGCCACTCATTCCGAGCAAGTTTGCAGACATGTTCATTGAAACATATTTGCGACTTTCTTCTGAAAGGTTGTTTTTGCCGAAAATTTTGTTTATAATTGGGGATAGAAGTTTGGAAACTTTTTTTGAAAGTCCACTTTGTTCTAAAATGGAAAACAACCCAATCCAAATGGCATAGATTGCACAGAGTTCAAAAGAAAGCTTCACGGCACTGTTTGAAGCTGAGAGAAGTCCTGTCAAAACTTTTGACGGTTCAGACAAACAAATTGCTAAAATGCTTGAAACAAAAAGACAAATCCAAATTTTATTCATATTAAAAAATATGATTTAAAATATAAAATTATGAGGCAAATATGATTGATACACACGCACATTTACTTTATTTTGATGATGTTGATGAAATTATAAATTCAATGGAAAGTCAAGGACTTGAGAATATTGTCACCATTGGCACAACTGTTGAAGATTCAGCAGATAGCATAGCTCTTGCAGAAAAGCATAAAAACATCTATGCGACTGTTGGAATTTATCCTGAATATTCAAACCTTACAACAGAAGAAGATTTGAAAAAACTTAAAGAACTTGCAAAACATGAAAAAGTTGTTGCGATTGGTGAAATTGGGCTTGATTATCACAATGAAGTTTTTGATGCAGAAGCTCAAAAGAAACTTTTTATTCAACAACTTGAAATTGCAGATGAACTTGGTCTTCCGTTTTGCATTCACTGCAGAAAGGCTGTTTCTGACCTTTATGAAGTGCTTAGCACTCATAAACATTTGATTAAATATGGTGGGCTTATGCACTGCTACAGCGAAGGTGCAGAGTGGGTGAAAAAGTTTATTGACCTTGGAATGTATATCAGTTTTTCTGGCAACATAACTTACAAAAAAAGTGACAGGTCATTTTTGAAAGACATTCCACTTGACAGAATTGTTGTTGAAACTGATGCGCCATATCTTTCTCCAGAACCAAGAAGGGGAAAAGAAAACAGACCTGAGTATGTCAAACTCACAGCAGAGCGTATTGCAGATGAACTTGAAATGAGTTATGATGAGTTTGATAAGATAGTAACAAAAAACGCAAAAAGGTTCTATTTTAAGATAAAAAACGCATAAAAAGGGGTTTTATGGATAAGTTTGATTTTAAGAAAAAATTTGGTCAAAATTTCTTAACCGACAAGAATTTGCTCACGCAAATCGTGGAAAAATCAGGTGTTATGTCTGACGATGTAGTGGTTGAGATAGGTGCTGGAAGGGGTGCACTCACAGAAGTTTTGTCGGCATATGCAAAAAAAGTGTATTCTTTTGAAATAGATAAGGAACTTTTTGCGTTTTTGGGTGAAAAGTTTGATGGCACAAATGTTCAAATGATTTTCGAAGATGTTATGAAAGTGACAGATGAAGAAATCAATAAGCTAGTTGGTGGCAAGTTTAAACTTGTGGCAAACCTTCCATATTATGTTACATCACCAATCTTGACCAGATTTTTGCAAAACGAAAACATGGTGTCTTGTACGGTTATGGTTCAAGAAGAAGTTGCTGACAGAATTGTGGCTGAACCAAAAACAAAAGACTATGGTGTTTTGACTGTTATTTGTCAAATGTTTGGTGATGCGAAAAAGGCGATTAGGGTGAACAGAAAAATGTTTTATCCGGTTCCAAATGTTGATTCGGCAGTGGTTAGAATTGATAAAAAAGAAGATTGCGTGGCTCAAAACTTTCCAGCATTTATTGAGTTTGTGAAAAAGGCTTTTTCAATGCGCAGAAAAAAACTTTCTAGCAATCTTGAAACTCAAAAGTTGAAAAAAACTGAAATTGAAAAATTGCTTGTCGAAAATGGATTCTCTGAAATGGCAAGGGCTGAAGAGTTGTCGATTTCTGATTTTAAGAAATTCTTTGCTTTGCTTAATGACAAAATGTGATTAATGTTGCCAAATTTGTTGATTTGCGACTTATAAACATCTTGACAAAGTGGGGTAAACATTTATAATATTATTGTAGTAAATTACTTAGACTCGAAAACTCTATATTTTTTCGGGCGAAATATGAGGGCTTTATGAAAAAGATTTTGAAAATTACACTTTCTGTTGCACTTGCTTTTGTTTGTTTATTCTCATTCACAGCGTGCAAGAAAAAGATTTCTGCAACAACTGTTGACACATCAAAAGTTGCAGCTTCAAATGGAGAATCAACCAATGGTGGTATCTCTGTTGTTCATGATGGATATTTATATTTCATCAATGGTATGAAAACCAACGATGGAACAGGACTTAGTGGCAACAAAAAGTCTGCAATTTGCAGAGTTGAATATAACAATGGAACTATTGATGAAGACACATACGAAATTGTTGTTGATGACCTTGTTGGCTTTGAAGATGGTTCACTTTATGTTTTTGGTGATTTCTTATATTACACAACACCATGTTCAGACAAAAACAACAAAGCAACAGTTCTCTATAACAAAACATCATTCATGCGTTATGATTTAGTTAACGAAAAATCATATGAAATCTTCACAACTGCTCAAAATGTTGCAGATGAAGCAATCACATATGCTTATTATGTTGTTGGCGACAAGTTAAACTTGGTTGTTTATGAAAAGAAAAATGCAACCATTACAAGCCTTAATATCAACAAAAAAGTTACAACAAACTATGTTATTTCAGGTGTTGAATCTTGTGTTCTTGGTGAAAACAATGGCATTAAAGTTACAACAGATTCTGAAAAAGATGCAAACAACTTCGTGTTCTACACAACAGGACATTCAAGCGTTGAAGAAGACAAAATTCAAACAGGAAACAAGGTTTACAGAACTTCTCCTGTAACAAATGACTCTTCACTTATTTGCGATAATGGTTCTTCAATTTCAATCCTTATGGTTAGAAATGGAAAACTTGTTTATGCTTGTGACACAAGACTTTATGCAGAACTTATCACTGGTGCAAAAAATGAAACATTAAAGTTGGATACAGCAAATGTTATTGCTCATAACTATTCAACAGAAGCAAGCTATTTGTTTATTGAAAACGAAGATGGTTCAATTTCTGTTCTTTATTATGATTCAACAGCTTATAACTTGAACATTATCACTTGGAAGAATTCAGTCTTAGAACCTG
Source organism: Clostridia bacterium (assembly GCA_017507215.1). Lineage (GTDB taxonomy): Bacteria > Bacillota > Clostridia > Christensenellales > UBA1242 > RGIG1681. The sequence continues at coordinate 74,312 of JAFWBI010000007.1, forward strand.
TAACAATTCAAGAGTTCACAAAAGATGACAAGTTTGAATTCATCACAACAACCACTCTCACAGAAACTGAAGAAGCTGAAGGTGATGAACCAGCTGAAACCCATGATGTTACATATTTAATTTATATCAACAACAAAAAACTTTATAAGATTGAAATTGCTTTAGATGGCAAATATTCAGATTCAGTTTTTGCTGAACCAATTCAACTCACAACCACTGAAGTTACAAGTGCAACTGGTCTTTTGGTTCCAGAAGTTGTTGATGACTATGTTTATATTTTCGCACTTGATTCAAACAAGAGCACATATCTTCATAGAACAGACGTGACAATTGATGTTAACGTTTCTGAACTTGAAGAAGATGACGATAAGAAAGCTAAGTTTGTTGGAATCAAAGATAAAGCAGATGCTGAAAAAGATGCAGAAGCTGCAAAGAAAGAAGAAGAAAAAAAGAATGAAGAAGATAAAAAATAAAACAAGGCAATTATGCCTTGTTTTTTTGTGAATAAATAAAATAAAGAAAACACCCACCAGATAGGTGAGTGTTTTTCGTTTGTGATTTTATTTGTGATTTTGTTTATATTCTTTGAGTGCTCTTGCAAATTGGTCTGGGCAAGAAGTTCCGTTTCTGCATTGCGTTCCTTCTAAAAGTTCGATAAGCTCATCAATTTTTCTGCCTTTTGCAAGTTTTGAAACGCCTTGAGTGTTTCCAGCGCAGCCACCATTGAATTTAACATTGGTAACGATGTCGCCATCAACTTCAAATTCGATTGTTCTTGAGCAAACACCAGAAGTTTTAAAAATTTCCATAGTTTTAATCTCCATCAATTAATATTTCATATATATCGGCATAAACTTTGCTGGCTGAATCGTTCCACTTTTTATAAACTTTGACAGCTTCAGCACGGTTTGCAACATTTAATGTGAGTTCAAGCTTTGTGCTTGTTGGGTCGGTTATTTTTAATTTAACGGTGTAAGTTCCGTCAATGTTTTTGAAATAGTCTTTAAAGTACTCTTGATTTTTTTTGAAAATCCTACGATTTTTCTTAACATACGATTTAATTTCATCTCTAACTGAAAATGGAATTTTATGATGAAAATAATGCAAACAGTTATGACCTTCTTCAGTCATTTTATAATATTTATTGTTTCCGTTTGAACACAAAACCAAAAATCTAGCGTCAACAAGTTCTGGCACGATTTCAGCGAGTGTCATGTATGACAGCCAGTTGTTTTGACTGCAACACATATCGTTGAGTGTATCAGTTGTGACGGGGATTTCCATTTGTTCAAACACATATAATAAAATCAATTTGCTAATCGTGGTGTCCATAAAAAATCCTTAAAAAATGTACTAGCAATACTATATCATAGAAAAGAAAAAAAATAAATACTTTATTGCCATTTTTGATTTTTTTTAAATTTAATTCGTGTGCATAAAATTTTTAGTTGTGTTATTTTTCACTGTTTGTTATATTATTAATGTAGGTGAAGTCTATGACAAATGAAAAAAAGTTGCAGGAAATTCAAGGGTTTTTGGTTAGTGTCAAAAATATGCTTGAATCTAAATATATTCTGATAGACAGAAGGGTGGCAGACATTCTTCGCTCGATTGCAGAAACCAATGTGGTTTACAACTTGATTGCAGAGTGCATGATTAATTTTGACTTTGCGTATGAGTGGCAAAGGGCGACAGAAGGAAACTATTTGAAGTTGCCTGAATCAGACCCAAAAAGAATATCATTTATATTCTGTTTGCTTAATAATATTGACGACAGAAACATTGATGTTACTGCTGTGCTTGAAAGATTCTTTTCGTATGATATTGCATATTCGCCATATGATTTGTTTTGCAAATATGTGATTGCTGAATTTAGAAGACTTATTTTAAAGCATTTAAATATCGAAATTTCAGCTCCAAAGCATGTGAAATTTGAAGCACCTGAAGTTGATGCTCAAGTTAAAGAACCAGAAATTGATGATTATGAAAAATTATCGCTTGTTTTAAGAGATTTGGTTAAGTTTTTGGGTGAGCAGAAAAAACTCAAAAATTTGATTATGCCAAAATATGACTTGATTGCTGTTGTGTCAACTTTTGAGCAGGTGGCAAGAAATAGGCAAATTGAATATTTTTATGCGTTTTTGGTAACCTTGAACTCAGTTGCACCAAAAAATAAAGAACTTAGAACTATGCTTGCAGAAATCAACAGGCTTGCAAGCACGCTTATCTCAAAAAGAAAATAAGGAGATTTTTATGGCAAAAAAACAACAAATCAATCTTGCAGATTATTCTGATGAAGACCTTATTGCAACCAAAAACAGGTTGGCGATTGAATATGGTCGAATTCTTGATGAGTGCAGCACTGAAATTGCGTATTTGGTGAATGAGAAAAAGGTTGACCCTTATTCATTTTTTGGGGAAAGAAAAATAAATAAAGTTATCACGAGATATGCAGATATGTCTTCAGATGTTCAAATTGCGATGGAAGAAATTGGAATTGAACTTGAAAAGAGAGATAACTTTAAATATGAACAAAGTTTCATCGGTGGTAAAAAATACTTTGATGACAGCATTTCTCAAGAAGAGTTTTTGAGAAAAGAAGCTCTCAAAACTTTGAAGCATCAAAGCGCATTAAAACAAGACGAAGAAGAATAAAAATTTTAAAACAAAAGCATTGCATTATGTCAAAAATAGTGATATAATGCCAATGTTGATATGGCATCATAGTCTAGCGGCTAGGACACACGCCTCTCACGCGTGGGACCGGAGTTCGATTCTCCGTGGTGCTACCAATAAAAAAAAGAGAAGAATGAAAATTCTTCTCTTTTTTTTGTTAAAATCATTACGTTAGACACAGGAAATATAGAAAGTTAAATAGTTTTGTTTTTATAATAAAAAATATGTGAAAACATTGATTTTATGAGCGTTTTGTTGTAAAATTGATATAATAATAGAATGAAAATATGTGCCTAAAAGGTGATTTATGAAATTTGAAGAATTAATGAAAAAATATTTTGATATTGATGATAACTATATTGAAAAACACAAAGACAAATTATCAAGAATTTCATATTTGAAAGAAGATGCAATCATCAAAAAAATTGAGTTTTATCAAGATTTGTTTGGATTTTCGAATGGAGATATGAAAAAGATTATTAGAATTGCGCCTGAATATTTGGGTGTTTCAAATGATTTGGTCATCTCAAAAATTAAGTTTTTTCAAAATTATTTTGGTTTAAGCAAAAAAGATGTTTTGAAAATGGTGAAGACGTTTCCGACTATTTTGATGTATGCAGATGAATTTGTGAAGGGGAAAGAAAAGTTTTTCTTTGAAATGTTTGGCATTTCAAAATCTGAATTTGCAAAAATTTTAAAAATATATCCTGCCATTGTGAGTTATTTGGAAGATAGTGTGATTTTAAAATTTGAATATATTGAAAAGACATTAGGGGTTAAAAAATCTGAATTTTCAGACCTTTTGAAGGGTTTTCCTGCAGTTTTGGGTTATTCTGAAGATGCGATTAGTTCAAAAATTAATTTTTATCAATCAAAACTTAAACTTTCTGTGGGTGAGATTGTAAAAATGGTGAAGATTTCTCCTGCAATTTTAGGATTTTCAGAAGATACTCTAAATTCAAAAATTGAGTTTTTTGAATCAGAGTATGGAATCAAGACTGATGAGTTTGGAAAGATTGTGAAAAAATATCCAACGATTCTTAACTTAAATGAAAACACAGTTCAAGGAAAAGAAAGCTTTTACAGCCGAGAATTTGGCATAAACAAGGCAGATTTTTCAAAAATGATTAAATCTAACGCTGCAATATTGGGGCTTTCAGAAGAAACTGTTTTGCTCAAAAAACAACAAATTCAAGATATGAAACTTTCGGCAAAAGATATTATTCGTGAGCCGGCAGTGCTTACAGCTCCTGCAAATAGTTTGAAGTTTAGATATATGATTTTAAGGCAAGTTGCAACCAAAGAAGAAATTCTTTCACGACCAAATTGGTTTATGCTTAGCCACAAAAAAACGTTTGCAAGGCTTATGGGTCTTTCGGGAAGAGAAGTGAAATTGTCACACCTTTTATGCAACGAAAGTATATTCCAAAAACAATTTGGAATGAGCAGTGATGAGCTTATGGAAGTTTATCCACTTAATGAAGAATCATTGAAACAAATTGTTGCTGGATTCAAAGAAGTTTCAGATGAAGAAATCTCATTAAGTGATGAAGAAATGCTGTATGCAGTTTTGAAATAAAATTTAAAAAGATAAATATATAATCAAAAACAAACCATTATGGTTTGTTTTTTTATCTAAAAAATATCAAATTTGCGTTTTTTATTTTTTATATTGTTTTTGTGTGTGCTATAATATTTTAGTAAAGGAATTGGCGTATGAAAAAAGTTATTTGTGTAACAGGTGGAAGTGATGGAATTGGCAGGGCAATCGCTGAGCATTTTTCAAAAGAATACACCATTGTTGCACTTGCAAGAAGTGAAAAAAAACTCAAAACCCTTCAAAGAGAATTTGGTGTGAAGTGTTATGCTTTAGATGTGACAAATTCTCGCCAAGTTGAAGATGTTATGTCACACATAATAGCCGAAAATAACGGAATTGACGTGCTTATTAATGCTGCTGGAGTGCTCTTGTCAGGAGAACTTGCAGATGTTTCATTTGATGAAATTAAGACCATGATAGACACAAATTTGACAGGGCTTATAAACACAACAAAGGCTGTGTCTTCTTGCATGAAAGAAAAGAAGGCAGGGCTAATCATCAACATAAATTCGCAAGCAGGAATAGGTTCTGGAATGTCTGGCTTTTCGCTTTACAATGCTTCAAAGTGGGGTGTGACTGGCTTTTCAAAATGCTTGCAAACTGAGCTTGCAAAATATAAAATTAAAGTGACAGATGTGTTTCTTGGAAGAACCGACACAAATATATTTCAAAAGGCTGGGCTCGAACGAGATATGAGCAAAGCGCTTAAAACGAGTGACGTTGTGAAAACTATTGAATTTTTGCTTAATTTGCCAGATGATGTGGTTGTTCCTGAAATTAGCATAAAGAATATCAACAATTAATATACATAAAGAAAAAACTAGGAGAAATTTATGAACAAGTGGGTTAAGAGATTTGAAGAAATTATGTCGATTCCAAGACCATCGGGAAAGGAAGAAAAAATTGCTGATTATCTTTGTGATTTTGCAAGAAAAAACAAGCTTAAAAGGTTTAGAGATGAACTTAACAATGTGATTATCAAAAAAGATAATGGAAGTCAAGAAACCATTATTTTGCAGGCGCATACAGACATGGTTTGTGTTGCAGATAAAGGCATGATTCACAACTTTAATGAGCAGGGAATCAACTGGGTTGTTGAAGACGGTTTTATAAGAGCAAAGGGCACAACACTTGGCGCTGATAATGGAATTGGAATGGCTGTGATTTTGGCACTTTTAGAAGAAGACGTTCAAGGTATGCCAAACATTGAAGCTGTTTTCACTGTTCAAGAAGAAACCACAATGGCTGGTGCAAAAGCTCTTGACTATTCAAAGCTTGAAGGAAAAACACTTTTAAGCTTAGATGGTGACAGAGAAGGTGTTTTAGAAGTTTCAAGTGCTGGAATTTGTGACCTTTTGTTTGAAAAGAAACTAAAGGAAATTAAGCAAAAAGATGGAACGTCTGTGTATAGTGTTGAAATTTCAAATCTAATTGGTGGTCATTCTGGCGAAGATATTAATAAAAAACGATACAATGCGATTGAAATTTTGGGCAAGATTTTGAAAGAAATCAATCCTGTGGGCATTGTGTCAATTTTTGGTGGAGAGCGAAGCAACGTTATTCCGAGCACAGCCAGCTGTGAATTTGTTTCTGAAAAATCAATGGGTGAAATAAGCTTTATTTGCAGCAAGTTTAGAGAACTTGAAGAAGAAAATGGCAACCACCCAACAATTTTGGCAAGCAAGCTTGAAGACCGAAAATGGGTGATTTATGACGAAGACGAAATGGTGAGTTTTATCAATAATTTTGAACATGGAGTGCTCAGATTTGTTGATGGAAATCAGCCAATAACTTCTGAAAATATGGGTATTTTAAGACTTTCAGATGGCAAAATAAAAATCAGAGCGAGCCTTAGAAGTTCGGATAAGGGTGACGAAGAAAAACAGTTGAAACTTTTAAAAGCACTCGGAAAAATTCACGGATTTTCATTTGAACTTCTTTGTCAAAATCCTTTCTTTGAGTGCAAGGGAAGTTCAAAACTTCGTGACTCATTAAAGTTTGTTTATGAAAAATTATATCAAAAGCAAGTGAGAGAAAAGCATATTCACGCAGGTCTTGAAGGTGGTGTTTTTGCTGAAAATATCGAAGACCTTGATGTTTGTGTTGCTGCAGCAGATATTTATGACCTTCACTCAACCAAAGAAAGAGTGGATATTGCTTCGGTTGAAAGAACTTATGAATGGGTGAAGCAGGCGCTTATCAACTTTGCAAAAGAAAAACTTATGTAACAAAATAACTTGTTTTGTAAAAATGAAAAAATTTTATAAAAATCATTTTGTTAATGGCTTGCAGGTTGATTATAATTGTGGATATGAATAAAGGAGAACTTTATGAGAAAATTTGAAATATCAGCAGATTCAACCTGCGATTTATATAAAGACGAAGCACAAAAACTTGGAGTTTATATTGGCAGACTCAATTTTGTTATTGAGCAAGGAAAAGAAACAGAAGAGTTTTTGGACGACTTTTCTTCAGAAGAAGAATATGTGGCGTTTTTTCAAAAACTTAGAGAAGGGGCTGTTGCTAGAACCAGCATTTTAAACCTTCAAGCACATGTTGATTTGTTTACAAAAATGGCAGAAGATGGCGTTAAAAATGCACTCCATTTTTCGCAGTCTAAGGGGCTTAGTCCAACCATTGACAATGCTGTGAAGGCGATTGAAATTGTTAAAGAAAAGTATCCTGACATCAACTATTTGGCAGTTGAAACAAACACAACCACTGTTGGCGAAGGCATGCTTGTAAAACTTGCTTGCAAGCTTCGTGACCAAGGCAAAACAAATGCAGAAGTTAAAGAAATTATTGAAAATGAAAAGAATCACATTCAACATTTCATTTTGGTTGATGACCTTATGTATTTAAGGCGTGGTGGAAGAATTGGTGCAGTTTCAGCAGTGTTTGGAACGGTTTTAAACATTAAGCCAATAATTGAATTCACCAAAGAAGGAAAGCTTGAAGTTGTTCGAAAAGAAAAGGGCACAAAGAAAGCTATGAAATCTATTGTTTCAGAATTTTCAAAGTTCACAAAGAGCGAAAATTTTGACATTGTGATTGTTCATGCAGACAACCTTCCACTTGCAACAGAACTTCAAGAAATGTTTGAAAAAGAGTATAACATCAAGCCAGAAATTCGAATTATGGGTCCAATTATCGGCGCTCATGTTGGACCAGGAATGGTTGCATATGCTTTTATCAGCAACGAAGAAAGACCTTATTAATAAATTTATGCAAAACAAAAACCAGCAAAATTGCTGGTTTTTTTGATGGGCAAAATAAGATTATTTATCTTTTAATTGCTTTTTATATGCGTCGATATAAGATTTGATTTCTTTGCAAGTTTCATATGGCATCAAAACGTGGTTGAAACGATAACCACTAGCACCACTTCCACCAACAGGGCTTGCAGCGCTGCCAAATGACAACGAGCCAGTATTTTTCTTCATGATTTTGTCAAGAAGGCTAACATAAACGTCGATGGCTCCAATCATCGACATATCTAAACTTTTATAGTCGACGCCGAAGATTCCTGAGCGAATGATGACACGTTTGTTTGAATAAGCATAGTAAACATTTTTATAATGAAGGGCAGTAAACAGCATTAAAAATGCGAATATAACAACATAAAGCCCGATTGGAATAAGGACATAGATTTTGTTGATGGTCATGCCTTCTTCAGGAACCAAAACGGCAATGATTCCAAACATTAAAAACCAGAATGACCACATAAAGTTCAAAACAATCGAAGACAAAAACAATTTGCCTTTGTTTGGTTTAAAGACCTTAATGATTTTTTCATCGTCATCTAAAATGTGCGAAAATAAGTTTTCCATAAGCACTCCTTATATCGAAATTATAGCAAAAATCGTTAAATTTTACAAATATAATGAGAAATTTATTATAAATTTTGATTAAAACAGACAGGTGTTGTATAATAGGCATATTACAAATGAAGAAAATTATGAATTTTAGACCACTTGTTTTATTTGCTGTGTCGCTGATTTTGGGAGTTGTTTTGGCGACATTCGTTTTTGTGAGCGAAAATTTGAAACTTGTGTTTTTGATAATGTTTCTTTTGGCGTTGGTTTGCTCAATTATTTTAATCGTGATTTTTAAGGCGAAGTTTTTGAAATATTTGGCAGTGAGCATTGCACTGATAGTTTTTGCAGTTGGATATATGTTTGGCGTGCAACACAAAATTAATAATTTGGCAAAATATAACGAAACCGAAGTTGTGATTTCTGGCAGAATCTGCTCGAATTACAAATTTACAAATTCGGGAAAATTGGGTTTTCTCATTGACAATGTTTGTGTTATTGACGAAAATGGCAGGAAAGAAATCGATGGCAAAATTCAAGTTTATGTGAGTCCTGACAACTTTGATTTATCTAGCTTGAAAATTGGAAAATATATTTCGTCACTTTCAACGTTATATGTGAACGACCTGACCGACAAGTCAGGGTATGCACTGTCGGCGATTTCTAACAAAGTTTATGCTTCTGGTTTTTTGGAATATCAATCGTTTAAGTTTGATGATAAATTCAAAATTTCTATTGACGAAAGGGTTAGGCAAAGCGTTTATAACAAATTAAAGTCATATGACCTTGACTATGCAGATATTGGATATGGAATGCTGTTTGGTGACTCAAACATGGTTGACAAAGATGTGGTTTCGGCGTTTAGAACCACTGGAATTGCACATATTCTTGCCGTCAGTGGTCTGCATGTGTCGATTCTTGCAATGCTGGTTAGCTTTGTTTTGAAACTTTTGAAGTGCTCAAACAAAACAAATGTGATTTTAATGGCAATAATTTTGCTTTTATATTGTTATTTGTGTGACTTTTCGGTGTCGGTGGTCAGAGCCAGTTTGATGACGATTATGTTCTTATATTTCAAATTGAAGGGAAAGTGTTATGACAGGCTTTCAGTTCTTGCACTTTCTGCCTGCTTGATTTTGATTATATGTCCGATAAAACTATTTAATGTTTCATTTGTTTTAAGCTTTATGGCTGTGCTTGCAATAACTCTTTTGTTTGATGTGTTTGAATGGCTTTTTGACAAGTGTTTTCACAAAAAATTATCAGGAAGTTTGGCACTTATTTTTGCTGTTCAAGTGGAGCTTGTTTTCGTTCAGCTTTATTTCTTTAAGAATTACACGCCACTGAGCATTGTTTGCAACTTCATATCAATTCCAGTTTCAATTTTGGCATTTGACTTGCTGATTATTGGTTTGTTGATTTCGGTTATTTTTCCGTTTATGTCATTCTTGATGGGTGGATTTGATTACTTAATGGGGCTCGTTGTTAAGTTTAACTACACGATTTCAAAGGTGGGGTTTGCCATCAGTGCAACTAGCTTGAGTTTCTTGATTGTGATTTTTGGAATTGCAATTATGCTGCTGCTTAGCAATTTTGTTTTTATCAAAAAGAGATATAAGGCAGTGGGAGTGTCGTTATTTATGGTTTTAAGCACAATTTTGATGCTTCTGTGATAAAAATGAACTAGACAAACAAGTGTCACTTTGCTATAATAAAAATGCTTGGAGCAACCCAGATGAAATATATTGAATTAAAAGCGAGTTTGAAAAATAAAGTTGAAAATGCCTATCTGATTTTTGGTGATGATAGGTATTTGTGTTATGATGCACTCAAAAAAATTGAAGACTCACTTTCAATCACAATCAAAGATATGAATTCAGTTGTGATTTCGGGTGAGCAGACATCGGCAAAAGATATTGTTGATTCTGCAAACATGTATCCATTTGGTGATGCGAACAGGTTGGTGGTTGTGAAGAATTTTGCACCACTCAAAAACAAAGAAGAATATAAGGTGATTGAAAACTATTTAAAGCAACCACTTGGCTCAACCGTTATTGTGTTTTTCAACCCCGATTCATCGGAATTTTTCAAAGGTATGTCAAACATAACACCTGTTGATTGCTCAAAAATTGAGCCTAAAGTGATTTCTGCGTTCGTGAAAAATTCACTTGCAAAAAATGAGATTCAAGCCAACGAAGAAGCTGTTGATAAATTGATTTTGTTCTGCGACAGCGACATGACACGAATCACAAATGAGCTTGAAAAACTTATTGCTTATGTGTCTGACACAAAGGTTTTAACACCTGACATTGTTCAAGATTTTGTTGTGCAAGACAAAGAATATCAAATTTATGAGCTCGCAGAGTTTATTGCAAAAGGAGATAGCAAAAAGGCAATCGACCTTGTTGACAGCTTCATGGTGAAGCCAGGCTCAGCATTTGTGATTTTGTCGCCACTTTTTAATAATTACAGAAGGGCGCTTTTTGTATCAATCAACAAAGAAAAGACTTCTGCAGAACTTGCAACCCTTTTGGGGGTTAAAGAATTTGCAATCAGAATGCTCAAAAATCAAGTTGCTGTTTTTTCACCAAAACAGTTAAAACAAATTGTTGATATGATTGCACTTTATGACAACAAAATCAAAATTGGTGAAATGAAAGAAAATGTTGCAATAAAAACTATTGTAATTAATATACTAAACATAAGAGGATAAAATGGCTGAAAATTATTTATTTGGAGAAAAGAAAAAATCAAGCACAAGCTGGCTTGTTAAGTTGATTTTGTTTATTTCGTTTGTTTGGATTAGCTTGTATACATCATCAACTTCGCTCACAACTGAGCTTTATTGGAATTTTGGAAACTTGCTTGATTTTAGTTCTGAAAACTCAAGCAGTATCATTTCTGTAATTTTTGTGGAAGCTTTGGTTTATTGGCTTGCTTTTGAAGTTGTGTTCTACCTTTATAGATTTGTGTTGCAATTTAAGATTTACTCATTTGTTGTGCCACAAGACAAGCTTAAAAATGAAAGCAGAATATTCTATATTTACAGAAATGTTTTCTATGGTGTGTTTTTAAACTTATGCTTTTTGTTTCCATACCTTTATGTGTATGCACCATTTATAAGTTTGGTTTCAACATTTGTTATGCTTTTGATTTATGCAAACCACTTAAACAAAACATATGCTGAGCCAATCATTGGACACTTTGTGTTTAAAAATTTCTGTTATCCAATTTTCGTTTATCAGGCAATCGTTTTGCTAGTTGACATTATAGGGGTGTTCTAATGAAAAAAATCGTGAAATATTTAATTTTTATATTGGTTTTTGCCATTTCGCTGCCGTTTGCGTTTTGTGGAAATGTTGCACACGCTTCAGCTGATGCTTCTTCATCAATTGTGAGCCTTTCAACATTCACAAACACAGCATTCAAGGTTTTGAATGATTATTCAGCATTCAAAAACAGGCTTCCGGGTTCAGATGGTGAAAAACAGGCAAGTGAATACATAAGAAAATATTTAAAAGACAACACATCACTTGTTGCAAAAAACACAGCTTATGTGAAAGATGGAATTCAAGAGTTTTCTTTTGATTCAAAAATTTCTGGAATTTATGAAAAATCTCAAAACATAATTTTCACTCTTGAATCAAGCAAAGAAACTTCAAAAAAGATTATTATTGGTTGCCATTATGATTCACTCGCGATTAATATGGACCAAAATAGTGAAAACTATGGAGATTATATTGACTCTGAGTCAATCAATGGAAGCGCAGGAAATGTTGCAACTGTTTTGAGCATGGCAAAATTGCTTTCTGCTGACAACTTAGATTTCGATATTGAATTTGTTTTCTTTGGCGCAGGCGAGTCAAACAATGCCGGTTCAAGTTATTACACAAGTGGCATTAGCAAAGATGACAGAAAGAACATTATTGCAATGATTAATGTGAATCAGGTTGCAGTTGGTAAGCAATTATATTTCTATATGAATGAAGTTTCAACCAAACCTGAAAAATTTGTTGAAGATGTTGCTTATGGCAAAAAAATTGATATTGAACTTATAAACACAGCACACTTAAACAAATCAATGCTCGGTGAAAATAACGCACTTGGTCTTGGATATAACCATGTTGCTCTTGATTCTGACAACATCAATTTCATGAAAGAAGACATTCCAACCATCAATATTTTTGCAGGTGATTATTCAGACGGCGTGATTATCGGAAGACAAGAGTTTGCAGGTGAAGACCTTATCACATACACAGCAAATGACAATATTGAATATATCTTAAACAACTTAACTGATTATGCAATGGAAGATAATATGTATCAAGTTTTCAAAACAGTGTATTACACCATTACAGATGCAGATTTTATCGAAGTTTTTGAAGATTCAAAGGGTGAAACAAAATGGTTCTATGCCATTTTCACAAGTGAAAACTTAGCGTTTTATTTGACAGTTGTTTCATTTATTATTTTCATTATTGTTGCAATGTATATTTATTATAAGCTTTCAATAAAGGCATACCATGCAAATATTGAAGTGGAATTCTTGTCATCAGTTGTGAAAATTTCAGACCAACTCGACAAGTCTGGAAAAGATGAAAATGTGGCAAAGATTGTGAGTCAAGTTATTGCAAATGACATCAAAAAAGACAAGACAATCAAAGTGAAACCACCAAAAGACGACAAAAAAGACAAATAAAAAACTTGGGATTAATCCCAAGTTTTTTTATTTGCAAAAAATGTCGATTTTTAATATGTGAGTTTTAATTTCAAATTTGAAAGTAAAAAATTTTATTTGCAGAATTTGTCGGATTTTGAAAAGCAAAATGAAAACATTAATCGGGAAGTGATTATGTTAAAGTCAGTCAAAATCAAACAAAAAAACAGAACCCATAAGGTTCTGCATTTTCCTAATTAATTTTTAGCTTCATTTTTAAGTTTAGTAAGCTCAATAGAAAGACTAGCTTTTTTGTTGTTAGCTTTGTTTTTGTGAATGATTCCTTTTGAAGCTTCTTCATCAATTTTTGAGAAGGTTTCAGGAAGCAATTTTTCAGCTAATTCAACATCTTTGTCAGCGATAGCTTTGTTAAATTTCTTTATAACAGTTGCAAGTTCGCTACGTTCGCTTTTGTTGCGTTCGTTATTTCTAATTGCTACTTGTTCTCTTTTCTTTGCTGATTTAATAATTGGCATATTATATTTGCTCCTTTGCAATATTACTAGACCCAATTTTAGCATAGTTTTTAGACTTTTGCAAGTATTTCATAGAATATTTTTTTATAAATTTCTTGCGAGCCTTTTTCGTTTCCCGAAATAACGAATTTTACCCTTGATTTAGTCTGTTTGCTTGAAAAAGTTTTTGCATGCCAAAAACACACCTGTTTAAACACTCCAAAGTTTCCATCAAGTGCAGGTTTTTTAATGATTTTTTTGATTTGACGCCTTGCAAGAACATAGTGTGTGCAACCCAAAATCAAGCAGTCGGAACTTCTGCTTTTTTTGGCAATTTGATATATATTTTTTTGCATGACAAAATAGGCGAATATTGATTTCGACAACAAAAATTTTTCTATGCTTGAAGCAAATGTTTTAAGTGCTAAATTTTCAATGTAAACATTAAGCGAGCTCTCTAAATGTTTATATTTCTTTTGTTTTATGGTTGTTGGCGTTGCAACCATTAAAATTCTTTTGTATCCTTGATTATATGCCAATTTAAGGGCTGGTTCAGTTCCGATAAATTTTATCGCCTTAAAAGTTTTTCGGAGCTGTTCGATTGCCGATGTTGTTGCTGTGTTGCATGCTAAAACAACAACCAAAATATTGAATCGATTTTTCATGTCATCAACAATTTTTTTCACAAACTTAAAAATCTCTTTTCTTGAGTGGTTTCCATATGGTGCGTTTTTGGTGTCAGCATAATATATGTAATTCGTGGGCAAATTTTTATATGCTATGCTGAGCGTAGATAGTCCACCCATGCCACTATCTATAAACAAAATATACTCTTTTTTCATATTAAAGTATATGCGAAAAAGTGGGTAAGGTGGCAAATTTTGATTAATTTTTGGCGTTTTGGGTTGATTTTGGAAAGTTTGATTCAAAAAGCTTATTCGTGTGACGCACTCACACAGAATTTTAATAAAAAAACGAATGATTACTCATTCGTTTTTGCATGTTTTTTATTAAAATTTAATCATTAATCACTAATTAATCTTTTTTATATTCATAAGTTTTTGGCTTTGCGCCATATGGTCTTGCTTCAATAGACAAGATTTCGTTTTGATTGCTCTTGAAAATGATTTTGCAGTTTGCTTCAACAATATCTAGAATTTCTGGCATGTAAAGCTTTTCAAATTTTTGCTTATCTTCGATGTAGGTGGTTGTGTAGATGCTTCTGCTTCTTGAAACGGTTGTGATTTTGTCAATGCCAGGAAGTTTGTCATCTTCTGGGTTGAAAATGAACATAACGATATTGTTTGGAAGTGGGAAGATATCTCTTCTTGCTTCAAACAATGCGTCCATAACAGGCTCGAATTTTTCAGCTGTGATGTTCATATAAAAAGTTTTGTCGTGGTGTTTTGAAATGTCATCATCTGAGCTTAAATATTCATATTTATCTCCTAAAATTTCTTCAATATCTTCTGCACGAGTATAGCCATTAACAGTTAAGATTGCAGGTGGATTTTGGGCGAATTTGCAAGCTTTGAGATAATTTAAAAAATATTTCTCAACGTTAAAAGCGATGTTGTTTGGCTCGTTTTCATCAGAAGGTTCTGAGTTGATGATTACTGCGTTGCAGAATGAATCAGCAAAGTGGAATTTTTCTTTATAGGTATATAAAAAATTTCCTGGGAAATTGATTTTTTCTAATTGTTTTTCTTTGAATTTTACGATTTTTTTCATATATGTAAACTCCTGATATGTTTAATTATTTCTGAAATTATAATAGCACGAAAGCAGGGTGGTTTGGCAATCAATTTTAGGCTAATTTGCAACAAAAAAAGCATATCATATGATATGCTTTAATTTTTATCTAGTAGCAACTTTGCCACGAGCTCTTAATATGAATATGATAACAACTGCTGCAATAACACCAGAAAGACCAATAAGAACTAAAGCAGATGTATTTAAGCCCTTTTTAATGGTGAAAGTCATTGTTTTTGATTCAGTTCCCATTGAGTCAACGATTCTAATAGTGTAAGTTCCATAGCCTTCAATATTAACGGCATTGTTGCCAGTTTCTGAGTTGCGAATAAGTGGCTCTTGTTCTTTTCCGTTGACTGTGACATAAACCGTGATGTCACCAACGCCATAAACTTTAACATAAAAGCCAGGACCATAGCTCACATCGTCTTTAGATTCAGGAGTATATTCTTCGATGTTAACGGCTTTAACACCATATTTGATATTGAATGTGTTAACATAGGTTTTTCTAAGAGTGATATCTTCGCTGTTGCCTTCAGAAGACAAGAAAGAGTAATCAAAGGTGAAGGAAGAATTGATTGGGTTTGTGTAATATCTTATATCTGTTTTATAAAGGGTTGATGCTTCATAAATTTCATCATTGAAGGTGAAAGTTGTTTTTGCGTGCCTAACAATGGTGAAGATATAATGAATTTTTTCAAGGTCTTCTTTTGCTGGATTGATGATGACTTGATAGTAAGCGTCTTCAGTGAAGTCTAAAACAAGGTCATTGTTTTCAAGAAGTTCAAGAATTTCTTCTGCAGTGTATGTTTTAACTTTTGTTTCAACTTTGTCGATACCAAAGTCTGTGGTTAAAATTTCAATACTCTTAATTACATCTGAAAGAACGATATCTTTTCCAGAACCATCTTTGCCAAAATCACCAAGGTTTTTGATGGTGAGTTTTGTGATGTAGTTTTGAACAGAATCACTAACGATGTATTCAACATGTTCGCCTTCGTCATCAAAGGTTTCTGCCACGATATAAACGTTGTCAAATGGCTCAATGGCTGCACCTTCTTCACGAATAAAGAAAGATGTTTTGTAGTAGTTTGCATTTGTCATGCTGTTTTCGCCATTTCCTTCATAATCGTAGGTTGAATCATAAATTTCAATATCATATCTTCCAGTTTCAGAGAATATGAGAGAAAATTCATTGTGGCCACCAAGTGCAGTTTTTGCGTTAACTTCTGAATTTTCAACAACAAAAACTTCGCCGTTTTCGTCAATAGCTGTTTTGGTTGCAAGAAATGCACTGTTGTTGTAGTTGTATTGCTCACTTTCATTCAAATAGTTTACGAATAAAAGATTTTCACCATTAAATTCTTTTGAATATAAGGTGTAGTCATAAACAAAACCATTAAAGTTGATTTTAAAATAAAGTGGATTGCCTTCTGTGTAGTCATTGTTTAAGAATGTAACTTTAAGTTTATTAAAGATTTGGTCAGGAGCAAGGGATTTTTCAACAGGGTAAGGATTTCCACCTTCGTCAGTTTTGAATGTGTCAAACATAACAATTGGCTGTGTTAAGTTAAAGAAATTAACAACAGGTTTTTGAATGTTTAATGAATATGATGATGTGCCGATTGCAAAGTTAAACAAGCATGAAATTGCAGGATTGCCTTCGCTATCAACAAATCCATTGTCTTTTGACATGTAGGCTGTTGTGATGTGAATTGTTCTTGTTTCTGCATCTTCTGAAAATGAAACAAGGTCACTTGTGAGTGATGAGACAAGTGGTGAACTTGTGACGGTTGGAGATGTTGCATAAATATACAAATCTGTGCCGTTTCTGATTTGATAATAATAAGTTCTGTCTTCAAAAGTGAATTTTTCAGGGAACTTGAACTCATCAGGATTTTCAGTTGGAACAGTCTTTTCAAGTTTAATTGATTTTACAAGCTTATAGAAATTGTCTTCAATAACAGAAATTTTATATCTAAATTGAAGTGGTTTCATTGTGATTGTGACGGCATTATTGGTAATGATGAATGTTTCAGCATTACCTTCTGCATCAACAAGCGTTTTAAGTTTGCTTTCATCTATTGATTGTCCTGTTTGAGAAAGGGAAATATAGGTGAATGCTGTTGAACTTAAAACTTCGGCAGAAGACGACTCTGCTTTCTTGTTTCCGGGAACAGTTAAGCAGAGCGCAAATGCAGAGATGATTGCAAATACCATAATCAATAACTTTTTAATGTGTTTCATATACTATTTCCTTATAGATAAATTAGTCTGAAAAGTCGTCATTGTTAAGCACGATGCTGTTTCTTCTTCTAATATCGTAATAAACTTCGCTTTCTTTAAAGGTTCTTCCAGGAATAAATTCTGCAGGAACGCAACCAATTTGATAAAGGTCTAAAGTTTTGAAGTATGGAGTAACGATAGCTTTGCAAGGATATTGTTGGAAGTTGTTTGTGATGTTTTGTCCGAGTGGGATTTTGTCGAGCTGTGATGGGTGAATGAGTGGAACTTGTTGAAGTGAAGTGCTGGTTGAAGAAGTGCTAGACTCTTTGCCTTTTCCTTCATTCTTTGTTTTTGAGTCAACTTCGATTGTGTGGTTTCCAAGTTCTTTTGAGAACTCTTCACGAGTTTTAAGGTCAGGGGTTCCATAGAAGAGTGTGGCACGGCACTGACCACGAACGATTTCAGCAACTTCTTTGCCGTAAACGTCGTCAAGCTGTGAATATGACTGAATAGCCATATTAAGGAAAATCCATCTAGAACGTGCAACGGTGATGATTCTGTTTAAGCCTTCAATTTTAGGCATGTTCGCAAATTCGTCGAGAATATAGAAGAGTGGACGCTTTAAGTGAGCCATCTTATCTTCGTTTACAGGTTCGTTTTCACGAGCTTTTTGAACAAACTCTTTATATGACTGAGAAATACATACAGAAGCGAGTTTATAACGTGTTGCTCTTTCATCAGGAATCTTGATGAAGAATGCTGTTGGCTTGTCGTCAAATTCTGTGAAACGAATATCATTTTCAGATGTAAGGTAACAAATACCGTTATCTGAGAAGATTGAAAGGTTGGTTGTGAGTGATGACATGTAACCGTCACGGGTAACAGTTGCTTTGGTTTGTGTGATGTTGGTTGAAAGTTCTTTTGATTTTGAAAGTGGGTCACGACCAGAAAAGTAATCTTTAACAACTTCATAGTCATCATCTTTGTTCATCGCAATCTTGAATGCGTTGAAGAAGTTATATTTTTCTCTTGTCATTCCAAGAGCTTCGTTTTCACTGTCTTCAAGCATCGCAATCATACAAGCAAGGAAGTAGTCACGAGCACCGTCGGTCCATTGTTTATTCTTAGGGTCTGGGTCAGATGGAACGATAGCACTGGCAATATCGTTTAAACTTTCCATACAGTCGTCTTTAATTTTTTGTTTTTCAACGTCAACTTCAACGAGTGTTTCACGAAGAGTTCCAAACGCTTTGCCCATAAATTCATACCATTCAGAACTTTTGATTTCGCCACCTTTTAAAAGGTTAGGATAGTTTTTGATTGGGTCGTTTGTGTGTTTCAAGATTTCTTCTTCAAGGTGCATACGTTTTTGCCATTGAAGATAAATGTTTTCAAGTGGGTTCCAACGTTTGCTGGCATAAGGTTGAGTTAAGTCAAGTTGCAAAACGACATAGCCTTGGTTTTTAAGTTTCAAGCTATGGTGAGCGTAAATTTCGCCTTTAGGGTCGGTGATGAAAAGAGATGGTCTGTTTTTGAGTTCAGACAAAATTTGCATGGTTGGTTCAACCCAACATGCTGTTTTACCAGTACCAGACGCACCCACGATAAGAACGTGGCAGGCAGGAGTGAAGTGAATGTGCAAGTTTTTGCGTTTATATTCAAATCTGAAAGGAATGCCTGTGATGCTTCTGTTTTTAAGGTCAGTGAACCAGCAGTTTACAAAGTTTTTGTCAAGCTCTTTCATGCTTGCAAAGTGTTGGTTTTCCATCGCACTTTTACCTTTGAGTTTGGTGCCTTTGTCTTTGTCGGTGAGTGAGATGACATAAAATAAAAACATAACACCAAAAATAATCAGAGCCCAAGAAAGTGTGGTTTCTGATGTGAGAGATAGTGTGCCTTCCATGAAATAGTTTAATGCAACACCACCAATAAATCCAATGACAATCATCATACCTGTCATAATCAAAAAGCTGGTGAAATTAAAAGATTTTTGTTCAGACATAAATTACTCCTTAAAATAAATAATCTACAACATATCAATTTGGATTATATCACAACGGGTTTGAAATTGGCAAATAAATAAAATTGATTTATTAAAGATTTATTATATTATTTTATATATTTACGTATACGCGCGTCTAATTGTATATTCGAATAAAAATATGGTCAAAATATACAAAATTACATAAATTTTAAAAATAATAAAA
>JAFWBI010000008.1 GCA_017507215.1 Clostridia bacterium
CCTGACTGTGGAAATGAAAGCCTTTCAACTGGCGCTATTGGAACACAGAGAGTTGTTCAAGAACTTAAAGAGTTTCTTCCAAATGTCTCAATTGGCAGAATGGATAACGACACAACAAAAACAAAAGACTCACACCTTAAAATCTTGTCTGACTTTAGAGCTGGAAAAACTCAAATTTTGGTTGGAACTCAAATGATTGCAAAAGGGCACGACTTTCCAAGTGTTACCTTAGTTGGAATTATTGATGCAGATGTCAGTCTTTATCAGTCATCATACACATCAACTGAGCAAACTTTTGAGCTTATCACTCAAGTTGCAGGAAGAGCTGGTCGTGCTGATAAATCTGGAGAGATTTATCTTCAAACCTACGTTCCTAGACACTACGTTTATAAACTGGCATCGTTTTATGATTATCCAGCATTCTATAAAAAGGAAATCAATCTTCGTGAAACAACAATGTATCCACCATTTGTGAGAATACTTCGAATATTATTCACTAGCGAAGATGAAAATCTTGCAAAAGACACGGCTAAGGTGTATTATGAAGAAGTAAAGAAACTTCA
Organism: Clostridia bacterium; assembly: GCA_017507215.1. Taxonomy (GTDB): domain Bacteria; phylum Bacillota; class Clostridia; order Christensenellales; family UBA1242; genus RGIG1681. Next base: position 564 of record JAFWBI010000008.1, read on the forward strand.
AGCTGAAAGAAAGCAAGACTTTGTTTATCTTGGGGTTATGAAGGCTCCAATCGGCAGAATTCAAAACAAACACCGTTTGCAGATTTTGACAAGAATCAAAATGCAAAGTGCCGACGAGATTACAAAAATACTTTTTGAGCTTGCTGACAGGCTTAAAAAACCAAATATATCAATCTTTGTGGAAATCAATCCACAAAACTTAAGTTAAGGAGAAATTATGGCTTATAGAAAAGTTTTACACGAAGGCGACGAAACACTCAGAAAAACATCTAAACCTGTTGTTGATTTTGACGAAAATCTTTGGGCTCTTTTAGATGACATGGACGAAACCATGCAAAAGAGCGAAGGTGCAGGGCTAGCAGCTGTTCAAGTTGGCGTTTTAAAACGTGTGTTTATCATGCGTGCAGCAAAAAACAGAACTCTTCGTGAATGTATCAACCCTAAAATCTTGAAAGAAGAAGGCGAAAACAAAATCAAAGTTGAAGGCTGTCTTTCAGTTCCTGGAAAGTGTGGAACGGTTGAACGTCCTGAAAAGGTTTGGGTTGAATATCAAGACAGAAACGGAAAACTTATTTCAAACAAAAAATTCACTGGTTTTGAAGCAAAGTGCTTCTGCCATGAATTTGACCACTTGAACGGAATTTTGTATATCGATAAAGCAACCGAAATGTTTGAAGATAGAGATGAATATAACCAAAAGAAAAAGAAGACAAACAAGGAGAACTAAAACATGAGAATTATATTTTTAGGCACACCTGATTTTGCCATCAACAGCTTAGACGCACTCGTTAAATCAAAACATGAAGTTGTTGCAGTTATCACTCAACCAGACAAACCAACAGAACGTGGAAACAAAATTGAATTTTCGGCAATCAAAAAGTATGCACTTGCAAACGGAATTCCTTTGTTTCAATTTCCAAAAATTTCAAGAGATGGCGTGATTGACATCAAAGCTCTTGAGCCAGACCTTATGGTTACAGCAGCTTACGGTCAAATTTTGAGTCAAGAAGTGCTTTCAATTCCAAAACACGGAATCATCAATGTTCACGCATCAATTCTTCCAAAATATAGGGGAGCATCTCCGATTCAAACAGCAATTATTCATGGCGACCTAGAAACTGGCGTAACCATTATGAAAACTGAAATTGGTCTTGACACCGGCGATATTATTGATGTTGTTAAAACACCAATTTTTGAAAACGAAACAGCAGGTGATTTGTCACTTAGGCTTGCATATCTTGGTGCCGAACTTTTGCTTGAAGTTATTGAATCTATCGAAAATGGAACAGCAACTTACACAAAGCAAGAGCAATTTGACGCAACAATCACAACAAAAATCTCAAAATCTGATGCCGTCATCAACTGGGAAAAGTCTAGCAGAGAAATCAAAAACTTGATTCTTGGAACAAACCCAAACCCAATCGCAAGAACACTTCTTGGCGAAGAACTTGTTAAAATTTATCGAGCTAAGATTGCTGAAATTGAGCTTGATGAAGAATCTCTTAAAGCAAAAGTTGGAACAATTCTTCCAATTAGTTCTGCAAAGAAGGGTGTGTTTGTAAGAACATCTGATGGCGCCATTGAAATTTTAGAAATGCAAATGCCAGGTGGAAAGGTTCTTCCTGCAAAACAAATCTTAAACGGAAGAAAAATCAACGCTGGCGACAAATTTAGAACAGTTATTCAAATCCATTAAGGAGAAATCATGAAAATTTTACACGACTATTCACTTGCCGAGCTTAAAACTGAACTTGAAGGCTTGAATCTCAAAATGCCAAGATATCGTGCTGAACAAATTTATAAATGGCTTAGTGACTATAAAACATTTGACGAAATGACAAACCTTCCATTAGACCTTCGTGAAATGCTTAAAGAATCTTATGTTGATGAACCTGTTAAAATCGAAAAGGAACTCATCAGCAAAGACGGAACAAGAAAATATTTGCTTTCACTTGGTGACGGAAACGTTGTTGAAGGCGTTTTGATGAACTATAAATATGGCAACACCATTTGTATCTCGACTCAGGTTGGTTGCCGTATGGGTTGTGCATTTTGTGCAACAGGAATCGATGGTCTTGCAAGAAACTTAACTGCTGGCGAAATGCTTGGTGAAGTTCTTGCTGTCAACAGACATATTGGGGGAACTGCAACCGACAGAAAAATCACAAATATCGTTTTAATGGGCTGCGGCGAACCACTTGACAACTTTGACAATGTTGTTAAATTCATCAGACTCATTTCAGCAAAAGAAGGTTTCAATTTGTCACAAAGAAGCATTTCACTTTCAACTTGTGGCCTTGCTGACAAAATCAGAGAACTTGCTGACGAAGACCTTGGAATCACTCTCACAATTTCACTTCACGCTTCAACTGATGAACAACGAAAGAAAATCATGAATGTTGCTAAAGCATATTCTCTTAAAGAACTCTTTTTTGCAATCAAATATTACTTTGAAAAAACTAGACGCAGAATTGTGTTTGAATATATTGAACTTGATTTAAACACAAACCCTGACGATGCTGTTAGACTCAAAGAGCTCTGCAAGGGGATTTCTTATCACTTCAATTTGATTCCTATCAATGTGACACCAAATTCACCAATAGAAAACCCAGCACTCACACCACCAAGCAAAGAAAAGCAAGCAGCTTTCTGGGAATGTCTTAAAGAACAAGGCATTTCAGCAACAACAAGAAGAACTCTTGGAAGCGATATTGCTGGTGCTTGTGGACAGCTCAGACGTTCAAAAATTAATGAAGAAAAAAAGTAAAGGAGAAAGATTATGACACCTAGACTTATTAAAGTTTCGCCATCAATTTTGGCAATAGACTATAACAATGATGAAGTTTTAGAAAAAGCCCTTGCAGACATTGAAAAGGCAAAAGCAAACTATGTTCACGTTGACGTTATGGACGGAAAGTTCGTGAAAAACAAAACATTCGACCACAAATTTGTCGACAAACTTAAAGATAAAACAAATCTTATGCTTGATGTGCATTTGATGGTTGAAAACCCTGATGCTGTTATTGACGACTATGCAAATGCTGGTGCAGACATTCTCACCGTGCACTATGAAGCATGCAAAGACGCGCGTGCAACACTCAAAAAGATTAGTGACAAAAACATTGTGACAGGTCTTGCAATCAGCCCAAAAACTCCTGTTCTTAAAATTAAAGATTACCTTGATGAAGGTTTGGTTGACATCGTGGTTGTTATGGGTGTTAAACCTGGTGCTTGTGGTCAAGCATTCATTCCTGGCTCAGCTGAAAAGGTTGCTGAAATTCGTGAACTCAACAAAAAGGTTTACATTGAAATTGATGGTGGCGTGACACTCAAAAATGCTTCACTTCTTAGAAAAATGGGCGTAAACATTATTGTTTCTGGTTCAACAATCTTCAATGCAAAAAACATGAAAAAAGTCATTAAAAACCTTAAAGGAAGGGGCTTTTTCAACAAAATTATTAATAAATTTTAATTTTTTAACACTTTATTTTGACTCTTCATATAATGCAATATCGGGGGTAAAGTTATGACAATCGTTTGCATTAAAGCGCCAAAATTTTTAGGTGGAATCTTAAAATTATTCGCAAAAAAACAAAAATAATTTATGTTATTTATTAATAACTATTTTGCTTTATTTGGACGGATTTTATCCGTCTTTTTTTATTTATAAAAATTTTCTAAAAACTATTGTTTTTATATTACGGTTATGGTATAATATAATAACTAAATATTGTTAAAGGGGAGTAACAATAATGATTGAAAATACAAAAGAATTTAAAAAGTTTGTTGAAAAGAATTTAGTGACAGATGTTTTGCCACGTGACACATCAGTTTATAACCTTGAAGCAAATTCATATGGCGTGACAAAAATAGATGACTATAGAACTTATGCAATCGACCTTGCAACCGACACCGAAAAACACATCACAACAGGAAGATATGGCTTTTCAGTTGATGGTTCAAACGAAGCATTTTGGCCACACTATGTTAAACACTATAACTTGACATCGGTTGGTGAAATTCTTGACAGAATCATGGTTAGCAGCACACTTGAAGGTGGAACAACTCCACTTGAAACCTATGCTGTTGCTTTAAACACCGGAAGTTCATCACTTGTTGGCTCAAGCGTTATTGACCTTAAGTCATTGCTTGTTGATGAAAACACACCTGTCAAAACAGCCAGACTTGATGAAATTTTAAGAGCTGCTGGCTACAAGGGAGCATTTCCTGATTTGAATTCATTTTTAGATATTCAAAACTTCATTGAAAACAAAGAAATTCAAAAACTTTTAACACCAAGAGCAATGGTTGCTGTTGCTCTTGAGTCATATTTCATTCCAAACGCTATTGGCGAAACAGACCCAAACTCAAGAAACATTCTTCTTGCAGACCATGGTCTTGGAAAATTCGACGTGGTTTTCAGAATAGACGCAGAAAGCAACACATATCTTAGAGATGTGTATAAAGAACGTTCAGGAAAGGGAACTGTTCCAAAAGGAATCTATTCAGCAAATGAAGATTTAGACACCGAATTCTTGCCAAACATCAGAGCAAAACACTATGTTGGTGGACCTAAAATCGACTGGGAACTTTTTGCTGGATTTATGCACTTAACTGAATATTTCATTCGCAATTCATATATTGACAACGCAATTTTCCAAGGTTATCTCAAAAACCAATATAGATATATCCGAAACAATTTGATGAATGAATCAAGATATCCATCACCATTTGCATCAAGACTTTCTCAAGATGCTTATGCTGAATTTTCAAAAAAGACACAAGAACGAATCAAAAATTATACAACAAGAGTTCAATCAGCACTTGGATATGTGAAAGCAAGATATCCATTTGACCTTGAATTTAACGCAGAAAAAGTTCCTACTTTTGAACCTGCATTTATGGACGGAAAGGGTCGCTATATCAACAAAAAAGGTGATTATATTGACCCAGCAGACTTCCAACCATCACTTTAATTAAAGGAGATTTATATGGCAAAAACTTACGCTTCTTCAATTTCAGACAGGGCAGAGCTCTCAAAACAAAAAAATTATCTTCCACTTTCTTGGCTTATTCGTTACCCAGTAGACAGAAACGGAAGAGTTCACTTGCTTGGTGAAAACGCAATTAAGTTTGTTGACCTTGCAGATAATGGTTCAACAAATGGCGTTCATGAAAAAAACAGACCTGACCTTTATGGCATTCAAGTTCCAAACACAGAATTTTTTCAATCTCACTTTGTTTCAGAAAAAAACGCAAACAAAGTTATTGCAAACTCTGCACTTGACATTTATCCACTCAGTGGTCAAAGAATTAAAGCTGTTGTTAACGAATCTGCAATCTCTCCATATGCCGGTATTGCGATTGTTAACTATGAAAATTTAATCACTCAAGATGGAAGACACATTCCGGTTGTTAGACTTCAAGAATTCTTAACAAAACACGGTTTTGCTCCAGACATCACTTGTTTTTATGACTTGCAACTTATTTTAAAAGACCCAGCAATGCAAAAGATGTTCACACCAAGGGGTCTTGACCAACTTGCAGTTTCAAGCTATTTCATTCCAAACATAATTGGAGAAACAGATGCAAACTCGAGAAATATCTTGCTTGTTGTTGAACCTGAAACTGGACTTATTGATTCCGTTATCAGAATTGATGGTGACAAAAACTTAAGCCTTTTTTCACAAAGAGCAGATGAACTTCCAATTATTCCAAAGGGTATTTTTAAACAAGAAGAACCTTATAATGAATTTTTGGGAATCATTAAAAGTCATAATAAAGGCTTTGAAAAACTTATCGACTGGGAACTTTTTGCTGGATATTATGAACTTTCTAAAAAATTGTTAAAGCCTTATGATATTACAAAAACAATTCACCAAGGCTTTGAACTTAACCAAGGTCGTTGCAACTATGGTTTTGACCAAGTTTTCACAATGGGTCCTGCTGCAATTCATTTATCACTTGAATATTACAATGACTTTATCAACAATATCAATGTGAGAGCTGCTAGACTCTTCAATGAAATTGACCAAAGAATTGATGGCGTTCGTCCACACCTTCCAATGGAAGATTCACCATATATTGTTGTTGACCCATTCAAAACTCAACTTTTTGACAAAAATGGCAGACCAATTCCGGTGAAAGACATTCCTGACGGACCAACATTTTTCTAAACAATAAATAAAAAAAGTGATAGGGGAATCCTATCACTTTTTCTTTTGCGTTTTTTATTTCAAGAAACCTTTGATAATTTCTTCTTCTGCTTGTTTTTTGGTGAGCCCAAGTGTTTGAAGCTTGATAAGTTGGTCACCAGCAATCTTTCCGATTGCAGCTTCGTGAATCAATGAAGCGTCGGCAACTTTCGCTGTGATTTCTGGTTTTGCAACAATGTTTGCATTGTCCATAATGATTGCGTCACATTCAGTGTGTCCATAACACTTATTGTTTCCGTTGATTGTTGAGATGTAAACCTGTTTGCTGTTTTCTTTTGCTACTGCACGTGAAACAACGTGGGTTGATGAGTCTTTTCCATTAAGGTCAACATTGAATTTGGTTTCAGCATAGTCATCTGCATTAGTCATAATCTTTTCACTGATTTCCAAAACAGCTGCATCTTCAAGAATGGCATTTGTTTCACGAACTGAATATGTAACACCACCCATTTGAACAGTTTCCATTTTCATATATGAATTTTTTGAAAGTTCAACGTTTGTGATTGGGTTGAGCACACGCTTTCCAGTTCCGTCACCGGTTGCATAGTGTTTTTCAACATAAGTCACCCTTGAGTTTTCTTTCACAAAGAAAGAGTGAACTCCGTCATGGCCACTGTCTTTTTCTGAACCACAAGCAATTCCACAACCAGCAACAATAGTGACATCGCAGTCTTTTCCAATGTGAAAATCGTTATAAACAAGGTCATGAAGACCTGCTTGTGCCACAATAACAGGAATATGCAAACTTTCATTTTTTGTGCCGTCTTTGATAAAAATATCAATGCCCGGTTTGTCTGTTTTTGTGACAATATCAATGTTTGCGCTGGTGTTTCTAGAAACAAGCTTTCCATCTTTTCGAATGTTGTATGCACCTTCAGGAATATCGTGAAGGTCGGCAATAGATTTTAAAAGGTCTTTATCAATTTTAGTAAGTTCCATGCTACTTCACCTCCTCATCATCTAACTTTGAGCAAGTTGAATAGATTTCTGAAAGGTGAGAGAGAACTTTTTGTTTTGTTCCTTTTGTTTTAACTTCACCTGCAGAAAGCACAACAATTTCATCGGCAATATCTAAGATTCTTTCTTGGTGAGAGATAATCATGAAACCACATTGATATTTATCTTTCAAGTTTTTGAATGTTTTGATTAAACTGTTAAAGCTCCAAAGGTCAATGCCTGCTTCTGGCTCGTCAAACACTGCAAGTTCGCTTTCTCTTGCAACAATGGTCGCAATCTCGATTCTTTTAAGTTCACCACCTGAAAGAGAACCGTCAATATCTCTATCTATATAATCACGCGCGCAAAGACCAACGTCTGAAAGGTATTTACACGCATCAACAACAGAAATTTCTTTTCCAGCTGCAAGGGAAATCATTTGTTTCACAGTGATTCCTTTAAACTTAACAGGCTGTTGAAATGCAAAGCTGATTCCAAGTTTTGCTCTTTCTGTTACTGAAAGTTTTGTTATATCTTTTCCATTGAAGATAATTTCACCAGATGTTGGCTTGTTGATGCCCATAATCACTTTTGCAAGGGTGGACTTTCCTGAACCGTTTGGACCAGTCACAACCAAGAACTTATCATCTTCAATTTTTAAGTTTATGTTTTTCAAAATATCTTTTGTTTTTCCGTTTTCACGAACAGAGAAACAAATGTTTTTAAGTTCTAACATAAGATGCCTCCAAATAAATTATAACCTAAACGGGCAATATTGCAAATAGTTTTTGCATAAAAAAATTCTAGGGAAGAACCCTAGAACTTACTTTTGATTTTAAATTACTTATCTTTTTTTGAACCTTTCATACACTTTGTGCAAACATAAGCGTTAACAACTTTTCCATCGATTTCAACAGTTGTTTTATGAATATTTGGTCTAAAAACTCTTTTTGATATATTTAAAGCGTGGCTACGAGAGTTACCTGCGTTAGCACCTTTGCCACAAATACTACAAACTCTACTCATAAGTTCTACCTCCTGGGTGATTTATATCATAATACGTAACACATAATATCATACAACTAAAAATTTTGCAAGTATATATCGCAAAATAATTGAAATTTTTATAAAATAACTAAATATTGCAATTATTCCTTGATTTTTTCACACTGTTAGTATATTATTATGGTATATTTGTAGGCTCTTTTTGCGCCTTTTTGCAAAAAGTGTCAATATCGAAAGGAGATAAATATGTCAGTTAATACAGTTAACTCTTACGGAAAAATTTCTGTTACAGATGATTCAGTTGCTTTAATTGTGGCTCATTCGGCATTAGATGTTTACGGCGTTGTTGACCTTGTGACAAACAAGTTTTCTGATTCGCTCCGTGAACTTTTCAAAAAGTCTTATAAGCCAAAGGGCATTAAAATCACAACCATTTCAGACAGAATCATCATTGACCTTGACATCATCTTGAAATATGGTGTAAGCATCAACGCAGTTGCTGAATCTGTTAGACGTCTTGTGAAATACAACGTTGAACAATTTACTGGCATGCTTGTTGACTCAGTTAATATTAATGTTGTTGGCGTAAAAGTTTAGGCAAACTATGGCTTTGCTGTTTTTTGCTGCAATCACGCCTTACCCAAAAATTGCAATTAGGAGAAAATTTAATGGATAAAGTAATTACCGGGGCAATGCTCCGTAAAATGGTCGTTTCAGGTGCTAACTACCTTGAAGAAAACAAAGAATATGTTAACTCGCTTAACGTTTTCCCAGTTCCAGATGGCGACACTGGAACTAATATGTCGCTCACAATGAAATCTTCTGTGAAAGAGCTTAATATGTGCACAAACAATGATATGGAAGCTGTTTGTGACGCAATTTCTAAAGGTGCCCTTAAAGGCGCTAGGGGAAACTCTGGTGTTATTCTTTCACAAATTTTGAAAGGTTTAACAACTTCTTTTATTCACTTAAAAGAAATTAAGGTTATGGACTTTGCTAATGCGCTTATCGAAGGTGCAAACGTTGCATATAAAGCCGTAACAAAACCAAAAGAAGGTACAATCTTGACAGTTATTCGTGCAATGGCTGACGCTTCAGTTAAAATTGCAAAGAAGGCTGATTCTCTTGAAGATTTCTTCAAACAAGTTTTAGACATTGGTGAAGAAGCTCTTTCAATGACACCTGAACTTCTTCCAGTTCTCAAAAAAGCTGGCGTTGTTGACGCAGGTGGTCGTGGTCTTTTAATCATCATGAACGGTTTTCTTAAAATTGTTTGTGGTGACGAAAGCGAACTCAAGCTTCAAGCTGATTCAGACAGAGTTGGTGACGGAAACGTTCAAATGAACGGTGGAAACGAACTTGTTGACTATAACAGCTTGGCTGACATTGAATTTGCATACTGCACAGAATTCTTCGTTATCAACATCAACAAAAAGACAACAATCGCTGACATCGACAAGCTTCGTGAAACACTCATGACTCTTGGTGATTCAGTTATCTGCATCGGTGACCTTAACCTTATCAAAGTTCACGTTCACACAAATCAACCAGGCGTTGCCTTAACACACGCCTTAAAACTTGGTGAACTCAACGGTGTTAAAATTGAAAACATGCTTGAACAATTCAGAGCACTCAAAGTTCAACAAGAACCAACTGAACTCAAGAAAATCGGTGTTGTTTCAGTTTGCGCTGGTGAAGGACTTGCTAACTTGTTTAAAGACCTTAACGTTGACTACGTTATCGAAGGTGGTCAAACAATGAACCCAAGCGCTGAAGACATTGCAAAAGCAGCTGACAGCGTTTATGCAGAAAACGTGTTCGTTCTTCCAAACAACTCAAATATCATTTTGGCAGCCGAACTTGCCAACGACCTTTCAAAACGCAACATTCACGTTCTTCCAACAAAATCAGTTCCACAAGGTATTTCTGCAGCAATCAGAATCGACCCTGAACTTTCAGTTGAAGAAAACAAACAAAATGTTGAAGAAGGCATTGCTGGTGTTATTTCTGGTTCTGTTACTTATGCAGTTAAAACAACATCAATGGACGGCTTCAAACTTAAAGAAGGCGACATCATTGGTCTTGGTGGAAAGAGCATCTTAACAAAAGGCAACAACGTTAATAAAGTTACTGAAGACACAATCGAAAAACTCATCAATGACGAAATCTCAACAATCTCACTCTTCTATGGTGCAGATGTTTCTCCAGTTGATGCAGGTGCACTTGTTGACACACTCAAAAATAAGTATCCTGACCTTGAAATTGATTGTCACCAAGGCGACCAACCACTTTATTACTATTTGATTTCACTTGAATAATAAATTGCAATTTTAAGAATGGGCAAATCGCTCATTCTTTTTTGTTGTGTTAAATTTTGGGGTTTGATATAATTATTTTAGAACTAAGGAGATTGTTATGGGTGCTATATTTATTCCTTTTGATAAAAGCAAGAGTGTTGAAGTTGAAAAAAATTATATTATTGACAATTATTTAGATAAATCATCAAATTTGGGTTACTCAGTGGTTGGAACTCACCTTGACGGAAAACACCCATTGATGAAAAATACGATTTCAAACAGAACATATTACATTATTGACGGAACAGCAAGTTTTTATGTTGGAAATGAACAATTCACCCTAAAACAAGGCGACACATTAACAATCACAAAAGACACATTATATAGATTTGAAGGGAAGTTCGACGCTATTTTGATTTCATGCCCAGCATTTGAAGAAAAATATGACGTCATTTATAGAGATTAGTAGATTTTATGGAATTAGAGCAAATTTCAGGTATTGGCAGAGCAAGAAAGAAGTCATTTGAAGAAAATGGCATTTTTTCGTGCGAAGACTTAATCTCTTATTTTCCATATAAATATTATGATTTTTCAAAAACCAGCCCTTATGCAGATGACGGAAAAGTTAAGCTTATCAAAGCAACAGTTTACGACAATGCAAAAATTGTTAAAATCAGAGCAAACTTTTCGTTTGTAACTTGCAAAATGGGCGACGAAAATGGTCACGAATTTAATGCAATTTGGTATAACCAACCATACATAAAACAAACTTTATATATCGGGCAAGAGATTTACCTTTATGGCAAAAACAGTCCAACAAAGAAAAACACCTTCATTGTGACACTCTCAAAATCACAAGAAAAACTTGAAAAGTTAGGGCTTCTTCCGGTTTATCATTCACTTTCGGGAATTGGTCAAAAAGTTTTGCACGATTCAATAAATCAAGTTATTGAAAATCAAGAAATATCAACAGTTATACCAAATAAATTATTATATAAATATAACTTATTATCTTTGAAAGACGCTTACAAAAACATTCATAATCCTGAAAGTCAAGAAGATGTTGAACAATCCACTGACAGAATCGAACTTGAAAATATGATTCCACTTATTGCAATCAATGAATATCACAGGTCAATTTATAAAAGCGTTAAAGCACAAAAATATGAAAACTGGCTGAACGCTCTTAACGAATTTGAAAAATTGATTTCTTTCAAACTCACACCAGACCAAAAAACTGTCATTCGTGAAATTCAAACTGATATGTGCTCAAAATTTTCAATGAACAGACTTCTTCAAGGGGACGTTGGCTCAGGAAAGACAATGGTTGCCATGTTTGGAGCATATTTAGCTGCCAAAAATGGCTATCAAGCAGCAATTATTGCTCCAACTGAAATCTTGGCAAAGCAACACTATGCAACTGCCAAAAAGCTATTTGGTGAAGCTTTTGATGTGGCACTTTACACTGGCTCAACAAAGGGGAGCGACAAACACAATACTCTCACAAACATCAGGTTTGGCAAATCAAAAATCATTATTGGCACACACTCGCTAATTTCTGATGGTGTGGTTTTTGATAATCTTTCATACGCAGTTGTTGATGAACAACACAGGTTTGGAGTTGAACAACGTGCAAAACTCAAAAATAAGGGCATTTCGCCTGATATTTTGGTTATGAGTGCAACTCCAATTCCAAGGTCACTAAGCTTGGTTTTATATGGTGATTTAGACATTTCAGTTATAAACAGCAGACCAAAACCACAAAACACACAAACAAATATTGTTGCAACTCAAAAGCAAAGTGACATGTGGAACTATGTGAAAAACAAAACTGCAAACGGTTCTAAGGTTTATGTTGTTTGCCCAAAAATAGACGAAGAAAATGACGATGACGACAAACAAAGGTTTTCAGCAAAGAAAATGTTTGAATTTCTTTGCAAGGTGTTTGACAAAAACGAAGTTGGGCTTATTCATGGAAAACTCAAAAAAGATGAGCAAAATTTGATTATAGAAAACTTCAAACAGGGAATAATTAAGGTGCTTGTTTCAACAACCATTGTTGAAGTGGGCGTTGACATTCCTGATGCAGATATTATTGTTATTGCATCGCCTGAAAGTTTTGGTCTTGCAACACTTCATCAGCTTCGTGGCAGAGTGGGAAGACAAGGTCAAGAATCTTTCTGCTTCTGCTTGGCAGATGGATTAAACGAAAAATCGTATGAAAGAATTGCTTTTTTCAAATCACATTCAAACGGATTTGAAATTGCTGAATTTGACCAAAAAACTCGTGGGTCTGGAAGTTTGCTCGGAACAAACCAACACGGCAAAGACAATGGATTATTTTCGAAGCTCAGCACTCAGACATATGGACAGGCAAAAGAGATTCTTGAACACATTAAACTCGACAGCACTCTATTTTCAAAAGTTTTGGAAAGGGGCGAAACCCTGTATAATGCGAAATTATTAAACAAAATAGTGTTAAATTAAAAAAATTTAAAAAATTTCTAATTTTTTTATAAAAACACTTGCAATTAGTTTAAAGATTTGGTATATTACTATTGTTCGCAACGAACACGGGGGTTTAGCTCAGCTGGGAGAGCATCTGCCTTACAAGCAGACGGTCATAGGTTCGAGCCCTATAGCCCCCACCAATCATTACTCGCACTGCACTATCGGTGTGGGGCGAGTAATTTATTTTATGCGGGAATGGCTCAGTGGTAGAGCGCTGCCTTGCCAAGGCAGATGCCGCGAGTTCGAATCTCGTTTCCCGCTCCATATTAAAAGAGCGGCAAGTGAATAACTTGCCGTTTACTTTACAAAAATTATTATGGCGACATAGCCAAGAGGTAAGGCACGGGTCTGCAACACCCTTATCCTCAGTTCGATTCTGAGTGTCGCCTCCATAATATGCCGATGTGGCGAAATAGGCAGACGCAAGGGACTTAAAATCCCTCGGGCAGCAATGTCCGTGCCGGTTCAAGTCCGGCCATCGGCACCAAAGAAGAGCAGTGGAAACATTGCTCTTTTTTATTTTATTTTTTCATTACCGGCACTTTTTGTTTTTCTTGAATAAAAAAGACAGCCGACAAGGGTCAGCCGTCTAACAGATACAGATTTTGCACTTTTATATTATTTAAAAGTTTCTTCGTAAGGCAAATATTTCATTTCAATTTTTGCACCGTCAATAAATTCTTGTGAGAATGTGTCAGGATATTTGATTCCATAAACAATTCTTTTGATGCCTGAATTGATAATGAGTTTTGTGCAAGTTGTGCAAGGTTGGTGGGTAACATAAATTGTCGCTCCATCAACAGAGCTTCCAAGTTTTGCAGCTTGAGCAATCGCATTTTGCTCAGCATGAACAGCATAACACATTTCAGCTCTTGTTCCACTTGCGATTTGAAGTTTATTTCTTAAACATTCGCCCCTTTCCAAACAGTTGTCAACATCTGTTGGGGCACCGTTGTAACCAGTTGCAATAATTCTTCTGTTTTTCACAATAACAGAACCAACTGAGTGTCTGTGGCAAGTGCACCATGTTCCAACAAGCTTTGCAACGTCCATAAATCTTTTATCCCATTTTTCTTGTCTTTGTTCGCTCAATACTTCTTCCATTAATTCATTCCTTTTTAATTAAAAATTCTATTGCTAATTAAATTATATAGCATATAGTTTGTTTTTTCAATAAAAATAAACAAAAAAAGATAGTTGAAATAAATCAACTATCTATCGGAGAGTCTACACCAAAAATTGCCAAATGTTCTCTCACTGTCTACTCATTATTTAATAGTAGCTTCCCCCTACGGGGTATCGGCAATAAAAATATAACATAGGAGAAAAGATTATGTCAAGTGTGACACAAAAAAAAGCAAGACATCTGTCTTGCTTTTATAATCTTCTTTCAGCAATCACAACCATTGTGTCTGGAGCAAGGGAATATGGGTCGTTCACTTTTGGTTTTTTCTGAGCAAATGTCACATTCCAGCCATATTTGTTTAAAAGTTCTGTGATTTCTTTTTGTGTGTATTCATTTATAATATATTGAAAGCTTGTGTCGATTGGTTCTTCTTCAGTTAAAACTTGGTCGCCTTCACGAACAAAAAGCAACATTTTTGCTGAAGGGTTTAAGTTTTTGTCTAGGTTTTTAATCACATGTTCAACTTCAGCTTTTGACAAGTGCTGAATGACATATGCCAAAACAACTCCATCAAATTTTTCTTTTTTCAAGACCTTTAAATCACAAATGTCAGCAACGTGAAACTTTGTTTTTGGACAGGTCTTTTTTGCTATCTTTATCATTTGTTTTGAAAAATCAACACCAACAACATCAAAACCCTTTGATTTCATATATTTTGAATAGTGTCCCATGCCACAGCCAAGGTCTAAAACTTTCTTTTCACAAGTGCTTAAAAACTCATCAAAATAAGAAAGGTCTGATTTGTCATCTTTATAGAGTTCATAATATTGTTTTGCTATTGCATTATGAGCATTCATTGTTTGTTCTTTGTTTGTCATAATATCTCCTTTAACGCTTAAAATAGTACCACAACAAAAATAAAAATCAAATTATTTTTAGCTCTTTAATATTTTTTGTTCATTTGCACCTTTTTGTTTCTGTTTGCAATTTGACGCATTTCATGATATGATTTTAACGTAAGGAGATATTTTATGAAAGTAATCAAAAAATCAGCAGAAAGTGTTCAAAAAGAAGACGCTCATGGTGGAAGCGGCAGTAGAAAATTGTTTGTTAACGACACTGAAATTAAAAATTTTCAAGGGGTCACATATGGCTGGCTTCCTGCAGGAAATATCTATGCTTGGCACAACCACGAAGACATGAATGAAATTATGCTCGTTTTGAAGGGAACTGGCATTGTTCGTGATGATGACGGCGAATATGACTATAAGCCTGGCGATTTCTTTATCTTTCCAAAAGGTGTTATGCACGAAATCAAAAACACTTGCGACACTGAAAATGAATATGTGTTTGTGAGAGTGTTTGACAAATAGGAGATTATTATGAAAGTTATTTTAGTTAATGGAAGTCCACACAAAAACGGTTCAACAGCAAGAGCCCTTGAAGAAGTTGAGAAAACACTTGCCGAAGAAGGCATTGAAACCGAAAACTTTTGGATTGGAAACCAGCCAATTTCTGGTTGCATAGGCTGTTATGCTTGCTCCACAAACGGAAAATGCGTTTTAAACGACATTGTGAATGACTTTGTTGAAAAGGCAAAAACTGCAGACGGATTCATTTTTGGAACATCTGTTCACTATGCAGCGATGACCGGTGCACTCACTTCATTTATGGACAGAGTTTTTTATTCAGCCAGTTCATCTGGAAATGCAAAAATTTTCAAGCACAAGCCTGCAAGTTCCGTCATCGTGGCAAGAAGAGCCGGAACAACTGCAACTTATGACCAAATCAATAAATATTTTGGAATCAACCAAATGCCAATCATTTCTTCAAGATATTGGAATATGGTTCATGGCAGAGATGCTGATGACCTTGAAGAAGATGAAGAAGGCTTGCAAACCATGAGAATTCTCGCCAGAAACATGGCTTACTTTTTGAAGTGCATTGAAGCAGGAAAAGAAAAGGGCATTGAAAAACCTAAGGGTGAAAAAACCATTCTCACAAACTTCGTTAGAAAATACAACCGTTAATGGTTGTTTTTTTCTCTGTTTATTTATCTTATTACACCTATTTTTCTTGACAAAAACCTGTCAAAAAAACTATGATTAATATGTATTAATTTAAACATTATATTTCATGGTGATTTATGATTTTTGAAAAGGAATTTAAAGAATATGGTTACACCGACCTTGTTGCATACAGTGGCAAAGATATCACTGAAGACATGGTCGATGTTTGCATGATTATTGATAAAAAATTCTATGCACCTGAATATACTGTTTACTCTGAGAATTTAAAACAAACCGTTTTGAAATATAATCAAATGTGTTTCGTTTTTGTTGATAAAGTTAAAAATGCAATCGTGGGTTATAGCTTTTGGCTTCCGATTAAAACAAAAGTTTTCAATGCGTTTATAAAGAGCAATCAGATGCTTCAAGAATTTCGTGAAGGCTATTTTTCGAGCTATAAAGATGAAAGCATCAATTTGTTTCTTGCAAGTGAAGCCTATGTTTTGGGCTATGACATCAAAAAATTGCATGAAGCTGTTGAAGACATTTTTTCAAGAAGAGTCTTAGACCTTGCATATAATGGTGTGAAAGTGAAATATATTGCTTTTGAAGCCTGCAACAAATATGATGAAGAATTTTTGGTGAAAAACTTGGGACTTAGCCGAAAAGTTAAAAAAGATATTTCAACATTCTATTATGATGAATACTCTCCAGAAAAGGTTTACAAAAGCTCGAAATATGCTTCTGGAATCAAGCAATATTACACAAAAAACAATAACGACGACACAAAATCTTAAACTTATGTTTAAGATTTTTTTGAAGACTTAAGTGGTTCATAATTATTTGCTATAAAATAAAAATTTATAAAAAGGTGGGGTAAAAATGAGAACTGAAATTGAAGCAAGACTACTTGGAATCAATGAAGAAGAATTTATTGGACTGATGAGAAAACATAATGCAACATTTGTTGGTGACTGGCTTATGAACAGAAACTGCTATGATTTTAATCCGGTTGACGACAACAAGTGGATAAGACTTAGAACAACCGGCGAAGAAACCACTCTCACAATCAAAGAAATCATAAATGATGGAATTGAAGGAACAAAAGAGCTTGAAATTGCTGTTTCAGACTTTGCTTTAACAAATGAAATTTTGAACAAGCTTGGCTATCATGCAAGAAGCAGTCAAACAAACAGACGAATTAGATATATTTTAGATGATGTTGAAATTGATATTGATTTTTGGCCGCTCATTCCAACTTATGTTGAATTTGAAGCTGAATCGGTGGAAAAAATCAAAGCACTTTGCAACAAACTTGAAATTGATTTTGACCAATTAACAACCATGAGTGTTCCTGAAGTTTATGACTATTATGGTCACAATGTTCGAACCAACGACCCAATTTTGTATCTTGAAGAAGAAAGAGCAAACAAAAAATATTAAACAAAAACGCATAGCTTTTATGCGTTTTTTCTTTGCACAAAAAACACGCATTTTCATACTCTATTATTAGGGGTGAGAATATGATTTTTGAAGGCACTGCCGTTGCTCTTGTTACACCATTTGATAAAAACAACGAAGTTGATTATTTTGAGCTTAAAAACTTGATTGAGTTCCAAATTGCAAACGGAATAAAAGCCATCGTTATTTTAGGCACAACAGGAGAATCGGCAACAATTTCAAGAGCAGAGCGCACAAAAATTATTAAATTTTGTGTTTGCATAGTGTCAAAACGAGTTCCACTCATTGTTGGCACGGGAACAAACTCAACTCTCATCTCTAAAGAACTCACCAAAGAAGCTGAAACCTTGGGAGCCGACGGAGCTCTTGTTGTGACTCCGTATTACAACAAATGCAATCAACAGGGATTGTTTGAGCATTACAAAGAAATTGCAAACTCAACTAAACTCCCAATAATTTTGTATAACGTGCCAAAGCGAACAGGTGTGAATGTTTCACCTGAAACAGCTGTCAAACTGTCAAAAATCAAAAATATTGTCGGCATAAAAGAAGCAAGTGGTGACCTTTTTCAAATTCAAGAAATTTTGCAACACTGCCACAAAAATTTTTATATTTATTCAGGTGATGACGGGCTTTACCTTCCATTAATTTCAATGGGCGCAAAAGGAATCATTTCAGTCACAGCAAATGTGAAACCTGCCGAAACCGGCTATGTTTATGATTTTGCAAAAAACAACGATTATTTCAACGCAAGACGATGGGCTAGTTATTTATATGATTTAAATAAAGCACTATTTTTAGATGTAAACCCAATTTGCGTGAAATATTACTTAAACCTGCTTGGCTTCAAGGTCGGAAAAACAAGACTTCCACTTTTTGAGCCGTCATCTAAAATCAAATTTAAGCTTAAGGAAATCAAAAACAAATATGAAAACTAGAATTGGAATTGTCGGTTATGGAAACCTTGGAAAAGCTGTTGAGCAAACGGTTTTATCAAACCCAAAACTGCGTCTTGTAGCCATTTTTTCAAGACGACTTGTAAAGTCTAAGTTTAATACAAAAATTGAGCAATATGATAATTTTTTGGATTATAAAAACAAGATAGATATCATGATTTTGTGTGGCAGTTCTAAAAATGATTTAGAGCTTCAAACGCCAGAGCTTTTGGAGTTTTTTGATGTGATAAACTCATTTGACACACACTCGAAAATCTTGTCTGAATATAAAAAACTAGACAAGCTTGCAAATCTAAAAAAACACCGTGCATTGATTTGCACAGGTTGGGACCCTGGACTATTCAGTGTTATTCGCACAATGTTTCTTGCAATAGGAAAGAACAACCCAGTGACGTTTTGGGGAAAGGGTGTCAGCATGGGGCACAGTGACGCCATTCGAAAACTTCCATTTGTTGATGACGGAGTGCAGTTTACCATTCCAATTCAAAATGCCATGCTAAATGCAAAAAATCAAATTGATGACAAAGCCTTGCCAAAACACGAAAGGGTTTGTTTTGTTTGTGCAGATGGCAAATATCATAAGTCTATTGAAAGCAAAATCAAAAGCATTCCAAATTATTTTAAAGGGCAGCCTGTTAAGGTTAATTTTGTTTCAGCTGAAAAAGTTATAAAATTAAAACAAAATATGAGCCACAGGGGAGTGGTTTTTGAAACATTTAAGTCAGTCAATGGTTTTAAATGCAATTTTGAATTTAAGCTTTCGACAAAGTCAAATCCAGAACTTACTGCATCAATTATGTGCACTTATATAAATGCAATTTTAAATTTAAAAAACTTAAAGCTTTGTGGTTGTTTCACACCAATAGACATTCCTGCAAGTTTCTTATTTGAAAAAACAAAGTATCCATTTTTGCTTAAAACAATATGCTAAAAAAAGATGCAGAAACTGCATCTTTTAAGCAAGAACTGTTGGTTTTTTCCAAACAATTACTGAAATTAGGTCGACAAGCCAAAGTACAACTGTTCCAAAAACCACCCATAAAATGCCGACAACAAGCATTAGTGTATTCTTTGTGGTCGCACCTTTGCAAATTCTGTAAATTGCCCATAAAATGTTTAGCCCTGGCAAGCAGAAAAGTAGTTTTACAAGCCATGGCAAATTATCAAAAGCGTTTACTAAATTTTTCATTTCTTTTCTCCTTTATAGTAAATTCTATTATGCTGAAACTCCATTTAGAATAAAATTTAGAAATTTAACAACAAATAATCATTACAATTTAGCAATTTTGTTTGATATTTATTTGCTTTTTGTAAATTTTTGTTGATATAATCAAAGTACCAAATATAATTTAGGAGGAAGATTTATGGCAAAAAAATCATCTGATTACTTTGGCTTAGGTTACCTTGTAAGCTTAATCCTTGCTATCATTCCATTCACAGCTTGGATTTTAGGTGTGGTAACAAGATTTAAAGAAGGCAAAATTGTTGCTGGCATCATCCGTATCTTCGGTGGTTGGCTCATTTGGCTTCTTGACCTTATCTTCATGATTAAAGATAAGAAAATCTGCAGACTCCTTAACATCTAATTTAAGGGAATTAACACTCCATTTGTTTGGAGTGTTTTTTTGTGCCAGATTTTAAGAAATATTTATTAAAAATGTGCTTTTTATTGATTTTTTTGAACATATCAATTATAATACAAAATGAATTATTATTTATATATAAGGGGTACTTATGATTACTGATAAACAATTAAAACAACTTTGGAAAGATTTTTTCACAAAACATGGTTTTGTTCAAATTCAAAATAGCTCGGTTATTCCTGAAAATGACCCAACTGTTCTTTTCACAACTGCAGGTATGCACCCACTCGTTCCATACCTTCTTGGAGAAAAGCACCCATCAGGAAACAGACTTTTCAACACTCAACGTTGCATCAGAACAGGCGACATTGATTCAGTTGGCGACTACAACCACAACACATTCTTTGAAATGCTTGGAAACTGGTATCTTGGAGCTTGCCCTAAAGACGAAATGATTAAACTTTCATACGAGTTCTTGACAAGCAAAGACTACCTTGGAATCGACCCAGCAAGACTTTCTGTTACTGTTTTTGAAGGTGACGAAATTGCTCCACGTGATGAACTTGCAGCAAAAACATGGGAAGAATGTGGCATTGCTAAAGACCACATCTTCTTCAATCCAAAAGAAGACAACTGGTGGGCGCTTGGAAGCGGCGTTGGACCATGTGGACCAGACTCTGAAATGTTCTATGATTCAGGCAAAGAAAAATGTTCTCCTGAATGTAAACCGGGTTGCCATTGTGGAAAATACAATGAAATCTGGAACGACGTGTTTATGCAATACAGAGTTGATAACGCTGGAGAAAAAGCTAAGCTTCTTGACAATCCAAACATTGATACTGGCATGGGCGTTGAAAGAACAATCTGCGTTCTTAACGGCGTGAAGAGCAGCTATGACGTTGGTGCATTTAAAGAAATTATTGACCTTATGGACTCTAAGGCTGAAATCAAAAATTCAGATGAAACAGTTAGGTCTTATAGAATCTTAGCAGACCACCTTAGAAGCTCAATCTTCATCTTAGGTGATGAAAAGGCAATCAAACCATCAAACGTTGGACAAGGCTACATCTTAAGAAGATTTATTCGTCGTTCAGTTAACCACGCTAGAAAGATTGGTCTTGACACAAAATATTTCAATGATGTTGTTGACCACTATATTGATTACTATTCATATGACTATGACATTTTGGTTAAAAACAGAGAACAAATTAAATCTGAACTTAACACCGAAGTTGAAAAGTTTGCAAAAGCTATCGACCAAGGCTATAAAGAATTTGAAAAAGTTGTAAACGGAATCGAAAGACATAAACAATTTGCAAAAGAAGGCGAAGTTGTTGAAAACATCATCAGTGGAAAGGCAGCATTCAGACTTTTCGACACATTCGGTTTCCCAATTGAACTTACTAAAGAACTTGCAACCGAAAGGGGCTATGAAGTTGACCTTGAAGGTTTCGAAGCTGCAAACAAGGCTCACCAAGAACTCAGCAGAAGCGCATCTGCTGGTGCATTTAAGGGTGGTCTTGCAGATTCATCTTATGAAAACGCAAAACTTCACACAGCAACACACATTATGCTTGCAGGTCTTAAAAAGATGTTTGGCGACCAAGTTGAACAACGAGGTTCAAACATCACACCAGAAAGACTTAGATTTGACTTTAACTTAGACCACAAAATGCTTCCTGAAGAAATCGCTGAACTTGAAGCATTTGTTAACAATGTTATTGCTCAAAACATCGAAGTAACTTGCAAGGAATTCACTGTTGACGAAGCTAGAGCATTTGGCGCTCACGGTATCTTCGATTCAAAATATGGCGAAAAAGTTAAGGTTTACATCATCGGTGATGTAGACAAACAAATCTGTGGTGGACCACACGCTAAAAACACTGGCGACCTTCATCACTTTAAAATCACAAAAGAAGAAAGTAGTTCTTCTGGCATTAGAAGAATTAAAGCTATTCTTGACTAAAAGGAGAAACTTATGGCAAACAAGAAAATTACAAGCAGAGATTTAGACTTTGCTAAATGGTATACCGACGTTGTTAATGCAGCGCACCTTTCATCTTACTCAAACGTTAAAGGTTGCATCATTTTAGAGCCGAACGGTTATGCCATTTGGGAAAAGATGCAACAAACTCTTGATAAGATGTTCAAAGAAACTGGACACAAAAACGTTGCAATGCCTATGCTTATTCCAGAAAACTTGATGAGAAAAGAAGGCGAACTCATCAATGGGTTTGCTCCTGAAGTTGCTTGGGTGACTATGGGTGGTTCAAAACAACTTGAAGAACGCATGTGTATTCGTCCAACAAGTGAAACCCTTTTTAGTGACTATTATTCATCAGTTGTTAAATCATACAGAGATTTGCCACTTAAATATAACCAATGGTGCTCGGTTATGAGATGGGAAAAGGAAACCAGACCATTTTTAAGAAGTCGTGAATTCTGGTGGCAAGAAGGTCACACAGTTCACGAAACACAAGAAGAAGCAGAAAACGAAACACGCTCTATGCTTAAAACTTACGAAACATTCTTTAAAGACTATCTTGCCATTCCTGCAATCACAGGAAGAAAAACCGACAAAGAAAAATTTGCTGGCGCTGACTACACTTTAACCGTTGAATCACTTATGTATAACGGCATTTCGCTCCAATCTGGAACCAGCCACTATTTTGGCCAACGTTTCAGCAAAGCTTATGACATTAAGTTTTTAAACCGTCAAAATGGCTTTGATTACGCTTATCAAACATCTTGGGGTGTAAGCAGCCGTATGATTGGTGCACTCATCATGGTTCACAGTGACGATGACGGGTTAGTGCTCCCACCAAGAATTGCTCCAACACAAGTTAGAATCATTCCAATCGGTGACAATGAAGAAATTATGGGGCTTGCAAGTGGCTACTTAAAATCACTCAAAGACGCTGGAATTTCTGTTGACCTTGACAACAATGACCAAACATCTCCAGGCTTCAAATTCGCCGAAGCTGAAGTTTTGGGAATTCCTGTTAGAATTGAAATTGGAAAGCGTGACCTTGAAAATGGTCAAATCACACTCACACGTCGTGACACAAAACAAAAGATGCAAATTTCAAAAGATGCTGACATTGTTTCTGAAGTTAACAAACTTATGGACACCATTCAAAATGATATGCTTGCACGTGCAACTGCAAGACGTGACAGCATGACATTTAATGCAACCAATCTTGACGAATTTTCAAAAATCATGAACACAACTCCAGGCTTTGTTCACGCAGACTGGTGTGGTGATGAAAATTGTGAACTTAAAATCAAAGAAATTAGGGGAACAAAATCTCGTTGCATCTTAGAAGATGAAAAGCTTTTAACCGGCAAATGTGTTGTTTGTGGCAAAGAAGCAAAACACCATGTTGTTTGGGGAATTCAATATTAATACAAACAAAAAAAGCACCAGTTTGGTGCTTTTTCTTTTGCATTTTATTTTCGAAGAGTGACAGCCTTTGAAGCTTGTCGTCTGATTTCGTCTGAAATTGCAGCATAGTGTTTTTTTGTTGTGTTGACGTCTCTGTGTCCCAAAACGTCTGCAACAACATAAATATCTTGTGTTTCATGATAAAGTCTTGTGCCATATGTGCTTCTGAGTTTGTGGGGAGTGATGTGCTTTAATGGTGTCACAATTCCTGCATATTTTTTAACAAGTTTTTCAACTGCTCGGGTTGAAATTCGTTTGTTTTGCAGCGAAGTGAACAGTGCCGGTTCATCAACAAGAATTGGGTTGCACGCACGTTCTTCAAGCCAATTATAAAGCGCAAGTTTAACTTCATCATTAAAATATAAAATAACTTGATTTCCACCTTTTCGGGTGACTTTTAATGCGTTGATTTTAAAATCAAGGTCTTCAATGTTAAGACCCACACATTCAGACACACGAAGACCGGTTCCAAGAAGAAGCGTCATTATCGCTGTGTCACGAACTTTTGTGTGTTTGTGAAATCCTTTTTCGTGTCCAGAAAGACCATAACCATTTTCAACCGTGTCTAAAAATTTATACATTTCATCTTCTTCAAGTTTGATGATTGGCTTATCGTGAAGCTTTGGCATTTCAATTTTGCTGGCAAGGTCAACCTTTATCATTTCACGCCTGAAATAATACTTAAAAAACGAACGAACGGCGGCAAGTTTTCTTGCTTTTCCACGCTCGCCATTAGTGATTATTTCGCCATTTTCGTCGGTATATGATGTTAAATAGCTCATATATCTTTCAAAATGTGTTGTATGAAACTTTTCAAGGTCTGAAACTTCAAGGTCAAAAACTTCTTTTCCACGAAACAAGTTTGTTTCTTGAACAGCCCATTTAAAGAATGTGCGAAGGTCATAAGCATAATTAAGCCTTGTGAGTGCACTTGTCTTGTTTTCGATTCCAGTAAAAAAATCAAGTGCAAAATCAGGGAAGTCTTTTAGCACATTTCTGAGCTTTGCCGTATTTTTTACAATCTGTTCATTATGATATGTTTGATTTTTCATAGCTCAATTATAATTTTTATTTTAAAGCATTGTCAAATATTTTGCGAATAGTTCAAAAATAAAATCATTGACATTTGGGCATAATAAGTATAAACTTTTAATAGGTGAGTTATATGATAGCTTTAAATAAATTGCTTGAAAATTTTGAAGAATTTGAAAAAACATATGAGCTTATGGGGTTGAAAATCAATCTCAGTGTTTTTGTTGAGCTTGAACAAAAACTAAAAACCGTTCAGCTTGAACTTGAAGGAAAAAAAGCACTTTGCAACAAGCTTTGTGGCGAACTTATAAAGAAGAACGTTGCTGGGCAAAAAACAACCGAAGAGCTCAAAGAAATTAAAGAGCTTGAATCGGAAATTTCAAAAATTCAAACAAAATTTGATAATGTTTCTTCATCAATAAACACAAAACTTAAAATGCTTCCAAACTTGCCAGACAACAAAAACATATCACATCTTCAAATTGAAACCACCAAAACTGAGTGCAATTTGAACGATTTAAAACTCGAAATTGAAAAGTTCTGCTCTGTTGAATCATCGCTTTTCACAAAAACAGAATTTGTGAAGGCACAGGCCGGAAAACAATTTTCACAAGACAACCTTCCAAAAGCAACTTATCTTCAAAAAGGCATTGTTATTTTATGCACAGAAGACCAAGTTGACGACATAACTCAAAATCTTATAAACTATTTCAAATCGAACTCTCTCAGCATGATTGAACGTTCTATCACAAAAATTAAAAAGTCATCAGCAAGAGAATTGTTCGTTCACTTAAAACCACAAATGTATTTAAAGTTTGAAGTGAAAAGGGAATTTTTCAGCAGGAAATACAAGTTTAAATATCGCGACAAAAAGACTGATATGACCAAATTTGTGAACCAAATTGATTTAATTTTTTAATTTTGTGCAAAAGAAAACCACCAAGTAATTGGTGGTTGTTTTTTTATTTCTTTGTTGTTTTCTTTGGTTGAGCAGTTTTCTTTTCTTCTTCATTTGAAGCTTCTTTGATTGTGTTTAAGAAGTTTGTTGAATTTTTGAAAGCATTTGTTCCACGATTGAAAGACTGTTCTTTCTCAGATTCTGTTTTTTCTTTTTTAACACCGTCAATCATAACAAAGTTGTTGATTTCTTCTTTTTTTACAACTTTTTTAACTGGTTGCTCAACTTCGTGGTTAACAATAACAGCTGTTGATTTAAGCTCTGATGCAACAGGTTCATTGATGCCTGCAAGTTGATTTGAGAAGTGCTCAACTGCGTTGTCTTGTTGAATTGGTTCTTCAACAACTGGTTCAACTTCTTCATCTTTTGCAATCACATATGTATCATCATTAATTTTTTCAACATCGGTTTGAGCTGGGTCAGCTTTTTTCTTTGAGCCTTGAGCAGTTCTTGAATTTTTCATTGAGTACCAAACGAATAAACCAATTGCTGCAAGAATTAAAATAACATCTAAAATATAGCAGAAAATCATAACGCCATTAGCTGCACATAAGTAATTTTTAATCATATTCATATAACACCTCATAATATATTACAAAATAATTATATCACAGAAAAAAAATAATAAATAACATTTTTAATGTGTTTTTAAAAATATTTTAAAATTTTTTTACAAAAATTAGGTATTACGTCAGACAACTAGAAGGGGAGTCTGACCGATAACGCTTCGCAATAAAGACTCAATTCAAAAATTACAAAAATCACCCCAGTCAAGTCTGTCTTTGATTTTGTCAACTTGTCTAAAACCGAATGAGCTTTATTGCCATATGCAAACAGCACCCAAAAACATCATATCATGTGACGAGCTCACACAAAACTTTTTTTAAAAAAGCCCTTTGATTTTTTGAACATTCTGACACACACAAAAACAAAACCAACCACAACAAACCCACGTCTTAATAAATAGGTCAATTTAAGCATGCGTGTCAGACGAGCTCAGACAGAGTTTGCAAAATTTGATGATGTCTTATTCATGCAAACTCTCTGTATTATGTTTGATGAGATACCTTGATAATTTCAAACATTGTCACACAGAGCACCTGAAAAGATAAAGACTCAAATCAAACAAAATCTGTGTAAACAAACAAATTGACAAAAACGAAATCAAAAAATTAAGCAAAATCCAAACCAACAATCTGACAAATCTTTGCAAATGCTGATAAATTCAAACTTTACGTAAATGTTAAAAACTCCCCTGATTTATGCCTATCTATTCGCAAAAGCTGTCTTTTGCGAATAGATTGCGTGTAGGTTGTTAACAACCCCTGTCAAAAACCAGCTTCAGCCATAGCTTATTTCTTGCCAAATTTGTCTTTAATTTTCAATAAAATCTTTTCAAATTTTTCTCCCCACCCCTGACTGTTTATCAAGCTAATCACTTTTGTTTGACTAAAAATTTTTAATTTTTATAATTTTAAGCATAGGAGAATTGTTTATGGAGATTTTGAAAGATAGAGTATACAAACATTTTAAGGGAAATCTTTATTATGTTGTTGATATTGCTGAGCACACAGAAACAGGTGAAGCTATGGTGATTTACAGAGCACTATATGGTGAACATAAACTATATGCTCGACCACTTGAAATGTTCGCCAGCAAAGTTGACAAAGTTAAATACCCTGAAGTGAAACAGGAATATCGTTTTGAACTTCAAGAGTTTGAAGATGCCACAAAATAACTTGCCACTTCCCTACTCAAAAATATTTTGACACAAAAAAACAGCTGTTTTCAGCTGTTTTTCTTTTAACCTTTTTTTCTTTCTTTTAAAACTTTCATAACATATTCTCTATACATTGTTGAAAGTTTGACTGCAAGCTCAGTTTCTGCCTGTTTCTTTGCACCAGGATTCATAAGTGGATTGTCACTCACTGACACAAACTCTTTGTAAACCTTGCTTATTCTATTGAAAAATTCTAAATACTCTGGCTCAATTTGGTCTAAAATCTTTCCG
>JAFWBI010000001.1 GCA_017507215.1 Clostridia bacterium
GCAAGCTCAGTTTCTGCCTGTTTCTTTGCACCAGGATTCATAAGTGGATTGTCACTCACTGACACAAACTCTTTGTAAACCTTGCTTATTCTATTGAAAAATTCTAAATACTCTGGCTCAATTTGGTCTAAAATCTTTCCGGTTTTCACCACCTGTTCTTTTTCAATGTCATCTCTGTTTAATGCTTGAACCACAACATCTTCATATGTCACACCATATTTTCTTTCAAATTTGTGTCCACGTCTTTCGTTATCCATGCCATATGAAAGACCTTGAATAAAATCTTTTTCTAATCTGACAGCATCAAAAGGATTTTCAATCGCATCAATTATCATTTTTGTTATATATAACGAGTTTTCATAATAGTTCGTTTTTTCTTCAATATACATTGAATCATAAATAAGCATTTTTTCGCCTTCTTCAAAAGCTTCATGGATTGCTGGAAGGTTTTCTTCTTCAATAAAGAATCTTTCTTTATCAATTTTTGAATATAACTTCAAAGTTGACACTCTTCCAGAAACAAAGTCGTCAACGTAAGCATGAAATCCTTCATGAATTATGTTTTTGATTGCGTCTATTGCACTTAAATTGAATTTGAAGAAATATAACTTGCCACTATCACTTCTAAGATAAAACGCTTCAGGGTCTCTAAAGCTTCCAATATTATCTGCAACAAATTTTGAACTATATTTGATTGCTATGGTTCTTGGTTTTCTGCCTTGAAACCTTGCAATCATGTTTTCAAGGTCTTGAAGTCGTTGCATCTTTTTTGACTGTGACATTTTTTCCCAGTTCAAAAGAATATCAATAAATGCATTATTTTTCATTGTTTTCTCCCCTTACACCCAATATTATACCATATTTTAAGCACCTTTTCAATAGTTATAATAAAAAAACCTTTTCAGATGCTATTTTCAAATTGACAAACTTAAAATTTGAAACTATAATATTCTAGAAAATATCAAATTTTGGAGTGTTTTATGATTAATATTGTTTTGGTTGAACCAGAAATTCCACAAAATGCTGGCAATATTGTTCGAACTGTTGCTGCAATCGGAGCAAACCTATTCATGGTTAAACCACTTGGTTTCATTTTAGATGACAAACATTTCAAGCGTGCCGGAATGGACTATCGTGATTTTGCAAACGTTAAAGTTGTTGATTCTTTCAAAGAAATTTTAGACGCAAACCCAAACGCCGAATTTTTCTACGCAAGCACAAAATCAAAAAAAACTTACGCAGATGTTGCCTACCCTGATGGTTGCTTTATTGTTTTTGGAAAAGAAAGTTATGGACTCAGCGAAACCATCTTAAAAAACAACTATGACAAGTGCATAAGAATCCCTATGCACGAACGAGCAAGAAGTTTGAATCTTTCAAACTCAGTTGCAATTATTGCCTATGAAGCTATGCGCCAACAAAATTTTGACTCACTTCAAACCCAAGGCGAACTCACCGGCAGGTCTGAAAACGATTAAACTAAAAAAGAACCCTGATGGGTTCTTTTAATTTGCAAATAAATTAAGCAAAATGCCATATTCTTTTATGGCTTTTTTAAGTTTATCAACATTTGGAAGAAATGTTGAAACCAAGTTCCAAAAAGCTTTGCTGTGATTCATTTCAACCAAGTGACAAAGCTCATGAACAATGACGTAATCAATAAGAGCCGGTGGAAGCATTATAACTCTGAAATTTAAGCAAATGGCTCCCCTGCTGTTGCACGAACCCCACCTGCCCTTGCTATCACCAATTCTAAATGAATTTGATTTTAGTTTGATTCGACTTTCAATAAACGCAAGACGTTCTGACAAAATTTGTTTAGCCACTTTTTTATACCATAACTTCAAAGTTTTTAAAATTTTGTCTGGTTCTGTTTTGTTTGACATCACAATTTGAAACTTGTCATTTGTTTCAATCTTTTTTATGTTGTCTAAAACAAGTGAATAACGATTGCCATAAAGCAAGAATTTTTTATAGTTCACAACATCGTCAAATTTTGACTTTACCCTGTTGACCATAAAAAGCTTTTCACGAATCCAGTCTTGCTTTTCTGCAACAAACTGGTTAATGACTGAATCTTTCATTGTTATTGGTGCTTTCACAACAACATTGCCATCTTTTAAAACCGTGAGTGACAATGTTCGCCTGTTCGACCTTTCTATATAATCTGGAGTAATCATACAAAAATTATACTACAAAACTTTAAATATTTAAACTAATATTTTATCGCTAAATTTCATTTTGTTTGTTATTTTAAAAATTAAATGGAATTTATTTGTCGCAAAACCCCTTTAAACGCTTAATTTATTTGACTTGAAAGAATATTAATACTATTATTATATTAGTTAAAAGTATAAGTTTTTGCACAAATTACTTATAAAGGTAGTGAGTATGAAAAATATTGATAGCGATTTAATTCGTGGTAACATTGATACAATCATTTTAACCACTATGCTTGATGGCGACAAATATGGTCTTGACATCATCAAAGAAGTTGAAATTCGAAGCAATGGAACTTACGAACTTAAACAACCAACTTTATATAGCTGTTTGAAGCGTCTTGAAAATCAAGAGCTTATTTCGTCATATTGGCTTGATAGCGATATTGGTGGAAGAAGACACTATTATAAACTTACTGAAAAAGGCAAAGAATCTCTTCTTCAAAAACAAGAAGAATGGGCTAAGTCTAAGTTTATCATCGACAATCTTTTAAGCAACCACAACTACGAAGAATATCGTTTGGTTAAAAAAGAAGATTATGACAAAATCATTGAAGGCAAACAATTTGAGTATTCTCCTGAAAACTCGCCTTCAAGCACTACCACCCCAGACACTACTGATGAAGTTGATGAAACTGAAAATGACGAAAACAATGATGAAGAAATCGTTTTAGATGAAAACGTTAATCACTTTGAAAATCTTGAAGATGCTGATGATGACATCAGCGAAAACGACAACCTTGTTGAAACCTTTGACGAAGTTGAAGAAGATGAATCTGATGAAAACGAGATTGATAAACTCACTGAAAATGAAGAATCTTATGTTTTCAATGATGATGATTCAGTTTCTGAAAAACGAATCGACTATAACGATGATAGCGATGACGCTGAAGCCGACTACCCTAACCAAAAAAGATTTAAAATTCCTAGCATTTATGACAAAATCACCATCGACGAAAACGTTTCTCTAGAAGACGAACCTGAAGAAGACTTTGAAGAAAGTGAAGAAATTTCAGAAGAAGATGATGATGAAACAGTTGTTTCAATCTATTCAGAGTTCGACACAGATGAAGATTCACTTGATGAATCTGACGAAAACGAAGAAGACGAACCACTTTATGATGATTTTGATTTAGGCACAAATGCCGATGAAGATGATGAAGAAGACTCTTCCCCAGTTTATTACTCCCACTATGACGAAGAAACTGCTGACGAAGATGACGACTTAAACGTTCCAATTTCTCAACCAGTTGACCAATCTCAAAACGAACTAAACATTCTTGCTAGACTCAGAAAACAAGAAGACGAAGAAATCAATGAATATGTCGGCGACAAAAATTCTTACATAAATCACTTAAATCAAAATGACGAAATTGAAAACTTGAAACGTGACGACCTTAATGTTGTTCAAGAAGATTTGCTTTCTGCTGACTATTTGAGCCAAAGCACTATTGATTCAAAAATCAATGAATTCACTTCTGCTATTGACGAATTAAATAAATTTTCATCTGAGCCTTATGGTTCAGAAATTAAAAACGCCATTGAAGATGATGAAATTATTGAAATGCAAGATGTTGAACTTGAAGAAGAGCTCATCAACGACACAAATTCTCATGAAGAATCTGAAGATATTATTGAATTTAAAGAAAACACACAAGAAACTCTTGAAGATTTCGACAGCTATCTTGATGAACTTAAAGAACTCGAAAACAATGAAAACAATGGCTTCTTCAACAGTTTAGACTCTTCAGACTATGCTCAGCAAAATAAATTCCAATCTGAATTTAACACTGTCACATTTGATTCTCTTGACGATTTTGATGAAAGCGATTCATCTGACGCATCTTTTGAGAAACAAGTTGAAGATTACAACAACCAATATGGTTATAATCAAACATCAACTGACAAATATGAAGAAGAAACTTACAGCAAATCAGTTCAAGAACTTGACGATGAAATTGCCGATAATTTTGCTTCATTTGATGAAATTATTTCAAGAAGCGCAAATGATTACACATCAAACACAACAAACTATGTGACAAATGATGAATATCAAACATTCACACCAAGATTCACTGAAAACAACTATAAGCAAAAACTTAGCAACCTTTCAGCCTATTCAAAAGTTAATGTTGATGAGCCTGTTCAAGAACATAAAGAATCTTCTGAAGAAATCATGAACAAAGTTAAAGACATTCAAACACTTAGAGCTGAATTTGCAGAAGAAGGAATTTGCGTTAAAGAATATAAAAAAGCAAATGGTCATGACGACGTTGACAGAACTTATTTGCTTTCAAACAAAATCAATCTTGTGAAAAGTTTGATACTTCTCTTTGGATATGTGTTTGTTCTTTCAGCTGTTTATATCATCATGAACAACACAAGCGCAAACACCATTCACAATTTCTCATTCAAATATTTCTTGTTTGGATTCATTCCTTTTGGAATTTATGCACTATATCATACAGTTATGTTTGTGATTAGCCCATATAAAAAGGTTCCTGCAAAGTTCGCTCCAAGAATAATGATATTTATTTCTGTGATTATCACAATTCAGTTGCTTTTAATCACATATTGCGTTAACTTGCAACTTGGTTTCTACAGTTTCTCACAAAGCCACTATAACCATTTGATTTGGGTGATTCCAACAATCATCAGTTTTGCCCCAATCATTTCAAATTTG
Source organism: Clostridia bacterium (assembly GCA_017507215.1). Lineage (GTDB taxonomy): Bacteria > Bacillota > Clostridia > Christensenellales > UBA1242 > RGIG1681. The sequence goes on from JAFWBI010000001.1 coordinate 4,903, forward strand.
ATTTATATGGCATTATATTATTCTAAAAACTTTAACGTTTAAAAAAATAACACCTAATTAATCATTAGGTGTTATTTTTTTTAGTTGTTTAAATGAATTGACAATCATGTAAATCGCAATCGTAATTGCAAACACCATGACAGCTGCTCCTGTTAGTGGAAGCATCCACTTGCTAAAACTTTCTGTTTCTGCCCCACCAAAAACGGTTAACATCGCCGTTTCAAGCGTAAACATTGACACAGATGCAGCAATAAGTGAAATCATCTTTGCAGCCGAATAAACTGGGCTGTTATATTTTTTATATCTAACAATATTAATAATTGCAAATGTGAATGTGAAGAATGTGTATGCAGCAATCGCAATAGTTGTTATCATGTGATATTTGATTTCTTTTCCACCTAGTGAAACTATTGTAATGATAACTGAAAGTGCAAGGTTCATAACCAGCAAAAGCCACCCACAAAATCTATATTTTTTCAGTTCAATATTTCTTTCTTCAGCAGGTTTATATGCTCTTGTGTGGCGAACCAAGAAAAATCTCATAACTGCCAAAATCACATAATATGCAAACATTGAATAGAACCAAAGCGAGTGTTGACTGACACCTAAAAAAAGTTGAAAAATCGCAAACGCTGTGTTCCAAACAAGCGAGCCATAAAGCGAAATGTTTATTCGAAGATTCACATCTGAAAAATATTTGCTTAGATACTTATTATTTCTTTTCAGCCCTTTTAAAAATTTTATAATCTTTGGCATTCTGAAACAAATGGCTAAAAGCACATAAAACGAAAGCAGATATGACAATATTGCAAGAATGTTAGTGCTGTCGAAATAAACAAGTGACAGCACCAAAAATGCCACCGAAATCGGTGTGAGCAAAATTAAAATAGCAATATGTGGAAACAAGAGCTTCCAGCCTAATTTCTTCCAATCAATCATAAAATCACCTAAATATAATTATAATCATTTAAAGCATTGGTGCAAATATTCTAACCAGTGCACGGAAAAATCTATTAAAAATATTTGTTTTAAGCATAGATTTTTTAATTTCAATCGACTTTGAAAGTGTGTCATCAATATCACTTTTAATGTCTTTTATTGAATCAGTGCCAAACATGAAAACACCATTTTCAAAATGATGAACCAAACTTCTATAGTCAAGATTAATCGTTCCAATCATGGCAACGTCGTCATCTGCAACATAGGTTTTTGCGTGAATGAATCCAGGCTTATATTCATAGATTCGAACACCCGCATCAATAAACCTTTTGTAAAAACTTTTTGTCATGTTAAACACAATTTTTTTATCTGGAATGTGTGGAACAACAATTCGAACATCAACACCACGCAGTGCAGCATTTTCAATGCTTACACAAAGCTCATTATCAATGATTAAATATGGCGTTGTGATATAAACATATTTCGTTGCACTTGAAAGCATGTTTTGAATAACTGTCTTTCCCACTCTTCTTTCATAAAGTGGCTTTGGACCATCTCCAAATGGAACAACATATCCTTTTGAATCAATGCCTTTTGCTTTCGGAAAAAGTTCAATTTTTGTTTCCGGAACATTCTTCACATTGATTCCAAAATCAATCATAAACAGTTCCGTCATTTCCCAAACAGCTTCGCCTTCAAGTCGAATGCCGACATCCTTCCAGTGTCCAAATCTTTGAACTTCTCCGATATATTCATCTGCAATATTGATTCCACCGGTGTAGCCCACCAAACCATCAATCACTGTGATTTTTCTGTGGCTTCTGTTGTTGAATTCATTATCTGCTTGACCACGCAGTCTTGAAAACGGAGTTGCTTCAATTCCAAATTTTTTCAAATGTTTTGCATAGTTTCCAGGAAGTGTAGACATGCAGCCAATATCATCAAAAACAACTCTCACTTCAACACCTTCAGCTGCCTTTTCTTTTAAAATTTCAAGAATAGAATTCCAGAATTTTCCTTCTTCTATTATGAAATATTCAATAAAAATGAACTTTTTTGCGTTTTTTAAGTCGATAAGCAAACTTTTATAATATTCTTTTCCACTTGAAAAATATGTTTGTTTAGTGTTTGAAAATAGGTGCGTTTCAGCAATATCACAAAGCATTTTTGCTTGACTAGCAACAACAGCATTTTCTTTTTCAAACTCTTCAAAAAGCTTTGAATCATCTTTTTTATAAGACATTTGCTTTAAGTGTTTAAGTCTTCTAATAAATTTCTTTTTGAGTTTTCGTGATGCAAAAATAAAGTATAGCATAAGCCCGGCAACTGGAACAATCAAAACGAAAAGCATCCACGGGATTTTATAGTCAGGATTATCGTCAGACGCTATAATTTTAAGCTCAACTGCAAATGTTGTGACATACATTGCAATATAAAAATATGGCACAAAAATACACAGTGCCGTTGTCACTGCAATAATTGAAAGCACTTCAAATGCTGTAATCATAAACGCAACAATATATCTGCCTGGAATGTAATTTATAACTCGTTCTTCAAATTTGTTATTTCCAATACTGACCTTAATTTTTCTTTTCATACCATTTCCCTTAAACACAAACAAGCGAAGCATAAAACTGCTTCGCTTAAATTTAAACTAAACTTGTTTTTGAAAGAATTGCCTTGCTTCCAAATCCAATTCCAACGCTGAAACCAAATGAACCAGCAAGACACAAAATCAAGTTTATGATTCCAGAGTCTAATGGAGTGATGATTGGAATCATCATAAACATTAACATTCCAATCGCAAACGCCATCAAAAGTGAAAGCCATAATCTTTGTTTTGCAAACACGCTTGCAAGAACATAGATTGAAGCAAATATTCCAGTGAGTGCCATTTTTGAAAGGATACACATTACAACGTTGAAGGCATTTGCAGAACCCAAATCAAATGGAAGCCCAGCAACAACGCCACCAATCATAGAGCCAATGAAGAATGTGAGAATCATTGAAGCTCCTGCAACAAAACAAACTATTGTTTTTGAAACGACATAATCACCTTTTTTGCTTCTAACAGTGAATAAGTTTTTCGCATATCCACTTCTAAAGTCTTCACCAACAAATAGACAAACAAACACAGAAATTCCAAAGAACATCATGTTTATATTACACATACTTGTAATGCTCATTGCTCCCATTGCATCAGCAGAAGCATCTTTTGTTGATGTGCCAATAATCTGCCAAACAGTGTCAAACCCTTCCATAACAGTTTCTTTGCCTGTTTGTGGGTCAACTGAAACTGTGCCATCCATCATGGTTACCATAACGATAATCAAAATTGGAATCACAAGTGAAACTCCAATCATGATATAGAAAAGTGGCGATGTCAACATTCTTCTAAAGTCAACACCAAGCATGCTTTTTACTCTTTTTTTGAAAGTGTTTTTTTCGAAATTCATACTATGCTTCCCCCTTTCCATTCATAAGATTGATATAATATTCTTCAAGACCGATTTTATCCACCCAAATTTCGTTAACAATGATGCTGTTGTCATATAAATATTTCACAACTTGTTCAGGGTTTTCAGCATCATAAACTCGAAGATATTCTTTTTGTTCATCTTCTTCAACTCTTTTGAATTTTTCTTTAAGAGTTTCTTTTGCTTTTTTCATATCACTTGTTTTAAGAGCAACAAATCGTGGACAACTGCTTTCAAGTTCATCAGCTGTCATTTCGCAAATCATTTTTCCACCACGAATAATACCATAGTGTGTTGCAATCTTTTCAAGTTCGCCAAGAATATGTGAAGAAATAAGCACTGTTGCTCCAGACTTTGCAATATCTGTTAAAATTTCTCTCATAATTCTCATACCATCTGCATCAAGACCATTGATTGGTTCGTCTAAAACCAAAAGCTTTGAACTTCCAAGAAGAGCCATTGCAATTCCAATTCTTTGCTTCATGCCAAGTGAACAGTTTTTGAATTTGTTTCCAGCAGCGCCTTCCATTCTAACCATTGTCAAAACTTTTCGAACTGCATTTGCTTTATCTTTGATTGAAAGGTTTGTTGCTTGAATCATCAAGTTGTTCCAAACTGTGAGATTTGGAAAGCAGCCAGGTGCTTCAATCAAAACACCCATATTTGCTCTGACATCAGCGTCTGTGTGCTCTCTGTCATAAATTTTTACTTCGCCACTTGTTTTGTGAATGAGCCCACAAATAATTTTTTCAGTTGTAGACTTTCCACTTCCATTTTCTCCAATAAAGCCATAAATTGAACCCATTGGAACTGTCATATTAAGGCCAACAAGTGCTTGTTTTTCACCAAAATTTTTGCATAAATTTCTAATTTCTATCGCATTCATTTTCTTATCTCCTTAATAAACATCACTCTTATTTAAAATGTAAGTGCCAAGCAAGTTGTAAATCACAGACCACGCAACTGAACAAGTTAGGCAAATAATCACTGACAAGAAATTGCTTGAAAGACACGCATAAACTGATGAACCATAAAGGAAAATGTTTAAAATTCCACTATTGCCCAAAATTGCAGCTGCCGCAATAATCAAAATGCCAGTTCCAAAGAAAAATGATGATGCTATTGAAATCCAAAAGTTCTTTCTGAAAATAATATTCAAAAATGTGTAAAGACTTGCCCAACCAAGACTCATAATCACTTTGCCAAGAAGAGCGCAAATGAGTGAACCTGCGTTAACCTTAAATGAAAGCCCAACAAGTGCACCAGCAAGCACAGTTCCTGCAAAATATGTTCCACACATGCACATCATTGCAAATGCACAAGTGAGAGATTTTGAAATCAAATAGTCTTGTTTTTTTGCGTGAGTTGTGAAAAGTTGTTTAACATATCCACTTTTATAGTCGTGTCCAATGAAAATTGACACCATAATTCCACCAAAAATGAAAACCATGTTCATATTTGCATACTGACCAATATTTTCAATAACATAAATAGGTTTTTCAACAGCAATGCCATGCCAAGTGTTTGTGAAAAGCGCAGCAGTTTGCGAATCTCCCATACCAGTTGTTCCAATAATCATTGCAGGAATGATTGCTGCTATTGCAATGAAAATGTAAAACAATGGTGTGTGAAACAATCTGTAAAAGTCTACAGAAAGCATACTTTTGATGCGAGAAACAAAACTTGGATTTTCAAATTTTAATTCTTTTGATTTTTCCATTATGCGTTCTCCTTTTTGCTCATAAGTTCAATGTAATATTCTTCAAGGCCGACTCTGTTTTTCTTGATTTCACTTGGAACGTATCCTTTTGAAACCAAATATTCAACGATTGCTTCAGTGTTTTCTTCGTCATAAACTCTAAGATAGCCAGATTCTTCACGAACATTCTTAAACATTTTTTCAAGTGCTTTTTTTGCGCCTTGCATGTCGCCCACTTTGAATGAAACAAACACTCTTGCTCTTGATTCCATTTCTTCGGCTGAAAGTTCTTGAACCATTTTGCCTTGACGAATAATGCCATAGTGGGTAGCAATTTTTTCAAGCTCACCCAAAATGTGTGAAGAAATCAAAACTGTGCAGTTATAGTTTTCTGTGATGTCCACCAAAATTTCACGCATGATTCTCATGCCGTCGGTGTCAAGACCATTGATTGGCTCGTCTAAAATCAAAAGTGCAGGGCTTCCAAGAAGCGCCATTGCTATTCCAACTCTTTGCTTCATGCCAAGTGAACATTTTTTGAATTTGAGTTCTTTGTTTTGTTCCATTCGAACAATTTTCAAAACTCTGTCAATTTCTTCATCTGCATTTGAAATGCCAAGATTTAAACATTGCATTTTAAGGTTCATGTAAATACTAGAACCTGGAAAGCAACCGGCATTTTCAATGAGCGCACCAACACGAACTCGAACACCAGCGTCTGTGTAATCTTTCCCAAAAAGCTTAATTGTTCCAGCATCTTTTGAAAGGTGTCCACAAATGAGTTTTTCAGTTGTTGACTTACCACTTCCGTTTTCACCAATAAAGCCATAGATTGAGCCAACTGGAACTTTCATGCTGAGCCCATTCAAGGCATACATTCCACGAAATGACTTTTTAAGTCCTTTAATTTCTATTGCGTACATTATCTCGCTCCTAAAAATTTATTTCTTTTTTGTTACTTTTGCAGCTTCATATCTTTCATTTGCTGCTTTAATTCTTTCATTTGCTTCTTCAATTTGTTTAGCTTGTTCTTCTCTAATTTTTGCAGTTCTTTCAGCAGGTGTCATGTGAGCATCGTCCCAAGATTGTTTAGCTTGTTCTTTTGCTTTTCTAAAAGTGTTTGTTCCCCTGTTTTCTTCAAAGTTTGCTTTTGCTTCTGCCTTTGCTGCTGCAAAGTTTGCTTTGTCAACTTCGTGTTGTGCCTTAGCACTTTCTTTCATATCACTAAACGCTTTCTTTAAGCCCCTTCCGGCTTTCTTAAAAATGTTATCTTTCTTTTCTTGCATCTTTTTAATCTCCTTAAATTAAAAATTTTCAGCCAAGCCATTATTCCAACACTTGACTTGTTAATCATATTTTAATACAATGATTTTGTGATTATCAACAAAATAAAAAAATCATTCTCAACACAAAAACGACATTTGTTGGAATAATAAACATTAACAAAACAAACAATTTTTCTGTGTTGGAATAATGAAAAAAGGATGAATTTATGAACACAAAAAACAACAAACGATATAAAATCAGCTGTGAAAAAATTGAAACAGCTTTCTTAACTTTAATTTTGAACCATAACTACGAAGATATAACAATCAGCCAAATTTGCGAAGCGGCAGAAATCAACCGAAGCACTTTTTATGCACACTATGACGATATTAATGACCTGATTATCAAAATCGAAGCTGCTTTTGCAAACAGCGTTGCAAACATCTTCAATAACGGTTTAAGACAAAGCCATGATGCTTTTATTGAAATGTTCACTTTCGTTGAAAAGAATAAATATTTTTATAAGGCATTTTTGAACATTCCATATATCTCACTTGCAGAAAAAAACACTAAAAGCAAAGTTATGACCAGTCTTAAAGACCACTTAAACAATAAAGATGATATTGAACTTTTCTATCGCGCAAGTTTCTTCGGCGCAGGAATCAAAGAAATCTGCAGACTTTGGCTTGAACGTGACTGCAAAGAAACCCCTGAACAAATGGCAAAAATGATTTTCAATGAATACACAAACCGAAACGAAAATGATATTTTTGCTTAAATTTTCACACAAAAAATTTCGCATAAAAAAAGAATTGAGAGTGCTCTCAATTCTTTTTGTTTTGATTCATTAATCATCAAGATTTGTGGTTGCAGCTAAGGCAATTTCGCCAGTTGCAAGTTCGTCACATCTGTTGTTAAATTCGTTGTCTGCATGACCTTTAACTTTGTTGAAATTCACTTGATGCACCTGCATAAGTTCATCAAGACGTTTCCAATATTCGATATTTTTGACAGGCTTTTTGTCTGAACCAATCCAACCATTATTTTTCCAATTTTCAAGCCAACCAAGTTTGATTGCATTAACCACATAAGCAGAGTCTGAATAAAGTTCAACCATGCAAGGCGCTTTAAGCATTTCAAGTGCGCGAATGACAGCTGTGATTTCCATTCGGTTGTTGGTGGTGTTTGCTTCAAATCCAGAGATTTCTTTTTTATGACTTCCATGAAAAAGAATCGCTCCCCAACCACCAGGACCAGGGTTTCCAGAACAAGCTCCATCGGTGTAAATTGTGACATTGTTGTCTTTTTTCACATCAAAATTTTCTGCTTCTTTTTTTTCATTTGATTTAAAACTTTGAATGAAATCATTCCAGTCCATTTCAGCTTTCACACTGAACTTTAAAGAGTATTTTTCATTGACTGAATTTAACCAATCTATTGCAATTTTTGCATTTTCACCCAAATTTTCAACAAAAATGACATCAATTTGCACTTTTTTTGAATTATTTTTAACAAGACTCTCAACCAAATCAATAAAATCTTTAGAAACAAAATTCAAAAACAAACCGGTGTAAATGGTTATTTTTTTATAATTATTCAAATCAAGTAAAGCAAATTCTGAAAGTTTGAAACAATCAGTTTTTGAATTTGATTTAGCACTGCTCATAATTTCTTGTTCGTTTTTTGAAGGACCATCAAACAAAATTAAATCCATATCATTCTCCTATCAAAAACATATTATCACAAATATTCTCTTTTAACAAATAAATTGTGGCAAAAATATATTGACACAAAACAAGCTTTTGTGATATACTCTCTTTGTTGTTAGGGGTGTAGTTCATCGGTAGAATGAGAGTCTCCAAAACTCCAGAGGAGGGTTCGACTCCTTCCACCCCTGCCAAACAAAAGACCACCAAATGGTGGTCTTTTTTGCTGAAAAAATTTATTTTATCTCGTCTTTAAACTGCTTTTCAAATTGTTTCATTCGAGATTCCGTTTCTTTCAATCTTTCTGCTATCTCTTCTTCTGTCAATGGTCTGTCTGCTTTTAGTCTTTGCTCGAACTCTATCATTTCCGATAAAGGAAGTGTCACCATTTCCCCTTCTACCATTTTCATTACTAATGGCTCTTTCTTGTTTTCCATATTCACTTTCTCCGTTATTAAAATCATACTAATTTTAAACTTTCATGTCAAACTTGCTAAATAAAGAATATTTTAATTTCGTTTTTTTTGCTGGTTGTGCTACAATCTTATTAGGAGTATGTTTATGAGAAAAACAAAAAATAATGAAGAGTTTTTGCTTGTGCTTGACGATGATGGCAATTCAACAAACAAACTTGAAAAGCGAAGCGTTGTTCATAATGAGCTTTTGTGGCACAATGAAATTGCTCTTTGGATTTTGAACCCAGAAAACAAATCTATTCTTCTTCAAAGGCGAAGTGCATCAAAAAAATCAAACCCAAACAAACTAGCTCTTTGCATGGGACACGTTTCAGGATTCGATACCCTTGAAGAAACTGCTATTCGAGAAGCTCAAGAAGAACTTGGAATTGAAATTTCGATTTACCCACTCAAAAAGCTTTTGACAACGAGAGCAAAAAACGACACAAATCATTGTTTTTCTAATCATTTTTATATTGTGGCAAACATTCCACTTTCAAGCATCACAGTTCAAACCGAAGAACTCTCAGAAGTGTGTTATATGGACTATGAAGAGTTTAAAACAAAACTTCGCTCAGGTGACAGCGAACTTGCTTTTAGAAACCACAAGATTTACGACCAAATTTTTGAAGAATTCGACAAAATATTTTTAAAATAATCTATTAGGAATTTTATTTCATGACAAAAGAAAAGAAAGTTATTATTTCAATCTCATCACTCATCTGCTTTCTAGATGTGTTTTATGAATTGTTTTTCAATATTTACATTTTGCAAAACGTCACAACAAACATAACATATATTTTTGCGTGTTATATGGTTGGTGTTTTGATTGCAATCGCACTATATTATCCATTCTATAAAATTTTAAACGGCAAAACTGCCACATGGATTTATCGCACAAGCTTTATTCTTTCGTTTATCTTAATCATTCTTTCAATGACAATTAATGCTAGTTTTGCGTTTGCACTCATCTTCATCAATTCACTTAAATACGTGAAGAGCATGTGCTTTTCAATTCCACAAGAAATTGCAACTATTCAGTTTGTTGACAAAAAAGAATCTGACGGATTTTTGGCAATCAAAGTCATTTTCAACACAGTTGTTAAGGTTGGCTTCAGCTTGATTGTTTCATCACTTTTTGCCTATGTTGACACTGTTGTTCTTTTTGTTTTAATGCTTGTGATTGTTGTGATTATGTTTGCTCTCAGTTTTCAAATGAAATCTACTGGTGCTGATTTTGTTTTCAGACCAAAAGGCTATCTTAACGATTGCAAAAGCTATCCACACATGAAATATATCTATCTTGCACACGCATTCAAAAGAATGTCTGAAGCAGGTGTGGTTGCAACACTGATTCCAATTATGTTGTTTTTGAAACTTGACAGTGAGTTTTCAATTGGAATCTATTCAACAATCGCATATGTTGTCACAATTTTCTGGCTTCCAGTTTTTGTGAAGTTGCATAAGGCTAAAAACAAAATTCTTTATACTTCAATACTTTTGCTTGTTGCATCATCAATTCTTCTTGTTGCAATTCCAAGCAAAGTGACTTATGTGCTCTATTACTTTTTGAATCAAATCGCAAGTGCAACCTACACAAACAAAGAAAATGCTGACCTATTCAGCAGCATCAAGTTCCCTGTTTTAAATGAAAACAAAGAAGAACACACTTATTTTTATGGGCTTTATGGTCTTGTTGCCGAAGTCATCTCATATTTAGTTGGAATTGCAGCTTATGAGCTTTTCCCAGTTGAATATTCAATTCCACTCATCATAATTTTGTTTATGTCAGCAAAACTTGTTTCTGTTATACTGCTTCAAAAAGCAAATTCAATTTCATCAAAAATTGAAAACATTGAACCCGTTATGGTTGCAAACAGCTAATCAACTTTACTCTTGATATTTTTTAAATTTTAATTTATAATAAATTTGTTAAGGAGATAATCATGGAAATTAAACATGGCGACAAAAATGGTATGTGTGTGCTTGAAGACGATAAGAAGTGTAATGATTGTGGCGAATGCGACAGATGCGACTTAGACCCAACAAAAATCTGCGACAACTGTGGAGCTTGTATCAGCGAATTCAACACAAATGAAAAAGGTTTTGTTGAAATTCCTATCGACAAAATTGATATGACTGGCGGCGAACCTTCACTTGAAGATTTTTACAAAATGTATGGTCTTGAAGACGAAGACGACGAAGAATAATAAAAAGACAGGTTAAATATAACCTGTCTTTTTTTAATTCACACCACTTCCTGGCTGAGATTCTTCTTTATTTAAAAAAATCTCAGGCAATTCATTTTTATAAATATCGTTTGCAACAATTTGAAGTTTTGTTGACATATCAGCAAAATCCATTTCATCATACTCTTTTAATGTGAGAGCTGAAATGCTTGGTTTACTTTTAATTGTTTCACTCGCTAAACTATACAGTGAAGTGATTCTTTCAATATCTGCTCTTTCAAGTGTTTTTTCTTTTGTTTCAACAGACGCAATTCCCATTGGAACATAATTGAAAAAAGTTTTTGCCAAAAAATCACCATAATAAACATTTTCTGCACCATTTGCATTAGCAAAAGCATCAAAAATTATTGGGTCATATTCATCTTTTTCTCTATGAATTTTACAAATCGACAAACCACTTCCATCAACTATCACACCAACAAGTAAATGTGTTGGCTCTTTATGTCCTTCATCAGTTGCATAACCAAAACATGAATTGTCACCTAGTACTAAAATTTCACCATTCCAACTATTTTTTGAATTACCTGCTGCATCTTGAGTGTCAGCATACCATTTGCAATTGATGTCATAAGCGCTTTTAATTTTTGATTCCATAACCACTCCTTATACAAACCATTATATATAATTAAATATTAAATTTCAATAGCAACCATAATTTTAATACAAAAAAAAGAAGCCTAATTGGCTTCTTTTATTCTTCTTCAATTAAATCAAACTCAGCAAACACTTTTGCAATGATGTCGGCAGCTTCTTCAAGTTCTTCGTTTGTGTGTGTGGTTGTGTATGTTGTTCGAACCAAGCATTGTCCTGGTGGTGTTGCTGGTGGAAGCACAGGGTTTGCATAAACCCCTTCTTCAAACAAACGTTTGCAAACTGTGAGTGTAACAGTTTGGTCGTATGTGAAAAGCGCAATAATTGGAGCCTTGCTGTCTGCAAACTTGATTTTTCTCTCTCTTAAAAGTTTTCTCATATGTTCAGCAACTTCAGTGAGTCTTGTCACTCTTTCAGGTTCTGCTTTAATGATTCTGAGCGCTTCAAGCGTTGCAGCAAGACAACCCGGAGTGATTGATGCACTGAAAATGAATGGCCTTGAATTGTGTCTGATGAAATCTGCAACTTCTTTAGAACATGCACAATATCCACCAAGGCTAGCAAGTGATTTTGAGAATGTTCCACAAATCAAATCAACTTCATCTGTGAGCCCAAAATATTCAGCAGTTCCTGCACCAGTTTCTCCAAGAACACCAAGTGAGTGTGCATCGTCAACCAAAAGCCTTGCGCCATATTTTTTCTTTATTTCAACAAGACGTGGAAGGTCACAAATGTCACCCGTCATTGAGAAAATGCCGTCTGTGATAATCAAGATGCCAGCATCTTCTGGAACTTCTTGAAGTTTTCTTTCAAGTTCATCATAGTCTAAGTGATTGAATCTAACCATTTTTGCATATGAAAGCTTGCAGCCATCATAAATGCTTGCGTGGTTTTCTTTGTCACAAAAGATATAGTCTTTTCTTCCAGCAATAGCAGAAATAACAGCAAGGTTTGTTTGGAAACCTGTGCTGACAGTCACACAGTCTTCCTTTCCAATAAACTCAGCAAGTTCTTTTTCAAGTTCAATATGAAGTGCTGTTGTTCCATTCAAAAATCTTGAACCTGAACAACCAGTTCCAAACTCTTCTGTTGCTTTAACTGCAGCTGCGATAACTCTTGGGTCACTTGTTAAACCTTGATAGTTGTTTGAACCAATCATGATTTTTCTTTCGCCTTCCATATTAACAACTGTGTCTTGTTTTGACTCAAGCACATGAAAATATGGATAAATGCCTGCGGCTTTAACTTCTTCTAAAAGTGTATAATCTTTGCATTTTTGAAACAAATCCATTAAAATTTCTCCTATAAAAACATTGTAATTATACAATAAATAATTTGATGTTGTAAAATAATTTGTTTGATATTAATTTAATTTTGTATATAATAAGATTATGAGAAAATCAAAGTATATAAAAATGTTTTGGAATGAAAAATTCTTTGAAATGCCTGATGGTGCAATTAAGTCTAAAATGACAGCACTAAAGTTTGGTTTTATCAAAAATAAAATCAACCTTGTTCAGCCTTTCCTTTTTGTTTGCAACAAAACAACACCTTGCGACAAAACACTTGTAAGCAATATCTTCAAAGGCAACTTTGTGTTTTTGAAAGACGAAGTAATTCAAGACATTTATGACGGGAAATTTTCTAAAGAAGATTATGCTGAACTTATTGATTCTTTCAATCTTCTTCGAGATGGTTTGATTTCAGTGGTTATCTTCCCTGAAAAGCGCTTAACCATTTTTGGAAAAACTGGACACATTCCACATGAAATTTCAAACCTTATATTTGACTCAAATTTCAATGTGAAATTCATAAGCTTGGTTGGAACATATTTTGCGATGCCAATTTGGGCAAAAGATTTCAGACACTGCGAAACAAGATTTCACCAACAATTTTCATTTAAACACTCAACACTTGAAGGGCTCAACCCAGACCAGCTTAACGAAGCAGTGAATGCTTACATGCCATCATCTGCAACAACCTATTCAAACAAATATAACCCTTACATTCGTTCAAACACAAAGGCTCAAAATTTGGAAACTCTTATTTATTGTTGCCCTAACTGCAAAAGCTTTTTCTCAGTTTATTCAGAATTCAACTGTCTTAAATGCAAGGAATGTGGAACAGCTGTTGAAATGTCTTCAAATGGAACAATTTTGCTCTCAAAAAACATTGCTGATTTAGATAGTTTTTCCGATTTTCAGTTTGACGCATTAAACGATATTTTCTTTGACGATAAAAAGCCTATGATTGAATATTCAAATGTTCGAACTATTTTAAATTCAGATAGCGACGACATTGTTTTTATGGGCAAAACATCAATTTCTATCTTTTGCAACAGACTTGTGGTTAAATACCCTGCAAAAGACGAAATTTACAAATTGTTGAACGTAACTTCAATCGAGTTTGATAAAAATAACACCGTTTATATCTATTTGAAAAACAAATATAAACTCACGCTTTATGGAACAAACAAAGAAAATTTTTATATCATGTTTGACCTTCACAGAATAATTCATAAAAAGAAAGACTAGCAGTTAGCTAGTCTTTTTTCTATACAATTACTTCAGCAGCAACAGCTGTATTTGAAACAATTTTGCCACTTTCCTGGGCTTCATATTCTTTTAAATCAGAATAGCCTTCATGAGCAAGCAACACGCTTGAAAGTGAAATTTCATATGCAATTCGACTATCAACTGTTCCGTCTGGCAGATGTTTTTGATATTTTCTGCTTTGAATTCTACCTTGAAGCTCTAGTTTTTCACCAACCCCAAGGTCACGAACAAATCTCGCATTTCTTCCCCAAGCAATACATGGCAAATAATCACTCTTGTTATATGCACGGTTTACAGCAAGAAGAACATCACAAATTTCCCTTCCAAACGGAGTTGTTCTATAAATCGGCTCTTTGCAAATATAACCAACTAAATAAATTTGATTGATTTCGCTAATTTCTGAAGGGTCAATAAGTTCTTTAACGAAGATTGTGAGCATTAGTTTGCTTTTGTTATCTTCGAGCTTATTATAACTTCTAAACTGTCCAGAGATTCCAATTTCGTCACCGAGTTTGAAATCTGTAATCAATCTTTCAGAAATTGTCACTGGAAGAATGTCAACTTCTTCTGAAAGTCTTTGAACTTCCACAAACATTTCAAAAAATCCTTCTCCCATAACAGTATGCGAATATGTTGGGAGTTCTTTAATTTTACCTTTTAATAACACGTGGTTATTATTTTCATACAACAAGTTATTCATTTTCTATTTCCTTATAGTTAATTTAATTTTTGTAATCCATTATTGTCGATATGGTAGTTTTCTTCATAAACAAGTTCTGATAACTTCACAATCTTATAACCTTGTGTTTTTAAATAATCAATGATTAATGGCAAAGCTTCTAAGATATGCTCAGAGTTATTGTGACACAAAATGATAGAACCATTTTTTACGCTCGATTTTATGCGTGATAAAATTTCACTTGCAGAAAGCCCCTTCCAGTCTAAACTGTCCACGTCCCATTGTATGGTTTTTAAACCTAAAGTTCCTGCCACCTGAACAAGTGTGTCGTTATAATCTCCAAATGGTGGTCTAAAATATTTCACAGTCTTCCCTGTTATATTTTTGATTAAGTCCATTGAAGTTTTGAGTTCGGAATTTATCTGAGATTCAGAAAGTGTACTCATCTTTGGGTGCGTGTTTGAATGAGTTCCGATATCAAACCCTGCATCATCAATAAATTTCACTTTGTCTGGATTTTGCTCAACCCAAAATCCCACAAGAAAAAAAGTCCCCAGCACACCGGCGTCTTTGAGCGTTGTTACTATTTTTTCTGTTTTATCTGAACCCCACGCAGCATCAAACGTGAGCGCTACTTTCTTTTCATCTGTATCAACACTATAAATTGGAACCAGCCTTTTCGCCATTCCAAAATATATGCTACCTGTATTTGTTATCACAACAAGCGAAGCCAACAAAATTGCCATCAATCCACAAAAAGTTGCACCTATGACTGATTTCATTTTTGCACACATTATCTTCATACAAATTACTCCTATATTTTAATAAATCTATACCCATACAACCAAAAAATATAAGTGTATATTTTGTTGTATTTCGTAGTATATTGTCGATTTTTGTCACGTCAAACTTTTTATTTTGCTAATAAATAATATTATTAAAATATACGGATTATGACAAAATAGAAAGCAAGAAAATGCTTTCTATTTTTCTATTAGTTTCTTTTTTAATTGTTCTATTATTTTTGATTCCATTCTTGACACTTGCACCTGTGAAACATTCAAAAGTTCAGCAACTTCACCCTGAGTTTTTCCCCTATAAAACCTTAAAAGTATCACCTTTTTTTCTTTTTCTGGAAGGTTCATGATTTCATTTCTTAAAATGAACTTATCAAGCATATCATCGCTTTTATCTTCACACATAAATTTGTCGAGCACATTTTGACTGTTTGGGTCGTCTTCGTCAATTTTGGCATTGAGAGAAATCGTTTGCTGCGCAGAGTCAAGTGCAATAATCACATCTTCTTTTTCAACTGAAAATTTTTCTGCAAGTTCTTCAATTGATGGTGCATCTTGCATTTCATTCTTCTTCTTTTCAATATATGCCTTAATTTTTATTGAAAGAGTTTTTATTGACCTTGAAACTTTAACAGCCCCATCATCTCGCAAAAATCGTTTAATCTCGCCTGCAATCATAGGAACTGCATATGTCGAAAATTTAACATCAAAACTCGGGTCAAAATTTTTGATTGCTTTCAAAAATCCGACACAGCCAATTTGATATAAATCATCATAATCAACACCCTTGTTTAAATAGGTTCTAACAATAGACTTGATTAGTGGAAAGTTTCCACTAACAAGCAGTTCAGTTGCTTCGCTGTCGCCATTTTTTGAACGAATAATAAGTTCATTTGTTTGGGCTGAATCAATAGGTTTATAGTTTTCCATTAACCCTTTATCACCTTTTTCATATGAACCATGAGTCCAGAAGGTTTATTTTGTTTCACTTCTAAAAAATTCATAAATGAATCCATCAAAGTAAATCCCATTCCCGAATGCTCTTCTTCGGTTTTTGTGGTGAAAAATGGTTGAATTGCCATGTCTATATCTGAAATGCCAATTCCTAAATCTGTGATTTTTATATCAACGGTATTACTCTCAATACCCACTTCAAGAACAATTGTTCCTCCTTTGTTTTCATAGCCGTGCACGATTGAATTTGTCACAGCTTCGCTAACTGCTGTTTTGATATCATTCACTTCCGAAAGTGTTGGCTTTAGACTTGTGCAAAACATAGCAACTGTGTTTCTTGCAAAACTTTCATTCACTTTCTTTGCTTCAAATTCAAGCTTAAAGTAATTATCAAATGCCATAAATTCTCCTTTTAACATACTTTTGGAATAATTTGATATATTCCTGTCATTTCAAAAATTCTATTTACATAAGAAGTTGGATTTTTTATATAAATATTGATTGATTGTCTTGAAAACTTGTTGTAACGCCCAAGAAGCATGCCAATTCCTGTGCTGTCCATAAATGATACCTTTGAAAAGTCGAGCACCAACTTTGACTTTGAAGCAGTCTTTCCATTCAAAAGGTCATCAAGAGAAATTCGCACATATTCTGCAGAACATTCGTCAAGCTCGCCAGAAAGTTCAGCATAGATACAATCATCTGCACTTTCATATTTAATCTCCATACGTTATCCTCCTCACATAAAAATAATATCACCTAAAAAATTTCTTTCTCGTGTAAAATTTGTAGGCAATTTGCAACTTTAACATTTATTTTGTCTATTTGATGCGAAAATTTTGAAAAAGAAAAAGACGGCCAATTTTTGCCGTCTTTTTAACTTTAAATTATTTCAACAAACATATCATCTGTAACATCAATTATCACTTGTTTGGTTGTTGAACCACTTTGCAAAACATGCAAAACAATTTTTGTTGTTTCACCTTTTTTTGCAATAAGAAGCACGTCATTTAAGTCATAATCATTATCAAGTTTATATTTTACAGATTCATCATTGAATGACACCGATGAAATAACATTTCCAATTTCAAGCCCAGAGCCCGCCATTGAAAGATTTCTTGTTTTCACCAAAACATTGTTTTTAACCACAAATGAGCCGCCAGCAACATTTGAATCAAAAATAGTTTTGCTTTCACCGTTCTCAACGGTGATTCCAAGACTTTCAGACGTTGCTCTTATTGCTTCAACTCTCGTTGTTTCTCCATCACACTCAGCAATAATTTTATCTGCCAGCCTTGCTGCAATATTCACAGGAATTGCAAATCCAACGTTGTCATATTCTTCGCTAACAATTTTTCCATTAACAATTCCAACAAGTTTTCCAGATACATCATAAAGCCCACCACCAGAGTTTCCGGCATTGATTGCAGCAGAAACACGAATGAGTCGCATGTTTACATATGAGCCTGCGTCAAGTTGGTGTCCAAATTTGCAATATTCAGAAACATTACTCACAACACCATCTGTTGATGTTAAGCAAAGTGCATCAACATATCTGTTTTTCAAATCTTCAACATAAACTTTTGCACCACTGCCATCTTTTATGTTTGAAGTGTCAGCAAGAAGTGGGTTTCCAACAGCAATAATTGTTTCGCCAACATCTAAATCTTTGCTATCGCCAAGGTCAACAGGTTTATAGTTTTCACCAAAAAGTCTTTCATTGTTTTGTGATTTGTTTCTTTCAACTTTTAAAACTGCAATATCATTTTCAGCAGAGCCTCCAACGAACGAAGCTGTAAGCTTATATTCTTCTGATTGATAACCATAAAGATATATGCTGTAATCATCTAAAAAGTGGGTTTCGATTGGTGCTTCAACAACATCTGATTTTTCAATATATGAAATATCAACTGTGGTTGCAAATATGCCACTGCCAATAGTTTTTGTTTTCACATCTAAGTCACTATATGTTGCTGTAAACATTTCATTTTCAGTAACATAAACTCTATATTTTGATTCATCACTCACAAAGTTTGAAGCATAAACAACGTGATAGTTTGTGATGATGTAAGCTACATCATCTTCAGTTGCAGCAGTTCCTGCGTCATCAATTTTGTAAATCACACCAGAGCCTGCAGAAACACCAATGGAAGCATATCTATTGTAATATTCAGCACTAGTGTCAATTTGATAAGAGTCAACGCCATCAATCTTTGTCTCAGACACATAAATTATTGGCTCATCTAAACAGAATGAATAGCAAATGTCGACTGTTGAACGAAGTGCAGATTGTGTTGCACTTTTAACAGCTGTGGCGGTTTCGTCTGAGCTTAAAATTTCATCTGGATAGAAATTTAAAATGAAATCAGTGAATGTGTATTCACTTGAAGTTTTTCCTATTTCTTCAAGATAAGCTTCATAAATCATTTCAAGAGTGATGTTTGAGCCATCTTTTCCATGCAAACTTTGAAGATATTCAAACTCACTTCCTGAAAACTCACCATTTTCAACAGCCATTTCATAAGCACTCATGCCATCTCTGCCGTCTTTTGCCTTTCCACCATTAATGCCGGTGTAAATCGTAAACATCGCCATAATAACAATCATGACAACGGCAAACATATTAAATTTTTTATTTTCCATATTTTCTCCTAAGATAAACCAACGATTGTGCCGTCAGAAAGAATATCAATTTTTTCTGCATTAGGAACTTTCGAAAGACCCGGCATAAGCATCATATTTCCAGCGATGGCAACAATGAACCCTGCACCTGATTTGATTTCAAGCGAACGAATGAAAATTTCAAAATCTTTTGGTGCACCAATTTTGGTTTGGTCGTCTGATAAACTAAATTGTGTTTTTGCAATGATTACAGGAAGTTTATCAAGCCCTGCTTTTTTAATGAATTCAACTTGTTTTTTTGCATCTTCTGAAAGAACAATGCCGTTTCCACCATAAACATTTTTAACAATGTCTGCAAGTTTTGTTTCAATCGTATCTTCTAAATTATATGCAAATTTAAGTTTTTTATCAGAAATGTTATCAAGAACAACTTTTGCAAGGTCAAGAGTTCCTTCACCACCCTTTGCAAAACATTCATTAACAACAGCATCTGTTCCATGCTCTTTAAGTTTTTCAATAACAAGATTAATTTCTTCATCGGTGTCTGACAAGAATTTATTGATTGTCACAACAACATTCACACCAAATGTGGTTTTCAATGTGTCAATGTGGTGATATAAATTGTCAAGACCCTTTTCAACAAATTCAAGTTCATTTTCAGCACCATCAGTTTGCCCACCGTGAAATTTCAAACCACGAATAGTTGAAACTAAAACAATAACGTTTGGATTAAGTTCTCCAACTCTACACTTTAAATCTAAGAATTTTTCAGCACCAAGGTCACTTCCAAAACCTGCTTCTGTAACGGTGTAGTCAGATGTTGCAAGTGCAAGTTTTGTTGCGATTATGCTGTTGCAACCATGAGCAATATTAGCAAAAGGTCCAAGATGCACAAATGCAGGAGTATGCACAAGTGTTTGCACAAGGTTTGGTGAAAGCACATTTCTAAGAAGAACAGCCATGCTTCCTTCTGCTTTCAAATCACGTGCATAGATTGGTTCGCCATTTTTGTTGAGCGCAACCATAATGTTTCCAAGACGTTTTTTCAAATCATCAAAATCTTGCGCAAGACAACAAATCGCCATAACTTCGCTTGCAGCTGTGATTGAAAAACTGTCTTTTCTTGTCAAACTTTGTTTGTTTCCATCTTTATCTTTTCCACCAATGGTGTATGAAATGTCACGAAGCGACCTGTCGTTCACATCAAGACATCTGTGGAATAATATTGATTCAACGTCAATATCAAGCTCGTTTCCATTAAAAATATGATTATCAATCATTGCGCAAAGAAGGTTGTTTGCAGAAGTGATTGCATCAAAATCACCTGTAAATGAAAGGTTGATGTCTTCCATAGGAACAACTTGGCTATATCCACCACCTGCAGCTCCACCCTTAATTCCAAAAACCGGTCCAAGAGATGGCTCACGAAGCGCAAGACATGCTCTTTTGTTCATTTGGTTAAGCGCATCAGCAAGACCAATTGACACAGTTGTTTTTCCAATTCCATATTTAGTTGGGCTCATTGCTGTAACCAAAATAAGTTTGCCCTGCTTTCCAGCACTTATATATTTTTGATAGTTTGAAACTTTGGCAATTGTTTCACCATACATGCTTAAATCACTTTCAGCAATGTTAAGTTTAACAGCAATATCTTTTGCCGAAATAAGTTTAGCGTTTTGTGCAATTTCAATATCTGTAAGCATAATCATTCTCCTTTATCCTTTGTAATTTTTTAAGTATTCAATAACAGCATTTTGAACATCTTTCACAGCTTCAGCAAGTGGCTTTTCAATCTTAAAGCCCGATGCGTTTTTATGCCCACCACCACCAAAAACTCTGGCTATTTCTGAGCAGTCATATTCAAATTTTGAACGGAAGCTTCCGTGAATGCCGTCTTCTTTTTCTTTTAATACAGCTGAAATTTTGTATCCACAATTAAGATATGTGTTTGCAAGGTTTCCAACACTTTCACTTGAATCAACCCCAAACTTTTCAAAATCTTTAGCTGATGCTGTCATAACAACAAATCCAAACTCATCATTAATTTCTGCATTTAAAAGTGTGTTTGAAGTGAGCTTTAAATATGGCACTGTCTTTTTATCGAAAAATTCAGTGTAAACTTTTCTAATGTCAGCCCCAAACTCTAAAAGTTCGCTTGCAACTTTAAATGTTTTGCTGTCTGTGTTGTTGTTTCGAAACAGACCAGTGTCACCACAAAGTGCAAAATAAAGTGGTGTTGAAATGGTTGTGTCTATCTTAACTTTCAAACCTTTGATTGTTTCATAAATCAAAATAGCACAGGCACTATAAATTTTCACAACATTATTTTTTGCTTCAAGCTCGCCTTTTATGTGATGGTCTATTCTTAAAGTGTTTTTATGTGTGTCAAAATCTTCTTGAAATTTTCCAAGCATGTTGTTTCCAGCAACATCGACAGCAATAAGCAAATCATAGCTGTCTTTATTAAACTCTTTTTCATTATACATTTTTGTTTCAGTCAAAAAATTGTATGTTTCAGGAATATTATCTTCACAAAACATATCAACAATTTTTCCTTGTTTTTCAAGCGCATTATAAAGCGCAACCACTGAGCCCACAGTGTCTGGGTCTGGGCTTGAGTGTGAAAACAAAGCAATGCTTTTTGCTTTTTTGATTATCTTTAAATAGTTCATAAATTCACCCGTTTAGATATTTCCATCTAAATCATACCACAACAAATCGTGATTTGCAAAATATTAATTAAAATCCAAAATCTTTTGTGCAATATAAAAACCAATGACAAGTCATTGGCTATTTTTAATTACAACTCTAAAATTTTTAAATTTTAAAAAACATACTTGCATTTGTATAAAAAATTTTATCAATGCTCTTTTCGGTATATCCAAGTTTTCTGAGTTTATTTGAAACATTATTTAAAAGCTTTTTATAGCTGTTTGCACCTGATGGAAGATGATTTGTGCCATAAAAATCTGTGCCGACTGCAAGATTATCAATTCCAAACTTGCAAGCAAAATAATCAATGTGTGACACAACATCATTTGCGTCACTCTTTGTGCCACCATTCAAAAAATCTGAAACCAAAGTCAGCCCCACAATTCCACCTGAATCAATTATCATTTTAATTTGATAATCTTTCAAATTTCGAGCATTTTGATTTAATCCATAAAACGCAGTGTGTGAGCATATCACTGGCTTTTCAGAAACCTTCAGCACATCTGAAAAACTATCTTCGTTTAAATGTGCTGTGTCAACCACAATATTGTTGTTTTGAAGCTCTAAAAGCACTCTTTTTCCAAAACTCGTGAGCCTGCCACTTTCCAAAGCCCCACCAGCAAGTGCGTTCGAGCGATTCCATGTCAGCCCTGCATAAATTGGCTTGAATGAAATAAACTTTTCCAAATTTTCTTTGCCTAAAAAATGCAAGTCTTCAACAGCCAAAAACGCATTTTGTTTTAAAGACAAATAATCTCTTGCTCTTTCAAGCACTGAAAATGTTTCCTTTTCATTCATTTCGCTTGTCCAGATTGCAGCAATTATGTTTTCAGCAAACCTTTCATTTTTTGCTATATATTTATCAAGTTTTTTATCTGAATTTAATTTTAAATAAAAATCATTATGCAAATCAAAAATCTTAAACATATTAAAATATATTTAGATTAACCTTTAAATATACAGTTTCGTTTCAAATTTTCGTAAAATAGTCGAATTTTATACAAATTTTAACGATGTATTGAATTTGAAAAATAAGTATGATATAATAACTATATGGAATTTATAAAAAAGAAAAAAGATATGTCTTTTTTAGTCGAAAGAAAACTTGCAAGCAAAGAGTTTGAAATCATTTTAACGCAAAAGTGCAATCTTGCATGCAAGCACTGTATGCGTGGTGATGGGTTTGGCAAAGAAATTACGCCTGAAGTTTTAGATGGCATTTTTTCTAAATTTTTTTATATTGAAAACTTATCTCTTGGTGGCGGCGAAGTTTCACTTTCGCCTAATTCAATTAGGTTGTTAACTGAAAAATTAAAAGAACATAAAGTCATTGTCAAACATATCAATTTCACATCAAATGGACTTTCTGCAAGCAATGAGTTCTTGTCAGCACTTTCTGAGCTTAGAGAATATGTTGTATCTTGTAGTGAAATGCCTTCATTATTTTTAGATGAAAAAGACCCACTTGAGCCACTAATTGCTTGCTTTAGTTTTGATGATTTTCATTTACAAGAAATGATTGACCGTGGCATTGAATTTGACCAAATATATTCCACAGTTGCAAAATATCAAAATCTATTTTCAGAAAAAGCAATTGAATGCAGAATTTCTTGCGATGTTGACATAATCAATTCTGGCAGAGCCGAAAATATTTCTGAAAACATTAGGAAAGTTAAACCATTCAAACCATCTGACTGGGTTTATCAATACTATAGTTCAAAATCAAAACCTGTTACTCTTTTTGGTGGTGTGATTTGCGTTTCAACTGATGGTGAAGTTATTCCACCAAACACCCCATTTAAAGACGAAAAAATTGTTTCTTTTGGAAACGTCATCACTGATAAACCAAGTCAAATCTTTGCAAACATGACAACAAAGGAAGTTTCAGCAAAAGGTTTCAACCATGCAGATAGCAAGATGTATAAAAAATTGTCTGCGCCATGGCTTTCTTGGCGAAAGTATCTAAAGTCATATGGCAGAAAAAAACTTCAAATCTTCAAATATTATGTAAATGAAAAAGCTGAACAAAACAAACAACAAAAAAACTAGCATTTCTGCTAGTTTTTTATTATGAAGCAACATCTGTTGCTCTTGTTTCACGAATGATATTAACTTTGATTTGTCCAGGATATTCAAGTTCAGATTCGATTTTTCTTGCAATTTCTTTAGCAAGAATAACCATTGATGCATCATCAACTTCTTCTGGCTTAACTGCAATTCTAATTTCACGACCTGCTTGAATCGCAAATGAAGTGTCAACACCTTTAAAGCTGTTTGCAATTTCTTCAAGTTTTTCAAGACGTTTAACATAAGCATCAAGCGATTCACGTCTTGCGCCAGGTCTTGCACTTGAAATTGCGTCAGCAACTTGAACAAGCATAGCTTCGATTGATTTATACTCAACCCCGCCATGGTGTGCTTCAATACAGTGAATAACTTCTGGGCTTTCTTTATATTTTTTAGCCACATCAACACCGATTGAAACGTGTGTTCCTTCCATTTCGAAATCAAGAGCTTTTCCGATGTCGTGAAGAAGACCACCACGTTTTGCAATTTGAACATTTGCACCAAGTTCACCAGCAAGAAGACCAGCGATATAGCATGTTTCTAAACTGTGTTTTAAAACGTTTTGACCATAACTTGTTCTATATTTAAGTCTACCCAAAATCTTGATAAGTTCTGGGTGCAAGTTGAACACACCAGCTTCAAAGCTTGCATTTTCACCAGCATCTTTAATTGTTTGCTCAATGTCTTTTTGAACTTTTGCAACAATGTCTTCAACTCTTGCTGGGTGAATTCTTCCATCAGTGATAAGTTTTTCAAGAGTAAGTCTTGCAACTTCTCTTCTGATTGGGTCAAATGATGAAAGTGTTACAGCATCAGGTGTGTCGTCAACAATAAGGTCAACACCTGTTGCATTTTCGATTGCTCTAATGTTTCTGCCTTCACGACCAATGATTCTTCCCTTCATTTCATCAGTTGGAAGTGTAACAGTTGTAACGGTTACATCTGCAGTTTGGTCTGTTGCGCATTTTTGAATAGCAAGTGTGATGATGTCTCTTGCTTTCTTTTCGCCTTCTTCTCTTGCTTCGTTTTCAATATCACGAACAATGTTTCCAGCATCTTTTCTTGCGTCATCAATGATTGAATCAACAACTTGTTTCTTTGCTTCTTCACGAGAAAGACCTGCAACTCTTTCAAGTTCCTTAGCAATATTTTCTTTCTCTTTCACAAGTTCTTGTTTTGAATTTTCAAGTTCTTGTTTCTTGTTTTCAAGCTCTGCTTTTGCGTCATCAATAGCTTGAACTTTTTGGTCGAGAATGTCACTTTTTTTATCAAGTGCAGCTTCTTTTTCCAAAATTCTAGATTCCATTTTTTGAACTTCAGCACGACGTTCTTTGCATTCGTTTTCAGAATCTACTTTCATTTTTAAAGCTTCTTCTTTAGCTTCTAAAATCGCTTCCTTTTTAATAGAAGATGCCTTTTCTTCAGCATCTTTAATGGTTTTTTCAGCAACATTTTTTGCATTGCCTAACTTTTTTTCGAGCATCTTGGTTGAAATAAAATAAGATGCTACTCCACCTATCGCCAAGGAAACAACGGCTGATATAATAATACCTACTACCATAAATTGTTCCCCTTAAATTTAATAATGTGTAAAAACTAGAAAATAAAAACAATCCAATTTCTCACAAATAAATTTTATCATATAAATTTTTTAATTGTCAAGTTATATAATAAATTACAATCAAAATCAGCCAAGAATTTTTTGCAGAAAAAAAAGCAACAATCGTTGCTCTTTTTTGATTTTAAAATTATTCTGCAGATTCTTCTTCATCTTTCTTTGGAGAAAGCAAATCACGAAGCTTTTGAGAGATTTCTTCAGCAAAAGCTGGGTTTTCAAGCAAGTATTTTCTTGCGTTTTCTCTGCCTTGGCTAATCTTTTCACCGTTATAGCTGAACCATGCGCCACTCTTTTGAATAACGTCATGTTCAACAGCCATATCCAAAATGCAAGATTCATTTGAAATGCCCATGCCAAAGATAATGTCAAATTCAGCAACCTTGAATGGTGGTGCAACTTTATTTTTAACAACTTTAACTTTTGTTCTTGCACCAACAGCTGTGTCGCCGTCTTTGATGATTTCACCTTTTCTAACATCAAGTCTGATGCTTGAATAGAACTTCAAGGCTTTTCCACCAGGAGTTGTTTCTGGGTTTCCAAACATAATGCCAACCTTTTCACGAAGTTGGTTGATGAAAATAATACATGTTTTTGTTTTGTTTGTGATTGCTGCAAGCTTTCTAAGAGCTTGGCTCATAAGACGAGCTTGAAGACCAACGTGGCTGTCACCCATTTCACCATCAATTTCAGCTTTTGGTGTGAGCGCCGCAACAGAGTCAATAACAATGATGTCGATTGAACCTGAGCGAACCAAACTTTCAGCAATTTCCAAACCTTGTTCACCAGTGTCTGGTTGAGAAACATATAAGTTTTTAATGTCAACACCAAGACGTGCAGCATAGTTTGGGTCTAATGCGTGTTCAGCGTCAATGAAAGCTGCTGTTCCACCCAATCTTTGAGCTTCTGCAACAATGTGAAGTGAAACTGTTGTTTTACCAGAAGATTCTGGTCCATAAATTTCAACGATTCTGCCCCTTGGAACACCACCAACACCAAGTGCAAAATCAAGTGTTAAACAACCGGTTGGGATAACTTCAATGTCTTGATTTTGATAGTCACCAAGACGCATGATGCTTCCCTTACCAAATTCTTTTTCAATTTGAGCAATCGCTTGCTCTAAGTTTTTTTGCTTGTCTGTCATAATAAATTTTCCCCTTTAAAGCCACTAAATTTATGCCTTTTTTGATTTTTTTGTTGATGATTTGCTCTTTTTTGGTTTAGAAACTTCGATAACGATTTCTTCAACTTGAGCTTCATCTTCTTCAGTTTTTTCTGGCTTTCCAGAAAGAACTTTAACTGCCTTAACTGAATAGTTAACACATGACACTACTGATAATACCACACCGATAATCAAAATTGCAAGACCCAAATATTTTGTGTAATCAACAAATTTTGAATCGTGGCAAACAGCAAGTCCTAAATATAAGATTAAAACCATGTTTCCAATATCTAAGAAGAATGATTTTACCTTTCCGAAAATATCAGCTGGAATAACAAAGTTTTTGTTTGCAGCAACCATTCTAATACCACTGATTAAAATGTCACGAAGAACAACAATCAAAAGCATTAACACTGCAAGCCATTCATAAGTCACACCTTCAAATAAAACCAAAATCATTGCAGTTGTTGTGATAAACTTGTCTGCGATTTGGTCCATAAACTTGCCAAAGTCAGTAATCAAATTATATTTTCTTGCGATTTTGCCATCAAGCAAATCAGTGAAGCAACCGAGAACATAAAGCCCGAGTGCCACATAAATTCCAATTCCATTTGGAATTGGAAGCAAAAACATCAACACAATAATTGGTGTGCAGAAAATTCTTGCCATTGTTAACATATTTGGAACATTCATTTTAAATTTACTCATCGTCTTGTACCTCTCCTTTTAAATCATATCCAATAACTCTTGTGATTTTCACCTTATAATATTTGCCAACTTCAAGTGGGTGTTTTGACTTGAAGAAAACAAGTGTGTCTGCTTCAGGTGTTTGATATTCGCTTCTTCCAAAGAAGAGCTGTCTGTCGTAATCAATACCTTCATAGCAAACTTCGATTGTTTTTCCGACAAATCTATGATTAATCTCTTGAGCTATTTTCTTTTGAATTCTAACAAGTTTCAGCAAACGCTTTCTCTTAACATCTTCTTTGATTTGGTCTGGAAGAAGCGCAGCAGCTGTGCCTTCTTCTTTTGAATATGCAAAGAAACCAACGTGCATAAGTTTGTATCTTTCAACAAATGTGCAAAGTTCTTCAAAATCTGTTTCTGTTTCACCTGGGAAACCAACCATCATGGTTGTTCGAACACCGATGTAAACTGGTTGACTTTGAATTTTGTCTAAAAGATTAACAACATCACCATGTGTTGTTTTTCTATTCATTCGTTTAAGCACAGGGTTTGCAATATGCTGAAGTGGAATGTCGATATATTTGCAAACTTTTGGGTTGTTCACAATTTCAGCAATAAGCTCATCTGTCACCATTTCAGGGTAGCAATATAAAAGCCTTATCCACTTAAGTTTTTTAATCTTTGAAAGTTTGCGAATAAGCTGAACAAGTTGTGGTTTTCCCGACTTATCCATGCCATATCTTGTTATGTCTTGTGCAACCAAAATAAGTTCAGTTGCGCCATTTTCAACAAGACTTTCAGCTTCTTCCAAAATATTTTCCATACTCTGCGATTTATACTTTCCACGAATAAATGGAATTGTGCAGAATGTGCAATAGTTTTCGCAGCCATCAGCAATCTTTAAATAAGCATAATGCACAGGAGTTGTAACCATTCTGTCTTTAATAAATGGAACAGCTGTTTGCTCACCAATCTTTACAATTTTTTTGCTCTTTTCATAAGAAGCTTCAATAATTTTGACGATATCTGGATATTGGTCTATACCCAAAATGATGTCAACTTCTGGAAATTCTTCACGCATTTCTCCAGACCATCTCTGCGGCATGCAGCCAGTAACCACAAGTCTTTGGCATCTTGCGTGTGGATTTCTTCTATATTCACTCATTTCTGCAATGGTGTCCATAGACTCATTTCTCGCATTTTTTATAAATCCACAAGTGTTGATGATAATTATATCTGCGTTTGAAGCATCTGATGTGAATTTATATCCAGCATCACGAAGATAAGTGAGCATAATTTCAGAGTCAACTCTGTTTTTGTCACAGCCAAGTGAAATCATGCCCACAAGCTTCGACTTATACACCTTTTTATTCGTTTTCAAGATATCAACATTGGTGGTTTCTATCTTTTTTGTTTCTTCACTCATATCTCACCTTGATTTTCTTATTTTTCTAAATTTTCAATGATAAGTTCAATTTCTTTTCGTGTTAAATTTGGAACTTTCAAATGTCTAAGTTCTTCGTCATAAACAGTTGAATAAAGGAAATCTCTTTCATCTTTTAAGTTTTCAGCACCTTCACGGCCAAGTGCCGCGATTGAATCGTGTTCATCATCTGTTTTATAACAAATTCTTGTTGGAAGATTGTAGTTTATGTCACTTCTTTCAATTTCGCTTGTTGATGCAAGCATAACATAAACACCAACAATTCTTCCGAATTTCAAAATGTTATGAAGACAAGTATTAATTCGGTCAGCATCTAAAAATTGTGTCATTTTTGCATAATTATTCAAAAATAGCACAATATATGGCATCTTTTGTGCACCACGTTCTTCTGCTTGAAGATTGTATGCACTAATGCTTTTAACCCCAGCATAAACCAAATTGTTATATCTCTTTTCAAGTTCTTTGCTAAGTTCGATAAGTGAATCAACAATTTCACGATTGTTTTTAGCAACCCTATTGAAATACATGTATGAACTGTTGTTGAACACATCAAATTCAGAATCAAACATTGCGTCACAAACAACAAATTGAATTTCATCTGGCGTGTTTTTAAGCAACAAACTTAAAAGAATTGAACTGAATCCATCATAAATCACATCTTCATCTCTTGTGAAAACAGCTGTTCCACAGGTGTCACGAAGATTTCCAAAAACAACTTCTCCATCTGAATCTTTTCCAAGAACATAAGACATTTTGTCGGTCTTTTTAAATTCTTCAGATGACATAACGTCAACAAAGTTAAAGTTTTCAATTTGAGCATAGCCACCAACTTCAGGTTCTGCTGTTTCTTCACTTTGTTCTTCTGTTTCTTCTGCAATTTCTTCTGATTCTTCAGTTTCTGAAACTGATTCGGCTACTTTATTTTCAAGTTCTTGATTAATTTCGCTCAAAGCTTTAAAGTTATCAAGAATTTCACCTTCAACAGTATTGTTGTCTTGTTCAGGTTTATTTTGCGAATCAGCAACTTCAAATCTTTCTAACCTGCTAAATGGGTCATCATCGTCAAAAATTGGAGCATCAACACTTTCAACAGCATGTGTTTTGATAATATCTTCAACCTTCAAAGTTTTAACAGGTTCAGGTTCTGCCACCACTTCTTCAACCTTTTCAGTGTCAGCTGGTTCATCTGAACCTATTGATTCAAGTTCAACATCTAATGAAACATTTTCGTCTGAACCCATAATTTCATCATCATCTTCTTCTTTTTGAAGAATTGTGTCGAGTTCAGACAAGAAGTCATCAAGACTTTCTTCACTTTCATCATCTTCTTCGTCATTTTCACTTTGCTCTGCAATTGGTTCTGAAGGTTGAGCAATTTCTTCAGGCTCAACACTTGCAGATTCTTGCGTGCTTGATGCAGCTTGTGAAACCGAATCTTCTGAATTGACTTCAAAGTCTGCAAAATTGTCATAAACATCAAAGTTAGGAAGCCCATCGTCTTCTTGAGTTTTTGCTTCAACTTCAGGACTTCTTGCATAATCATTTTCAAGAGAAATTGATTCACTCGATGGCATTTGAGCAGATGTTTCAGAAATTTCTTCAACGGCCGTTTCTTCAACAGTTGCAGCAGGCTCTGAAATTCCTGAATCAGAAATCACTTCATCATCTCTTGAAATTATTTCATCATCACTTAATGTTTCTGGCTCGCTTGAAATTTCTTCAGCATTTGAAGATGCAAAAGCGTCTTGTGTCAAACCAATATCTTGATTTCCAACTTCCAAAATTTCTTCATCGTCAGAAGATTCTTCAACTGGTGCAGGTTCAGTGTGAATCTCAGATGAATCATTATTTTCGTCAGCAGAAACACCACCAGTCATCTCATCAAGTGCTTGAGCTCTGGCAAGTTTTTCTTGTTCTCTTTCTGCTTTGTGCTTTTCAGGGTCATAGTCATTATACATATTTGGGTCGTTCTCGATTCCCAAATCTCTGTTTAACGCTTCCCTAGCTGCCTTGAGTTCATCAAGGTTTACTGAACCAACATTTTTATCCAATTTTGTTACCTCACAAATTTAATTTTGAGTTTAGTCGATTGCGTCAAAATCTTCTCCAAATTCTTCTCTAAATTGTTCTGGAGTAATTAATATTTTTCTAAGTTTTGAACCATTTGATGGTGCGATATATCCTTTATCGCTCATTTGGTCCATAATTCTTGCGGCTCTTGAATATCCAATTGAAAGCCTACGTTGCAAGTATGACGTTGATGCGCCTCCATTTTGCATAACAATTTTAACAGCTGTTTTGAAGTATTGGTCAACAGCTTCTCTTTGTGGTGGAACCCCATCTCCACCATTGAATCCACCAACAGAATCAGCTTCTGATGGGTCTTGATTCATGTCATGTTCAACCGATTCGTCATAGTTTGCTTCATTGTTTTTGATTACATAATCAATAACTGATTTAATTTCATCATCGCTAGCATATGATGCTTGAAGTCTCTTTTGAGCAGCAGTTCCAGTTGGGTGGAAAATCATATCGCCTCGGCCAAGAAGTTTTTCAGCACCAATAGTGTTGATGATTGTTTTTGAGTCAATTCCTGATTGCAAACTGAATGCAATTCTTGAAGGAATGTTGTTTTTGATTACACCAGTGATGATATCAACTGATGGTCTTTGTGTTGCAATAACCATATGCATACCACAGGCACGAGCAAGCTGTGTGATACGTTGAATATAGGCTTCTGCATTTTTCTTGTCTGCTTGCATGATTTCTGCAAGTTCGTCGACAATGATGACAATGTATGGCAATTTTTCAAACTGCCCAGCTTTAACAAGGTCACTCTTGTTGTAAGGTTTAATATCTCTAAAACCTGCGTTTTTCATAAGGTCATAACGTCTGTCCATTTCTTTAACGCACCACTTGAGCGCATTGATTGCCTTTTGTGAACCTGCAACAACTTCAGGTGTCAACAAGTGTGGAAGCCCATTATAAATTGGAAATTCAACTTTTTTAGGGTCAATCATAATAAGTCTAAGGTCGTCTGGACTTGACTTATAAAGCAAGCTCAAAACAACGTTGTGAATAAACACAGATTTACCTGAACCGGTTGAACCTGCAATAAGCAAGTGAACCATATCAACCAAGCTTTTAACCACAATTTCGCCAGAAATATCTTTTCCGATAGCGATTGGAAGTGGGTCTTTGCATTTTTGGAAAGCATCACTTTCTAAAAGTTCTCTTTGATAAACAGTTGTGAAAGTGTCATTTTCAAGTTCAATACCAACAAAGTTGCTTCCAGGAATTGGAGCTTTGATTGTGATTGTTCTTGCTGCAAGAGCAGCTGCAATATCATTTTCATATTGTGGAATTTTCTTAACTGAAACACCAAGTGGAACAGCAAGTTCATATCTTGTGATTTTTGGACCACGAACAATCTTTTTAACTTTTGCTGGAATTTTGAATGCTTCAAGCGAATTTTCCAAAATCATGGTCTTTCTGTTTTGTTCTGCAGTGTAGTCACCGGTGTCTGGAACTGGAGTTTTCAAAAGACTCAACGTTGGAGCGTTATATCTCACACCACGCATAGGTGTTTGTTTGATTTCTCTAACCGGTGCAGCTGGTGGTTCTGGTCTGAACGTGCTTTGCGCAACCACTGGAGTTGGCTCAATCTCAACGGGATTGAATCTTGCACCATATCTGTCATTTAAGTATGAATTGTCATTTGCTTGATTTTCAAAAGGATTTGCCGGTTGAACATACGTTTGTTGTGGAATATATTCAGGCTCAGCCCTTTTAATTATAGGTTCAGGCTCAACTGGTGACACATTTTGAATTCCACCAAAATTGAATGGTTCTGATGCAAATGTTTCACTCTCACCAAGTCCAAATTCTTCATCTGCTGTGTTTAAAATTTGTGTAAAGTCATCATCAAGTGTTGGTTCATGACTAATTTTGTTTTCATCATTTCCAAAGTTCACATCACTGATTATGCTTGATTCTTCAACTTCATTATTTTGATTTCCAAAACCTGAATTTAAACCATCAAAGCCATAGCCATAACCCTCACTAGATTGCTCTGCACTTTGAACTGTGACTGGCGAAAAGGTATCGTGCATAAATTGTCTTTGTTTTGTGTAATCATTTGATGATGGCGAATATATATCAGGAATAGGCTCTTCTTGATAGAAATTTCTATCAAATGTGTTTTGAGTTTGTTGTTCAACTTCAGATTGTTGATAGTTTCCAAAACCAGACTCATAGCCATATTCTTGACCAGCTGTGATTTCATGAGCAACTTCAGATTCTTCATAGTTTGAAATCGTGTTTGTGTAATCGTTTATATTTTCTTCGTAACTTCTTGCATCAACTGAAATTTCACCAGCAACATTTGTTTGACTTTCAAATGAGTAATCTGGAACACCAGCCTTCAAATTTTTGTCACTGTTTGTAACTTTTTCACGAAGCTTTCTTGTTTTAAGTTTTTTAACATGTGGTTCATGATATTTGCCATAAAGTTCATAATCAAGAAAGAGTCCAGCGAAAATTGTTGCAAGAATAACAAATGTCACGATTGTTCCCATTCCACCAAGAACGATTGAAATGAGCCCACAAAGAATTGAGCCAAAACTTCCAACAATGGTAACCGACGAATAAGACAAATCTAAATAATCTTTTAACTGAGAAACTCGAACAACTGCATTTAAGCCTTTATATGTGTCGATTGAATGAATTGTTAAAAGAATTGAAAACAATGCAAGTGTGAAAAGTGCAACAGGTTTTGGATTTTTTGAATAAGAAAATCCCAAAAATATTGCCAAACTTATAAATGCAAAGATAAATGACATTGGGAAAACAAGCCCACCAAAAGTTCCAACAAGAAAAGCCCCCACTGGCAAAACTTTTTTAAGGCATGAGAAAATAAAAACCAAAGAAAAAGCTATCAGGCTGATAAGCCCAACAACTTTTCTTCTAGTCATTTTTGCATTATCGTTTCTTAAGTCCAAATCTACACCCCTATCTTACTTGGTCAATTAAATCTTCATAATCAACTTCAATGTCATGGCCCAAATAAATAACAACCATTTTTTCGAAGTCAAGCACGCTCTTTAAAAGTTTGTTTGCATCTCTGTTTGTGAGCACTTCCATTTTAAGTCTTTCAGTGTTTTCACTAAATGTTTGCTTTGTGAGTGCTAAGTGTTTTGCAGAAATAAGAGAATTTTCAAGAACGTTGTCATAAGTGTTGATGAAGTTTGTCACAAACACTCTCTTTTCTGTTTCAAATTCGTCAACTGAAAGTGGACGATTTTTAATGTCATCATTGATTGCATGAACAACGTTGTAAAGATGGTCTTCAGCCACGTCATAGTCAACGATGATGTCAAACACTAAGTTTCCATTGTTTGCATAATATTTCGTTTTGATTTTTGTGTCAAAATAATAGTTTTGGTTTGCAAGTGAAAGTTTGATTCTGTTAATCATAACAGGTTTAATCATTTCAATAATATACTTCTCTTTGTCTTTGAAAGAAACAGATGGAAAAGCAAGCAAAAATCTTGTTTGATTAAGCCTTTTAACTCTACCTTTCGCACAACCTTCAAACTCGTCAATTTCTGAAACATATTTAAGTTTTTTGTATTCAGTTTCAGTATCTTTCATTCTGTCGAAGAAATAGAGCTTAACAAGGTCATAAATTTCTTCTTGACTAACGTCACCAACTGCAGAAATGATTGTGTTTCTTGGAGTGAACACACGAGCAAGATAGTCTTTTGCGTCAAGCGAACGGAATCTTGAAACTGTGATGTTTGTTCCTGATTTTGGGTTTGCAAGACCAGTTCTAAAATAAAGTGTTGAGTTCAAAAGTCTATCCATGATATATTGTGGATTTTCAGACAAGAGTGCAACTTGCGACAAAAGCTGTTTTCTAACCTTTTCACCACTTTCTGCAGTAAAGGTTGTGTCAAACGCAATTTCAGAAAGAAGCGCAATAGCCTTTTCAATGTTTTCTTTTGGGCAAAGTGCACTGATGGTGATGCTTTCTTTTGAGTTATGTGGTGTCAAAACAATACCGTTGAGTTTCGCATAGTTCATAAGCGATTCTTTTGTTGGGTGTTGCTTTGTTCCCATAAGCATAATTTTGGTTAAGTAGTCACTGATTCCACTTTGAAAGTTCTTTTCTGATTGTGTTCCACCAGCGATATGCAAAACGACACAAGCAATCTTTTTATCTGCTCGTGTGTTGCAAACAAGTCTAAGTCCATTTGAAAAAGTATTAAGTGCCATAAATATTTCTCCAATAGTTAATAAATATACATATTTATTATATAACAAAAAAATCCGTAATAAAAACGGATTTTGCATATTTTTGAAACTTTTATATAATTTTTTAACATTTTAACAAAAGAAAATCAATTTTAAAGACTAAGCGTCTGGCTGACGGTTGTCACGTTAAAACCCTTTTCCATTATGTGCTTGATGATTTGTTCTAAAGCTTCGGCTGTGCATTTTGTTGGGTGCATCAAAATAAGGTCACCACCAGCAAGCCCAGTGACAGCTCTGTTATAAATCAATCCAGCGTCTTTATCTCGCCAGTCTATGGTGTCACGTGTCCACATTATTGTTTTATAGCCAAGCTCTGTTGCTGCTTTTATCGTGCTTTTGTTATATGCTCCAGATGGTGGTGCAAAAAGTTCCATTTCCACACCTGAAACATCTTTCACAACACTATGACACTTTTGAATCTCAATCAAATTTTCTTCATATCCAAGTTTTGAATGGTCTTTGTGAGAATAACCATGACTTGCAATCTCGTGTCCTTTTGATTTCAATTTTTGAAGAAGCAACTGATTTTCAAGCGCCCACTTTCCACCAACGAAAAATGTTGTTTTAATCTCATATTTATCAAATGTTTCAAGCATTTTTTCAAGATATTCATTTCCCCAATAAACATTCACCATAAGCGACACATTTTTCGAGTTTTTATCGCCAGCATAAATCGTTCCATTATATTCACTATTTGATGCTGTCACTGTTTTTTTCTGCAAACTATTTATGAAAATGGTTAAAACAAAAACAACTAAAAACACACCAATCACAGCATTTGCAATCACATTTCTGCAAAATTTCTCTTTATTTTTAATTTTCATAATAAAATATATGTCAAATTGCAAAATTTTAGCACAAAAAAACAACCCTTTCGAGTTGTTTAATCATTTGAAATAACTTTTTTCTGCCAACTTCTTTTGCCGCACTTTGGACACTTCATATGTCTTGTTCTTCCAATGTGCATAGACCACAAAACCTGGTTCATTGTTGGAACATATTTGTTATCGCAATGTTTACACTCATAAAATCCAGCATCTTTTTCAATATACAAACATATAGAAACACCCATTATAAAATTTATTAAACCCACGACAATAAGAATAATTCTTAAAACTATTGACATATCAACATATGAAGCAACACCAATTAAAATCAAAAACAATATCGAACAAAAATACCCAATAACAATTTCAAAATTAAGCATCTTTTTTGTATTGCTGTCTTGAGATTTTTTTAGTTCAATCAAATTTTGTTCAGCTCTTTCTTTATATTCTTTTTCAGTTGGAAGAAGTTTTGCCGATAAAAGTTCGTTTGCAGAAATTTCAAGCACCTTGCAGAGTGGCAAAATTAGTGTTGTATCAGGAAAACCTTTTCCACACTCCCACTTTGAAATCGTCTTTTCACTAACGCTCAGTTTTTCTGCAAGCTTAACTTGAGTGAGTCCTTTTGCCTTTCTTTGCTCAGCAATAAACTTTCCTGTGACTTTTAAATCCATAGTGCTATCTCCTTACACAATTATTATATCACGCATAGCACCAAAATTTATACTACTATCCGTAGGATTTGACTTGATTTTATATACTTTTTGATGGAATTCACAAAAAAAGAATCGTGAGTTTCACGATTCTTTAATTATTATGATAATTTTTTAACAAGTTTAAGGTCAACTCTGTCTTTTTCGTCAACTTTGATAACTTCAACTTCAACCTTGTCACCAATCTTCACAACATCTTCAACTCTTTCAACTCTCTTTGTTGAAAGTTTTGAAATGTGAATCATGCCATCAACATTTGATGAAATTTCAACAAATGCACCAAATTGCATAATTCTAACAACTGTGCCGGTATATCTTTCACCAACTTCAGGAACAAACACAATATCTTCAATGATAGCTTTTGCTTCGTTGCAAGATTCAATATTTGCTGAGGAAACCATAACTGTTCCGTCGTCTTCGATGTCAATCTTAACGCCAGTTTTTTCAATGATTTTGTTGATTGTTTTTCCACCTTGTCCAATAACTTCACCAATCTTTTCTGGGTTGATTTTGAAGGTGATGATTTTTGGAGCATATGGGCTTAAGTGGTCTCTTGATTCTGGAATTGTGTCAAGCATCTTATCCATGATTTCAAGTCTGCCTTCTCTTGCTTGTGCAAGTGCAGTTGTTAAGATATTTTCATCAATACCCTTGATTTTAATATCCATTTGAATTGCTGTGATACCTTTCTTAGTACCTGCAACTTTGAAGTCCATATCGCCGAAGAAATCTTCAAGACCTTGAATGTCAGTAAGAACTACAACCTTGCCAGATTCTTCATCTTTGATAAGACCCATAGCAACACCAGCAACAGGTGCTTTGATTGGAACACCAGCATCCATAAGTGAAAGTGTTGATGCACAAACAGAAGCCATTGATGATGAACCATTTGAAGATAAAACTTCAGAAACCAAACGAAGTGCATATGGGAATTCTTCTTCTGTTGGAATAACAGCAAGAAGAGCACGTTCAGCAAGTGCGCCGTGACCAATTTCACGTCTGCCTGGTGACCTTAAGTTTCTAGCTTCACCAGTTGCATATGGTGGCATGTTGTATTGATGAATGTATCTCTTGTAAGCATTTTCTTCATCATCTAAGCCTTCCATTCTTTGAGCTTCTGAAATGGTTGCAAGTGTCAAACAGTTAAGAACTTGTGTTTCACCACGAGTGAACACACCTGTTCCGTGAACTCTTGGAAGAGTTCCAACTTGACACCAGATTGGTCTGATTTCTTTTGTTTTTCTGCCGTCTGGACGAGCAGCTTTTTCAATGATGTTCTTACGAACAATTTCCTTTTGCATTTTATAAAGAATTGAATCAACTTCAAGTTCTCTTTCTTCATATTTTTCAGCAAAATGTTCTTTGCAATCAGAAAGAACTGCATCAACTCTGTCATTATAAGCAACTTTGTCAGCAAGTGGTTCCATTGCTTTTTGAAGGTTAGTTGTCACATATTCACGAACGTCTTTTTCAACATCTTCACCAACAGCAAAAAGTTCAACTTCTCTCTTTGGTTTTCCTGCAACTTTTGCAATTTCTTCAATGAATGCAACGATTTCTTTGATGTAGCCATGAGCATATAAAATAGCATCTCTCATTTCTTCTTCAGTAACTTCTTTTGCACCAGCTTCAACCATCATGATTGCATCTTTTGTACCAGAAACGGTAACGTGCATCAAGCTCTTTTCAGCTTCTTCTTGGTTAGGGTTGATAACAAATTTGCCATCGATGTAACCAACAACAACTGAACCTGTTGGACCTGCAAATGGAATATCAGACACTGAAAGTGCAACTGATGAACCAATCATTGCAAGAACTTCTGGTGGGAAGTCTGGGTCAACAGAAAGCGCAGTTGCAACAACTGCAACGTCGTTATAAAAACCTTTTGGGAAAAGTGGTCTGATTGGTCTGTCGATAAGTCTTGAAATCAAGATAGCTTGGTCACTAGCTCTGCCTTCTCTCTTTTTGAATCCACCTGGGAATTTTCCAACTGAATACATTTTTTCTTCGAAGTCAACGCAAAGTGGGAAGAAATCTTGTCCTTCTCTTGCCTTTTCGCTCATTGTTACGTTAACCATAACAACAGTGTCGCCACATTTAACTTGGCAAGTGCCGTTTGCTTGACCACAATACTTGCCAGTTTTAACTTCAATAACTTTTCCTGCAAGCTCTAATTTAAAATCTCTTTCTTGTTCAAACATAAATTCTCCTTTAGTTTATAGAAAAATGGGAATGGAAAAAATTTCCCACTCCCTTTTTTTCAATTATTTTCTGATGTTCAATTTTTCAATCAAAGTTCTGTATCCTTCAAGGTCAGTCTTCTTCAAATATTCAAGAAGACCACGTCTACGACCAACAAGTTGCATAAGACCACGTCTTGAGTGGTTGTCTTGTTTGTTAGACTTAAGATAAGCAGTTAAGTTGTTGATTCTTTCAGTAAGGATAGCAATTTGCACGTATGGAGAACCAGTGTCGTTCTCAGATTTAGCAAATTCTTTGATGATTTCTTGCTTTTTAACTTTATCCATTTTTTTCCTCCATAAATAATTCACCAGTTTTTGAGCCATCTAAATCGGAAAAAAGAAATTTAGCTCTCTCAAACGGTACGCAAAAATTATATAATATTTTTTTTAAAAAGTAAAGTCTTTTATTAAATTTTATTATAAAATATTAAATATTTTGGGCTTTTACACGTTATAAGACCTTAAAACTTGCTTAACGCCATGAATTTTTGCAATAGCCGACATCAAAACGTCAAGTTCTTGTTTGTTTTTAACGCTCACGCTCACATCAAGTTCACATTCTTCTTCATTTGGAAGAAGTGCTGTGATTTTTGTGATGTTCATATTAAGTTTTGATATTGTGCCAAAAAGCTCAGACGCAAAACCAACTTTGTCTTTTGCAACAACCTTCACATTAACGTTAAACTTTTGCTTAATGTCTTTCTTCCAAACAGCTTTAAGCACACTGTCTGGTTCCATTGATTCAATATTTTTGCAAGTGCAAGTGTGAATTGCAACTTTGTTTTTTGAAAGAACAGCAACAATATCATCTCCCGGAACTGCCGAACAGCATCTTGGGAAAATCACGCTTGAAAATCTGCTTGAACCATCAACAATAACCGGTGCAGTTTTCACACAAGCAGTCGCAGCGTCGTCTTCTTTAACAAAGTTCACAAGCTGCTCGCTAGTTATACTATTATAACCAACGCTTGCAAACATATCTTCTAAACTCAAAAAGTTATATTCTTTTTGAATCTCATCAAATTTATTCACTAAATCTCCAAGTTCATGACCAATCTCTTTAAGCTCTTTTGAAAGAATATCTTTTCCCTTTTTCACAAACTTTGAAACCATGTGTTTATTGATATATTCACGAATACGTTTTTTTGCAAGAGTTGTTTTTGCAACAGAAAGCCACGTTCTTGATGGAGCCTTGTCTTCTTCAGAAACAAGCACATTCACCACATCACCAGACACAAGCTCAGTTTTAAGTGGAACTCGTTTTCCGTTTATCACTGCCCCAACAGCGTTATGACCAATATCAGTGTGAAGTGCATATGCAAAATCAATAACCGTTGGTTTTGCAATATTCAAACAAATAGGTTTCAATTTTGGTGTGAAAACCCAAGTTGTTGAAACATTAAGGTCATTTTTGATTGCGTTGATAAAGCTTGTGCTGTTGTGAAATTCTGAGTTTTCATTCATGACAATTTCTTTAAGTTTGTTGTAACTTTCATAACTCTTGTCAAACTTAACATCAGTATCTTTGTCAAGCCAGTGTGCAGAAATTCCATACTCACAAATTTTGTCCATTTCTGGAGTTCTAATCATCACTTTGAATGTGATGTTTGTGTCAGGAAGCACTAATGTTGACTGAAGTGATTTATAACCATTTGGCTTTGGACTTGCGATATAGTCTTGAATTTGATTTGGAA
Organism: Clostridia bacterium; assembly: GCA_017507215.1. Lineage (GTDB taxonomy): Bacteria > Bacillota > Clostridia > Christensenellales > UBA1242 > RGIG1681. Next base: position 45,368 of record JAFWBI010000001.1, read on the forward strand.
GTGGATTGAAATTCTTTTGAATGATTCCAAGGGTTTTATAACAATCCATTTCAGTTGGAACAACAATTCTAAACAAAATCAGACCATAAACCTTTCCAATGCCCTGTGAATTAAGTTTTTTATAAATCGAATAATAATGTTCTGGCCAAGCAGTTATTGATGAACAAACAATCCCCTGTTTTTTCAAAATATCAACAATGTTTGATTGCAATTCTTTAACTTTTTTATCTTTTTTTGCATACTTTGCATCGAATTCAACTTTAATTTTGTTGTAAACTTCTGGTTCTAAGCATTTCAAAACTAAATTTTGAAGCTCAGAACGAACCTTTCTAAGTCCGATAATTTCAGCAATAGGAATAAATATTTCTTTTGTTTCAATCGCCATTTTTCTCTGCTTTTCAGGACTCAAAAATTCGATTGTTCTCATATTGTGAAGACGGTCAGCAAGCTTGATGAAAATAACTCTAATGTCATTTCCCATAGCAATAATAAGTCGCTTCATGCTGTCAGCTTCATTTTGTGCCATGTCAGAATAGTCTAAACTGTTGATTTTGGTCACACCATCAACAAGTTTTGCAACAGTCGCACCAAACTTCTTTTTCATATCTTCAACGGTGTATGGAGTGTCTTCAACAACATCATGAAGAAGACCTGCAATTATTGTTGCATAGTCCATATCATTATCAATTAAAATTTTTGCAACAGCAAGTGGATGAACAATATAAGGCTCACCACTTTTTCTTTTAATGTTTTCATGTGCAGCTGCAGCAAATTCGTAAGCATCAATTATTTTATTTGCACTCTTTGGATAATTGAGCTTAACATTTGCAATAAAATCATTATCTAAAACAACCATTTACTTACTCCACACTTTGATAAAATTTTGAAGATGAAAGTTCCATCTTTTTCGACTTTAAAATTTGAACAGAATTTAACACTGGGTCAAACTCCAAGAAATTTAATTCCATAAACACAAGCAAACTAAACAAGATTTGAGATGCTGAAATTTCAGCACTTCGAAGTGATAATTTGCTTGCAAAATCAATTTCATCATTGGCTTTTAAATTTGCATTGTTTGTTATTAAATTATAACATTTTGCAAAAACCTGTCTGTCTTTTGAAATAATGTGTGACCCCATCACTTTTTCTTCAGGTTCAAACACATTAAGCTTTTGAGAAAAATATAAATGTTCTTCATCAAAACTCTTATGTAAAAAGATTATATTTTTATAACCATTTACATCATCAAGATTATATATTCCCGTTGGGTTTGCAACAACAACATTTTGACCATTTTTAAATGGTACATCTGAAATAAATTCACCAAGATTTAAGGCTTTGATTTTTTCTAAATCATCATTTGTTGAAGCCACAATAATTGTGCCATATGTTGAGTTTAAAAAGTTGTCTTTTATTGCTCTAGCAACGTCATTTGTCACGTGATAATTTTCTTTGTTATTGAAATCCATCACTGAGTAATATTTGTTGAAAATTGCAGTTAAAAAATCAACTTCTTCAAGCCCAGAAAAGTCTGGATTTATAAGTTTGAGCGAACGCTCTAAAACTGATAATTTAGTTTTACCTTTATAACTATTTTCACCAAGTTCAACAATAAACATTTTGTCACTTTTTGATTTTGCAACTGCTGCATGCTTATAAAAGTTGAAACTTACAAGTGGAATGTTTTTCGATGTGAAACACCTATAGTGCTTAAACACTTTTTCGCTCATTGGCTCAACGATTACATCTTTTTGTTTTAAAGCCAAAACCGGCTTTTCGTTTTCACAACCAAATGGTTCTAAAAGTGACAATTCTCTGTAAAATGTTTCATCTAAATCATCTTCAAAAATCTCGATATCATAATCAAAATTATTGACTAAAAACGCTTTTTCATCTGCCACTTCTGAAATTTTCTCATTGAAAACTCGTTTAAATTCATCAAACGCAGACTCTTCAATTTCAACACCGATTGCCATTTTGTGCCCACCAAAATTCACAAGCAAATCAGACATTGAAGAAATTATTTTATGAACATCTATGCTTTCAATGCTTCTTCCACTACCCTTGAGTGTTCCGTCTTCAGTTTTAGTGAAAATTATTGCAGGCTTGTTAAATTCATGACACACCCTTGATGCTAAAATTCCAATGATTCCTTCATGAAAATCACCATTAACCAGCACAGAAGGTTCAGTTCTGTCATAGTTTTTAAGGCACTTATCAATGATTTTGTTGCCCTTATCAATAGATGCCAAACGCAAAGTGTTGTCACTTTCAATTTCAGCATATTTTTCTTCTAAGAGCTTTTCATTTGTTTCAATTAAAAACTCAAAAACTTTAATGGCATTATCCATTCTGCCACAAGCATTAAGTCTTGGAACAATCTTAAAACTGATATCAGTTGAGCAAACCTTTTCAAACTCAAGCTTTTTAAGCATAAAATATATAGATTTTAAGCAGTCACCTTTATTGATTTTGTCAATGCCAAGTTTTGCAATAGCCCTGTTTTCATCAACAAGTGGAACAATATCGCCGACGGTTGCAATCGCTGCAATATCAAGATATTTATTGGCTTCTTCTCTGCCTGCCATTGCTTCAACAAGTTTCATCGCAACGCCAGCACCACAAAGCGCATCAAAACCATAATCACTTTCAAGTTTTGGGTCAACGCAAATGCAGTCTGGAATCTCTTCAAGTGGAATGTGGTGGTCTGTGACCACAATGTCAATTCCTTCTTGCTTTAAAATTTCAACTTCTTCAATGGCTGTGATTCCAAGGTCAACAGTCACAATAAGGTCAGGCATGAAACTTTCTTGAATTTCTTCAATAGCTTCAATGCTGATTCCATATCCATTCTCGAACCTGTTTGGAATGTAAACATCAACATTTGCCCCACATGATTTAAAATATAAATATAAAATTGTGCTTGAGCAAATTCCATCTGAATCGTAGTCGCCATAAACTAAAATCTTTTTGTTTTCTGCAATAGCTTTCTTGATTTTTTCACAAGCAGCAGACATGTTTTTAAGTTTATTTGCATCTCTTAAATCTTTTTCAGATGGACTCAAGAACTTATCTAAATCAAAATTTTTGCCTTCGTTTCTCTTCTCAAGAAACTTAATAATTCTCTCGTCTGTCAATCTCATAAAAACAATATTCCAAGGTAATATACTTTAAGCAAATTTTAGCACAAGAATTTGCAAAAATCAAACAATCTTTTCTTTTCAAAATAACAAACACAAAAAAATGAGTGATTTCTCACTCATTTTTATTATTTTTTAAATTTTGAATAGTCCTTTTTGATTGTTTTTTGAGTTGCCCTTTTCTTTGGAGCTTCTTGAGCAACTTCTTTAGGCTCTTCTTTTTTTGTTTGTTTCTTTGGTTTTTCTTCTTGAACAGCTGGAGCTTCTTCAACTGCTTGCGCAGCAGCTTTTTCTTCTTCAGCTTTTGCTTTTTTACTGTTCTTAATTTTCTTCTTAATAACCTTGTTAACAGTATCGTTTCTGCTGAGCACTGCTTTAAGTCTTACATCTCTAACTTCAAGAAGCGCAACATATGAAGCAGGTCCAATAAGAAGTGCTGTGTATGCTGTTACAACCATAGAAATTAAAATGTTGAGTGCTGTGAATTTAACAACAGTTACAGGAACAAACAACATAAACACAATCGCAACGATTACAGCAGCTGCCACAATCACAAATGGCTTAACAGCTTGTTTTTCGCAAGCAACCATTCTTTCATAAATTGTGAGTTTGTCTGAAATGTGAAGACGTGATTCGCGTCTGTACTTTTCATAGATTGCAATAAGAACCCAACTCATAACAAGTGTTATAATAAAGAGCACTGTGAGAGATGTCAAGTTAAGTTCAAGTCTTGTGAGAATTGTTAATGCTAAATATAAGATAATGTTGTGAAGGAATGCCACGATAAATGACAATCCAGCAAACAAATCGTAACGAATCCAAGCAAACACGAAAAGTGCGATTGCGATGATTCCGATAGCGATTCCCAAATTCAAAACATTCTTTCCTGTTGTTGATGATGTGATATCTTCAATAGAAGAAATATAGCTTTCATCAATTCCAAGTTTTGTTGCGATTTTGCTTACAACTTTTTCTTCAACGCTGTCTTTAACTTCGCTGTTTGAAATCTTGATGACAACAACTTGTTTTGTGTATTCCCCTTCAACTTCAGTTGCAACGTAGTTATCATCAACGATTGACGAATCGAATGACAAACCATTGTCTGAAAGAATATCTTTGATTTCAGCAATGTATTTTTTTGGAGAGTCTCCATTTTTAACATTAACACTGAATTGGCTTCCACCACCAAGTGATGTGCCAACCTTTAAACCGAAAAAGCCTAAGATGAACAATGAAGCGATAATAACAACACATGATACAATCGCACTAATTAAAAGTGGATATTTTTTCATTTTGAGTTTCATATTATTCAGCCTCCTTGTCAGCATCTTCTGAACCCATAGAGAAATCTAATCTCTTTTTAAGCATAAAAAGCTTAAATCCGAAGTTTCCATATGAGATGCAAATTTTAACAATAAATGGAATGAGTGCAAGGTTTGTGAATAAACTTAAAAATGCACAAATTGCAAACACAATTGCAGCACTGGTGATTTCACCAAATGAGAATGCAATCAAAAGAAGTGAGCCAGCAAAGAGCATTAAGTTTGAAATCAACACACTTGCAAATGATTTTTTGTAAGCTGATTCAAGTGATGCGCTGAGTGACTTTCCTTCAGCATATTCTTTTTTAACGTTGCCAGCAAATTGATATGCATATGTATAGATGATTGAAATTCCGATAATAAGCACAACAAATGATGACAAACCAAGTTCAACTGATGGAATTAAGTTCAAAATGATAACAAAAAGTGTTGCATTTGTTACAAGAGTGATAAATGTAACAAGTGCATAGAATCCAAAACGCACAGCAAGATAAGCAATAAGCAACACAACAACGGTTAAAAGTGCAGAAAGCATAACAACCAAAACTGTGCTTCTTGCATAAGATGCAAATTCTGGTGAGCTTGAAGATTCGCCTGTTGTGAGACTTGCTGACATTGTGTTGATGTCATAAGAAGCAGCATCAAGTTCAACTTTCATGCAACCAAGAATAATATTATCTTTAAGTTCAATCAAACTGTCATAATTTGCATCTGAAAGTGTAAATTCTGAATATGATGCAAGTCCAGCGATTGAAATTTGTTGAGCATAGTCACCAAGTGCAATATAGATTGAACCAGATTCAGCATTATCACAAAGGTATTTATATTGAGCTTCGCCAACCTTGTTAAACTTAACTGTTAAATAGTTTGTTTCGTTGTTTGTGTAAACCTTAACACTTTTAACAGCTTCTGAACCAATAACAGAAATAGTTTTTTCTTCAACTTCATAAGTTGTTCTGAGTGAGAAAGCACCAACTGCAACGCTTGCAATCTTGTTGTAGGTTTCAGCATAAGTTCTGCTTGATTTTGAATAACCAGTTTCAATTCTGATTTTTTCTTTTCCGATTGCGTAAACGTTTACATTTTTATAGCCATCTTGTTCAAAAACATCTTTAATTTTGTTGAGTGAACTAACAATATCGTCATCTGATGGATTTTCTGTTTTGATGTTAAATTCGCCATAAAGTCCACCAGTAATGTCTGAAGACATACCAATTGTGCCAGCAAAAGATTTCCAAGACTTTGTTCCAAACTTCATTGGCACAAAGCTAAAAATAACGCCAACTAATAAAATTATGCTTAAGACTACTGATAAAACAGTGGCAGTACTTTTATTAAATTTTTTCATTGCTATTTTTCCTTATTTTATAATCGCGATTATTATAACGCAAACAAGCCCATCAGGTCAATCTATTATAAAAAATATTTAGCAAATTTATTAGTTTTATAACATGTTTTTTCATAAAAAAACGCTGGAAAATTGTTTCCAACGAAAATTTTTAATATTTTGAAATTTTATTGACCTTAACGATGCCAACAAGCCCCGACAAAAGTGCTGCAAAAAGCATATCTAAAAGAAGCCCAAGCCCCATCGAAAACATGCCCGAAAGAATTGAAAATATAAAAAATGCAAGCAGAATGTAAATCACTCCAAAACAAACACCTTTTAAAAGTCCTTTGCTTTCACCTTTTATTGCAATAATCGCTCCAACAAACACACAAATTCCTTTAACAAGAAGCACGATTGCAGGAATGAATCTATCATCAATTTCAATCCACTTAAGCGAAAAAGCCAGCGCAATAATCATTCCTAAACTTAAAATCAAAGACACAATAAGCCCTTTCAAAAAATCTAAAACAACCTGCCCAAAACCTAAATTTTTTGTAATACTTTTACTATTCATAACGCAATTTCCTTATAGTTTAATATACTGGAAAGATTGCTTGTTTATTACATTTTTTTGCACAAAAAAATGCGAACTATGTCGCTTTTAATTTTTGATAATTACTTTGCTGCTTTTTTTGTTGTCTTTTTTGCAGCTGTCTTTTTTGCTGGTTTTTCTTCTGTTTTTGGTTCTTCAGCTTTTTCTTCAACTTGAGCTTCTTGAACTTCAACAGTTTCAGCTTTTTCTTCAACAGTTTCTTCAACTTTTGTTGACTTCAAAACACAATAAATCATAGCCATATCAAATTCCATGTATGATTTTTCTGTTTTTGAACCTGTTTCTAAAATAACAGTTTTGATGTCGCCCTTGTCAGTAATCTTTGTGATTCTTCCAATAATGCCACCTGCTGTTTTAACAAGGTCACCAACTTTCATTTGTTCAAGCATTTTTGCAAATTCTTGACTCTTTTTCTTTTGAGTGAAATATGGCATGATTAAAAGCGCAAGCATAACAACGATTAAAACAACGTAGATTGCGATTGAGCCACCTTTACTGCCTTCTGCACAAATAAAATTCATTTTTTTTATCTCCTTTATAAACTAAACCAAGTTTAACAAATTTTTTTATATAAATCAACAGATTTTCAAATATTAAATTTTGGCAAAATGAATATTTTGTCTAATTTACTTGTAATTTGTTTTCTTTAAGTATTCTTCTCTAAATTCTAAAAGCCTGTCATTTCTGATTGCGTCTTTGATTTGTTCCATCAAATGTGTGAGATATCTGATGTTGTGAATTGAAAGAAGTTGAGCTCCCAAAATTTCATCAACATTAAATAAGTGACGAAGATACGCTTTTGTAAAGTTTTTGCAGGCATAACAGTCGCATTCATCGTCAAGCGTAGAAAAATCTTCTTTATACATTCCGTTTTTAACAACAACTTTTCCCTTACTTGTCAAAGCTGTGCCATTTCTTGCATTTCTTGTTGGAAGAACACAGTCAAACATGTCAATTCCACGAATAACGCCTTCAATCAAACAGTCAGGACTTCCAACCCCCATTAAATAACGAACCTTATCTTCTGGATATTCAGGAGCAAGCACATCAAGCATTTCATACATTTTTTCTTTTGGTTCACCAACTGAAAGACCACCGATTGAAAAACCAACTGTTGCCTTCTTTTTAACATTTTCAAGGGCTTTAAGTCTTAAATCGGCATAGAAGTTTCCTTGAACTATTGGAAACAACAACTGCTTATCGTTTTTGTGAAATGCGATGCACCTGTCAAGCCATCTTTCTGTTCTCTCTAACGCTTCACGGGCATATTTATAATCAACACCATAGTCTGAACATTCATCAAATGCCATGATGATATCAGCGCCAAGTTTGTTTTGAATATCAATAGATTTTTCTGGTGTGAAGAAATGTTTTGAGCCGTCAAGATGCGACTTAAACTCAACACCGTCTTCAGTGATTTTGTTCATATCTGAAAGCGAAAAAACTTGAAAACCACCAGAATCAGTCAAAATTGGACGTTTCCAGTTCATAAATTTGTGAAGCCCACCAGCTTTTTGAACAAGCTCTGGTGTTGGGCGAAGATAACAATGGTATGTATTTGCTAAAATTATCTGCGCATGAACTTCTTCAAGTTCACGTGGTTCAACAGCTTTCACAGTTGCCCTTGTTCCAACAGGCATAAAAACTGGTGTTTCAATATCTCCATGTGGAGTGTGAAGCACACCAATTCTGCCGTATGTGTTTGATGATTTTAATTTAGTTTCGAATGAAAAGTTTTTGTTTTCCATAATTTTCCCTTTAAGTTTAATAGAAGAAACAGCAGTCTCCAAAACTGAAGAAACGATATTTTTCTCTCACTGCTTCTCTGTAAAGTTCAAGTGTTTTTTCTCTGCCAATAAATGCAGACACAAGCATAACAAGTGTGCTTTCTGGCAAGTGGAAGTTTGTGATTAGCGCATCAACAAACTTGAGTTTAACACCCGGATAAATAAATATATTTGTTTCTTTTTGGCATGGCGAAAGATGACCTGCATCATCTGATGCAGATTCAAGAGTTCGAACAGTTGTTGTGCCAACTGCAATAATTCTCTTTCCTTCTTGTTTTGCTTTGTTTAACCTGTTTGCAACTTCTTCAGTCACAACAATTTCTTCGCTGTGCATTTTGTGGTTAAGAGCATTCTCTTCATTTACAGGTCTGAATGTACCAAGCCCAACTTGAAGTGTAACTTCTTCAATTTGAACACCTTTCTCACGAATTTTTTGCATAAGTTCTTCAGTGAAATGAAGCCCTGCTGTTGGAGCAGCAGAAGAACCTTTGATTTTCGAATAAATTGTTTGATATTCTTCATCATCTTCAAGTTTTTCATGAATGTATGGTGGAAGTGGAACTTCTCCAATTCGGTCAAGTTCTTCTTCAAGCGTGCCATTTTCAACATGAAAACGAATAATTCTGCCGCCAATTTCTTCTTGATTTTCTATTACGTCACAAGTAAGATTTTCTGAAAAAATAAGTTTTGTGCCAACCGGTGCTTTTTTTGCAGGTTTCATCAAAACTTCATAGTCTGTGAGATTCAAACGCTTAAGCAAAAACACTTCAATTTTCGCGCCTGTCACCTTGCTTGCAAAAAGACGAGCTGGTATAACCCTTGTGTTGTTGATGACAAGAACGTCATTTTCGCTTAAATAATCTAAAATATCCCTGAAAATCTTATGCTCTGTTTTATCATTTTTCTTGTCATAAACAAGCATTCTTGCAGCATCTCTTGGAGACACTGGAGTTTGAGCAATAAGCTCATCTGGAAGGTCATAGTAAAAGTCGCTAGTTTTCAAAATTTCCATAAATTTTCCTATTTCAAAATTTCTTCGATTTTATAGCCCATATGTTTAAATGCTGGCTCAAGTGGAACTCTTCCCCTTGGAGTTCTTGCAATAAAGCCAATTTGCATCAAATATGGTTCATAAACATCTTCGATTGTGTCAGGTTCTTCACCAGTGATTGCACCAAGAGTGTCCAGACCAACTGGTTTGCCTTTAAAGTTTTCAATCATGGTCTTAAGCATTTTTCTGTCGACTGCATCAAGACCAATTTCGTCAATATCCATTTTTTCAAGTGCATGAAGTGTGATTTTTGTTGTGATTTTTCCATCATTCATAACGTCTGCAAAATCACGAACACGCTTTAAAATTCTGTTTGCAATTCTTGGAGTTCCCCTGCATCTTGACGCAATAAGGTCTGCTGATGCCTTGTCAATTTCAGCACCCAAAATGCCTGCTGACCTTTTCACGATTGTCGCAAGCTCGTCATTTGTGTAAAGTTCAAGTTTGCAAATAACACCAAACCTGTCACGAAGTGGGCTTGCAATCATGCCAGCTTTTGTGGTTGCCCCAACAAGTGTGAAGTTTGGAAGTGAAATTCGCATTGACCTTGCAGATGGACCTTTTCCAATAATAAAATCAAGTGCATGGTCTTCCATAGCAGGATATAAAATTTCTTCAACGCTGTGATTGAGTCTGTGAATTTCATCAATAAAAAGCACATCATTTTCAGAAAGGTTTGTGAGAATTGACGCAAGGTCACCCGGCTTTTCAATGGCAGGTCCGGAAGTTTGCTTGAATCCTGCACCCATCTCGTTTGCAATAATTGCAGAAAGTGTGGTTTTTCCAAGTCCTGGTGGTCCGTATAAAAGAACGTGGTCAAGAGCTTCGCCACGTTTTTTTGCAGCTGAAATGTAGACCATTAAGTTTTCTTTAACTTTGGTTTGACCCACATAGTCGTCCATTGTTTTTGGTCTTAACACATTTTCTATTTGGTCATCTTCAAAAGATTTTGAGCTCGAAACAAAACGTTCATCATCTTGGTCTTTTGAACTTGACACATAGCTTGAAAAATAGTTTTCGTCTTCAAAACTTGTCATAACCCCTTCCTTTATTTGTGCATATTTTTAAGACAAGCAACCACAAGTGCTTCACTTGTGATGCCTTCGGTATAGTTTGTTTTTGCGATTTCAATCGCATCAGCTTTCGAAACGCCCATAGACATCAAAACTTCAGACGCTTCTTCGATTTCCTTTTTAACAGGCATTTTTGATGAAACAGCTGCTGCATTATTTTCAATAATGCTTTCGAGTGCACCTTCTCCACCAAGCTTGCTGCTGAGCTCTAAGGCAATTCTTTCAGCAGTTTTCTTTCCCAGCCCTTTGATGCTTGAAAGAAGTTTGATATCTGAATTTATAATTGCTTTAATCAAATCGTCAAGTGGAAGCCCAGAGAGAATGGTTGCTGCCATTTTTGGGCCAACGCCTGAAATTTGAATCAAATCATTGAAAAGATTTTTTTCTTTTTTGCTTGCAAAACCAAACAAACTCATTCCGTCTTCACGAACTTGAAGATATGTGAGCACTGTTTGTGCGTCAGACTTTCCTGAAAGTGCAAATGCCGTGTGCGCAGAGCAAATGACTTCAAATGCCATTGCACCTGTGTCAACAATAATCAAATTTTCATTTTCAAGAGTAACTTTTCCTGTAAGCGAATAAATCATTACTTTTTCCTTCTTTTTGCAATTTCGTTTTTATCAGTAAGTTTCAAGTTGTTATTTGTGAAAACTTTTACTTCTGAGTCGATAATTTTTGTATTTGTTTGCGCAAGACAAAGAGCCACTGCAAGAGCGTCAGCAGCATCATCAGGTTTTGGCACAGACGAGAGCCCCAAAATCGTCTTAGTCATGAACTGAACTTGTTTTTTTTCAGCCTTTCCTGTTCCTGTGATTGCAAGCTTAATTTGCATTGGCGTAAATTCAAAAACTCGTGGAACTGCCTGAATTGCCGTGCAGAGTATTACCCCACGTGCTTCAGCAACTGCAATTCCTGTTGTGATGTTTTGATTAAAGAATAATTCTTCCACAGCGATTGCATCTGGCTTAAATCTCGAAATCAAGCATTTCATTCCGTCTTGAATCATTGCAAGACGAACTGGAAAGTCTTCTTCTTTTGGAGTGTTGATTGCCCCATAATCAATCACTTTGCACTTTCCGTTTGCAAGTTTCTCGATAACCCCATAGCCAACGATTGCATATCCCGGGTCTATACCTAGAATAATCATAATATAACTTTAACTAAAATCATGCTTAAAGTCAATAAAACAGACTTTAAAAAAAGAAAAAAGCCTTTCATCTGTGCTGATAAAAGGCTTAATTTTGCATTTTTTATAAATCTAAGGCTGAAAGGTCTGCATTTGTGTAAACATTTTGAACGTCATCAAGGTCTTCTAAACTTAAAATGAGTTTGTTTACTGAAATTGCAGAATCTTTATCAAGTGCGATTTCGCTTTGTGGAACATATTCAACTTCTGCTGAAATAATCATATATCCACCAGTTTCAAATTCTTTTCTAACGTTATGAAGATTTTCTGGTTTGCAAATAATTTCATAACATTCGTCATTTGTGACAACGTCTTCTGCACCAGCATCAAGAGCTGTCATCATGATAACTTCTTCATTTGTTTTGTCTGTTCTTTGAACAACAACCATTCCGTTGTAGTCAAACATATAAGACACACTGCCAGTTGTTCCTAAACTTCCACCAAACTTTGTGAATAAGTGACGAACGTCAGCAGCTGTTCTGTTTCTGTTGTCAGACAAACATTCAACAATGAAAGCCACACCGTGTGAGCCATAGCCTTCATATGTGATTGCTTCATAGTTGTCAGCACTTCCATCAGCACCACTTGCCTTTTTGATTGAACGTGTGATGTTGTCGTTTGGCATGTTGTTTGCCTTAGCCTTTTGAATTACATCATAAAGTTTACTATTAATGTTAGGGTCAGGGCCGCCAAGTTTAACTGCAACTGCAATTTCACGACCTATTTTTGTGAAGATTTTTCCCCTTGCAGCATCTGCCTTATTTTTTGTTGCTTGAATATTGTGCCATTTTGAGTGTCCACTCATAATAAATTCTCCTTCTTAATAATAACTTTATTTTAATAATTTTGTAAGCTTTTGCTCGCCCACATTATACTACACCATAAACAAATAATCAATAAAATTTGTGCTTGGTTTAAATTTTTTGATACGCTAAATATCTTTGCCCATAAGGGTATACATCAAAACACTTGCAGAAACTCCAGCATTGAGTGATTCCATTTGCTCTTTCATCGGAAGCGATATTGCCCTTCCACTTAACTTGAATCCATCACTCACACCTTGACCTTCGTTTCCAATCACAAGTGCATAGTTTTTGCTTGAAATTTGATTTTTGAAAATGTTTACACCACCCATATCTGCAACCAAAATCTCAATATCTTTTTTGTCGCAATAAGAAATGATTTCAACTTCGCTCATACGGAAAATGTCGGTGTAAAAAATTCCACCACTTGAACTTCTAACAACTTTTGGTGAATATGGGTCAACAGTGTCAATCAAAACGATTGATGAAAACCCTGTTGCAGCAGCTGTTCTGATGATTGTGCCAAGATTTCCCGGGTCTTGAATTCTGTCTAAAATCAAAATTGGCGAATTTTCTTCTGTTTTAAACTCTCCCGTTTCACGCATAAACACTTCGGCAATAATGCCTTGTGGTGTCACGTTTTCAGAGATTGAATTTAACACCTTTGTTGTCACTTGAACAATCTTGCCGTCAAATCTGTCTAAAACATATGCAAAATCTGCAACTTTTGCACTGTCAACGAAAATCTTATCAATTTCCATCGCACCAGAAACGACTTCGTTTACAAGTTTTTCGCCATCAACCAAAAACTTGCCATGAAAACGCCTAAACTTTTTGTCGTTTAAACTTCTGGCTTCTTTCACCATAGGATTATCTAAACTTGTTATAATTTCGTTATTCATAACATTTTCTCCTAACAAAAAAACTTAATGCCCAAACCCTAGGCATTAAGTTTAAGCTTAAAACTTAATTATTTTGCAAGTGCTGTTTTTGCTGATTCGCAAACTTTAGCAAATGCGTTTTTGTCAGAAACTGCAAGTTCAGCAAGAACTTTTCTGTTAAGTTCGATGCCAGCAAGTTTAAGACCATGAATCAAGTTGCTGTATGAAAGACCATTAACTCTAGCTTCAGCATTGATTCTGATGTTCCAAAGTCTTCTGAAATCTCTCTTTTTAAGTCTTCTAGATGTGTAAGCATAGTTGCCACTCTTCATAACAGCTTGACGAGCAACTCTAACAAGTTTGCTCTTTGAGCCATAGTAACCTTTTGCTTCTCTTAAAATTTTAACACGTTTCTTGTGTGCATTAACACTTCTCTTAATTCTCATTTTCTAGTCCCTCCTTACCTTATTAACCTTGGTTTCCTACAAGGATTTTAACTGTTTTAACTTGCTTACCTTCAACATAAGCACCTTGACGAAGGTCTCTCTTTCTGTGTCTTTCTTTGTTTGAAAGCAAGTGTCTGTGGTTTTGTTGACCTCTTTTAACTCTGCCGCTCTTTAAAACAATGAATCTCTTTTTAACGGCACTTTTATTTTTTTGTTTTGGCATAATAAATTTCCTCCTGTATACCGAATAATAAATTTAGAAAAATTGGCTTATTTCTTTGCATTTTTAGGTGCAAGAATCATAATGATATTTCGACCTTCAACCTTTGCAGGCTTTTCAATAACTGCATATTCTTCAAGGCTTGCTGCAAAATCGTTTTCGGTTTGAACACCACGGTCTGCATATGCTTGTTGTCTGCCACTCATTCTGATTGAAACTTTAACTTTGTCACCATTTTGCAAAAACTTGATTGCATTTTTTGCTTTGATGTCAATGTCATGTTGTTCGATTGTCATTGAAAGTTGAACTTCTTTCAAGGCAACAATCTTTTGGTTCTTTCTTTGTTCTTTTTCTCTTTTTGCTTTGTCAAAAACGTATTTGCCATAGTCCATAATCTTACAAACTGGTGGCACTGCGCTTGGAGAGATTTTAACAAGGTCGAGTCCAGCTTCTTCAGCAAGTTTGTTAGCCTCTCTTGAGCTCATGATTCCGAGTTGTTCGCCATTTGCACCAACAACTCTAACTTCTGGGTCACGAATGCTATCATTAATTTGGGTTTCTTGTTGTTTAACTGCCATAGTTCTCCTAAAAAATAATATTTCACTCTTTTTGATTCACAAAAAAAGTGAGTGGTTTACGTAAAGAAATCCACTCACTATATAATAATTCCAAAATTAAGGCTGCACATATAAAATGTGCCAAAATTTCGGGTATTAACTATATATTAACTCAAACAAAATCTTTCATTCGTTTGGTGGAAAGTGTTCTTTCTCTTCAATAAACAGGTGTATTTTATCATAAGAAAGCCCACTTGTCAACACTTTTTATAATATTTTTATAACTTAAAATCAATAATTTAAGCAACAAAAAAATCAACCCGTGTGGCTTACGCCTTTTAGTGTCTTTTGGACTTGGTTGATTTCTGCTTATTATTATACATCACTTTTTTAATCTGTCAATATTTGTCAATAAGAAAAGACAGTGAGATTATCACTGCCTTTTGTGTTTATTAATTTTTGCCTTTTGAGTCAATGTCTGCTTGAATCATTTGAGCTGCATCTTCAAATGACAAATCTTTGATTTCTTCGCCGTTTCTCTTTCTGATTGAAACCTTGCCAGAATTTGCTTCGTTTTCACCCAAGATAAGCATATATGGAACTTTTTCAAGTTGTGCCTGTCTAATTTTGTAGCCAATTCTTTCGTTTGAATTGTCAACTTCAACTCTGATTCCCTTTGCATCAAGTTTTTCAGCAACACTTGAAGCATATTCAGCACTCTTTTCAGAAACTGAAATAACTTTTGCTTGAACTGGTGAAAGCCATGTTGGGAATGCCCCAGCATAATGCTCTGTGATGATTCCAATAAATCTTTCAAACGAACCAAATATTGCTCTATGAATCATGATAGGCATTTGTTTTGAACCATCTTTATCAATATAAGAAAGGTCAAATCTTTGTGGAAGTTGGAAGTCAACTTGAATTGTTCCCATTTGCCATTCTCTGCCTAAGCAGTCTTGCATTTTGATATCAATTTTTGGACCATAGAAAGCACCGTCGCCTTCGTTAATTCTATAATTTCCTTCACCGCAGATTTCA
>JAFWBI010000002.1 GCA_017507215.1 Clostridia bacterium
ACCCCCACCTTATCAGGGTGGTGCTCTAACCAACTGAGCTACAGTCCTATATGGTGGAGATAATCGGAATCGAACCGATGACCTCCTGCTTGCAAGGCAGGCGCTCTAGCCAGCTGAGCTATACCCCCATATAGTGCCTTTGCTTTCGCAACATGCTCCTATATAATATCAAACAAGTTTGTTTTTGTCAATAAAAATTTCAAAATTTTTTAATATTTTTTTTGTACGTTTTTTAGTGTCTTTTGAAGTTATCTCACAAACACTGCAAATGCTGTTTTTTCTCCATTTTTGCCCACAACAAACTCACCTTCTTCAGTCTTTGCAACCGAAACCAAAATCTCATCACCAAGCAAACATTCGCTCAAATAATTGATTTCATAATGCGAAAACATTTGATTTTCTGTTGCGTTTGCAGAAAGAAGTGCATAATTGGTGTTATTCATATGATGGTTATGGTCAAGGTCACTAAATCGAACCGTGTGAGTGAAACACTCTTTCAAACCATCAGCCGGAACAGATATTTTTGCAAACCTGTCTTCATAGTTCTTTTCGTCATAAATCTCGCCAACATAATTCACATTTTCAGTTCTTTGCAAACTCCTGCTTTGAGTGTCGATAACGCACCACTTTGAAGTTCCAATAATCATCACTTCGCCGTCTTCGCTTAAAATTTTAAAATCACGGTCAAAATCAATTCTGCCTTTTTCATGTGGCCAAGTTTCAACAACAACGGTTTGGTTTGGAACTGGCATTTTCAAAATGTCAAACTTAACCCTGCTCAAAATCCAATATAAATTCTTTTCAAGCATCGCCTTATATCCCACGCCAATTTCGTCAGCATTGATTCCTGCAAGGTCTTGAAAAAGCCCCAAAATCGACTTTGCTGAAAGTCTGTCGTTCATATCAAAATAACTGCTGAAAAGAGTAATCTTTTCGCTGTGCTTCATAATCATAATTAGCTCTCCTAATGCTCATCATTATATCACAAACAACAGCGCTTCGCACACAAAAAAACATATATTTTCAAAAAGTGACAAATGCAAAATCTTGTTAACCAGCCGACAAATTTATTGCTTTTCTCACACCACTTTGTTTTATCAAGGCAACAAAAAAACACCCTTTCGGGTGTTTTTATTTAACATAGCCATCTGTTCCAGACTGCAAAACAGGACTGTCAACCGTGCTGTGATATTTTCTTAAGAATTCGCTGTCAGTTTTAACTCCAGCATTTTTTGCAGCTTCCATAACTGCCCCATAAATTTGCGATTCTTTTGGAAAGTTTAGCGCAACATTTTGTGGAAGTCTTGAACCAAGCTTGTCGGTGAAAATTGGAATTTCGTGAGCAAAAATGCCACCCACCAAACCAACAACCACAGGCTTGTCTGCACCAATAATTTCGTGCCCCCTGTTAATCATATTTTCAACATTTCGAACTTGCGCATCAATAATCTCTCCAGCAACCTTGTCGCCGTCACGATAAGCATCAAAAACAATCGGACCAAGTGATGCAACAAATCTTGGACCCTTTTCATAAATCTCGCCAAGAGCGTCAAACACTTTGCAACCAAACTTTGCTTCAAGCATTTTTGTTATCTTTGTTGGCTCTCCTGTTCCGTTGCATTCATTTTTTGCAGCAACCACAGCATCTCTGCCAAAATCGAAACCACTTGCGCCATTGTCAAACAAATATCCCCAACCACTAAGCTGTGGATTTGGAAGCACAACGCCGTTTTTTTTAATCATAACATTTGAGCCTGTTCCTGCAATCACAGCGATTCCATTTGAAGCATTTTTCACACCAACATTAATCGAGTTTAAATCATCTCCTGCATTCGAAAATGGAATGTTTTGAAAATAGCCATTCTTGAAATAATTGTAAATCATTTCTTGGTTGTTTCCATTCACACCACCTGCAAGACCAAAGTGAATTCCTGCAAATCTCAAATCGTGTTTATCAGCAATATCCAAACAATCAGCAAGAGCCTTTTCTAAAGTCAAAACAGCGTTTGTCATTCCAACACTGTTGATGTTTGTGCCTTCATATTTTTTCACTGCCAAAACTTCACCAGAAACAGACACAAGCATAACTTCTGTTTTGGTTCCACCACCGTCAACTGCGAGCAAAATATCCATAAGCGTCACTCCCAAAAAACATATTCTCTATGCTATCATTATAACACAATATCCAAATAATTCTATGTTTTTTCAAAAATAACCTGTTAAATTTGCACAAAAAAAACACCACAGCCTTGTGGTGTTTTATCTTATTTTATCTTATTTTTTCAAAAGAACTTTTGTGAGAACCACTGCAGCAGATGCAATAGCAGAAATTGCAGCAATAATTGCACCAACAGTAAGTTCATAATCAATTTCAGCAGCAATCTTTCCAGCGAGTGTGTCTGCAAAAACAATGAAGTTTGGCATAATGAAGAAGAGCACACCTGCAACAATCAAAAGACCAACTGAAACAAAATCTAAAATTTTGTTGTTCTTTTTTGCAAAAGTATTCACAAGTGTTAAAACCACACCTGCAAGAACTAAAATGTAAGGAAGAAGACCCATAAATGAGAACTTAAAGATTGCAACGTCATCTTCTTTATAACCAAATGCGACTTTAAGACCAGAATAGCCTTCACCTTCAATAGTTTCACCTAAAACTTTTGTATCTGGAATTTTAACAGTGTCAACAAACATCATCACGATTGCGACAACGCCAAGAACTGCAGCAATAAGATACAAAATCTTTCCTAAATTTGAACCTTTTTTGCTAGATTTTTTCTTTGCCATAATATTTTCCTCCTAGATTTATTGTTACATTTTATGGTCTTGTTTGTCAAATTATATCGTCAAAAAAATACTCTTTTGGCATTTTTTGTTGCAACATAAACACAACAGCTTTTTTCACACCTTCGGCAAAAACAGCTCTCGAAAATGCTTGATGGGTGATTGAAACAGCTTCCCCGTTCAAATAAAAATCAATTTTATGTGTTCCAATTTCTTCACCACCACGCTGAGAAAGAATTTGAACAGGAACTTTTGTTTTTGAAGAAATAAACTTTTCAAGCAAAATCGCTGTTCCACTGGGGCTATCTTTCTTTTCTTTGTGATGCTTTTCAAATATGCAAATATCAGAAATTTCTTCTTTTAAAATTTCAGCCAAACACTTCTTAACTCTGGCTATTCCCACTGAAAAATTTGAGCACACCATAAGTGGCGCAACACTTGCCACCTGCCATATCTTTTCAAGCTGACTTTCACTCTGCCCAGTCGAACCCACAATCAAAGGAATGTGTTTTTCAAAACAATATTTGGCAGACAAAACAGAAGACTCTGCCGAGCCAAAATCAATCACCAAATCAGCCCCAAATTCGGTCCATTTTTGCTCTTTCGTCACTTTGATAATCTCATAATCATTTTTAAGCTTTTCACAAATTTCAGACCCCATTTTTCCATTTGCACCAACAATTAAAATTTTCTTTTTCATACTTAAACAATATGAAAACAGTTCAACTTTTGTGCACAAAAAAATCTCAGCAAAACGCTGAGATTTTTGTTTGATTTTTGTTTGCTGATTATTCAGCTTCTGTTGGAGCTTCTGTGAAATAAATCACATATGTTATAGCCATTTCAACATTACCATTATAGTATTGTGTGACTGTGAATGAAATTGAATTGCTTTGTGTGTCAATATCAAGTGTCACATTTGAAGCAACCATATTAGCATGTGGAATAACATCTCGTGCTGCATTTGTGATTTCAATATATGCGTTTTCACCGGTTTGGAACAGAATGTCATGAACAACAATTTCATCTAAAGTGAATTGTGTTTGACCTTCTTCTAAAATATTTCCAGCATAAGCAACAAATGAACCACTTGTTTCACTTTGCGTCGCAACTTGGAAATCACCGATATAAGCATAATTTTCCATATCAATTATTGATACGAGTGTTGTTGAACCGTAAGAAACTGAGATAATCTCACCACCATCAGGCATGTCTTCAAGTTCATCTTGCTCATATGGCATTGGAACGCTGTCTGCAAGAACAATTTCAAAATAAATTGTGATTTCTTCTTCATCGAGAAGATAAACAGCTTCAACAGTAAGAACATTTCCAAGGTCGTTTGAGTGAATAAACCCAGCTCTTGCAGGTGTTGTGAATGTGTGGCCATCTTCATTTTTTAAACGCCAACCATTCACAAAGTGTGAGAATGTTGCACCTTCAAGTGCACCTGAAAGTGTGATGTTGAATGACTCAAAATCAAGCCAAGTGCCCTTATCATAGTCATACATTTCATCATAAGTTAATTCTTTAATATCTGCTCTTTCAAAATCAACTCTTGTGTAAATATAATAATATCCATATTCACCAGTTGCAAGATTTGCATAGAATTTATCTTCTGAAGAAGAATAAGCATATTTTGTTTCATTAATCATAAACGAGAAGTCAATGCTGATGTCTTCAGGAAGTGCATCAGGATATCTCATTTGAGCAAATCTTGGAACACTGTCGTTGAACACAAACACAAATGTTGCGCTCATCTCAGTTCCAACAAGTCTTGCTTCAAGCATAATGCCGTCACCAAATTGTGGGTGACGAACAGGTGTTAAAGCAAATGATTCTTCAGGAAGTTCATTTCCATCTAAGTCATAAAGCTTAAAGTTGAAACCTTCAGCTGTGAAGCTTGAAATAACAACTTTGCCTGTGTCTTGACTGATGAGTTCAGCAGCAGTGTTGTCTAAACGAACATAATAT
This sequence comes from Clostridia bacterium, assembly GCA_017507215.1. GTDB lineage: Bacteria > Bacillota > Clostridia > Christensenellales > UBA1242 > RGIG1681. The sequence goes on from JAFWBI010000002.1 coordinate 4,756, forward strand.
TCAGGAATATCATTTTCAAAATAGAAATCACCCGTTGTTGTTGAATAAGTCACGCCATTAACAACAAGGTTAATTGTGAGCCCATCAATCATTTCATCATCATATGTGTATTCAGGAACTTCTTCTGCTCTAATTTCAAATGGCACAACAAATTTTTCAAGGTAAGCATAGGTGTCTGAGTTAACCCCTTCAGCAACAATATAGAATGATGCGATTCCTTTTCTGCCAAATGACACAGGAATTTCAAGTGATGTGCCATGGAATGCCATTTCTTCATCAATCAAAGCTTTAACAAGGGTAAGCAAATCAGAATATGAACCTTCTGGATTAAATGCACTTGCAAGAGCATCAAAGCCATCTTCGGTTAAAATTAAATAATCTAATGTGTCTGTAGGAATGCTATAGCCTTCATATGCGTTAAACACAACATTGGTTGTGCCAACTGCATTGAAGTCATTTTCTTTAACAATAACGTAGCCAGTGCCAGTTTCATAATCTACTGTAACATCACCAAAGTCACCATATCTCAAAACATTTGCACTGATTTCAAATGAACTGTCGCCAACTGAAAGTGTGTGATATGAAAGTCTGTCTGCTCTGTTGCAGAAGAACACATAAACACAGTAATCTTTTGAAACAACACTGCCAACATTTTCATCTACTTCAGCTATTGCAAACACAACATATTTAAGTCCATCATCATCTTGACGAACTTCAAGTGTGAGTTTTCCATTTTCAAGTGCAAGTTTATTACTTGCATCAATTGCACCTTCTATGTCAACGGCATAAAGGAAGTCATAAAGTGCTGTTGAAACAGAAATTTCATAAGTTGCACCAACTTCAAGATTAGAAACTTCGCCAACATATGCTTCAAGATTTTCAATATCGTTGTCAAGCATCATGTTTTCGAACCAAACAAGTTCAGATTTTTCACCATAAAGGTCTTTTCTTTCGTTAATGTTTTGAGTTAAAGTTTTATCATTTGCTGAAATTTCAACAAATGGAGCAAAATCACCTTCAACAGTAATCACAAGTGTTCTTGTTGTGTATTGGTCACCAGCAACAACTGTCACATAATAAATTCCTTCTTCTCTGAAGTTGTATTGCAAGTTATAAACAGGACCTGCAATAATCTCAACTTCGTCTGGAGCAATACAGCCATTTCCATAACCATCACCATTGTTGTCATTCACAATAGAAAGTGTAACAAGTGCTGAAGAACTGTCAGCTGTGATGTTGATATATTTTGTTTCGTTCCAGTCTAAAAGTGTGAGTGTATCATATTCTTCACCTGGAGTAACAGAAATTATAACATCTATTATTGAAGTTCCAAGGTTTTCACCATTTGCGTTGAGAGTGTTTCCAAACACATCTTCTGCACGAACTGTGTAACTTGCGTTTGAGTCACCTGCCCCACCTGGTCCACCTGGGCCACCTGGAACAGTGCTGTCATTAAACATAACACAAATGTCAACAATCATAACAGTTTGGTCTTCGAGAAGAAGACTAATTGAAATGCAAACAACATTGATATAGTATCTATCAGTAAGTTTAAATCTAAATGGACTTGTAACTTCTGTGTTGGTTGCAAAATCACGAATGATGTAACTGTCATATTCTGAAGAAGTTATATCAATAGAAATATCAGAGAATGTGATATAAGTTCCATCATCACCAACTTCTTGGAAGTCTTCCCAATCTGCATCAATGTAACCAATAAATCCACCAATATTGTTGTCATAATGAATATCACCATTTTCTGTTGAAACGTCAATGTTTTCATCAAGTGTGATTGTCACATCAACGCCTTCTGGGAATGGGGTGTATCCTGGTTGTTCTGGAATATCTCCACCACCACCTGGAACTTTTCTTTCTTCAACAACAATTTTATATTCAACCCAAGTGTCTGAATATTCTGGACTATTGCCAAGACCTTTTGCAAGGTTGTAAGTTGAAACAATGCGAATGTAGAACACACCAGTTTCTGAAGCGTCAAGGTTGTTAACAACGATGTGTGCCCAACCTTTCTCTCTTCCGGTGTAGTTGCTTGACTGATTGTCAATTTTATAATAAATTGCAGCATTTTCATTTAAGCAATTAACAAGAATTTCATTGCCTTCTGTCACATGAATAACTTTTTCTTGATGGTCAATATAATCATCTCCCCAAACAGAAATGATTGCTCTAACGTCTTTGTCAATAATGCCAAGACCTTTCAAGCGAATGTAACATGTAACAGCTTCAGCGATGTCGCCAATAGGGTCATCATAAAGCATCACTGAATATGGTGAGAAGCTGAAGTTTGAATCAGCTTCAAATGTAACAACCAAGAAAGCTGCGCCGGTTTCATCAACAAAAACTTCTTTGTTTGAAATGGTGTAGCCATCATTTGCTGCAACTTGAATATTACTTGCATCAAGACCGTTTGTAAGGTCGATGTCATCAACATACATTTCGTTGCCTGAAACATTACAATATGTGCTGCTTGGTGCAGTTTTAACGATTGTGATTTCTTTTGTATATGAGTAAGATGTTCCATTAATAATGTAAGCAAATTGAAGTTTTGCTCTGTTAACGCCATCAGAAATTAAAACTGAATCTGCATATTCATCATAAGCAGGAGTTTCAAGTGAAGCATTCCAAAGAGCGATTTTTGAATGTGCATATTCAAGAACTGAAGTTTCAGCATTTGCAGGAGCGAGTGCTGGTGTGAGCGAATAAGATGCAGCTTCGGTCATAAATGAAACAGCTTCTTTTGAAACGCTAATTTGAACATTGTTTGAGTCACCTGCCACAATGTTATAGTTTAAATTGATTTTAATTCTTCTAAGGTCAAATTTTTCACCTTGATAATAAATCACAACATAAAGTTCATTTTCTAAATCTTCAATCTTTGTGAAATCAACAACATTTGTGAATTCATAGTCAGTGTAAATTTCGTAAGTATAAACTGATTGATATGCTTCAACCATGTTAAGTTCAAAGCCTGTAACAATGGTTTCATATTTATCATAACCAGTCACTTCTGAATCGTGATTGAATTCAGTCACCACATCAGATTCAACTTCAGTTGATTCAGCATCAACAATGCTGAATGTGTAGCTTTCAATATAATCTTTAATAACAAGTGTTGCATAATACTCTGTTGCAGCAAATACATAGTTTTCTTCTGCAGCAGGAGTTAAGCTAACAAGCACGCCATAGTTATATTCCCCAGCAGTGCTAAATGTTGCGCCAAAATGATTAATGTTGTCACCAGGGAAATGATACTCATCACTAATCACTTCATACATAAGTTCTGCTTCTGTTGAGTTAATAATATAAAGTCCGTGTGAATGGCCGTCAAAATAAATTTCATATTTTTTGTTAAGGTCTAACTCTTCACTCCAATAAATTGAATCTGCTTCAATAACAGCCTTTTCAATTTCAAATGTTGTTGAAGCTTCGCCATCAACTCGCCAGTTTCCTTCACCATCGCCAAACACAGCAGTCATTGTGTAAACTCCAGCGTTTTCTGGAAGGTCAACATCGTTTGTGCCATTGTTATAAACATAATAAAGTTCTGGAGCAATATATGTTGGAACTGATAAGTATGGAAGATTCATTGGTCTTGTGCCATAAACATATCTTGCTTCTTTTGTCCAACTAAATTCTTCAACACTATGAACTTTCATTGAAACTTCCAAAGTTCCACTTGCGTATTCAATTTCATAGTTTGTTGACGAAAGTTCACCAGAAACTGAAATGGTGTAGTTTCCAACATTTGAACCTTCAAGATAGTCATGACTGAAGTTATAGTCACCTTCAAAATCAACTGTTGAATAAGTGTCTGTTCCAACAAAGCCTGAATAGCTCACTGTTGGATTATAAGCATCATAGAATTCAATTTCAGCATCATCAACTGAAAGTGTGAGTGTTGCCTTTAAAATTGTGAAAGTTGCAGGAGCAACTTCGCCTTCAACTGTGTAGTTATCTGTTTCAGAAACTGTTGCAACAGCAATGTATTCCCCAGCATTTATTGGGTTTTCAACAGGAGCTGCAGTCATTCCACTGCCTTGAAGGTAAGAATAGTTGATTGATGTAACCCAAGCAGGAAGACCAGATGCTATTGTTGGTTTGTGAGCAGCACCAGTGTAGGTAAACTCAAGAGTTCCCCAAACAGCTGTCGAAACATTAACATTTGCTTTTTTAACTTCAAGTGTTCCAGCAACAACTGAAATCACATAGTTTTCAGATGTGAGTGTTGAGCCATTGTTCACAATGCCATAATTTCCAACAGGGTTGCCAACTTGATATGAGCAAAGAACAATAAGGTCACCTGAAAGAACGCTCTCGTTTTCACCAGTCGCAAAACCAGTGTATTTCGCAGTAAATGCAGGAGCAGCTTCTTGATAGAAGATTTCTTTGTTATCAATAGTCACTGTGAGTGCCACTTTGTTGATTGTGAATGGGTGGTTTTGAAGTGAGCCAGTGTTGATAACTTCATAGTTTTCATTTGCTGCGCCAAACACGGCTTCAGCAACATATGAACCAGCATTCTTTGGATTTTCAATAGGTGTGCCTTCACCAGCCTTTTTATATGTGTAAGTCACATTAACATCTGTTGGAACTCCATTGATTGTTGGTTTGTGAACTTGACCATCATAGTCAACTGGAGATGGATAGTTCCAGGTTGCTGTTGAAAGGTCAATGGTAAGTTTTGTAACGGTAAGTGTTCCTGATTGATAATCAATAGTGTAGTTGGTTGATGTGAGTCCATAAGGAGTGATTATGTATGTTCCAACTCTTGAGTTTTTGTTGTAACCTGAATATTGATATAAAAGTGTTCCGTCTAAAACGTCTTCATCTTCAGTTCCAGCAAAACCTGAATAGTCAACTCCAGTGTTTTCAGCAAGTGTGCCATAAGGAACAGATGCGTCTTTTGCTTTAATCACAAGTGTTTTAGGCTCAATTCTCCATTCAAGACTTGCAAAGCTTGGTGCGTTATAGTGAACTGAGTCATAGTTGAATGTAACAGATGCAACAAAGCCATCTGCATTAACATCTTTTGCAGAGTTGCCTGTGTATGTCTTAACAGTCACGCCTGTAGGAAGAGTGCCTGTGATTTCAACTGTTTGTGTTTGACCATTATAAACAAATGGTGTTGCTGAGTCATAGTCCCAAGAAACACCAGACATATCATAGTTTGCTTTAACAATTTTCCAAGAAACTTGAAGGGCTGTCACTTCTTCATAATTTGCAAGAAGTTCAGGAGCATACGAAACAGTAATTGTTGCTGTGTAGGTTGCAATTTCAATTCCTGTGTTGTTTGTAATGCCTGTAATTTCAACACCAGCAGGAACTTTAATTTCTGAAATTGGGAATGTTTGTTCTGCACCGTTATATGAAAGTGTGCTTTTTGCTGTTGCAACAAGTGTTCCCTTATAAATTTCAAACCATAATGTTCTGTTTGGAATTGCGTTATAGTTTGCAGCATCTTCGCCTGTGTATGTGAAAGCATATTCAACTTCATGTCTTCCAGCATTTGTTTTGGTGTTTGAACCTGCAACAACAGGAGCTGCTGTCACATTTTCAGGAAGATTTAAAACTCCAGGAGTCACAGACTCGCCTGTGTAATAATATCCACCAGTTGTGAGTGAAACGCCTGAAACATCAATGTCAGCTTTATTGATTGTCCAATCAAGTGTCATTGGTGCGATTGCGTTATAGTTTGAAGCGTCTGCGTATGCAAAGTTTACTGTTGCTCTATATGTGTCAGCATCTGTTGCAGTGTTTCCTTCATAAGAAACAACGCTCACCCCTTCAGGAAGTGTGCTTTCATCAATTTCAACAGTTTTCTCAGTCTTGTCATAAGTAAATGCAGCATCATAGTCCCATTCCACGCCGGTCATGTCAACTGTGCCTTTATTTACTTTGATTTTCACTTCTGCATTCTTTTCAGAGTAAGTGAATGTGAGTTTATATTCACCTGCTGCTGTTGGGTCACCAGTTGGAACTGTTGATGCAAAAGTGTAACCGTCTTCATTTTCGTCAGACTTAATTTCAATCTCTTTTGTTGTTTCATCACTATAATTTGCTGTGATTTTAAAATCATCAGCATCAAGTTCCACTTTCACCCCATAAGCGTAGGTGATTGTGTTGTCGGTTATGGTGATGCCAGTTGTCACAGCTTCAACCAACAAGCTTTCAACTGTTGGAGCAGCAGGTGTTTGACCTTCTGGTTCTTTATCTTTCTTATCTCCACAAGCAGAGAACATAAAAAGACAAGAAATCACCATTGCCAAAGATAGAAGTATACTTGCAAATCTTTTTTTCATAGAATTTCTCCTTCATAGTTTTTATATTTAGAAAAAATCTTTCTAGCAAATAAAGTATATCACTCTTAAAAAGAGTGTGTCAATGTTTTGCCAGTTGTAGCACATAATTTATTTTTATCAAAAATATAAAAAAGACTTCATTTTTTGAAGCCTTTTTGTGATTTTTGTCATATTTATTTAATATTTTTTTATGATTTTATTTTAGTTATCTTTGAATTGCTGCGTTGCCAGATGTGTCGATAAATTCTTGAACTTCTTTTTCTGAAAGTGTTGAAACATCACCGTAAAGTGTGTGCGCTAAAATTGAAGTTGCCAAACCAAACTTCAAAGCATATTCTGGCTCGTCAAAATTCTTGATAAGCCCATGCACAACACCTGACGCAAACGCATCACCACCACCAATTCGGTCATAAATTGCAAACCTGATTGGCTCTTCACTTTTATATTCACCATTCTTGCAAACGCAATATGAACTGAGTGAGTTTTCAGAAGCAGTGTGCACCACCCTTTCAGTTCCAAAAACATATTTCACTTTAGAGCCAGCAATAAGTTTTTTCGAAAGCTCAATCTTCTTTGTTTTTGTGTCAACATCTTCGCTGTCGAGTGGAATTTCCAAAATGGTGTTTAAGTCGAAATGATTTGCAAACAACACATCAACAAAAGGAATAACCTTTTTGAAGTGTGGGCGAGCTTCGTCAATGGTCCAAAGTTTAGAGCGATAGTTGAAGTCAAATGACACAGTCACACCATATTTTTCGCAATATTCCAAACACTTGAAAGCCACCTTTCTCACATTTTCGCCAAGTGCAAGAGTGATTCCCGACAAATGGAACCATGTTGCATCTTTGAAAATCTCATCAAAGTCAACTTCAGCTTCTTCAATTCTTGTGATTGCCGAGTGTTTTCTGTTATAGAGCACTTTTGATGGTCTGCCACCAAAACCAGTTTCAACAAAATACATTCCAATATTAGACGAACCACGAACAACATGTTTGGTTTCAACCCCATGTCCCATCAAATGCTTAATTGCAGAGTCACCAAGCTGGTTATCTGGAAGTTTTGTCAAAAACTCAGTTTGATGCCCCAAGTGTGAAAGCGAAACCAACACGTTTGCTTCCCCACCACCATAGTTTGCAACAAAGTTTCTTGCCTGCGAAATGGTTGTGTAGTCTGGTGGAGTGAGCCTGAGCATAATTTCGCCAAAAGCCACAATTTTTTCTTGTTTTTTCATATAGCACCTTCTTTTTCTTTCTAGTTTCATAATATCAAACCAAAACTTAATAATCAATAAAAAAAGCCACTCAAAACAACCAAATTTGCGATTGTTTGACAACACTTCAGAAATAATGCTAATTTATAAATAGAATAATAAGGATAATTTTTATGGAAAGAGAAAAACGAGATTTATATAATGAAAATAGCGAGCCTACTGGCAGAACTTATTTTAAAGGTGACGTGATTCCAAATGGCTATTACCCCATGGTTGTCATGATTTGCATTGAAAACGCTGAAGGCAAATTTTTGATGCAAAAACGTGTGCCATCAAAAGGTGGAGATTGGGGCGTGACTGGTGGTCACCCAAAATCAGGTGAAACTCCACTTGAAGGAATGATAACTGAAACACGTGAAGAACTCGGTGTCGACATTTCAAACATGCCACTTGAAATTTTTTCAGAAGGTTGTGACGGAACCGACTGCTATAAAATGTATTATCTCAAATCAAACTTCAAGCTCGAAGACTTCACCATTCAAGAAGAGGAGCTCACTGAAGTCAGATGGTTTTCAATCGAAGAACTTCAACAAATGGTTGATGACGGAACACTAAACCCAAATCAGATTGCTTGCTTTTTAAAGTGCAGCAAATATTTAAAATCAAAAAACAAATAAACTTTTCAAACCTATTTCACTAAAAATTTAGCAACAAAAAAACTCAGCCGACGCTGAGTTTTTATTTTTCTTATGCGTTTGCTGGTCCAGCTGGTTCTTCTGGAGCTGCTTCAACTTTCTTTGTCTCTTTTTCAACTTCTTTTCTAAGAGCTTCGAGTTCTTTAAGAGCATTTTCTAAAACAAGTCTGTTGTCTTCCATAAGTGGAACATTGATTAGAAATGTTGGTTCACCATGTGATGTTCTTCCACGATATCTATACTCGCAAAGCTTTTCGCATTTTTCTTTAAGTTCTTTCTTTTCACCAAACTTAGAAAATTTGTGCGCTTTTTTAAGTTCCATAAGCTCAGCAAGTGCAGTTTTAAACAAACGAGATTGCTCTAAATATCTTGCGCCTGAAGCACAGTCTAAGCAAGACTTCAAAGCAGATGTTTCAAACTCGCCATCTGAAACCTTTGCACCAACTCTTTCTTCTCCAAGACAGCTATAGTCAAAAATCAACTCGCCATCTTTTGAAATTGAATAAAATGTTAAGTCAGGATAAAAATCTCTCCTGTCATAACCATAGTCTATTGTTGTTGTAACCAAAAGACCATATTTATCTAAAACAGCTTTTGCTCTGTCGTCTGTTTTAATTTCTATGCCATATGCCATAAATCATGTTCTCCCAAATTTAATCGTGGCTTTATTGTAGCACTTGAAGTTTTAAAATACAAACATTTTTAATATCATAACTAATAAATTTGTATATTTTTTAACCAAAAAACTGCAAAATGGGCTGATTTTTGTTGAAAAACACCATAAATATTGACACTTTTTAACAATTATGAGATAATTGAGCCATGAAAGACATTAGACAACGTTTAAATGAAAAACAACTCAAAAAATTAAAAAAGATGGACAGGGCTCTCATTTGGGGTTTAAAACACAAAAAGGTTTTTCCTTACCCAGATGCACTTTTTGATAGGCTTCGCCCATACTCTTGGGGTGGGCTTCCCGTGTCAATCACACTTTTTGTAAACGAGCTTTGCAACGGCTTTTGCTATGACCGTGCAAACATGATGCAACTTGCATTTAAAGATTGCAAAGTTGTTCATGCAGACATTGAAACTCTTAGAATCACCACCGGTGGCGATGAATATGCAGAGCACGCATTCGTCATCACACCTGAGTTTGGTGGAAACCGTGAATGGGTTGTCGACACTTCAGCCGGCTTGATTTATGATAAAGACTTTTATTTTAAACTTGAAAAACCAAAAATCAACTTAACTCTTTCAAAAGAAGAATGTATGAGTTTTCGAGACACTAAAGAACTTATCGTGAACAACTTTGAAGAAGAAAAATACATTCTCCCACTCACCCTTCCACTAATTGAAAACGCAATCAGGTCAAGTGTTTGGCTTGGCACAGTTGGCTATCGTGAAAAAACACTTGATGAAATTGAAAAATTTAAACAAGCCATCGGCTATGATGAAATTGCAAAAGAAATTGAAGAAGATATGGCGCTTATGCGAACCGACCCACAAAAACTTGATGAAAAGTTTGGCATAGTTCGTGACCGTTACGGCAGAGAGATTTCGAGAAATGGCAAACCAAATCCATACTACATTTCGCCAGAAGAATCTGACGCACTGCAAACACGATTAGATTTAATTGGAGATAACGAAGAACAACTTGCCGGTTTTTGGAGCGAACAATTTGCAAAATCAGTCGAGCGCTGGGAAAAAGAAGATGCTGAACTTTCAGAGCTTACAAAAATAAGACTTGAACAAATCACACAAAACCCAACAGCGAATTATTATAGCAAACCAACACAACCGGGTGAAATTTAAACACAAAAAAACGAGTGAAATTCACTCGTTTTTATTTTTAAATCATAAACACAACGGCTGTCACAATCGCAGCACCAATCACAAAAGCAATCAGGTTTTTGAGTTTTGATTTTGCGATATGCTTTTTGATTGTTGTTCTCACCCCTGCTCTTTTTGCATTTGCACCAATTTGAATTTCAGGATAAGCCACAAAATCTTTAATGTTGTCAACCTTGTGATAAGCTTTGTCATAAGAGCTATATTCTTCTCTCTGTTTTGGAATGATAAGCGAATACAATCTTGAAAGTGTTGCAGATGGAATGAACGAATTCAAAACAAACGACACAATCAAATATGCAGGAGCAAGCAAATATTTATAAGTTTCCCAGTCAATCACAGTCAAATATTTGCTTCCCAAAATTCCAAGAGCTCCCACCAAAATTGCAGACAAGATAAACGAAATGTTGAGTGTTGCAAAATACTTAATCGTTTTTCTGTTTGTGATTAATTTTGAAAGTCTTGGTTCAAGACTGTTAAACTTGTCTAAAATGATTCTCTTTAAGTCATCAACATCACTTGGGCAGTTCTCACCAGAAACAGAATAATAAACGCTATCTTCTCTAAATTTCACATAAACATTTTGACTTACTCTGTTTTGTGGGTTTGACGAATAGTCGTCAGCCTTATACTCTGCTTGATAAGTGATATCCATATAAATTGCAATCGACTGCATTTTTTCAAAACCCAAATTTGCAACCGATTTGATAAACTCATCAACCGACTTTCCACTTATTGTTGAACCGTCAACATATTCCACTTCAACAGTGAGCGAAGCTGATGTTCTTTTATCTTGAAAAGTCTGTCTTTGAAATGGTGGATAGTTCGCAAAATCTTCAGATTTCAAACGCGCGTCACTCCACTCTCTATATCTTGCTTCTTCTTCAGCAACAAGTGTTTCTGTTTTTTCAAAAATCGCTTGTTTCGCAGTAAAATATGAATTGAACGCATTGATTATGTCATAGATATCTTTTTGCTCAACAATGACATTTTTAATTTCTTCCATAAAGTCTCCCTAACCGTCTTAATAAGTCGATTATAACACAAAAATTTTCAACTTAATAACAATTTAAAACACAAATTGAACAATTTTTAAGCATCTCACTGTCTGTCAATCACAAATGGAAGCTTAACATTAAACACGGTAAGCGAAAACCAATCTTCTTCACCATGACTGTTTGGAACATATTTATCATCAATAAACACACTCAAAAACAAACTGTCATAAATGTCAACTTCATATCCGTCACCCTGCAAAATTTTTCCACAAACAGTATACGTGATGTCAATGTAGTCAATGTCATCACCTTCTTGAATCCAAGACGCTTCATCTGGACGCAAGATGTTCACACCAAAAGCGTCCAAAAATTCATCAAGCTTAGGGAACGTTTCTTTTGCCTGTGCATAGAAATTTTTGCAAGCTTCGCAGTCACAAATCTCATTATTTTCATAATATTTCTTCGTAGCTTCTAAATCAATTTCAAATTTATATCCATCTTTCTCAATAATCATAACAACCTGCTTTGTTTTATATTCTTCCAAATTATATCATCAACCAATCATTCAAATCAACCAAAAGAAAACGAGTGAAAATTCACTCGCTTTTTTTATTCTTTATTTTCATTTGCTTCATATTCTCTTATGAATTTTTCTTCTTCATCTTCAAATTCTTCTTCGTCTTCGATAAAATCTTCTTCAATTTCTTCATCTTCAACTGCAGCTTCTTCAGCCACTTTTTTAGACGAACTTTCATTTTGATTCTCTTTCTTTTTGCTTTGTTTCTTCTCGGCTTTCGCAGTTTGCTTTTCTGTTATCTTTTCTTGTTTTGCCTTTTTGTGCTCACTCAATTCATCATCTGCTTTTTGTGCTTTTTCTCTGTCGCAAAGCTTTTTATAATAGTCATTATATTCATCATCAAGAAACCAATCAAACACTTCGTCGGCAGAAATATGTTCTTCAGCGGCAAACGCTAAATAGAGCAACGCAATCGCAAATATTGGTGCTGTTGCCATTGAAACAATCAAGAATGAAATTCCCTTGTCTTCCATAAAGAAAAACAATCCCACGCCCACAATCGCAAATATAACTCCAATATCAAAATAAATAGGATTGATTCTCATGCAAAGGCATATGATAATGTTTATAAGTGCAAGCAAAATGTTTATTGAAAAAAGCCCCACAATTAAATAAATCAAAATATTGTCTATTGCAGAAAATTTCCCTGCCAAAATAGCAAGCAAAACAGAGCCACCCACCGAAACCCCAAGCATAACTTTTTTCACAATGGCAAACTTATAAAGTTTTGGATAGCCATCAAGCTCTTGGTCGTCATCAAAGTCTGTGTGAAAATCAATAAGCGCTTTAAGCCTTGCAATCGGTCTTGCAAAACCTGCTATGGTGATCAAGAGAAAAAGAATCAACAACCCTTCATAACCATACAGCCATTCAACATCCATATAGCGAGAATTGAGTTCGTTTAAGTGCTCGTCATAATATCCAATGCACACAACAGGGGTGACAATAAGCCCCAAAATGCCAACTATTTTAAAAATTAAATATTTAAGTTTCATAAATTCTCCCATTTTTGATTTAAAACAAAATCATTAATCACACTGCCATTATAATATATCTCCCACAAAAAACACAACAAAATCAAACTCACAAAAAATTCTCTTTAAAAATTTGGATTACAAATTGAATAAAATCAATTTATTGTTCATTTTGCACTTGATTTTTAACATCGATTTTACGATAATAGTAAATGTAATAATTTTGTGTGTTAAACAAAAATAAACACACGCATTTTAAAGGAGTTTTTTATGACTTTTCTTTCTATTTTAGATTCAATATTTCTAGAACCATTCAAGGCTTTAATTGAAATCGTTTATTTCCTTGCCTACATGATTTCAAAGGAATCCGTGCTTTCAATCATCATGCTTGCACTCATAATGAATTTAATCATGCTCGCAGTTTATAAATGCACAAACAGGTTTCAAGAAAAACTAAGAAAACGCAGAGCCGAACTTGATGACGGAATCACTCACATAAAGAAAAACTATGCTGGTGACGACAGAAAAGACCTTTTGAAATCATATTATAAAAGAAACAACTATTCCCCACTTTTTGAACTTAACGACTTTTTATATTTGATTTTCGAAATTCCAATTTTCATTTCACTTTTTGTGTTTCTTCCAAAGTTGTTTATCTTCAAAGATGCAAGTTTCTTGTTCGTTTCAAACCTTGCAAAACCAGACACACTTATAAAGCTTGGAAGCCTTAAAATCAATGTTCTTCCATTTTTGGCACTTGCAATAAACCTTGCATCTGTGCTTCTTTACTCAAAAGACTATTCACTTCAATCAAAAATTCAACTCTGCGTTGCACCTGTTATATTCTTCTTTTTCTTATATAACGCAGCATCAGCACTTGTGCTTTATTGGATAATTTACAACACTTTCTGTTTGTTAAACACCGTTGCACACAAATTTAAAAAATCTAAACTCATCATCAACTTGTCGCTTTCAGCACTTGGCTTTATCTGCTTAATTGTTGGAATCTTCAACACTAGCTTCTTGCTTCTTGGGGGTGTTCTTGAACTTCCAATTTTCTTCTATCTTTGCAAGTTTATTTATTTGAAAATCATAAAATCAAAAAAATTCAAAGCAAAATTTCCAAAGAAGAAAAAAATTCCAAAACCAAGTTGGAAACAATTTCTTATTTCAGCAGCAGCAATCACCCTTTTGGTTGGCTTGTTTATTCCATCAACATATATTGCTGCATCACCACTTGAATATATCAACTCAAGCATTTTCTTCAATCCACTCAACTATGTGACTCGAACATTCTGCACAGCAGCCGGCTGCTTCCTTATTTGGCTTCAAATTTTTTACTGGCTCAGCAGCAAAAAACACAAAAACATTATAAACAAAGTGCTTTTAATCGCCTTCGTGATAATGATTATCGACTATATGTTCTTTGGGCTCAACCTTGGCATTATTTCTGCATCACTCAGATATGACACACCATTCTTGTTCTTGCCTAAAATCGAAATCGTTATCAACACAGCTTTAACAATCGCATTCATTGTTTTGTTATTCTTTGTTTACAAATCAATCAAGTCTTACGTTTCGCTCATTTTGACAGCACTTGTTGTGATTATGACTGGCATGTCAACATTCAACATCATCAAATCAGCAAACGAAATCAATGATTACAAAAAATCAGCAACCACTCAAACTTCTGAAAACTTAAGTTTTTCACTTTCAACCACTGGCAACAACGTTGTTGTGATTATGCTCGACCGTGCACTCGGTCAATATGCACCATTCATCTTCAACGAAAAGCCAGAACTTAAAGAAAAATACGACGGATTCACACACTACACAAACACACTTTCTTTTGGTTATTACACAAACATTTGCACGCCATCTCTTCTTGCTGGATATGAATACACACCAGTTGAACTCAACAAAAGAGATGATGAATATTTAAAAGACAAACAAAACGAAGCAAACTTGATGCTTCCAAGATTATTCAAAGAAAAGGGCTATAACGTAACAGTTTCTGACCCACCTTATGTGGACTATAGTCACTTGTCAGACCTTTCAATTTATGACGAATACGACATCAATGCCTTCTATTCAATCGGAAAGTTTGTTGGCGAAGAACAAATCAAATATGTTTACGAAATCACACAAACAAACTTCTTCCGTTTCAGCTTGATGAGAACCACTCCACTTTTGGCTCACTATGTTTTCTACAATTTCGGAAACTACAACAACATTCAGTCAGTTGATGAAATTGATAGATACAGCAACCAAAACATTGTAAACATCTCAAAAGCAACAGGCATCAACAGCTCGTTTATGGACCAATATTTAACACTTACAAATATGGACACCATGACAAATGTGACAAGCGACGAAACAAACACATTCTTGTTTTTAAGAAACGACTTGCCACATGAAGTTATGCTTCTTGACGCTGAAAACAACTACACTCCAAACTCAAATGTTGACAACACTGAATATGATGAAGCTCATAAAGACAGATTCACTTTAAACGGAAAAACTTTAAACATCACAACAGCAGACCAAATGGCACACTACCATTCAACAGCAGCATCATTAATTCAACTCGCGAGCTGGTTAGACTACTTAAAAGAAACCGGAACTTACAACAACACAAAAATCATTGTTGCATCAGACCACGGAAGATTTTTAGACACCATCGACGAACTCAGCTTTAAAGGTGAAGATTTAGAAGGTTGTTGCCCACTTTTGATGGTTAAAGACTTCGGCGAAACCGGAACTCTTAAAACATCAGATGAGTTTATGACAAACGCAGACGTTGCTGCACTTGCAACAAAGCACCTTGGAGCTGAAGCAATCAATCCATTCACTGGAAAAGCAATCAATATGGACGCAAAATATGCTCATAAGCAATATATTTCAACATCTTTTGAATGGAATGTTAAATCAAACAATGGCAAAACATTCAAAGCTTCAAAGTGGCTTGCATTTGACAGCACAATGGAAAACTGCAACATTTACAATCAAGAATGTTGGGAACTTCTTAACAAAAAAACAGTTCTCAAAACACATTCATTTTAAGCTTTAAGCCAACAAACTCACAGCAAAATCAACTAAAGATGGCGACCACAAAGGGCACAACAAACATTAACACAAAAAAAAGAAGACTCACATGAGCCTTCTTTTTTATTCCCCCACCAACCCATTAATAAAAAAAAGAGAACCGAACTTCGGTTCTCTTTTTGATTGGTTGAAAATTATATTATTCTCCATTTCCATTTATTTTGTTTTTAGCAAGAATAGTTTGTGCCTCTTTAAGCAATTTTTGTCTTATAATTTGCAATTGTTCCATAAAACAATAATAAACAGCATTATTATATTCGTCTTCTGAACTTTCTTGCAAAGATTGTATTTTCTTTTTAATTCGTAAAATTCTTCTTACATATTTTTCATATTCTTGTTTTGTAGGTTCCATCTCTTCTTCAATAGGTTTGGCTTCTTCTAAAATTTTCATTTTTCTAGCAATCATTCTGTCATATTTTTTACCAGCTTCGACACCAACCTGAGAATCAAAAATAATACTTCTCAGCAAAGGTGTAACTCTTGAAAACCCTTCTACATTTCGACGAATATCAGCAAACGAACATTCGCTTGATACACGTGCAAAATAATAAGCCTCACTATCATTAAATATATCTGCTGATGGTAAGTGTTCTTCATAGTAATCATGAATTATTTGGTTATATTCTCTTGTTGCAATTTGGTCAACCAAATCAGCCCTCTTTTTAATAGCTTTTATTCTACTTGAACATTTTCTATATTTTCTTTGAATTGGCTGCATTTCTTTTTTAACCATATCCAATTCATTCAATAATGCTGAAACTTCAGTCTTTGATTCATCATAACGCTTACCCGCTTCAAGACAAGCTGGATATGTTAAAATAATTTCCTTAAGCATATCAGAAACTCTTGAATATTTATCGACATCTTCACGAATATCCACAAATGAAAATTCTTGCAACATCTGAGCAATATAACACTCTTCATAAAAAATACTCATAGCATCATCAATGGACATTTGAGATGTAACCACTTGTTCTACACCATTAAAATCAAAAACTACAGCTGCAAATTCTGGCATTACTTCAAGAATTTTGTGCGCATCAATCACACATGGCTTAATATTGCCCACAGCATTCATATATATAATTTTTTGATTTTCATCAATTTCTCTCAACTCAAGAGCTGGTCGATAAATTGAACTTAAGCAATCTTGTATTCTCTTTTTAAAATGTTCCATAATTTACTCCCTTTATATGGTTATGAAACTAGATAATAATCTCATATTATTTATTATCAATGTCATAAAAACTAAAATAATCTATATTTTTTAATATTTCAAATAGAGTCTATAAATATTATTCTCCGTTTTGATTAATTTTGTTTCGTTTTGGACAAGCTCTTTGTGCTTCTTTAAGCATTAATTGCCTTCTTTCCAATATTTTCCTTGAATAACATTCAACAAAGGCTTTGTTAAAGTTATCTTGCGCAGATTTTTCTATTGATTCAGCTGTTGCTGTAAGGCTATTTATTTCAGCTTGCAACCTAGCAATCTCAGTCTCTTTCTTTTTAATTTCTTCTGCAAGACCAGCAATTACATCTCTCTGTTCATCTAAATTTTTACCTGCTTCAACAACTTCAGAATCTGCACAAGTTGCCAAAATAGTTTCATCACCTTTTGCATAAAATTCTGCATCTGAATCATGATAATAATGGTATGCACTTTCACGTAAATTACTGCCATATCCTGAAACCATAGCAACATCTTCATTATACGCTCTTGCAGCATCTTCTGCAGTCATTTTAGATGTTATTATATGAGGTTCTTCTCTGCCAGCAATTTTGTATATAATAGCGGCAAATGTTGGCATATTTGCAAGCATTTCAGTTCCAATAGTAATAATATCTCTTACATGCGTTTTTTCATTAACTCTTATTTTAATATAAATAATACCTTCATCTTCATCAATTTTTTCCACAACAAAAGGTGAAAAAATATAATATTTAGACTTTGAATAATCTTCAAACAACTCTTCAATTTTCTTTTTTAAATCATCCATCATTAGTCTCCTTAACAATGTATAATATATTATAGTTCACTATAATATATTATTATTATAACATAACTTAATAACAAATGCAATACCCTATCTTATATTTCAAAACCCAACAAAATTAATCATAATTTTAACAATTATTTTCAACTTAAAAATTTTCAATAAAAAAAGAGAACCGAACTTCGGTTCTCTTTTTGATTGGTTGCGGGGGGAGGACTCGAACCTCCGACCTTTGGGTTATGAGCCCAACGAGCTGCCAACTGCTCTACCCCGCGATATAGGTTTTATAAG
>JAFWBI010000003.1 GCA_017507215.1 Clostridia bacterium
AATAAAAATAAAATAAAAATAAAATTTAAAGTGTTGGTGAAAATCACTTGCAAGTTTTATTTTAATTGTGATAATATTTGCGTATATAAGTTAAGGTGGTTTAATTATGATTGAATCAATTAGAAAAATGTCATTATTTTCATATTTAGGTGGCTCTGGTGAAGGGGTTTTAAACCCGATTTATGAAGGGCTTACACTTGTTGGTCCATACGCACTTTCAATAGTTGCTGTGCTCAGCGTTTTTTATGGAATTTTCTTGGGTGTGAAGTATGCTCAAGCAGAAGATGAAGCAACAAAAGCAAATATGCAAAAGACACTCATGAACTTTGTTATCGGTGCGATTACTATCTGGGTTCTTCTTGCAGTTTTGTATGCAATTCGTAAACCACTTGGACAATGGATTACCAGCGGTTAGGGAATAATTTAAAAAAAATTGTATAATTGCAAGAAATATTGCAAATTATAATAATTAGAACATTTTTAAAAAATTTACAAAATTTGCTAAAATTTATTTGCCAAATAAGTTTTGGTGTGGTACTATGGGCTTAGTCGATTAAATAATTTTTAGTTTTGAAAGGAGAAAATTATGAACAAATTATTAAACATTTTTAATTTCTTAGCAACATCAGACGAACAAAAAGCTGTAGACGAAGCTTATGGCGCATTTATCAAAATCGTTAACATCGTTCTTCCAGTTTTAATGTCAGTTATCTTAGTTCTTGGTATGTTCTATGGTGTTCAACTTGGTGTTAAATACGCTAAAGCTGAAGAAGAAGATGATAAGAAAAAGGCTCGTGGCCAACTCATCAACGTTATCGTTGGTTGCCTTATCGCAATCCTTTTCGTAGCTATCGTTGAAATCGTTCTTAACATGAACTTCGTTGCTAAGTTATTCAGACAAGTAAAGGATGACGTAGGTTCTGCTACAACTTCTTACTAATCAATAATTTAGAAATTATATGTGAAAACACGCAGAAATGCGTGTTTTTATATGGCAAAAAAATAGGGTAAAAACATTCAAAAAACCGAGCAAAAATCTGCTCGGTTTTTTTGCCTTTAAATTATATTTAAAAAAAAGAAAAATTTTTAAAAAATATTGTTACAAATGGGATTATTTGTTTGTCTAATTTTGATGCATTATGTTATAATATACATGTTAAATTATATATTTATATAAGTCGTTTGAATTTTTGCAAAAATACACTTAAAAATTTTATTTTAGCAAAGACTAAAAATAAACGGCGTTTGGGGGAATTATGTCACTTGGCGTATTAACTACATTATTCACAAAAATTCATAGCGTAGCAGCAAATATCATCGACCCATCAGGTGTGGGTTCTTCGTTTGGTATGGTTTGGAACTGGCTATGGACATGGGTTTGGCAGGGCATCTGCACTGCAATCTATGGTTTGGTTAAATGGCTTTTAGCATTTGTTGACTTTATGCAATACTTTGTGCAAAAGCTCATTGGCTTAGATTATTGGCTTAACAGAAGCAGATACACTTTAGAAGGTGCGATTGAAAGCGACTTGATTTTCGGGTTCCTTTACAACGACACTGTTCAAAAAGTGTTTAGAGCGATGGTAGCTATTTTCTTCGTGCTTTTAATCATTATCACGATTTATGCAATCATCAAATCTGAATGGGAGCATATCGCTGGTAAGGGTGGAAAGTTCGGTGATGGCGTTGGAAACTCAAAAACCAAGATTTTCAAGAACTCAATCAAGGCTATTGCACTTGTGTTGATTTTCCCAACAATCTTGATGGTTGGTGTTATTTCTGCAAACGCAATCCTAGCTTCACTTATCAAAGCGCTCAACATTGATACTTCTTCAACGCTTGGTGGACAGCTTTTCCAAATTGGTTCACAAACGGCGAATAAGTACGAAATATATGCGCATGGTGAAGAAGGGCGAAACGCAGTCTCCGACCAGGTTGTGTTCTATGTTTACAATCACAACGGAAAAGACAAGTATCTTTCACTTTCATCAGTTGGAACTTCAACAGATACTGTTTATAACGTAAAAACCTACGAGCAATATTTGGAACTCGCTGCAAAATCAACAAGATATGTTGTTAATAGTGTGTTTACAAAACTTGATTGTGGTTACGATATTAGTATTGGTGAAGGTGGTGTTAGGAACTTCTACGGTTATGTTGCAAAACTTACCGATGAACCATTCTTCATCGCAGCTATGGTTAATCCTAATGCTGCTGCAGGTGAAGTTAACTCAAAGCAAGCGATGTATCATTACTTGCATAATGTTCTTCAAGTTCCTATTGTAACTCCAAATAAATCTTATGGATTTGTTGAAACAAAGGAAATTAAAGATGCTGCTCAGTTTAACAACGATGGTTATATTTCAAACCTTGACCTTTCAGACTTCTATAACAACAAGAAAGGTTATGACATGGTTTCAGCTTGTTACAACACATGGAACTATGCAAGTGTTTATGCAAAAACCTTTGCATTTGAAAACTCAGTAAACTATTCAGTCGTTAGAAGTGGAACAAGACTTCCAGTTAAATTCCATGACGCAGATAGTGACGGAACAGTTGATGCAAATGAAAAAGTTGTTGTTGGTGGTTCACTTGATTCTAGTTTATCAGATTACACTGTTTATGACGCAGCTTCTGGTGGACAAGTTAACCCAAGCTTGCTTCAAGCATTAAACTTAGGACAAGTTACAAGCGCTAAAGTACTTTATAACTCAGATTATGTTGCACCATATTTTGATGGTGGACAAAAAGATGGTATTGTTCAACTTCAATCAGAATATTTAGTTATGGCTGAAGTTATTAACTTTATCAATCAAAACAACTTTAGACTTCACATTTTAGACATCACATCAGACCTTATCGACTGGAGTGGTGAAGGCGACCACGTTATTGAAGATAGATGGATTTCAATGGACGGTGATAAGCCAAGATATATTGACATTGCTGATGGTAAAACATCTGACAGTGCAAACACAAACACAAAGAAAACAATTCCATTTATCGTTTCTTATTCAGACCAATGCAATGATACAGAAATGGGTAACGTACTCTATACTGGTGCGAGAGTTGCAAACGGAAACGAACTTAATGGTGCTAAATACATCATGTGTATTAAAGTGGAAGGCAGAAACAATGCAAAATATATTCCACTTGTTCACAACAGAACATACACAGACCCAACAACTGGTATGATGTATAACTTTAGGTCAGACTACTACAACGGCAACTATCATGGTGTAGTTCTTGCAAAAGGTTTGTTGGATTCAGTTTCACTCACAAACGCTGAACGTGGTGAACCAACATATTTCAAGAGTGGTTCAGATAAAATGTATGGTAAAGATGAACCATATTACTTCGATATGGAAGTTGTTGGTGCATTCAATCAATTTGGTGCAACAAACGCATTAATCACAAATGAAGAATTCCATGTTGAAAGTTTATCAATTGGTTACGCAACTGAAAGTTACAACTATGATGCAAGAATTAAGCAAGTTCCAAAAACTGGTGGGGCAGAAGGGGAAACAGAAGCATCAAGCAAATATGAATATCAAATTTTCAAAGTTCAAAATGGTGAAGATATTGAAGAGTCTGAGCGTGAACAAGTTATTACGCCAAGCATTGACATCATTCAAAATTTAAGAATCAAACTTATTTCAGACGATGGAACAGTTACGGCAAGTTATGCAGGTCAAACAACTGGAAATAATTATTTGTATTCATTCACGGCTGGTGATGGAAAGGCGTTCTACTTTATTGTTCAAGTTGATTCAAGCACACAAACTTTAAACATTTTAACCTACAATTCTGGGGATACAAAATGGGAAATTGGAACACGTGATGCGAAGATTTCTGTGCAAACAAAAACATATAAAATTCTTTATGATTATACAACTGTTGACACTGATGACACAGATGAAAAACAAGAGTCTATCATAAATGATGCAACTCCAAATTATTTTGAATATGTAAAGCAAATTAAAGACCCAACAACTGAAGGTTCAGAAGTTAAATCAGTGTATACAACAGTTGATATGTTTACGCTTAAAGAACATGAACTTACATGTTATTTTAACATAACATTCAACACAACATCTGATACAATTGTTAAACTCTCTGAAACAGATGGTGTTCCAACAATTACATTCGCAGAAATGCACGCAACAACTCTTGGAGCAGATAATGTTGCAGACCGTGGAAATGACTATTATGTTCAACGCTCACAATCAGTAAGGTTTAATCTTTATGATTTCTATACAGCTGATGTTGGTGGACATATGAACGCAGATGAATATGTTCCTGGAGATTTAAAATCATATGATGCAACAAAAGAATCTGTTGCAGACAGAATTACAGACACACCTGAAATTGATTATGATGACAAAAAGAATGAAGATAGATTCTTCTATGCAAAACTTGATTCAACAGGTTTTGAATTCCACTATAAAGATTCATATTTGCATTTATACGATGGCAAAAAATATGTTGCGACAATTTATAAGGTTGCAAGCAATGACCCAGATGATTCTATTGATGATATTAAAGAACTTAGATATAGAACAACCTATGTTTACATTGATGGAAACACTTATTACAACATTAGAACACAAAACTCATACGCTGATACAACTGCGATGAACACATATTATGAACAAGTTCAAAACTCAGTTAGTATTCAATGTGTAAGAGCTGCTCGTGGTTACACATTCTTAGAAGCAGACGTTGCTTGCGTTAGTGTCATTCCTTGGCATTGGCGTTGGAAATGGTCTATTTGCATTACAACAATGGCAGATAGAGAAGAAAGCAACTATGAATTCTATTTAAAAGATGGTATTCAATTTGACTATTTCTTTGAAGGAAATAACAAACTTCACACATTCTATGTTCCTAGTGAAATTAGCTATTGGATAATTGTTATTGCGTCAGTATTGATGATAAAAGTGCTGGGTACAGCAATTTGGGGTGTCATCAAGAGAATTTACGAAATAACGTTGTACTTCATAGCGGCACCTGCCGTGGCGTCAACCATTCCACTTGATGATGGAACGAGATTCGATACGTCGATTATCAAGCCACTGATAGGTAAGGTGTTTAGCACGTACGGAACGATGCTGGGTATAAATGTATTCTTTATATTATTATATCCTGTTAAATCATTATCTCAGATTTTTACAGCTGAAGATATTGCTACATCAAACTCATACTTCTTGAAAAATTTCATGAAGGGCATTGGAAACTATGCATGGCGTGCAAACCTTCTCAACCTTTATGTTTATATCTTATTCGTGCTTGTTGCATTCACAATGATTAGTGCTATTCCTGAAACTATTTCTAAGATGGTTGGTGATGGCTCAGATATTGGAAAAATGGGTGCTGAAACCAAAAATGCGGCAGTCGGAAAAGATGGTGTTTTGAAACAAGGTATGGATTTCATATCTGGTAAATCAGCCATGGAAAAAGGTAAAGCTGCAATTGATTATGTTAAAGAAACTCCTATTGGAAAAGCAACTGGAGCTGTTTGGAACAAGATTAAACAAGCTCGTGATAGTGTTGGTTCTGAAGATTCTGGCGGTGATACCGGTGGCAAACCACCAGTTGAAAACAAAAAGACTGATGATGGCGAAGAAGTAGACCCAAAAGAAGCCGAAATTATGCAAGATATTGATAATAAGATTGCAGAAAAAGGCGGAATTAAAGGTTCAAACGGCGAAACTTACAACACTTATGAAGAAGCTATGGCTAGTGGCGATGAAGAAGCTATGAAACAGGCTCAAGAAATTCGTGGCGAAGTTGAAGCTGAAATTATGGCTGGTGACGACGAAGAAAAGAAGAAAGCTCTCGAAAATATGAAAAAGAGAGAAGCTGGTGAAACTGGCGAAGAAACTGAAGAAGAAAAAACCGATAATGCTGAAGACGCTGCTAAAGAGACATTTACTGAAAGTGTTGAAAATGTTGCTGGAGAAATGGGTGGCGATGCAGGCAAAATGAAAGGTAATCTTGTTAGAAATCTTGCTGGAGCAGGAAACGCTGTTGCAGGTAAGATTGCTGGCATGGTTTTAGGAAAGAGAAATGGTGGTGTTCAAGCTGCAATCTTTGGTGACGATGAAGCCGGAAAACAAAGAAAGAAAGACGCAATCCTTTCAACATTAAATGCAGACCAAAAAGCTGAATATGAACAAGCTGTTAAAGATGGCAAAGAAGATGAATTCTTAAGTCAATTTGAAGCAACTGCAAAAGTTGGTGATGATGGTCAAGTTCAAATGGCTGTTAAGCGTGTTAAAGACGCTGCTGGAAACGCTATTGCTGAAGGTGACCAACAAGAAGTTGCAGTTGGTGCTGAAACTGCAAATCAAATGATTGGTGCTGTGGCTCAAAGCATTACAGATGATGAAGTTAAAGAAGCTGTTGATGGTGTTACAGACCCAGAAGAAAAGGCTGCACTTGAAAAAGGACTTGCAACTGCTGCAACTGAAAACCTTGCTGCTGCGATGAGTGGTGATGTTGAAAACGATTCAATCACAGAACAAGTTGTTAGAGATGTTATGGAAAGACCTGAAGATGAAAAGAATGGCAAGGTTATTGACCAGGCTATCTTCGAAATGCTTCAAGCTGACCCAGAAGCTCTTAAATCATTTAAGAAATTAAGTGGACTTTCTGCTGAACAAATGAAAGACCCTGCACAAGTTATGGCTGCAATTTCAAAACTTCGTGATGGAAAGGGTGGAATTGACCAACTTGGAATCACTCCAGACCATTACAAGAAATTCTTGCCAAGTGCTGTTCAAAAAGCAGTTCAAAGTGGGGATTACAAACTTGATGCTTGGGAACTTTTCAACAGAAATGACCCTAAGAAAGCGAAAGAATATATTGAAGCTGAATCTGCTAAAAAGCTTCAAAGAAGCAATGAAGAAGCTGAATATGAAGCAGAAAAATCAAAAGAAGTTGCAAATGGTGCTACACCTGAACAACTTTTGAGAGTTCTTGCTGCTTCAGGAAACGCCGACCCTGAAAAAGTTGCACAAATGTTTGATAAATTTGCTGGTCTTGATAATATGAGTCCTGACCAACAAAAGGCAATCCTTGCAGAAATTAATAAGATTGACCCAAATCTTGTTGCAAACTTAAAACGTTCAGGAAAAGCTGAAACTGATTTAGATGTTATCAAAGCATATCAAGCAGCTATGCTCCTTGATGGAAGTGCTGATGCTAACAACATTACTGCTCTTTTAGAGCAATCTAAGAATAACCCACAAGCATTTGCAAATGATATTCTTAATGGAATGCTTGAACATTCAGACAAAGGCGATATGGCTGGAGTTCTTGGAATGATGGGTGGTGAAAACACAATCTTCACTGAAGATGAAATTAACGGTCTTAAAGACCAATATGCCGCAAACGGTTATATGGGTCTTAGCAAAGACGAAAAAGATAAACTTGAAGCAATGGGAATTTCTGCTGATGAAGCTCAAAATATGTCAGCATTTGAAATTCAAGGATTGCTTGCAGGAAAATCTAGAAGAGAAATCTTTGACCAAATCCGAGAAGAGAACAAAACTGAGAGACTTGTTCGTGACCTTGGAAAGAATGCTGATGTTTCAACAAAAGACCTTATCGAAGCTGCTGGAAAGAGCGAAGAAGCTAAGAAAGAAATTGTTGATGCTGCAAGTCAAAGAACTAGAGTTACAACAAAAGAAGATGAAGCTGAAGCTGAAAAAGCTGCAGATAAAGCTGCTCTTGAAAAAGGACTTCTTGATAAGAAGAGAGAAGAACTTAAAGCTGCAGGTAAAGATGAAAAAGAAATTGAAGCAGAACTTGCAAATTATAAGACAGAACTTGCAGGAAAAGATGAAGCTGAGCTTTATGCAATGTATACTGGTCAAGACAAGGCTGATGTTGATGCTAAACTTAATGAAGAAGTTGATGCTCAAACTATGGCACACTTGAGAGATAATTACTCTAAAAATAAGGCATTTAAGTCTGTTAGAGATGCATGGTTTGCTGACCCTAAAAATGCTGCTGCAATTGCTGGAAAGAGTGAAGATGAACAAGAAAGAATGTTCTATGAAGCACTTTCAAAAGACCAAGGCATGTTGCAAGCTATTGGCTTTAAAGGCGACATGGGTGAACTTCAAGCCGGATTCAGAAAAGACGCACTCAGAAGCATGGCTATTGATAATATTGATGGTTATGCAGATACCGTTCGTGAAGAAAAAGATGCAATGCTTGAAGCTAAGAACATTGAGAGAATTGCTCAAGGTTATGGCGACTACGCATTTGCTGTTTCTGAAGCACTTTCAAAAGACCCTGCTATTATGAAGCTTGCTGAAGAAGAGTATAGAAAACAACATCCATCTGATGAAGAAGGACATGTTGACTTCGACGATTTAGACGAATTCTCAAAGGCTTCATTCATGCTTGCGAATTTTGCTGATAAACTTCCACAAGACGAACTTGATAGACTCAAGAAAATGCATGTTGATGAAAATGCAACAAAAGGCAAGTCAGCTGAAGAAATTAGACAAACAGCATTTGAAAGAATTACTGAAAATCCTGAAAAATTCAGAGCTGTTTATGACTTCATGGCAACTGTTGATGCTTCTGAAGGAGCAAACAAGGTTGCTCAAGATTTGAAAGATGGAATTATCAGAGACCAAATCAAAGAATATCAAAAACAGGGTATCGAAATTTCTAAAATCATTGACCCAGACACAATGGACCCTGAAGAAAGAAAGAAATACGAACACAGACAAAGTGTTCTTCAAGCAGAACTTAGAGGCAATCCAGAAATTATTGCTAACTTGTTCAAGAACCACACAACACTTGGACAAGATAAGATGGTTGCAGATATTGCTGCAATGATGAAGGGTGCTGATGGTAAGGCTATTGATATCACAACTCTTGCAGGAAAAGTTGAACTTCTTAAGAATAATAAAGACTTCATGGCAAGATATGAAGCTGCTCTTGCAGACCCTGCAAATAAAGGTAAAAACAAATATGATATCTTAAAAGAGATGGCAAACAATGCGACAATCGAAGACCTTAAAGGTGGTCTTGATAATAGCAAGATTGTTGATTACATGAGTACTCACGAAAAAGAAAAGAACGACCTTGTTGCTCTTGGTGCTCAAGATATCATGACAGCTCTTGACAAAGATTCTCAAGATATGAAGAAAGTTGATGCAGTTCTTAGTTCAACATATCTTAGAAACCAAGTTTCAGATGATGTTCTTAAGACAAAACTTGGCGAAAATGTTGATAAAGATGTAATTAAAGAGCTTATCAAACAAATGCTTAAAGCTGAAGGCAGAGAAGACCAAGCTAATGATGATTATATCGAAAAACACATGAGTGAACTTAAGACTGAACTTGCTCTTCATGATATAACTAAAGTTATTAAAGATAAAGATGGAAATGTTACAGGTGCAGAACTTGGTGGCAGAAACACAGATGCATTTATTGCATCAATGCAAAAACTTGAAAAAGAAAATGGAACATTTGCAACCAACTTGAACCGTGACGTTACTAGAATTATCGACCCTGCAAATTATGACCCAGAAACAAGTTCACAACAATTCTTTGAAATTAGAACTGTTGATGAATTCAGAGCTCGTGAAGATACACCTATTAGAAATATGGGTGATGCAATCGATGCTTACAACAAAAAAGGCTTTAAGTGGTTCAGCAAGAAAACAAGACTTGCATCATCTGGTGCTGACGATGATGGAACAACAACTGGAACAACTGATAATGCTGGAACACCAAAGAGCGAAGTTAAACGTCATATGAAGTATGATGGAACTGCAAGAACTGCAGAAAACTTCGATATCTACGAAAAAGCTAAAAACGACCAAACAGTTATTGATGCTCTTAAAGCAGAAGGCAAAGAAGTCAACTATGATAATGTTCATGAATATCTTGCTAAAAACAAAGATAAACAACAAGAACTTCAAGGACAAGTTTATGCTGAAGCATTGATTAAAGAAGCTAAAGCTACAGGCATGTCTGCTGAAAAGTTCAAAGAAAAATATGGCGTTGACTATAATGAAGATGCTGCTGCTTTAGGCAAGGCAATTCAAGAAAGCGAAACTGCTCAAAAAGCCGCTTCAAAACTTGAAGCTAAAGGTGATAAAGACTTTGCTAAGAGAATGCTTGCTGATCCAGAAGCTCAAAAACAAATGAAACGTGAAATGGTTTCAGACACTGATTTGGTTGATGCATATGAAGCAAGAAATGGTGAAATTAATATTGACGAAGCTGCTATGATTGAAGCTGCAAGAAATGATGAGTTTGTTAAAGCAAGACTTGGGGAAAATGCTTCAGAAGAACAAATCAAAGAGTTCTTGGCTGATAAGAAGAATAGTAAGCATGTTGCAAGAATTAATGCGGCTGCAAAAGCAAACTTCGTTAAGAAAGATGCTGGTTATGATGGCCTTGTTAATGGCATCTTGTATGAACAAGGTAAACTTCAAGCAGCTGATATTTCAGACGCTGAAATTGTTGCTTATGCTCAAGGCGATGCAGACCTTGTTGCAAAAATGCAAAGCGCTGGAATTAATGTTAGAGATAAGAAAGCAGTTCTTCAATTTATGAATGAAAATCAAAATGAAAGAAAGGCTGCTATTCAATTAATCAATGAAGGCAGAGCAAATGACGGTTCAATGACAGGAACTATCACAGAAGCTGCATTCAACAAACACTATGACAAACGTCATGGAGCAAAAGATAAGAGATTTAAAGCTGCAGAAGCGCTTAGAGAATCTGGTCAAGCTGAACGTGATAAAGAAGGCGAAAAGATTGGAAAAGCTCTTGACGCTGAAAGAAAAGCAGAAGAAGATGAAAGCAAAGTATTGCTCAAGAAAGGTAAGTTTGCTGAAAAGACTGTTGAAAACATTAAGCTCTTCAACGCACTTGAAGCTGATGAACATAAGAAAAATCAAGTTATGAACGCTCTTGCTGCACAAGGCAAAGAATATAACTATGATAACGTAATGCAATATCTTGCAACCAGAGATGATGGAAAAGGTGGGGTTTCTGAAGGCTGGAATATTAGAAAATCTCTTAAAAATTCAGTTAGAATTGAACAAGCAAGAACAACTCTTGGTGACAAGCTTAAACATGAAGATGGCTCAGACTTTAGTGATGCTGAAGTTGAAGCATATCTTGAAGACAAGAAGAATAAGAAGGACGCTAGAAAAGTTGATGCTGCTTTAAGTTCAACAAATAAAGAATCTGTTGCTGCAGAAGTTCGCAAGAATGAATCACTCGTGGCTGAAGCATTCACAAATTCTGTAACTGACAAAGAACTTAAAGATTATATGAAGAAAAATCCAAATGCTGTTGCAGCAGTTGGTGATGACGATGCCGATTATATTGTAGCAATTCAAAATGATGAATTCTTGAAAGCAAGATTTGGTGGCGAAATCAATTCTGGCAACATCGATGCAGTTAAAGCATTCTTGGCAGATAGCAAAAATGCTAGTCATGCAAACAGAATTAAAGAAGGCGTACAACTTACAAGAGCTAGAAATGACGCTAATGTAACAAAAGCAATCAGAGAAGAAAAATTTGCTAAGAAAGTTAACAAAAACGTTACAGATGCTGACATTGCTGAATATGCAAAGAATAAAAAGCTTTCAAATCCTAACCTTGTTTATGAAGCAGCAACTAAAGATTCAACTGTTGTTTCAATAATGCAAAGCGCTGGCGTTGATGTTAATGATGCTGCTGCAGTTAAGAAATTCTTAGATGAAAATGAAGATATTAAATCAGACCTTGAACAAAGAATTAAGGTTCAAGCAGTTAAAAATGAACTTGCTGCGAATGGTGGAGTTGCTCCAGCAGAACTTGCAAGGATTAGAGATGCGAGAGTTGCAAAAGAAACAGCAGCTGCTGAAGATGGTGTGATTGATTCATACTTTGCTTCTAAGAAGAAAAATAGTACAGAACGTAAGAGAGTTAGAGTTGCTGAAAAACAAAGAGAAGCAGCTGAAAAACTTTCAAATAAGGGTGTTAAAGCTCTTAATAAAGAAGCTCGTAAAGAAAGACGTGCTGAAAATAGAGAAGCTCGTAAAGAAAGACGTGCTGAAAGAATTGCAAAACGTGAAGTTCACGCAAACGCAAGATTTAGTGGTTATAGTGACAAGAATGTTGAAAATATTGAAATGTTCAAAGCACTCGATGCTGATGATGCTATGAAAGCTGAAGTTGAAGCAGAACTTAAAGCACAAGGCAAAGAATATAACTATCAAAACGTTATGAAATATCTTTCTGACACCAAGAATGCTAAGGCTTGGGATACAAGAAAGAAACTTAACACAAAAGTTAAGAATGACGCTGCAGCTAAATTAGGATTTGACAAGAGCTATGAAGAACTTTCTGGAGAAGATAGAAAGAAAGTTGATGCACACTTAAAATCAAAAGATAAAGCAGTTGTTGGTGCTGCAATCAAGGGAACATCTCTTGAAACTGAAGCAATGAAAGATATCGTTACTGATGATGATATTGCTGAATATCTTGATAAGAGTGGTAGACAAATTCAAACAACTGAAGCGGATAGAATTGCTGCTGCTCAAAAAGACGCAAAAATCAGAGCAAGACTTGGTGCTGATATCAACGACGAAAAGAAAGTTCGTGAATTCTTGATGCTTAATGCTGATGAAGCAGCAAGAATGGATAAACAAGCCAAAATCAATAATGCTCGTAAAGACGTTACAGCTATGAAGGCTGCAACAGATATGAAGTTCAAGAAACAAATTTCTGGCAAAGATGCTCTTAAATATGCTGAAAAGAACAATGTTCAAGTAAATCAATCTGAAATGATGGCCGAAGCAATTAAGATGACTGGTTATCAAGCTGGCAGTGAAGAACTTGCTAATTGGCTTAAAGATGAAGCAAATGTTAAGATGGCGACAGATTCGGCTAAGATGACAAAAGTTATGGCTGATGAAAAAGCTGTTGCTGAACTTACTGCTCAAAAACAAAATGAAGCTGTTAATAAGTATTACGACAAGAAACAATATAAGACTCATAAGAAAGCTTCTGGCGAAACAATGGCTAAGTTCCAAGGTACAATCCTTAGAATGAGAGATAATAGGGGTCGTACAGCAATGGAAAGACTTCAAGCCAAAGAAACTCATGTTAACACAAGACGTGGCAAACACGCTCAAGGCAACGTTGGAAACATTAGATTATTCAACGAACTTGATTCTGATGAAGCTCTTAGAAAAGAAATTGAACTTCAGCTTCAAAATTCTGGCAAAGAATATAATTATGACAACGTAATGGAATACCTTTCTAAAGAAGGCAATGCTGAAATTAGGGGTAAACTTGCTAGAAAAGTTAGACTTGATGAAGCTAAGAGTGTTCTTGCAAATGACGCTGAATATCAAGCAGTTGTTGCTCAAGCAACTTCTGAAGAAGAAAGAGATAGATTAACTGAACAATATTTAGCTAAGAACAAGAAAGCTCGTAATAAAGTTAGTGATAACCTTAACAGCACAGACAAGAAGAAAGTTGCTGCTGAAGTTAAGAAAAATACACACCTTGTTGAAGAAACAAAGAATGCTGCAGTTGCTGATGATGATTTGGCAGAATACTTATCAACAAATAAAGTTAAAGTTGATGTTTCAGATGCTGATGTTAGAAAAGCTGCTCGTGGTGATGCTTACATCATGGGTAGACTTAAGAAAAATCAAAAAGTAACAAATGCTGATGTTGTTGCAGAAGCTAGAAAGAACACTGCTTTAATGGGCAGAGTTGCTGAAACAAAGACTGTTACAAACACTGAAATTAGAAACACTGTTCGTGATAACAAAGAATACTTAACTAAACTTGGTCTTAGTGCAAACGCATCAAGTGCTGAAATTGATGCAGCTTTAAACAAGACTGAAAACAGAAAGATTCGTGAATCTATTGAACGTGATATTAAAATTAGCAAAGTTACTGATGAAGATATCAATCAACACTTCAGCACACACGAAGCTGAAAGAGCCAACTTTGAAGAACAAGCAAGACAGAATAAGAAAGTTTCTGACGCTGATATTGATGCTTACTTGAAGGCAAATTCAGGTGACAGAGAAAAACTTGAAACCAAAGCTAGGGTTGAAAAAGCAAGAGCTAATGATTCAATCATGAGAGGCTATCATGCACAAAGGTTTAGTGATAATGATATTCTAGACCAAATGAAAAATACTGGAAAAACCTATGATGTTTCAGATGCTGACATCGAAAAAGCTGCAATGGGACAAGAAGATGTTGTTAAACAAATGAATCAATTCTTGAACAGCAGTGCTAAGATGAAGAAACGTTATGGTGCAACAACAGTTGCCGGTATTAAAGACCCTAAGATGCGTGCAGAGTTCATGAAGAACTTCTTTGGACAAAATCCAGATGTTAAGACAAACCTTACAGAAATTGCTCAAATTGCTAAAGCAAGACAAGATTCAGCATTTATGGATGAACTTGCAAATTCAAGCGTTTCAGATGCTGATATCACTAAGTTCATGAGCAAGAGAAAGAAAGCCAACACAACAAAACGTTACAGAAGAAACGAAAAACCAATCGAAGATACATTCTTATATAAGATGGGCGTTGCTAGAACCAATGCAGGTGTTGCAACATCTGCAACATTTGCAGGAATCGGTGCATTTGTTGGTATTAGAAAGAACAAGCAATCTGGAAAAGTTGAATTCAACTTGAAAGAAGCACTTGCTTCAAAAGGTATCTGGGCAGGTATTAAATATACAGGAATTGGCGCTTGGTATGGCATGAAGGGTATTGGAAAAGGTGGCGCTGGTATCGGTAAAGGTATCGGACATGTTGCTGTTCTTGGCAAAAATGGTATTGCATTCAAGACTGTTGGAAAACTTCCAAAGATGTGTGCACAATACGAAAACTGGAATAGAGTATTGAATCATAAGATTAACCAAATCAAGAATGATACATCACTCACTCGTGCTGAAAAAGAAAAACAAATTAAGATTTTTGAATCTCAAAAGATTTACTTAACAAAACCTGCGGCATATAAGAATATGTCTCCAGAAGAACAAAACGCATTTGACTTAGAACAAGATAAGCTCAAAAGAGCAGCTTACACAGATAAGAATCTTGTTAAGTATGTTAAAAACTTAGACAGAATGAAGAAGCATAAAGGCAACGCTGGCGCTGAATTTGCAGGTGGTTTGACATATGATTCAACAAAAGGTATGAATCGCCGTGAAAAACACCTTAAAGATTACAACGACATGAACAGCCAAGCTAGAAGATTCAGGTCTACAGCTGCTATGCGTGACATGGAAAAAGACTTTGGTGATGAATTTGAGAGATTCGCTAGGTCATTCTTAAGCAAGAAACGTTACTTTGATATGATTAAGCGTTATAAACTTAAAAATGCTATTGATTATCAAAAGTTGACTGCAAGAGAAAAAGAGAAAGAAAGACGTAAACGTGAAGAAGCACTTGCTGCTCAAATTGCAAGAATTAACAGAATCCTTGCAAAGAAAGTTGCAAAAGATAAGAAGATTGACAAGAAGACCTTCTTAGCTCAAAATGGTTACACAGATGATTTACTTCGTTATAAGAGTGGTTACTATAAGTTCAATCAAAACCACAATCCAACAACAAAACTTAGCAGAAAAGAAGTTAAAGCTCACAGACAGGCTGCTGAAACAATCCATGTTCAAAGCTATGCTGCAAGTGTTGACAAGATGATGCAAGAATTTGTTAAATTCAGCAGTACATACAAAGGTCCAAGTGCAAACTTTGCAAGCGAACTTAAGAAGTATGCTGCTGGTCTTGGAAAACAAAACGAAGAAATGATTAATAAGATTTACAAGAAATATGCAAATATGTTCAGGGGTGGCTTAGGCAAGCTTGAAAATAGTCCAGTTGCTGTTCAACAAAAGAAGATTATGGAAAGCTTTGCTGCAGAACTTAGAAAGTGTCAACAAAGAGTTACTTCAAAGGGTAAGATTCCATCAACTGCTGAAATGAATAACATGTTTGTTGGAAGAACATTCACTGGAGCAACAACAAGAGCTGAAGTTGCACTCCACAGACAAAACGCTGAAGAACTTTCAAGACTTGTGAAACTTATTAGAGACCAAAAGAACCTTATCAGTTACGATAGTTTGGCCAGCCGTGTAAGTTCAACATTTATGGCTGACTTCATGAGAAATAATCCAAATATTGGCAAAAAATCTGAACAAGCTAAGAAAGCTATGCTTGAGAGTTACTTCACACAAAAACTCAATGAAGCTCTTAAGAAAGCTCACAATGACAACTATCAAAAATCTGACAAGAACCAACTTGAAAGACTTAATGGTAGAAGAGTGAAGAGAAGCGAAATTGACCACTCTAGGGTATCTCCAGTTCTTGCAAATGCAATGAAGACTGCAGATAATCCAGCATATCAAAACATCGTTCGTGAATTTAAGTCAGCAACTGAAAAAGTTAAGAACGAACAATTTGCACACGATGAACTTGTTGCAGCTTTGAATAGACTTAAACAATTGCCAAGAACTCCAAAGAATATTGGTAAGACAATTGAACTTCAAAAAGCTGTTGAACAATCTAAGGTTAAACTTAGAACATTAAACAACATTTTAACTAATGCTAAGAAGAGAAAAGCAGACTACGAAAGAGCGTTTGCTTCAACTGAAATAAAAGAAGCTAAGGCTTCATCAAGGGCTCGTGCTTATAACAGCTCAACTAGCGTTATGGATAGATACACATTCCCTAAGAAAGATGGAACAGTTATTCAACAAGGTACACAAGATGCTAAACAAGTTCAAATGCTCGTTACTAATTATGTTCAAAGCTATAGACAAAATATTGAATCTATGCTTAAGAACGAAATTATTGCAAGCAACAACAACTTGAGAAAATACATTGACGGTATGAGAAGCAAGTTCACTGCCGACTTCGGTAGAAATATGAGATATACAAGAGAAGTTAAAGCAGAACTTAAGAAGTATATCGCAGAGCTTGAAAAATCAACAAAAGTCGAAGATGTAAGACTCAGAGAAGAACTTATTAGACGTATCGGAGTTATCGATAAAGCTGAACTCACTCTTGAAAGAAGAATGACTGGTATGAACATCGATATCGCTAACGTTAAACTTAGAAAATAATAGGAAAAATCAATAAACTTTTGCCACAATTTTGTGGCAAAAGTCCTTATTGATTTGCTAGATTTTTCTATATGTTATATACTATATATGAGGAGAAATTAAGACTATGTCAAGAATGATTCCAAAATCAACGAAAGTTAAAACCCAACTGTTTAAAGGGCTTAATTTTTCGGATATTTTTGTAGTTTTATTTGCTTTAATTATAGTGGCTCTTGCGATGACCACTTCTTTTAGCATTATTCCAAAATTAGTCATATCAGGTATCACAGTGTTTATCACAGCAGTACTCTTTATGAGCTTTGAACCTGGTGTTAGGCTTTACAAACAAGTGGGCGACTTATTTAAGTTTTGGTTTGGTATCAACACATATAAGAAGGGTAGAGGAAATGGAAAAAACAACGTTAAGCAACTTATGCCATACGTTGGTATCTTAGAACAAGAATATGACGAAAAACGTCAAATCGGTATCATCGACTACAAAGAATATTTCGGTGCTGCTCTTGAAATTAACTCAATCCAGTTCTATATGCTTTCAGAGCAAAGACAAAACACTTATATCGAAACACTTGAAAGTGCATTTAAAACAATCTCAACTGAAGACCTTGGTGCACTTTACAAATTTCAAAGACCAATGGTTTTCGACAACTATATCGAAAACGAATGCGTTAAAAGAGAAGAAATTTTAGACTCCGTTCGTAACGGTTCAACAAACATCAACGAAGCTAGACCAAGACTTGAAATTGCTGAAGCACGTATCAAGAACCTTGAGTCAATGAACGTTGACAGTGAATTTCCAGTTTTAAAAGACCACATGTACATCGCGTTCTATTGTAAGAACATTAGAAACTTGATTCAAGTTGTTAACTTTGTTCAAAGTACAATTGAAAGTGGTTCGGGTGGTTCAATCGAACCAAAAGTTCTTGACCGTAAGCAAACAGCTATCTTCTTGAAGAGTTATTACAATTCAAACTTCGATGAGAGAGAAGTTAAGAATATTGACCCTAAAGATTTGATGGACTGGATTGCTCCAGAAAAAGTAACCTTTGGTATTAAAAGTTGTAGCATTGACGGAAGTTCATTCTCATTCTTTGAATTATCAGAATTTCCACTTGCAGTTCCAAACGCATGGGGAAGAACATTCTTCTCAGTGCCTGGTGCAAGAATCTGCTGTAAATTCAGACCAGTTGAACAAGGCGAATCAGAAAAACGTCTTGATAAGGCTATTATTGATATCAGAATCAGTGCTTCTGAAGGTAGTAAAAAGGCTTCTGCTATTATGGAAACCGAAACTCACCTTAAAACACTTACTGAACTTATGACCTATATCAAGCAAGGTTCCGAAGTTCTTTTCGACACAAATATTTACATGATGATTGAAACCGAACAAAAGAAAGCCTTCAGAACACAAATTATGAGAGCCGGCTTTAGAGCATATGACCTTTTTGGTAAACAAAAAGAAGGTTTTACAAACTGTAACGTTTCAAGACGTATGACAATCACACGTTTTGAAAGGGGTATCAACTCATCATCTCTCGCAGCGATTTTCCCATTCGTATCTGACGCGATTCAAGACCCTAAAGGTTTCTATCTCGGTATGAATAGTGAACCGGTGTTCATCGACTTCTTCCAAAGAGATAAAGAAAGAATCAACTCAAACATGGTTATCATGGGTAAATCTGGTTGCGGAAAATCATTCTGTACCAAGTCAATTCTTGCAAACCTTGCAGCTGACAACAGTAAAATCTTTATTCTTGACCCTGAAAAAGAATACGATATTATTGCTAGAAACATGTATGGAAAAGTTATTGACGTAGGTTCTGCTAGAGAAGGTAGAATCAACCCACTTCAACCAAACGCTTCTCAAGACGACGAAGATAGTGGTGGTGGAAACGTAGCTCTTGCGATGCACATGCAGTTCCTTGAAACATTCTTTGGTATGATTCTTGAAGGTATCACCATGGACGGTATGGAACTTTTGAACGAAGCGCTTAAAGAGCTTTATGGTAAGTTTGGTATCAACAACCAAACACAGATTGAAAAAGTTAAGCCTGAACAGTTCCCAATCATGCAAGACTTATATAACTATATTTGTGAAAAGCATGACAACGCAACTGATGACTATAACAGAAACAACTACAAGATTTTAAAAATCTATTTAAACAAATTTGCTGAAGGTGGTAGAAATGCTCAGCTTTGGAACGGTCCTTCAACAATTTCTTCAGCAGAAAACTTTATCGTGTTTAACTTCCAGTCACTTCTTGCTAACAACGCCGGTGCCGTTGCTAACGCGCAAATGCTTCTTATCATGAGATGGCTCAACAACGAAGTTATTAACAATAAAGACTATAACGCGAAATATCATACAACTCGTAAGATTATCGTCGTTATCGACGAAGCCCACGTATTTATCGACCCTAAACAAACCGTTGCTCTTGACTTCATGCAGCAGATGGCTAAACGTATTCGTAAATATGCTGGTTCGCAAATCGTTATTACACAAAACATTAAAGACTTTACTGGTTCGCCTGAAATTGCTAGAAAATCAACAGCTATTATCAACGCGTGCCAATACTCACTCATTTTCGCGCTTGCTCCACAAGATATGAATGACCTTGTTATTCTTTATGAAAAAGCAGGTAAGATTAATGAAAAAGAACAAGAAACGATTACTACAAACCCAAGAGGACGTGCGTTCTTGATGACAAGTACTTATTCAAGAACCAACGTAGACGTACTCGTGAACGACAGAATCCGTAACTTGTTTGAAAAATTACGTGAAGATGCAACATAATAAATAGGAGACAAAACTAGAGTTATGATTAGACTATATTCATTTTTAATAAGTTTATTTTCGGCAGAGCGTGGCTCTAGTTTTTTGTCTGCTGCTGGTGGAATTTGGGGCTTCTTTGGAGTGCTTGGAAAGTTTATCGTTCGAGTTATCGCAAACTTTTTTGCAAAATGTGCTAACTTCTTAAAAGAAGCTTCATGGGCCATCATTAAATTCGTACTTGGAATTGTTGATGCTTTTCAATTCATGATTGAAGAATTTTTAGGTATTTCTAGAGATTCAGAAGGTATGATGCACGGTGTGACCGTTGACGAAATGGTTACATATGCAGAAAACAACCAATCTGGGGCAACAAGTTTCCTTTCAGTACTTTCAACAACATTCAGAGCTATTTTAGCTGTTTCAATTGTGCTTTTGATTATCTTTACAATTATTGCAATCATAAGACAAGAGTACACTGCAGCAACTCAAGCAGCTTCTGACGGCAACAGCAATGATAAACGACCTATCATTATGGGTATGTTTAAAAAGATGCTTTATATCATTTTGTTGCCTTTGACAATGATATTTATTATTACTGGTGTGAATTCCATTCTCGCTGCGTTTTCTCGAGCTATGAGTGGACAGGTGAATATGACTATTGCGTCACAAATTCTCGCCACTTCAACTTATGACTCGAATAAATATCGTTATTACGCGCAACAAGATAGAAGGGTTCCAATCGTTATCAACACATATAATCCTGACGATTATGACCCAGATGAAAATGATTTGCTTGTTCAAAAAATCAAATCAATTTCAGTTCAAGGTAAGTTGCAAGACACAATTGTTAACATTAACAACAGAAACTTGTTGACTTTCAAAGAAGCCTTGACATACAAAAATAACAGACTGACAAACAGTGTTGAGTATGGTGATTTCTATGAACAATTCATCTGTACTCCTGAGCAATATCAAGTTATGGCTGACTTTGTTGATTATGCTCAAAAAACAAACTTAAACTTCCAAATCAGGTCACTTGATGACCCAGCAATCGAATGGAAATATGTTGATTCAGCCGTGTTCAATGCAAATGATGTTTCACTTAAAATCAACTATCACGATTTGAACGATTTGAACAATAATGGAAGTGTTAAAGATTCATACACAATTGAATATTCAACAAGTTTTGAAGTTACATCTCCAATCACCGATTCAATGAAGACTATTCAAGCACTTCTTGGTATTGATGAGTATGCTGATAATCTTTATAAGACAATGGAAAGAGATGAAAATTCAGTTAACCTTGTTAACTGGCAAAATGAGAAAGTTTTGATTCAGCTTTCAGAAGACTTTGTGTTGAATAATCCAAGTTCATGGAGCAGGTTAGACCAACTCATTATGTATGAATATTATCACTTTGCTTCAAACAATACTTTTGGAAACTATTCAATTCAAGATTTGATGGAAGGCGTTGAACTTGACGCTGCGCAAATCGTTTATAGAGAATATTATCCTGAAGCAAATGCTTATTCAGCAGAAAGAACAAAAGATTGTGTTAAAATCAATGGTTCATATTACAACACCGTTAAAGACCCAAGAAAAACCGATTCTTATGGAAATGTTTATTACGTTTTGAAAGATTCACTTGTTGATGAAAATGGTGTTAGCGTTAGCGACACAACATTCTTAAACAACGAATATGCAAGAATTGAAAAAGTTGAAGGTAGTGCAGCAAGATTGCTTTTGACAGGAAAGAGCACAGGTTTTAATGTTAACAATCCTGCAACTTGGGCATATTCAGACCAAATTTTAATCTATGAATTTTTCAGTGATTTAACATATAACAACATGCTTTATATCTACGATTTTAGTGAATTTATGGGTGTTGACACCAATGATGATGGCGACCTTGACAAATTCGTAGATGTTCCTGTTTATAAAATCACACATGCTGGTTTAGACGGAACAACTGAAAAAGATGATTTAAATGGCATTTATGTTCTTTTGAATGGAACATATTATAAAGTTAAAGAAGCAAATTCTTCTATCTATCATGGTGACACCGGTGTTAATCTTTATTCGCTTTGGGGAGATAAAGATGACACATCAAACAACTTCATTAATGAAGCAACACCATACACAGATAATTTGTATTATAATTACACAATAACTCTTGATGCTGGTTATGCTGATGCTTATGGCATCACAACAGAAACAGGTAATGCACTTTCTGCAGACCATATTGTGAGCAGAGTTGAAACTGCAACAAACATTAGCACTTTAACACCTGCATTTGTTCCTCTTGAACAAGACGATACTAACTATTTGAAATATAGCAGTTATTCAATTTCACTTTCAAGAAACTTTGACTTTGCAGATGTAAACACTTGGACATATAAAGATTACTTCTTATTCTATTTGTATTCATGCTATCCAAAAATTACTGGTAATTTAGGTCTTGATTCACTTAGAATTGCTGGACTTTCTGGAAATGTTGGAAAAATTGGTGGAACTTATGTTTTCCAAGTTAAGTATGATAAATACAATCCAGGTGGTGGCGTTCAAGATTTATATCTTTATATCGATATTGATAAGTCACGTGCAATTTCAGACATGCTTATCAATAGAAAAATTAATTCAATCAACCTTGGACAGCTTATGACAGCAAATAGGGTTGATAACACAAATGAATTGTTTATCAACGTTAATGTTGATGATTTAAAAACTGCACACAGTGAAGTGCATAAATTCAATCTCTCTGAAGGATTCTTAGAAACCGTTCCAGGAAGTTGGACAGTGTTAGACTATATTTTATACACATTCAGCGAGCAGGATAAAATTTCTTCAGTAGCTGATATTAAAGAAAAGGGATATTCTTCAGTTAAGTATATCTTAGAGAATGATGTCGTTTATCAACTTGGACCATCAGCTGAAAAAACATACTTGAGCTTAAATGGAATCAATTCACTCGTTGATATTGATAACAACTCACTCAATTTCTTAACAGAAAGAGATTTCTTAGAAATGCCACTTGTTGACTATATTGCAAAACTTTATAGAACAACTTCAAACGAACTTGTGACAAATGAAGATGGCGTTGTTGATGCTCTTTATAAAGAACTTTCACCATATATCTATGATATTGACACCATGATTGAAATGATTGTTAATAAAAATGGATTTAAACTTGATAGTTCAATCGACCCAGCAAGCCCTAACAAGTTTGAAGTTTTCGATAATGTTTCAGAGTTTACATACACACCACTCCCTGGAACAAAAGTTAATGAGATGTCAACTTGGACTAGATTTGATGAACTTTTATATGCACTCACTGGTTCATTCCAAACAAAATATACATCAAAAGTAATATATTACAACGATGATAATGGAACGACAGATGATGCAACTGACGACACAGAGTATAAGTATTTCGTTGTTGGAAATTATGCTGTTGATATTTCTTCTGACGAAGTGGAAAACCCTGTAGACCCAGGCAATATGATTGATAATCCATTTAAGTCTACACTTGTAGATGGAAACGTTATCAATTCACCAGACACAAGTTTTGTTGTTGGAACTGACACAATTGATGTGTTCTATCAAAATAGATACAAAGATTATGTCATCACAAAAACACCACTTGCTTATAAAAACACAGCAACAACATCTAACTTCGATAGAACATATAAGAATTTGACTGGTAACAGCATTGTTATTAACACAACATATAATTTATATGTTATTTCATATAATAATGAGCTTTATGTTGAAGTTTATAATGATGATACAAACACTTACTATTATGTAAAAATAGATTCTTATTCAACAAACGCTATTGTTTCTGATGTTCAACCTGAAATTGTGAATGGATTTAAAGTTACTGATTATGCAAATAGTAAATTTAAATACACAAGGGGATTGTCATCAAGCACATATACAGCATTTGATATTGTTTATGAAAAGCTTATGGGGACAGCTTTATTAGTAAACACATCTGTTGAATACGATGTATTCTCAGTTAACGGAAAATTATATATTGAATTTAATAATTCTGGCGTTTTATATTATTTAGAAGTTACAGAAAGTTACGGCTCAACATTCTCAGTAATGAAGAAGTCGTCAATTAATCCTGTTGACACGGCAAAAGTTGCTGTTGTTGACCCAATGACTTTCGTGTCATTTAATAACACTATTGACGAAGAAAGTAATGACCTTCAATTAAGTTCATTAAACTATTCAAAAATCGACGCAATCATTTATTCGATTACTGGCGAAATGAATTCAAAAACATATTCAGTGTATAATCGCGGTGGGGAGCTTTATACATATGTTGATAATCAATATGTTAAGGTTAATGATGATTTAGTTGCTAATAAAAACACAGGTCATTTAGCTGAAAATGAAACAGAATTTCCAACAATCACGCTTAATCCAACAAATTATCAAATTCAAAGCGCACCTGTTTCAACATTATATGAAAACTATTATGAAAGTTTGATTGTTGAAGTTATTGGTTCAGTAATAACAGCAAGTGCAACTGAGGTTACTTATAGTTATGTTAAAAATGATGCAAGATTAGATATCACAAATATCTCACCATTTGCTTTAATCTTAGCAAAGAAAGGCTTAATCAACTTAAACACAACTGAAGAAGTTGAAATTTCTGGAACCGTTGTAACATCACAACGTGGCAGAAAATATTTCAAATTCAATGGTTCTCTTAATGGAAACCCACTTCAATTTAATGTGGATATTACAGATATTGCACACACATTTGTTGATGAAACAGACACATCAAGTGTTAAACTTATCGATAATGCTGTTGCAAAATATGAAATGGTTTTAAGATATATGCTTTTGAACAATGGGGTTACAGAAAGCGAATATATTTCATCACTCACTTCATATAAGAATGACAGACAAGATTATTATGAAGTTCTTACAACTGATAAAAACACATTGAAAACTCCAATTGAAAAAACAGCTGGTTTTGATTTTAAAGAGCCAACTGCATCTGATTGGACAATCTATAACCTTTTGGTTTATAACCTTACTGGTTTTGCACCAGCAGAAGAAGCGATTGTTTACATCGACGCTGCTGGTAACAGATATGTTGAAATCACAGATGGCATGAGCAGTGTTTATACTCAAATTTCACTTGGAACAAATATTATCTCAACATTGTTCACAAAGATTGAAACAACATCTGTAAACTATGAAAAGAAGAATGCAAGTGGTGAATATACTCCACTTGGAATTATTGCTTCAAAAGCAACAGATGTAGATAATGGCACAATCACTAAAGTTTTAGTTGATGATATGAATTTCTATTTCTTAGTTGACGGAATTGCTGGAACATATTCAGCTGTTTACGGACTTAATGAAGATGCTATTAGAAGCAAAAATACAGAAGGTCTTTATTCATATTACTTTGCAGGAAGTGCAACAGTTTCTAACTGGTCGGTGTTTGACACACTTATTGCACTCGTTGCAAACACAACATCTTCAAAAACATATCTTTCAAATATTTATATTTATGGCTCAAATGCCTACTATTTAATTAATGAAGATTTTGTTAACCTTTCAAAGATTCGAGTGCTTACAAGCGCAGGGGTCGACAATATCTTTAATAGAATCGGTGACGATGCTCTTGATATCAATTATCAACTTTCACCAGCCGTTACACCACTTAAAAACTTTTACAATTCAACAACAGTAGGACATAAGGCTGTTACGGTTATTGATGACATCAACTCACTTGTTCCTGATGTTGATGACGATGATGATGACGATGAAGAAAGCAACAGAATTTATTTCTCAGAAGATTTTGATATTAGTGATTTTTCAACTTGGACACATGCAGATTTGATTTTATATTACATGTTTGTTGAATATCCAAATTATTTCTCAAATGCATCTGTTACAATTTCAAACTTCCAACAATTGATTGAACAAGGATATGCTCCTGCATACGAATTTAATCACATTGTTGATGATGGTTTTGGCAACACTGAAATCGCAAAAGTTATTTGGGTTGGTGTTGATGAAACCGGTGGAACAGGCGTTGCTCTTAACAAGGCAGTGTTCCAAACATATTACAATAAACTTGTTACAAACTTTGATAGCATTATTGAAGGAGATGTTCTTAAATATTCAATCGGAACAACAGCTCGTGACCTTCCAGCAACTTCAGACCCAGTGCCTCAAACAATGACAAGTTTCTATATCACAAAGAATATTGCATTAAACACAAATGATTTCATTTATGAAAACTATTTCTATTTCACACTTGAATATGGTTACATTAATAATCTTTTAGCTCAAGATTATAGTGCTATTGGTGCAGGAACAGGACAACTTGAAACTTCAATCAATATTGCACTTGGTCAAAATCTTGGAACAGACATTGAAGACAGAAAAGGATTTGATATTTCAAGACCTGAAACATGGACATGGCTTGAATTTATTGTAATTTACGAATTTTCAAATGTTTCAATCAGACATAATTTCTTTGAAGGTATGAGTTTTGATGATTTGTTTGTTGATAACTATGTTCCAGTGTTCACAAACGATAGAAATGAATTCATTATTGAATTTAATGGAAATTATTACAACTTGAATGCGATTGATTATGTACATGATGGCGACGAAGCAAAACTATCAAGTGCAGAAATTGCTTCAATTATTGAGAGCAGAATTCAAGTTGAAGAAGATGATGGTGGAGATGTTCTCACAGTTGACGATGCAGTTCATGCAGGTTCAGACACCAAGTCGCAAATGAAAACACTTCGCTACACATATGAATATATGGCTAAAAAAGAAACA
Organism: Clostridia bacterium; assembly: GCA_017507215.1. Classification (GTDB taxonomy): domain Bacteria; phylum Bacillota; class Clostridia; order Christensenellales; family UBA1242; genus RGIG1681. The sequence goes on from JAFWBI010000003.1 coordinate 26,722, forward strand.
GATTATGCTCTTAACTACACAAAGACACCTGAAAGCATTTTATATTCATATAAAGATAGTCCAAGTGGCAAAAACTCAGCAACATTTACTTATATGAGCACAACATATAATTTCTATGTTGATGCTGATGGAAATGTTTCTTTTGACGGGGCAACAGAAACAATTTTAAGGGGAATCTTTGGAGCAAGTTTTACAGCTTCAGCTGATATTGCTGACGGAAAAATTACCATTGGTGGAAACACATTAAACTTTAAAGTTATTGAAAATGGTACAATTTATTATTTAACACTTAACACGGAAATCATTCAAACTTATCAAATTAGTTTTGCAAGTTTGAACAGTGCTGGCAACTACACAATCACAAATGTTGTTAGAATTGTTAACTGGCCACAAAAGTTAATGAATGATATTCAAACAATTTACCCAGACCTTAACTGGGCAACACTTCTTGCAACCGATGGTTGGCTTGATACACTTGGGGTATTCACATCAGCTCAAGCATCTGGTGAATATGAAAGTTCAGGAAACTCTGCGAACATCACTGCTGCAGGTTTGGTTCTTTCAGAATTCTTCTTATCTGTTATCAAAATGCCTGAAGATTTCACTTCAAGACTCGAATATGAATATATTCCTGTGTTTGATACAGACACAATCAAAGCTTTGATGCTTTCAATGCTTGGTGAAGAAGAATATCACGACCTTTCAATGCAAGCAGAAGTGTTTATGGATATGTTCAACGAATTCTTCGTTCCAATCTTAGAAGACATTGCTAATGAACGTGGGGTTGAACTTGTTGAAGGAAAAGTTGATAACTTCTATATCAGCGTTTATAAAGCATTCCTTGCAACAGTTTTAATGTCTTCAGATATGGCTGAATATTTCTATAAAATTGCAACAAGAGTTTACGCTCAATACACAATTTTAGACGCTCTTGCAAGTGCAAGTGGCGACTATGCAGCATATAGCAAATATATTAATATGCTTAGTGGAGCAGATGATAATGGCGTAACATCATTCAACTACGCAAATTTCCATCAGCTTACACTTTATGAAAATAGTTTCTCTGGAAACACAAATCCAACATTCACATTCAATATTCATTCAACAATCAATGGTCTTTATGGTCAAGGCTTAACATATAGAAAACTTTCAAATCAAGGTTATGCAGTTGTGAACTCAACTGGCAATGAAGACAAAAAAGTTACAAAAGCTGATGCTAAGAAAACATTTGAAAATGAAGACAACTTTGCAAAACTTGTTGATGACCTTGATACAAAATATGAAGCTATTTATATTGATAGCCACTCAAGAGTGAAAGATAACAATGAAACGGGGTATTATTGTTATTTGTTTGACGCATATTGGTCAATCAGACAAAATCTTGATGACAGAAATATGCTCAGTACAACATATCTTGCAAACTATCACAAATATCTCTTAGGTGAAATCAAGAGATGGTATCACATTTCTGATGTTAGCACGGAGCAAGCTTCAGCTTATATTCCAGACCAACAATCATATGAAATGAACATGTTGCTTTCAAGTGTTATGACAGAGCTTGCAGGTGTTTCAATTTATATGCCAGACGCAGACCAATTTGAAATCGAAGAAGGTGACAACCTTTGGGACGTTATTAAAGAAGCTTATGACACTGCAACTCAAAACTCAGACCAAGTTTTGAAAACTACATTCAAAAACAACACAAATCTTTATAGTGATTATAGAAGAGCATATGAAAATGTATTTGATATGAGCAATAAGTTAATCGGAAACGATGTAACTGGAATTTTAGGAATCATGAGCAAGTCTGAAAAAGGCGATACATCTGAAACCTATAGAGTTAAATTAACACAAACCGAAACAAAGAGAGTTGACGCGTGGAACAGACTTCTTTCTATGCGTGATGACCTTGAAATTTTGGTTAATGAACTTGGTTCTGTAATTGATGCAGCTCCTGGCTCTTATGTTGAAGGAGATAATTCAAGGGGTTACAGAGACCCAAGCATTGATGATGGAAGATATGCGAAGGCTTATGAAGAACTTCAAAACTTCTACACAAACCTTGATACATATATTTCAAATCAAAAAATAATTGATATTATTTATAAGACAAGTATCACATTCACACTTGCACAATTTGGTAAAAACTATGTAACCGAAGGATATAAGTTTGAATTTGAAAACAAAGAATATACACTTAAATCTGCATCATCACCAGAAAGAATTGCTGAATATGTTTATGGTGGTGCGTTCCTTGCAAGATATGGTGTTGCAGCTGTTTACACAACTCCTGAATATCATGGTTTTGTTGAGAACTATAGAGTTTATGATTCAAAAGAAAATGTTATAAAAACCCACTTAAACGTTTGGACTGAAATGCGTTCATTTGCTTCAGAACTTGCAAATTACACAGCAAGGCTCTATTACTTAAGTAACATGAACGACCTTTCTGGAAACGTCGGAGATGCAATTTTATTAACAGATACTGTTTATAAAGGAAAATCTTCAGGTGGTGCTTCTGTTGATAGAACACTTGAACATATGATTTTGGAATATATTCTTCAAAGCGACCTTTCAGCTGATACTTTATTAAGACTCATATTTGGTGATTCTTCAGAATCACTTGATGACTTAAACGTTGACCCAGCAAAAGAGATTTATGCACTTGCATATTTCCTTGAAGGCAAAAACTATACAACCAATAGTGACACGGGCAATATTAGAATTGAGATTGGGGAAGACCCTGACAAAGAAATTTTTGAAATGAGCAGCTATAATAAGCGTCAATATCTTTCAAAATATCTTGAACTTGTTGCAAATGATGCAAGTTATGATTCATTTGGATATTATCACGATGGTTCAAATACCGGAAAAGATAGAATCCACACAATCTTCAAAAAGGTTATTTCATATTTAGTTGTAACCGAAGAAGAAGGTGAATCTGTTGCAGAAGATGCTGTTAAACTTGATGATATAACATTTAAAGATTTCAGAAAATTGATGGTTAAAACACTTGGTGAATATGAAAAGAATCCAAGTGAAACCGATTTAGAAAACTCAAATCGTTACATTACATTGTTTAACTTAGTATGTTCACAATTCAGCTACACATATAAGGCAAGTTCAGAAGATATTGAAGCAGGAACAGCTGTAAGTGCTGTTTACGCTAAAAATATTGATGGCAGAGCTTACTATATTCATCAAACAAACACTGGTTTAATGGATATTCCACTTTATGCAGACTTCTCAATTGACGTTCCAACAAGAGATATTATATTAACTCTTGCAGGTGTTGCAAACAGACCAATCGAAGAACTTGTTGGTCTTGAATACGACAATTTATACGCATCAGATGAAGAGTATGATGAAGCTGATGGCGATGTATTCATTGTTTGTACGTATGATGAAATGGAAGGATTGTATTATCCAATTCTCGCTAGAAATCCAGATACAGTTATTCCTCAAAGACATAAAGATTATATTTCAAAGTATAATATTGATGTAACTACAAGGATTATTGAATCTGACTATGGTTATCCAATTGTTGCTAAAGGTGTAATTGATGCCGCAGGAAATCCAACAGCAATAAAAATTGTAAACAATTCAGTGTTGTTCTATAGAACAGGAATCACAACAACAACAACTGTTGGAGAAGGTGCGTTGTCGTATACTAAGAGTGGTGGTGAAATCACAACTATTGGTTATACAAAATATGTGGCACACACATATAAAAACGCAAAGGGAGCTGAAAAGATGGCAATGTTTACGGGTTCGTCAAACATTGACACAATGATAAACTCAAAGATTTTGTTCTACTTCATACAGGTTGATGATTTGTATTCAATCACAGATGAAACAAACTTTGATGCGATTTCAGTTCTTGACCAATTCTCAGCGTTCTACACGCTTGAGAGCAAACAATATGCGATGTTCCTTTTAGGATTCGCAACTATTATACCTATGCTCTTTAAAGCATCTGGTGCCGTTCTTAGAAGAATTTTAGATTTGATATTCTTAGTTTTAATGGGACCACTTGCCATTTCTGCAACTGGAATAGCTCCAGAACAAGGTGGAAACACAAAGAGTAAGATATTTGATACTTGGAAGAACTATCTGACGCAGACGTTGCTGCATGTGTTTGGATATATAATAGCATTTAATGTCTACTACATATTAGTATCAACCGTCTTGCAGATGGAACTTGTTTCAGATAACACTATGGATATGATTTATCGCATTGGTGGCTTATCTGGAATCATCACAAAAGATAGTGTTAACGCATTTATGCGTCTTATTTACACACTTTGTGCTGCTGGTGCGCTTGAAACTTCTGCAGACCTTCTTGTTAAGATTGTTACAGCAGGAAAAGCAGACCAAGCATTCTCAACAGCGATGTCTAAAGACGTTATGGGCGATGTTAAGAAAGTTGTTCAAGAAATCAAAGCGAAAGCTCAAATGGCTAAGAACTTCATTAACGGAAAAGTTATCGTTCAGGCAAAAGACTTTGCTCTGGAAACAGCCAAGAATATTGTTCCTGGTGGAGCTGTAATCGACGCAGCTGTTCGAAAGGGACAAGATATAGCATCTGATGTTAAAGGAAAAGTTCTTGAAAAAGGTGCTGAAAGACTTGGCGTTCCTCCACAAATCGCTAAGAAGATGGGCAAACAATATGCTGAAAATGAAAAGAAACAACGTGATGCAAAACGTCAAAACAGAACTAAGAATGCAAACGAATTCTTAGGTAACTTTGGTGTTGGCGATGGTAAATTCTTTGATGCTCCACCACCAAGTGCCGGAAAAGGCAAAAAGCCAAAAGGCAAAGGTGGCGGCGGTGGAAAGAAGAAAAAATCGTCAAAGCCAAAAAAGAAAAAGAAATAAAAAATAAAAGTAGTACGGGAGAGAAAAAATAGATGGGGTTAATTAATTCAATTAGTACAGTTCCGATGACTCTGATGAAGTTTGCTTCATCTATTTTCTCATCTGTACCGAATTTCTTGGCTGCAAAGGTTGGTTTTGAAGGAGCTGTTTCTTCATTATTCAACGGTATTTCAAAAATAATGTATTTTGTGGCAAAGTGGATGCTTTATGTGCTTGATATATTATTTTCGTTTATAAGGCAGCTTAGTGGTTTGGAAATGAAATATGATTCACTTGAAAGTATGGTTTCAAAAGAATCCGATTTCGTGTTTAATATGTTGTTTACGGCAACAGACTTAATCAATCCAATCATAAGGAATTTAATTGGTCTTTCAATTGCACTTATTATATTCTTTGCAATACTTGCAGTTGTAAAAACACAATTCAATTCATTAAAAAGCAAAACACCAGCAGATATTAAAGGTGTTTTAAAAGACACAGGTAGAGCATTTGTTTTACTCATTGTTACTCCAATGATAGCGATTATGGGTATCGTTGGTTCAAACTTGTTGTTGCAATCGCTATATCGAGCGACGAACACAACAAACTCAAACAGTATAAGTTCTTCGTTATTCTCAGTTTCTGCAACTTCTGCAAGTGCATATCGAATATATGCTCAAGAAGATATGAGAATACCGATAACATTTGACTTTACTGAACACGCAGAAATTCTTGAATATTATAAAAAACATGCAATAACTAAAGAATTTAGAGAATATGTTAGTTCAAGCAAAAACCTGATTTATTACTTGGGTTATAAACCATTTACTGAAGGTAAGTTTTCTGCATTTTCAACCATGAATGATACTAGGGTTATAGACCCGAACAGCACTCAGGCTGTTAATGCAAAAAACTATTATCAGGTTTATGACAGAACACAAGAAGCTTATGAAGCGTTAAATTCAACAACAGTAAATTCGTATAAGAAAATCTCAGCATATAGGCCAGAATATTTTGTTATGGCTGATGTAATTGATTTTGGTATTGAAACTTCAACAGTGATGTATTTCAAAACCATTCAAGAAGTGCTTGAAAGCATTTCACAAACAGGTGATGATTATCTATTCAATTCAACAGTTGCGCTTTATAAGATTCAATTCTTAGATTCTGATTTAAAAGTGATAAAGCGTCAGTTTGAATCTGTTGACACAGCAACTGAAACTGCAAGCTCTTATGCTACTTATAAAGAAATTTATAAGGGAAGTTGGAGTGTGATTCGATTCACAAGCACTTATTATGATGTGAATGCCGAATCAGAACCAACTAAGAAAATGCAGATTCAATATAACCATGTCAGAGATGCTGTCGATGAAATTCAGGGCGCAAAATTCATTATGACTGTTCAAGAAAACTTAAAAAGAACAGAAACAAGACAAGAGTATGTTGAAGGTGCGTTAACAACAATAACCGAAGACGTTGTTCACACATATTACTATCCACTTACTATTGGACTTTCACAAGGTAATGAATTTGTATTTGATTCAGAATATATTCAAACTGGACAGCTTATTGCAGCAAAAGGTGTCTTCTCGCAAGAAAGATATGGATATCCTGTTCCGACAGCGATAAGAATTTCAGAAGATGGTTCAGAAGTTCAATTTTATAGACATGATATCGAATCGGTAACAGTTGGTGACTCAGACCAAGCTGGTACTGGTACGATGAAAGCAGAAGAAGATAAAGGTGGATTTTTGAGCTGGATTAAGAAATTATTTGCGTTCTTAAATCCAAATTTCGATGTTAAAATCGACCAAGATGCACTTGTTACGGCATATCAATATTCAGAAACAGTTGTAAATGTTTTGCCATCAGGTAAACTTAACGTGAGTTATATGTTTGAAGATGGATTTAGTAACAACCTTTTGAACTTTGCAACTGGTGTTGTGAATGTTGTAAATGCTTCAAAAGGTGAAGAAAGTGTTGAGCAAATGGGCATTCACGGACTTCTTTTAGAAAACGTATTTATTCCAAATAAAATAAATATGATAATCTTAATCTGTGGTTCGTTAATGCTTGTTAAAATCGTATTCACTGCGATATTCCAGCTGATAAATAGAGGATATGAACTATTCCTGACGATAATTGTTTATCCAACGGCATGTGCAACAATTCCAATTATGGATAAAGACGATGGCTATAAAACGTGGATGACGACGTTTGTCAGCAGGCTGTTCTCGACGTATGGTTTGGTTTTGGGTTTAAACTTCGTTTTGATGTTGTTCCCAGTTATTGCTGAACTTGAAGTTTTCACGGCTGGTGAAATTGCACTTTCTAAACCAATTATGAGATTTAGAAACTTATTCAGCACAATTCGAACGGTTGCGACAATTGGTATCGTTCAAGCCCCAATCAGTTTTGAATTCTTAGCAGGATTCTTAAACATGGTTGTTGTCATCATATTCCAACTTGTTGCATTCACACTGCTTGAAACTATTCCAGAAACAATCAACAGAATCACAAAATCTGCTCCACTTAGAGGTGTTAACCCAATCGAATCAGCAAAGAAAGTTCTTAAAGTTGTTGCTGCTATCGTTAAGACGATTTCGTCGGTTGTCGGTGGTATCAAAGACTTTATTATGATTGCTGGTGATATTGGTGGAAAGCGTGAAGAATTCATCAGAAATGCAAAGATGAAAGTTAAAGGATTCTTGCCTGGAAGTGAAATTGTTGAAAGTGCTAAAGACTTTGGCAATATGCAAAAGAAGAAACATGAGCAGAAAGAAGCCATGAATGAGCTTAAAGATGCAATGAATACTGCAAAAGTTTCGGGCAAAGATGAAAAAGATAAAACTCCTGAAGAAAAAGAACAGGATAAGAAGAGTGCAAAAGAGATTCAAGAAAAATTCAATAAAGTTCTTGAAGCTCAAGATAACTATCAAAAAGCTATTGCAGACCCTAGGGGCAACCGTTTGGCTGAAGATGACAAACGTCGTGCTAATGAAAGAAAGGGTCTTGATGAAAACGGAAGAGTAAGTTCTAGAGATGAAGGTGATGATGAAACAGGTTTATCACACAGAACAAAACGTCAACTTCGAAAAGAAAAGAAGCGTGCAAGCAAGATTGTTAAGCGTCTTAAAAAAGAGCAGAAGTTGGCAAATAAAGGAAAACGTGGAGAACTTACAGAAGCTGAACAAGCATCTCTCAATAAATACACTAAGATTTTAGAAAATGTAAATTCTGCTCAACAAGAACAAAAGAAAAACGGAAAAGAAATTTCTCAAGCTAAGAAAACCATTAAGAAACTCACCAAGAAACGTGGTGAAACTTCTTTAAATGCCGAAGAAGAAGCTCAACTTAAAGCTGCAGAAGCTACTGTTGAAGAGGGAGAACAAAGAAAAGTTGACAATAAAAAGGCTAGAACAGACGAAAAAGTTGAAAGAAAAAAAACAGCTAAAATTAGAAAGAAACAAGAAAAACAAGAACAAAAGAACAAAAAGATTTCAAGGGCATTCAAGAGAACTGGTCTTGGTGCAAAGATTGCTCAAAAACGTTATATGAAAGACGTGAACAAACAATCTAATAAAATTCAAGAAGCTTTGAATGCAACGGGCTATATGGGTAAACGTCTTGAAGATATGACTGCCGAAGAAAGAAAGCAGACTATGGAAAGTGGAACATTGACCGAATCGCAAGTGGAAATGTTTAAAACTTATGAAGCTTTGCAGACTCAAAAATCTGAAAATCTTGGTTATGCTGATGCTGTTAATGCTTCAAAGGCTGCTCAAGGTGCAAACGGTTTAAGAATGAAAAACAGGTTCAAGGCCGGAAGACGAAGTGGCAACAAAATTCAAAAGAAATTGATGCAAACTGAAGAAAGAGATGCTCAAGAACTTGAGAAAATTGAAGCCGAACTTGAAAGTCTTGGTGCTACTGGAGATAACAGTGGCGTGACTGCTGCAAACCTAGGCAGAGTTAGAAAGCTTAAACAACGCAGACAAGAGCTTCTTTCAAGAGAACAATTTAGAGATTATTGGTCTGGTAAAAAAGGCGCCGACGGAACACGAACTGGTGGCAGAAACACTAAGACTAAAAAAGAAGTTAAGAAAGAAAAGAAGGGGCTTCAAAAGCGTGGAAGAATTCAAAGGGATTTGGTTGAACAATACGGAACCGATATCTCAGAAGAAGAACTTTCAACCAGAACAAATCAAAAACTTGAAAAGAAAAAGAAGAAAAAGAAAAAAGATACTTCTGATTACTAATATTTGTTTTCTGACAAAATTTCTTAAATCATTAAAAGACAAGGTGAATTTCACCTTGTCTTTTTTTTTGTGCTATGATAAAATAAAACTATGATAACAACAATCATTGCACTAGTTTGCGCAGGGGCTGTTATTGGGCTTGACCAGCTGACTAAATTTTTGATTTATGGAACAGCATCAAGGTCAATAATTGGCAATTTTTTGTGGTTTGAAAGCACCTTAAACACAGGTGTTGCTTTTTCTATGTTTGAAGGAAAAAGTATGCTTTTTATTGTGATTTCTGCGCTGGCATCATTTGGGTTATTGTTTTTAATTTGTAATAAAAAAATAATTCAAAAACGCTTACAAAAGATATGTTTGGGGCTGATTTTGGGTGGCACAATCGGCAATTTAATTGACAGAATTGTGTTTGATGGTGTTCGTGATTTTATATACTTAAAATTCATAAATTTTGCCATTTTTAACGTTGCTGATATGGCAATTGTGTGTTCAGTGATAGTTTTTTGCGTTTTTTTGATAATTGATATATTTAAAAAGGAAAAGAAATGATTGAGTTAAATTCAGAAATTATTGTGGAAGATTTGGAAGAAAAAACTAGGCTTGATGTTTTTTTGTCTGAAGAAACTGGTTGGTCAAGGTCGCAGGTTAAACTTCAAATTGATGGCGAAAGGGCACTTGTTAATGGAGTTTCACGAAAGGCAGGTTTTTTAATTAAAAATGGTGATGTTGTTAGTCTTTCGTTTTCAAAAGAGATTCTTGAAATTAATGCTGAAGCTGAAGATATTCCACTCGATATTGTTTATGAAGATGATGATTTTGCAATAATAAATAAGCCACAGGGAATGGTTGTGCATCCAGCTCCGGGTGCATATAATCACACCCTTGTTAACGCTCTTTTATATCACTTTGAAAACCTTAGTGCATCAAATGACAAAATCAGACCGGGCATTGTGCATAGAATTGATAAGGATACGTCAGGGCTTTTAGTGGTTGCAAAAAACGACAAAGCACATGAAAGTTTAGCAAAGCAAATTGCTGAGCACTCATGCTTTAGGCACTATTTGGCGCTTCTTGAAGGAAACTTAAAAACAGACTCTGGAACAGTTGACACGTTTATTTCTAGAAGCAAAAATGATAGAAAAATGATGGCTGTTTCTGAAGATGGAAAAAGGGCAATAACTCACTACACGGTGCTAGAAAGGTTTGGAGATTACTGTTTGGTTGAGTTTGTGCTTGAAACGGGCAGAACACATCAAATCAGGGTTCATTCAAAGCATTTGGGTCACCCAATTGTGGGCGATAAAACTTATGGAATTAAAAATCAAAAATTTAAACTTGATGGTCAACTTTTGCACGCATATAAACTTGAACTTACACACCCAACAACAGGAAAAAGAATGGCTTTTGAATGCGAAATTCCTGATTATTTTACAAAAATTTTAAACAAACTTAAAAATAAATAAAATTCTCGTTGACTTAAATTTTTTATAAATTATATAATGTGTTTAATAAAGGTATAGGAGATTAAATTATGGCTACAAAAACAAAAAGTCAAAGTTCATCATCAACAACCACAACAACATCTTCAAGAAAAAGAAGTGTCAGCATCAGCTACATTTTAAATATTTTGGCATATGTTGCTGTTTGTGTTGGTGGTTTAGCGCTTTTTATTTCAATGATTCTTTCAAAATTTGAACTTTCAACATCAATCACAGGTGCAATGCAAACCATTGCAAATGCTATTGGTTGGGCAGTTCTTTGTGTGCTTTCAGCTGTTTACATTTCACACAGAAGAAAACTTTGGATGTGGATTGTTTGGGTTGTTGCAGTTGTGATGATTGTTACAGGCATTATTTTATAGAATGGGAATATGATTATGAATAAAAAGGAAATTATTAAGACTTTAGATATCGCAAGTTTTGTTTCAGCTGTTATTGCAACACTGCTTGTGCTAATCTTTCAATTTACTGGTGAATATATGGTGATGAAGGCATCAATCGTGATGTATGCAGCATGTTTCTTGCTTCTTGTCACATTGCTTTCATTTAAGGTTCATTCAGTTTTTTCAAAGAAAGAAAAGGTTGATGGTGAAGATGATTCAAATGAACAAACTTCAAAGAAAAAAGCAACTGCAATTGTGCTTTTAGTTCTTGCATCAATAGCGTTTATCTTTACTTGCGTGCTTTTGGTTTTATATTAAAAAATTTTAAAAACTGCCAAACTTGGCAGTTTTTATTATGCACGTATATCAATTAGCATATAAATCTTGACAAAAGGGTTAATTTTTATTAGAATAATGTATGTTAGTTAATTATCAAGGAGAATTATAATGACATATAAAATTGGTGAAAAGAAAGACGGAAAACTTACCGTTGATTTCAAATTAAACGCAGACGAATGGGAAGCAGAAATTGAAAAAGCTTACCAAAAAAATAAAGGAAAATATAAACTTGACGGTTTCAGACAAGGCAAAATTCCTAGAAAAGTTTTAGAAAAAACTTATGGTGATTTCTTATTTTATGAAGATGCTTTAAATGCTGTTTGTGATGATAGTTTCTATGAATTTTTGGAAAAAGAAACAGACGTTCAAGCTGTTGATTATCCAGAAGTTTCTGTTAAATCAGTTTCAAAAGACGGTGTTGAATGGGTTGCAACAATCACACTTCTTCCAGAAGTTACCCTTGGAAAACTTGACGGTCTTAAAGTTACTAAAGCAAAAGTTTCAGTAACAGAAAAAGAAGTTGATGAAAAAATCAAAGCAATGCAAGACAAACAAGCTAGATTTGTTGATGTTAAAGACAAAGCTGCAAAAATGGGCGACCTTGTAAACATTGACTTTGCTGGTTCAATGAACGGAGTTCTTTTTGAAGGTGGTTCAGCTAAAGATTTCGAACTCGAACTTGGCAGCCATTCATTCATTGCTGGTTTTGAAGAACAAATCGTTGGTATGGAAATTGATGAACAAAAAGACATCAATGTAACATTCCCAGATGCTTACCACGCAAAAGAACTTGCTGGAAAGCCTGCAGTTTTTGCTGTTAAGCTTCTTGCAATTCGTGAAAAACAAGTTCCAGAAATTGATGACAAATTTGCATCAGAAGTTAGTGAATTTGAAACACTCGCTGACCTTAAGAAAGATACAAAAGAAAAAATCAAAGCTGAAAAAGAAGCAGCTGCTGAAAAAGAACTTGAAAACAACCTTGTTGACGCATATGTTGCAGGTGCTGAAATTGAAGTTCCTAAGTGCATGGTTACAAACCAAATCACACGTGCTATTGAAGACACAAAGAGAGCTCTTGCATCTCAAGGTATGAGCTATGAAATGTATCTTGCATATATCGGCATGAATGACGCAGAATTCAGAAAATCAAGAGAAGCAGACACAGAAAAACAAATCAAAACAAGCCTTGTTCTTGCTGAACTTGTTAAAGCTGAAAACATTAAAGCTGAAGAAGCTGATGTTGAAGCAAAGATTGCTGAACTTGCTGAAAAAATGAAGAAAACAGCTGATGAACTTAAAAAGACAATGACTTCAAACCAAAGAGAAGTTATTGAAAACAATATCGTTTCAGACAAGATTGTTAAACTCTTGAAAGAAAAGAACAATATTCAATAAAAAATTTTAAAAGTGCAATAAAACGAATCGGTTTTTCATAAGTTTTTATGGTGCCAATTCAAAATTGCACTTTTAATTGACTAAAAAATTTTAAAGTGTAAACACTTAAAAGTATTAATATTTTAGGAGATAACATGGAAGAAAAAGATATGCTTATTCCTATGGTTGTTGAGCAAACAAATCGTGGTGAAAGGTCTTATGATATTTATTCAAGACTTTTAGAAGATAGAATTATCTTTTTAACTGGTGAAATCAACGACCAAAACGCAAATCTTGTTATTGCGCAACTTATTTATCTTGAAGGAAAAGACCCAGATAAAGATATAACTCTTTACATCAACAGCCCTGGTGGAAGTGTTGTGGCTGGTATGGCAATTTATGATACTATGAACTATATTAAGTGTGACGTTTGCACAGTTTGTATTGGCATGGCTGCTTCAATGGCTGCAATTTTGCTTTCTTCTGGTGCAAAAGGCAAGAGATTTGCTCTTTCAAATTCAGAAGTAATGATTCATCAACCACTTGGTGGTTTCCAAGGTCAGGCAAGTGACATCAAAATTCATGCTGCACACATGGAAAAAACTAAGAAAACTATTAATAGAATTTTATCAGAAAATACTGGTATGCCTATTGAAACTGTTGAAAAAGACACAGACAGAGATAACTTTATGTCTGCTGAAGAAGCTAAAAAATATGGCTTAATTGATAAGATTTACGCAAAAAGATAGATATTTGTCAAGATATACAAAAGACGATTTGTTTTTTTGCATATCTTGATTTTATTTTAAGGAGAATTTATGGACGAAAATCAAACACCAAACGTTGAACAGCCAAAAAGAAACGGAAACTGTTCGTTTTGTGGCAGACCACGTGGTGCATTTAAAGAAATCGTTGAAAATCCAAACGGCAGCGTGGGAATTTGTAATGACTGTATTAGAATTTGCAGGGATATTTTAGACGCTGAAGAAAGAAAGAGAACAAAAGAAAAATTGTTTGAACTTCCAACACCTGAAAAAATCAAGCAAGAACTTGACGAGTATATAATCGGTCAAAACAAGGCAAAAGAAGTGCTTTCAGTTGCTGTTTACAATCACTATAAAAGAATCAACTATTTTATTTCAAAACGTCAAAAAAATGAAGAACTTGCAAAGCAAGGCGATTCAAAAACAAAGATTTTTGAAGATGTTGACCTTGAAAAAAGCAACGTTTTAATGCTTGGACCAACCGGTTCAGGTAAAACCCTTATTGCAAAAACTCTTGCAAAAATTCTTGATGTTCCATTTGCAACTGCAGATGCAACAACCCTGACAGAAGCTGGCTACGTTGGTGATGACGTTGAAAATATTTTATTGAAGCTCATTCAAGCTGCAAATTTCGATATCAAAAAAGCTGAAAAAGGCATTGTTTATATCGATGAAATTGATAAGATTGCAAGAAAGAGCGAAAATGTTTCAATCACTCGTGACGTTTCAGGTGAAGGTGTGCAACAATCACTTTTGAAGATTTTGGAAGGCACTGTTGCAAATGTTCCACCACAAGGTGGAAGAAAACACCCAAATCAAGAATGTTTGCAACTTGACACAACAAACATCTTATTCATTTTAGGTGGCGCATTTGTTGGTCTTAATGATATCATTAAAAAGAGAACAGAAAATTCGTGTCTTGGTTTTGGTGGAAACGTTAAAAGTAAAAGTCAAATCAAAGAAGATGAAATTCTTTCAAAGGTTGAACCACATGACCTTATCAAATTTGGATTGATTCCAGAATTTATTGGCCGTGTTCCAATCACTGTAACACTTCAAGAGTTAGACGAAAAGGCTCTCAAAAAGATTTTGACAGAACCAAGAAATGCTCTTGTGAAACAATATAAAAAGCTTTTTGAAATGGACGGAATCAAACTTGAGTTCACAAATGAAGCTATCTTGACATTTGCAAGAAAAGCAATCGAACTTAAAACCGGTGCTAGGGGACTTAGAACCATTGTTGAAAATTCAATGCTTCCAGTTATGTATGAAACTCCAAGCAAGAAAGATGAAATCAAAAAGATTGTTATGGACGTTGATGAAAAAGATGATTCAAAAATTGGTCCGACAATCATTTACAAAGAGAAGACTGAAGCTCAAAATGAGCAAGATGACAGCACAGAAACGGCTTAAAGTCAAAGTCAGTCAAACTATATAAAAACTGCAAAAGTTTCCAAATTTAATTTAATAAAAACATCGCCAAAGTGAAAATTGCACAAAATTGGTGGTGTTTTTTTTATAACTATTGATTTTTTTAAAAATTAATGATAAAATAATAAACGATAAAAGTAGGGTTGAGCGTTTGTTTTAAAAAATCGCAAAAATGCTCAATTTTTAATAAAATTATAGGGGTAAAAACTTATGAAAGTGATAAAAAATGCAGTTTTTTTAAAATCTGAATCAGATGCTGAAAATTATAAAGGTTTTGACCTTCCAGAAGTTTTGCTTGTTGGAAGAAGTAATGTTGGCAAATCTAGCATTATAAATATGCTTTCAAACAATTCAAAACTTGCAAAGATTTCTTCAACACAAGGAAAAACAAAACTCATCAATTTCTTTATGTTCAACAAAGAATTTATTTTGGTTGACCTTCCAGGATATGGTTATGCAGCAACCAGCAAACTTGAACAACAACGTTGGAGTAAGATGATTGATGGATTTATTGAAAAAACAAAAAACCTTGCTTGTGCAGTTCTTTTGGTTGATATCAGACACACTCCAACAGCTCAAGATATTCAGATGCTAGATTACTTAACATTTAACAATATTCCTGTTACAATAGTAGCAACGAAGTACGACAAGATTAAAAAGTCTGAACGTATGTCAAGGCTTACAGATATTGCATCAACTTTAAAGGTTGGTGTTGAAAATGTTTATATTGTTAGCTCTGAAACATCTTACGGAAAAGACAGTTTAGTTAATCGTATCTATCAATTTGTAGATGGAGAATAATATGAAAATTTATGCAATAAGTGATTTGCATCTTTCAAACTCTTGTGATAAGCCAATGGATATTTTTGGTGGACACTGGGAAGGTTACACGGAAAAGATTATTGATAATTGGAAGTCAAAGGTGACTGATGAAGATTTGGTTTTGATTGCTGGTGATATAAGCTGGGCAATGAAGCTTGAAGAAGCCACTGCTGACCTTGACTGGATTTATGAGCTTCCTGGAAAGAAGATTATCATTAAAGGTAATCATGAGTATTGGTGGAAATCAATTTCAGCTGTTCGTGAAATTTTGCCAGAGTCAATCATGGCAATTCAAAATGATGCTATCAAAATTGGTGACTATATCATTTGTGGCACTCGTGGCTGGACAGTTCCTGAAAAAGATAAAGAGCTTGAAGCAGAAGATTTGAAGATTTATAAAAGAGAAGTTGAAAGATTGAAACTTACCCTTATGTCTGCAAAAGTTTTAAAAGGTGACACTGATGCAAAAATTATTGCAATGATGCACTTTCCACCATATAACACAGACAAAGAGCAGAGCGATTTCACAAAACTCTTTGAAGAATATGCAGTTGACAAAGTTGTTTTTGGACACTTGCACGGTTACGTAAATTGTGACCTTGTTTCTGAGATTAATGGTGTGACATATTATTTCACATCTTGTGACCACATCAAAAACGACCCCGTGATTATTTACGAATAAAATGATAATAAAAGGCACCCATTAAAGGTGTCTTTTTTTATTGTGGGGATTTTGACCACCGGTTGACCACTTTTGTTTAAAAATTATTAAATTTTATGGTCAAAATAACCAAAATGGTAAAATTTAGGATTTTTTAACCACTTTAAAAATGCTGAAAATTTCGGCATTTATGAAGTTTTTAACAAAAATGTTAATAACTTTGTTGAAAAAGTGGTCAAAAGTGGTCATTTTTGGTTGCAATTTGATTTTGCTTGAAATATAATTGATTTATAAACTTATAAGGAGGGGTATTCTATGCTCATTGGCACCTATAGACATTCTGTTGATGCAAAAAAGCGTATGCGTATGCCTTCTAAGTTTAAGGCTGAGCTTGGAGCAAACTTTGTTATTACAAAAGGCAACACAGGAAACTTGTTTGTTTTCTCAAACGCACAATTTTCTGCACTTTATGAAAAGATGATAAATCTTCCACTTTTTGATGAAGAAGCTCAAAAGCCAATCAGAAAATTCTTGTCATCTGCATTTGAAGCAGAAGAAGACAATCAAGGACGTGTTCTTCTTCCAAAAGAACTTGTTAAACATGCCGGCATTGAAAAAAATATGGTTTTTGTTGGTGTGGGAAATCGTGTTGAAATTTGGGCAGAAGAAACTTGGGATAAAATCAATTCTGATGATGAAGATAATGATTTTAGCGTTCTTGCTAAGTTTGGAGTGTAAGCATGACAGAATTTTCACACATTCCAGTTCTTTTAGAGCCAACAATTGAACTTTTAGACGTTAAAGAAAATGGTGTCTATGTTGATGGAACGCTTGGTGGTGCCGGACACTCAAAAGAAATTTTGAAAAAAGCCAAAATCAAAAAGTTGATTGGAATCGACCAAGACGAAGAAGCTCTTTTGGCTGCAAAAGCAAATTTGAAAGACTTTGACAATGTGACTTATGTTCATGGCAACTTCAAAAACATTGATGAAATTTTAGATGAACTTAACGAGCAAGAAGTTGATGGAATTTTGGTTGATATTGGCGTCAGCTCACATCAAATTGACTCAGCAGAGCGTGGCTTTTCATTCAGGTTTGATGCCAAACTTGATATGAGAATGGACACATCAAAAACATTTTCAGCTTACAATGTTGTGAATGAATATTCAGAAGAAGAACTTACAAGAGTTATTCGTGAATATGGCGAAGAGAAATTTGCAAAGAGCATTGCACGTCACATTTTGAAGCAAAGAGAAGTTGGCGATATATCTTCGACAAAAGAACTTGAAGAAATTATTTTGAAATCTGTGCCAAGATATCGTGGGCAAGATGGCAGAAGTAATGTTCAGCGAACATTTCAAGCAATTCGAATTGAAGTTAATGACGAACTTAATGTTTTGAAGGAATTTATTGATAAAGCCGTTTCTAAACTCAAAAAAGGTGGAAGGCTTGCAATCATTTCATTCCATTCACTTGAAGACCGAATTGTTAAACAAAAATTTAAAGAACTTGCAACCGGTTGCATTTGTCCACCAGATTTTCCAATCTGTGTATGTGGACACAAGGCAGCTGTTAAATTAATAACAAAACACCCAGTTGAAGCAACAGACGACGAACTTAAAAGAAATTCAAGGTCTGCACCTGCAAAACTTCGTGTTATTGAAAAATTATAAAAATAAAGGAGGGTTTATAGATGTTTGATGATGATGTATATTCAAATTTGTTGAATAGCTTGGGAACAATCACAACTGAAACAGATGAAGAAAATGAAACCACATCAAGTTATAGCCCTTCTTCATATAACACAACCACAACTTATAATCCTTACACCACAGACACATCTTATCAAGATGATTATTCTGTGACACCAAACTATGAAGAGCAATCTTCTTATGAATCATCTAGCAGAGCTGAAGAAACTGCTGAAACAACAACGACATATGTTTCAAGCATGCATACGCCAATGATTCAAAGAGAAGAAAAGGCTGTGGTTCTCACAAAAACAAGACAAAAAATCTATTTGCATGCAAGAATGAAAATTGCGATTGCAATGTTTGTGACAATTGTTTCGGCGTTATTGTTTGTGACAGTGTTCAATTTTGTGAATGCTGGCAGGCTAAATTCGTCACTTGCAGACAAACAAGTTGAAATTAATCAACTTCAAGCAAGCATAATGGAACTTCAAAAGTCATACAATGAAATGAGTTCTGACCAGTATATTATAGGCGAAGTTCAAACACCGGTTGATGAAGGTGGTCTTGGATTTAAAGATGCTGCTGACAGCACAATCACACTTTCTGTTGGTGATGTTTACACTGAGCCAGTGATTGAAGAACTTCCATCTAACTGGTTTAATGATGTTTGTGATTTTTTCAGTAATTTGTTTGCTGCGTGATAATAGTCATATAAAATCTCGAACTGATACAAAAGATATTTGTTGAAAGTTTTGGGGTGGATATGGCAGTTAAATATAGTTTATATTCAATGAAACAAAGGTTATTAGCACTGTTTGTGCTGGTAACCTTTTTTGCGTGTGGAATAACTTTCAGAATTTTTTATCTGCAAGTTTTAAATAGTTTGTCTTACATTGAAAAGGGAATGACACAGTGGCTTCGTGATTTGCCACTTGTTGCAAGTCGTGGAACTATAACGGATAGAAATGGAGTTGTTCTTGCATCAAGCCATACGACCTATGATGTTTATGTTAGGCCTGCCGATATTGAAAATGTGGAAACGGTGGCGAAAATTTTATCTGAAAATTTGAATTTAGATTATGAAAAGACTTATGAAAAGGTTTCTAAAAAGAATCAGAGTGAAATCAAAATTGCAACTGGTATTGAAAAAAAAGACGTGCAGAAAATTTTGCAAAACTATCAAAAAGGAATAATGTTTGCAAGCAACACCAAAAGGGATTATGTTTATGACGAAATGTTGTGTCAGGTTTTGGGGTTTGTTGGTGGTGACAATGTTGGACAAACTGGAATCGAATCGTTTTACAACACATACCTTGCAGGAACAAATGGTGTGAGTTTGGTTGAGTCAGACCTTAAAGGAAGTAGTCTTGAAAATGCTGTCACATATTATGAAGATGCGATAAATGGGTTAAACTTAACGCTTACTATTGATTTTAAGATTCAAAAAATTGTGGAAGAAAGACTTAAAAGAGCGATGAATGAAACTGGGGCGAAGTCGGTTTCGTGTATGGTGGCAAGTCCAAAAACTGGTGAAATTTTATCAGTTTGCACGCTTCCGTCTTACAACCTGAATGACATTCCACGAGAAGATATGTCAGCATTAAATCGACTCTCAAGGGCATCAACTATTGTTGACACGCTTGAGCCCGGCTCAACATTTAAAGCGATTGTTGCTGCGATTGCGATAGAAGAAGGGCTAGCAGGGAAAGGCAGTTATTTTTATTGTGGTGGATTCAGGCTTATAAACGGTGTGAAAATTAACTGTTCTAGAAGGTCAGGACACGGCAGTCAGTCACTAGAGCAAGGGCTTATGAATAGTTGCAACTGCGTGTTTATGGATTTAATTCAAAGAATCGGACTCAAAAAATTTTATGATTATTTGAACAGGCTTGGTTTTTCTGGCTCGCTTGGAATCGACTTTCCGGGTGAAGTTGCAGCAGTTTTGATGCCACAATCACTTGTGACTGCTCCAGACCTTGCTCGCATGGGTTTTGGACAAACCATTGCGCTTTCGCCACTTCATATGGTGACCGGATTCAGTTCCGTCATCAATGGCGGTGTGGTTTATCAGCCAAATTTCATAAAGCAAATAAAGACGGAGACTGGAAAGGTGGTGTATAGCCGAACAGCAACAATTCATGAAAATATTTTTAGTGAAAACACAAGCAGGTTGATGAGAGAAATGCTTTTTTCGGTAGTTTTCAAAGGTGGTGGAAGATATGCTGCTGTGGAAGGGTATCCGATTATAGGTGGAAAGACAGGAACGGCACAAAAATATGAAAACAATGCTATTGCTCAAGGCAAATATATTGCTTCATTTATTGGCTTTGCACCATATGATGACCCGAAGTATGTGGTTTATGTAATTGTTGATGAGCCGCAAGGTGCATATTATGGTGGTGTGGTTGCTGCGCCTATTGCAAGTGATATTTTCAAGGGTGTTTTTGAAGGAGACTCAGAAATCAATAAAAAAGATGGTGTTCAAGAGCGAGTTGAAAACATTGAACTTGACACACTTATTGGAATGACGCTAACACAGTCAGCTGGTTATCTTCAAGGCAAAGGAATTCAATATTTGGTTCAGGGTGACGGAGATTATGTCACATCGCAAGTTCCTGCACCGGGTGCGATGCTTGCAGAAGGTGATATTGTGCTTTTAAAATTTGAATAAGGGGAATGTATGAAATTATTTAAGCTTTTAAAAAATCACAAATGCAGAACAGTTGGAAATGTGAGCGTTGAAATCACAGGGCTTTATCATAAAGATACGGAAGTGAAAGACGGTGGATTATTCTTTTGTTTGCGTGGAACAAATGTTGATGGAACAGATTATGTCAAAAGTGCAATAAACAATGGTGCTGTTGCGATTGTGACTGAACACGAAATTCAAAATCTTTTTAGAATAACTCAAATTATTGTGAAAAATGCAAGAGAAACAATGAGCCAACTTGCGTGTGAATTTTTTGGAAACCCTGCACGCAAAATGAAAATTATTGGGGTGACGGGAACAAATGGAAAGACAACAATTTCAACAATGATTGCAAGGGGTTTTGAATTTGCTGGCAAAAAGGTTGGAATTGTCGGAACGAATGGAATTTTTATTTCAGGCAAAAGATATGATGCGTTTATGACGACACCAGACCCGATTGTTTTGCAATTTTATTTTTCGAAAATGCTTAAAGCAAAATGTGAGTATGTTTGCATGGAAGTTTCTGCGCATGCGTTAGACCAAGGCAGGGTGAATGGTTTTAAGTTTGATTTAGTGATTTTCACAAATCTTTCGGAAGACCATTTAGATTATTTCAAAACCATGGAAAGATATTTTGAAGCGAAGGCGAAATTGTTTACGTCAAACCATTCAAAGCACGCATTGATTAATATCGATGATGACGCGGGAAAGTTTTTGGCTGACTGCATAAATATTCCTTTTAGTGCGTATTCTATTAATGAAAAAAGCTCGTATTTTGCAAGCAAAATCAAAACCCATGAAGCAAGTCAAGAGTTTTATTTTAATAACAATAATTTATTTATGATTAACATGATGGGAAGGTTTAATGTTTCAAATGCCCTTGCTGCAATAGCAGCGCTTAGGCATTTTGGAATCGAAATGAATGTGGTGGTTCAGGCTTTTGAAAAAATGAAACCGATTGATGGCAGGTTTAACCTTAGAGTTATTGGTGGAATAAAGATTGTTGTTGATTATGCACACACTCCTGATGGACTTGAAAATTTGCTTAAGGCAAGCAGGGAATTGGCTTTTCAGAATAGACTGGTTGTGGTGTTTGGTTGTGGTGGAAACAGAGAAGTTCAAAAGCGACCAAAAATGGGTGAGATTGCATCAAGACTTGCCAATTTTGTGATAATCACAAGTGACAATCCAAGATTTGAAAAGAGAGAAATGATTGCAAAAGATATTGAAAAAGGTGTGACCAGTTCAAATTATTTGATTGAGCTTGACAGAAGCAAGGCGATAAACAAAGCTGTGAAAATGTGCGAAAGTGGTGATGTTGTGGTGATTGCCGGAAAAGGCTCAGAAAACTATATTGATGAAAATGGTGAAAAAACGCCATATAGTGATTTTGAAGAAATTGAAAACCTTGGGAGATGCTAAATGAGAGATTATTGTTTGATTGTTGAATGTTGTGTTTGGGGATTTTTGTTTACACTTGTGATTTCTCCATTTATTATTTCAATGATTAAACGAGAAAAAGTTAAACAGGTTATTTTGAACTATGTTGAAGCTCATTCATATAAATCTGGAACGCCAACCATGGGTGGAATTATATTTTTGATTTCAATCACCATAATTTCACTGATTTGTTTTGACGGAAAAAGCAGTTTGGCGAGAATGTCAATTTTGATTTTCTTAGCATATGGATTAGTTGGTTTTTTAGATGATTTTATCAAGTTTAAGTTTAAGAGAAATTTGGGGCTCAGGGCATATCAAAAAATAATTTTTCAGCTTATAATTTCACTTGGAATTGGTTATTTTGTTTATAAAGCTGAGCTTCTTGGTGGAAGGTGTGTGATTCCTTTCACGAGTTATGTTGTTGATTTGGGGGCTTGGATAATTCCGGTTGTGGCAATAATTTATTTAGCCACAACAAACGCCGTCAACTTGACTGACGGACTCGATGGGCTCGCAACTTCAACGACTTTTGCTTATATGCTTATGTTCACAATTCTTTCACTTGTTGTTCAAAATAATGTGTTTTTGGGACTTGACGAAATTGCATATTCAGAAATGAAAAATATGGCTAGGCTTTCAAGTGTGGTGTGTGGTGCGCTTTTAAGTTTTTTGGTGTTTAACTGCTTTCCTGCAAAAATTTTTATGGGTGACACTGGCTCACTTGCTCTTGGAAGTTTGGTTGCAAGTGTGGCTGTGTTTTCAAAGATGAGTCTTTATATTCCGATTTTGGGAATTATGTTTGTGCTTTCAGCTGTGTCAGTTATTATTCAGGTGGCATATTATAAACTAACGAAAAAAAGGATATTTTTGATGGCTCCACTTCATCATCATTTTGAGAAAAAAGGTGTGCATGAAGTGCGCATCACGGTTTGCTATACTCTGGTGACTGTGTTTGTGGGAATTGTGTCAATTCTTTTGAATGTCCTTTAAGGAGATTTATGGAAGCATTGGTGGTTGGTCAAGGAAAAAGTGGCAGAAGTGCTTATGATTATTTATATAAACATAACTATAATGTAAAATTTGCAGATGAAAAAATTTTAAATTTATCAAAAGAAGATTTTGAAAAACAAGACAAGGACAGGCTTTTTGAAGGTCTGTCTTTTATTGTGACGAGCCCCGGAGTGAGTTTAGATTTGCCGTTTTTAGTTGAAGCAAAAAAACGAAAAATCAAGATTGTTGGTGAGCTTGAGCTAGGCGCAAGGAACTTAAAGGGAGATATTATTGCAGTCACTGGAACAAATGGAAAAACCACCACGGTTTCAATTATTAATTATCTTTTGAAAAATCAAGAGAGAAGAGTGTTTCTTGGTGGAAATATTGGCGTGCCGGTGACGAGTTTTTGCGATAACTTATCTGATGGAGATATTGCTGTTTTAGAGTGTTCGAGTTATCAGCTTGAAAGTGTGAAAGATTTTCATGCACATATCGCTTGCATTTTAAACTTTTCAGTGGACCACCTTGCAAGGCACAAAACACTAAAAAAATATATATGGTGCAAAAACAGAATCACTCGAAATCAAACTGAAAATGATTATTTGTTAATCAACTATGACAATAGTCTTTTGATGAAAAACATTCCAAAAACTAAAGCAAAAATTTTTTATTTCAGCACAAAAAGTCAAGTTGACGGTTGTTATCTTTCTCGTGGGTGCATATATTTTAAAGATAACAAAACTCATGAAAAACTATTATCTCTTAAAAATTTAAAGCTTGTGGGTGAGCATAACATTTCGAATGTTTTAGCGTCTGTTCTTGCTGTTTATCTTCAAACTAGAAGAAAAGATATTCTTCAAGATGTGGTGAACTTCAATTCGGTTGAGCATAGAATTGAATACGTCAAAACCATTAATGGTGTTGCGTTTTACAATGACAGCAAAGCCACAAACATCGACAGCACAGTCGTTGCAACAAAAAGTTTTAAATGTGAAATTAACTTGATTTTGGGTGGAAGTGATAAGGGTTATGATTTTGATGAATTATTCAAAAATTTGCCAAAAAATGTGAAAAATATAGCAATTTTTGGTGAAACAAAGCACAAAATTGCGTTTTCTGCAAAAAAGTTTGGCTTTGATAGTTATCAGATTTATAACACTCTTAAAGAATCAGTTTTGTCTTTGTTTCGAGTTGCACACAAAAACTCAATCGTTTTGCTTTCACCGGCTTGTGCAAGTTTTGACTATTTTTCAAACTTTGAAGAAAGGGGTAATGTTTTCAAAAAAATTGTAGGAGAGATTGCCCTTGATGAAAATTTGCACCTTGAAAACTCAAAAAAGTCATAGATTTAATTTTGTGCTTTTTGGACTAATGCTTGCCCTTGTTTTGATTGGTTGTGTTTTTGTTTTTTCAGCTAGTTCATATTCTGCCGAAGTTTCATATGGGGATAAATTTTTCTTTTTGAAAAAGCAGGTGTTTGGCATTGTGGTTGGGCTTGTGTGTTATTTTATTTTTTCATTTGTTGATTATAAAAAACTTGAAAGAGTGAGATGGGTGCTTTTTGTGTTGTCGGTTGTTTTGCTGGCACTTGTTTTTGTTCCGGGAGTGGGGCTTACAAACTATGGCGCAACAAGATGGATTAATCTTAGAGTGATAACTTTTCAACCATCAGAAATTGCAAAGTTTGCATTCATTGTTTTTGCTGCAAGTTATCTTTCAAAATCATCAGAAAAAGTGAAAACTTTTAAAGGGATTTTGCCAGTGCTTTTTTCTGGCTTTGTGTTATGCCTTTTAATCATTCTCGAGCCGAATATGTCGATTACAATATGTATGGCGCTTTTGGTTGTTGTGATGCTTTTTGTTGGTGGCGCCAGATTTAAGCATTTTTTGATTTTGATGATTCCTGCAGCACTCATGGTGGTTTTGCTTATTGTGGTTGAACCATATAGACTCAAACGACTTATTGCGTTTATCGACCCGTTTGCATCTAGCAAAGACGAAGGGTTTCAGCTTGTGCAATCTCTTTTTGGAGTGTCGCTTGGTGGAATGTTTGGGCAAGGAATTTTTCACTCAAGACAAAAATTTTTGTTTTTGCCATTTTCAGAATCCGATTTTATATTTTCAATCATTGCTGAAGAAACTGGTTTTGTTGGCTCATGCACTTTGATTTTGTTGTTTATTTTGCTTTTTATGAGCATTTTAAAGATTGCAAAAAATGCCGATACGAAGTTTGGATTCTTGCTGTGCCTTGGAATTGGCTCGATTATCATTATTCAGGTTTTGTTGAACATAGCAGTTGTGACAGGAGTGGTTCCACCAACGGGGCTTCCACTTCCGTTTATTTCAGCGGGAAGCACATCAATTATGATTTTTATGTCTATGCTTGGGGTGGTTCAAAATGTGCATAGGCAGAGCATAAATAAATTATAAAAACATACCTAAAAGGTATGGTTTTTTTTGTTTGGTTATGTTATAATATAATCAGAACAATGTGAGTTGTTTCTAGGGAGAAAACTTTATGAAAATTGAAGAAATATTAAAGAAATACTTTGATTGGACTGAGCAAGATGTTGCCACCAGACAAATCATTCTTCAAAATCGAGATATTAGCGAAGAAGAAGCAGTGAAAAAGATTGCCTTTTTTGAATCAGAATTGGGATTTGATAGGGCTGAAATTGTTAAAATGTTTAAAAGGCAGCCGACAATATTATTCTTTTCAGATGTTGAAATTTTTGAAAGAGTTGAATTTTTTAAATCAGAGTTGGGATTTGAAAAAGAAGAGGTTGTTAAAATGGTAAAGAGTCAGCCAATGCTTTTGTGTTTGGCAGAAGATTCAATTAAAGAGAGATTAGAATTTTTTGAAACTGAATTTGATTTAGACAAACCTGAACTTAAGCAGATGTTGAAGCGTTTGCCAACCATTCTTGGGCTTACAGAAGACACTGTTAAGGGAAAAGTGAAATTTTATCAAAAAGAAATGGGTTTAAGCAAGGCTGAATTTGTGAAGATGCTTAAAAGTCAACCTTCGCTTCTTGCTTATGCAGATGAAGAAATTAAAAACAAAATCAAAATTGTTAGACAAGAGTTTGGTGTTTTGAAAGATGATGCCATTAAAATTATAAAATCTACACCAACACTTCTCACATTTTCTGAAGAGTTAATGAAGAGTAAGGTGGAATTTTTTGAATCAGAGTTTGGACTTTCAAAGCCTGAATTTGTGAAGTTGGTTTCAAGAGTGTCATCACTTTTGACAATTTCAGAAGAAACACTCAAAGGCAAAGTTGAGTTTTATGAAAGGGAGTTTGGGCTTTCAAAAACTGAATTTATCAAAATGCTCAAGACCCAACCTTCGCTTCTTGTTTATGCAGAAGAAGAAATCAAAAACAAGGCAGATTTTTATCAAAGTGAATTTGGTTTGAAAAAGGCTGAATTTATTAAGATGTTAAAAGTTTTGCCATCAATGATTACATTTGCTCAGGAGAGCGTGAAACAAAAAGCTGAGTTTTACAAAAAGCAGTTTTCTTTAAGCAACGATGAGTTTATCAGAATGCTTAAAAGTCATCCAACACTTCTCACAAACGCTGAAGAAACAGTGATTAAAAAAGGGTTGCTTTATCAGCAAGAATTGGGCGTTAGTGAAGCTGAATATGCTAAAATGGTGAAAACATTGCCAACAATGTTGGGCTTTTCAGATGAAAGCATAAAAGAAAAATATAGACAAATTAAAGAGTTAAACATTTCAAAGGAAACACTTCTTGCATCTCCAAATATTTTGGTTGTTCCTGCAAATGTGCTTAAACTTAGATATATGATTTTAAGACAAATTGCATCAAGAGAAGATATCCTTTCAAGACCTAACTGGTTTATGACGAGTCAGGCAAAAACTTATGCTCGAATTGCGTATATTCAAAATGAAACAAAAGTTGACCCAACACTTTTTAGAGTGTTGCAAGAAGAAAAGAAGTTTGTTAGAACCTATGACGTTGAGTCTGAAGAACTTATGCAAAAATATCAAATCACTCCAAAAATGATTGCTTTACTTGAAAGATATATGGAAGATGAAAAGATATCTTTCAATGCAGAAGAAAAAGAGTTTTTAGCAAAAGAATATGGAGAATCATAATGGACCAAGAAGTTTATGAAATTTTGAAAAGTTTCGATATTTCAGATTTAGAGATTAAAGATGTTTTGGCTGTTGCACCAATGATGGAAAATGTTTCGTGTGACGAATTTGCAATGAATTGCTTTTTGCTTAAAAAACACGGTTATCCAGATTCAGACTTAGATGTTTTGTTTTTGGCAAATCCGAATATTTTTGTGAAAGATGCCGAAGAACTTGAAACTGAGCTTGAAAATTTAAAAGCTCAATATGGTGATATTGAAACATTGTTAAAGCAAGACCCAATGATTATTTAATTAAGAACAAAAAAGAGCACGGTTGATGCTCTTTTTTTTGTGCCAAAAAAGAACGCCTTTGAATAATCTATAATAAGTAGGTGTTTATGAAATATGTTGTAAGTGGTGGTAATAAACTTTTTGGAAAACTTAAGGTTGATTCAGCAAAAAATGCTATTCTTCCAATTATTGCAGCGACTATTATGTGCGATGAAGACTGTGTGATTGAAGACATTCCACTTTATTTAGATGTTATTGAAATGGGGCTGATTTTAGAAAAACTGGGAAAGAAGGTGGAAGTTTCTAATGGAAATATGATAATTTCAGGAGCGCTTTCAAGCACGTCCGTCATCATGGCAGAAACTAAAACGCTTCGCTCAAGTATATTCATGATGGGTTCAATTCTGTCTAAATATCGCAAGGCAATTTTCACTTATCCCGGTGGGTGTGATATAGGAAAGCGGCCAATAGACATTCATCTTGCAGGGCTTGAAAAACTTGGAATCAAGTTTTCATTTGCAAATGACTTGATTTATTCTGATGCGAGCAAAATTCAGGGGAGTGTTGTTGAACTTTCTTTTCCAAGTGTGGGAGCAACTGAAAATATAATGATGGCAAGCACGCTTATTGATGGAGAGATAACCGTCATCAAAAATGCTGCAAGAGAGCCAGAAATTGTTGAGCTTGCAAGATTTATAAATTCGATGGGTGGAAAGGTTTTTGGTGCAGGATATGAAACCATTGTGATTTATGGCGTGAAGAAACTTTATGGAACAACTTTTAAGTGTATTGGTGACAGAATTGCTGCCGGAACATATTTAATTGCCGGTGCTATGTGTGGTGGAAAGATAGAACTTGAAGGAATTGACCCAAATTTTTTATTGCCACTTATTGTATTTTTGCGTAATTCTGGTTGCAACATTGATTTGTTTAGTGATAAAATAACCTTAGAAAACTTTTCAAGGTTGAAATCCTGTGAAAAAATCGAAACGTCAATCTATCCCGGATTTCCAACGGACTTGCAGTCGCCGATGCTGGTGATGCAAACCATTTCTAAGGGAACGTCAATCATTCATGAAACGGTGTTTGAAGCAAGATTCAAGGTGGTGACGGAACTTCTTAAAATGGGTGCAAAAATCAATGTTAGCGAAAGGTATGCAACGGTTGTGGGGGTTACTAAGTTAAAGCCTGCTGAAGTGGCTTGTCCTGACCTTCGTGGTGGTGCTGGGCTGGTGCTTGCAGGGCTTGTTGCAAAAGGCAAAACCGTTATCGACGAAATTTTTCACGTGGAACGTGGGTATTATAACCTAGACAAAAACCTTAGAAGTTTGGGTGCAATTATTGATAAGGTAGATTAACTATTTATGAAACGAAAGAAGTTTTGGATTATTTTTGGTAGTTGTTGTTTAAGTGTTGTTCTTTTATGCACTATTTTTGCTCTTGTGTTTAGACTTAAAACAGTTGATATTGAAATTCGCTCAAGAGAAGAAATGACAAAAACCAATCTTGGTGAAGGCATTAAAGAATCGGTGCTTGATTCGGGTGAGTTTGATTTTGGCAAAAATATTGTCTTTATGAACTTTGAAGATAATATTGCAAAAATTGAAAAGAGCAATCCTTATGTTAAGGTTGAACAAGTGGTTCGACATTTTCCAAATATTGTCAGAGTTTATATCTCTGAAAGAGTGCCAAGGTATAGAGTGAAAGATGCGTCAAGCGAAAACTGGTATATCTTAGATGTTGAATTTAAGGTTTTAGACAAAGTTTCAACAGCAGAGCTTGAGTCTAAAGTTGTTTGTGGAAACTCTTGCTATTTCGACCGAACAATAGAAATCACAAAAGAAACATTGACTCTTTCATCGGCAATTATCGGTGAGTTTGTTGAAGATGACATCAGTGTTTATTTGACCGACATAACAACCGGTGTTTATGGAAAAACAAAAGATATCACAGCTGTTAGAAAAATTAGTTACTCTGGCGTTGACCAAAGATTTATTATCACAATGAGAAATGCTGGAAACAATGAGCAACTCGGTTGCAATATTGTGATTTCTGGAACAAGCAAACTTTATGAAAAAGTTTTAAAGGGAACAGTTGTTTTCTTAGATGGTCAAGAAATTGAAGCTGGTGATGGCAGAATTCAAAATAATCCAGATGAAATTATTGAAGTTAAGCAAGATTCAGATGGAAAAATTTATGTTATTAAGCCAAATGGTGAAACAGAATAAAAGGCAGGGCGAAAACCTTGCCTTTTTATTTGCGTTTATAATCGAGTAAATTCGCACATAATTTAATAATTGAAGACATTTTTGTTTGACACAAATTCGCTTCACGAATATACTTAAACTATCATAGAAATATTGTCGAAAAAAGGATTTGTATGAGAGAAAGTACTGCTATTATTGATATTGGCTCATCATCAATAGTTACGCTTATTGGTGACAACGGCGTGAATGACACCTTTAAAATTCTTGGAAAAGGTGAAATTGCTTACGCTGGTTTTCAAAATTCCGAATTTTTAGAACCAGAAAGCTTGAAGTATGCCTTGGCTCAATCAATTTCTAATGCTGAAATCACTTCAGAAACAAAAGTTTCAAGTGTTTATATCGGTGTTCCGGGTGAATTTAGCACCTGCGTTACAAAATCAGTTAATCTCACATTTCCTAAAGCAAAGAAAGTTACAAAATTTGATATCGAAAATATTTTTAAGACCGGCAATTCTTTTGGGGCTGACCAAAAGTATGCTGTTATAAACAACTCAGTTGTCTATTACGAAATTGATAGTATG
Organism: Clostridia bacterium; assembly: GCA_017507215.1. Taxonomy (GTDB): domain Bacteria; phylum Bacillota; class Clostridia; order Christensenellales; family UBA1242; genus RGIG1681. The sequence goes on from JAFWBI010000003.1 coordinate 57,110, forward strand.
CGCAGAGTTATCGACCCTGTTGGCGCAAAGGCAAAATCTATTACCGGCATGATTTCATACGTTCTTGCTGAAAAAGAATTTATAGCCTTTGTGAAATCTATCTTTAAAGAATTGAAAATTGAAATTTTAGGGTTTATCTCTTCGCCACTTGCTGAATGTTTATATTTATTTGAACCAAATGTGCGTGATAAATATGTTCTTTTGGTTGACGTTGGATATATCACAACAACAGTTTCACTTGCTCGTGGAAATGCGCTTTTGTTTATGAGCAGTTTTTCAATGGGTGGGGGTTACATAACTTCAGATTTGTCTCAATGCTTAAAAATTTCATTTAATGAAGCTGAAAGGTTGAAACATAAAATTGTTCTTGGTTGGAACCCTAAGGTGACTGACACCTATGAAGTTGAAGGTGACGAAATTATGCAGTCGTATTCTGCAAAGGCAACAAATGAAATTGTTTCAGACCGAGTTGAAATGATTTGCGAATATATCAGCAAGTGCTTAGAGCGTTGCATGTATGACCTTCCTGAATTTTTGCCAGTTTATTTTGTTGGTGGTGGATTCAACTTTATTCACGGAATAAAAACAATCATAACAAAAAAACTTAAACGAAAAGTTGAGTTTGTTAATGCTATTCAAAACAGAGATATAAGACCATATGATGCCAGTGAAGAAGGGCTTTTGAACATGATTTTAAATTATGGCTATATGCTTGAAGAATTAATAGTAAAAGTATAACGGAGATAGGACTATGGAAATTAATAATATCACACCTATTTGTAAAATTTTAGTTGTTGGTGTTGGTGGTGGTGGCTGTAATGCTGTCAATAGAATGATTGCATCTGAACTTAAAAGTGCGTCTTTTATTGCTGCAAACACAGACAAACAAGCCCTAATGCTCAGCAAAGCTGCAGTTAAGATTCAACTTGGTGAAAAGCTCACCAAAGGTCTTGGCGCTGGTGCAGACCCTGAAGTTGGAAGAAAAGCAGCTGAAGAAAGCAGAACTCAAATTTGTGAAAAGCTTCGTGGTGTTGACCTTGTGTTTATCACTGCTGGTATGGGTGGTGGAACTGGAACTGGTGCTGCTCCTGTTATTGCAAGCATTGCTCGTGAAATGGGAATTTTAACCATTGCAGTTGTTACAAAACCATTCGAATTTGAAGGCAGAACAAGAGCTGCAAATGCTGAACTTGGAATCAAGAGTTTGAGCAAATGCGTTGACACACTTGTTGTTATTCCAAACGACAGACTTTTGTCAATCGCTCCAAAAGGCACATCTATTGTTGATGCGTTTAAATATGCAGATGAAGTTTTAAGAGAAGGCATTCAAGGAATTTCTGACCTTATTGCTACACCATCTCTTATCAACCTTGACTTTGCTGACGTTAGAACGGTTATGAAAAATCGTGGTCTTGCTCATATGGGCATTGGTGAAGGAAAAGGCGAAAAGAGAAATGAAATTGCAGTTCGTCAAGCGATTGCAAGCCCACTTTTAGAAACATCAATCAATGGTGCAAAAGCAGTTATCATCAACGTTATGGGTGGTTTCGACTTAACTCTTGAAGAAGTTAATGATGCTGTCAACATGGTTAAAGAAGTTGTTTCACCAGACGCAAACACAATTTTTGGTGCTTCAATAGACGAAAAATATAATGATAAAATGATGGTTACCATTGTTGCAACTGGCTTTGAAGGAAGTAAGTTTGAAAATGCAACAGCTGCTTCAAGACCTAGTTTCTTGCAAGCTCAAAATGGTGCTGATAGACTCAGTCAAATTTCGAAACCACAAGACACTGGAAACTTTGACAGAAATAGATTCAATGACTTTGTGACTGGCAAGCCAACAGCGATGCGTTCACTTTTTGAAAAGGATTTTGGAATGTCTGAACCACGACCAGTTCAACAAAATATGCAACCACAACAAGCTTCACAACCACAACCAACAACATTTGAACCAAGAAATGATATGGATTTGTGGAATAGACTTCGTGGCACAACAAACTCTGCACCTGCAGAACAGACTCAAGTGATTCCAAACCAAGCTGAAATTGATAGAAAATATGGAATCACACCAGAACCTATGCAAAATCAACCTGTTCAAAATCAATGTTCAAGGGGACAAGTTCCACCACAAAACCCATATGCTGGAATGAACAACAATTCAGCAATTCAAACAGGTTCAAACATTAGAGTTGAAGATGCTGAAATCCCACCATTTTTAAGAAGAAAATTCAATAAGTAATCAAAAGACAGGCTTGCCTGTCTTTTTTCTTTGCAAAATTTTACAAAATTTTAAAGAGCAGGGGTTTTTGTTATGAAAAAAAAGTCAGATTTATTATAATGGAGTCATATAATGTCTTAAGGGGTTTTTATGGATTATAAACAAAGATATGATTTGTGGCTTGAAAAAGTCAAAGACGAGTTGCTTTTAAATGAGTTGAAATCAATGAGTGACGAAGATAAAAATTCGGCGTTTTTCAAGGTTATGGAATTTGGCACAGCTGGTCTTCGTGGCATTGTTGGTGCTGGCAGCAATCGCATGAATATTTACACAGTTGCAAGGGCAACAAATGCGCTTGTGATTTATATGAAAAAGAATGGTGGAAAAAAGATTGCAATAAGCTATGACAGCCGAATTATGTCAAAGGAATTTGCTGAGCTTGTGGCAGGAATTTGTGCAAAACAAGGAATTGCCGTTTATCTTTCAAAAGAGCTTATGCCGACGCCATTTTTGTCGTATATGGTGAGATTTTATGGCTGTGATGCAGGTGTTATGATAACTGCCAGTCACAATCCAAAAGACTACAACGGATATAAAGTTTATGACAGCGATGGTTGTCAGCTTCTTGAAGAACCATCTTTTGAAATTATGAAAATTGCAGAAACTTTAGATGAGTTTTCATTTGAAGCACTAAGCGTTAAAGAAGGCTTGAAACTTGGCTTGATTAAATATACAGATGATGAAATCTTGAACAAATATGTTTCAGAAGTTGAGTCTGTTTCTTTAAACAAAATTGAAAACATTTCAGTTTTGTTTTCAGCTTTAAACGGAACAGGCATTCAAACAGTTCCAAGAGTGCTTAGTGAAAAAGGCGCAAAAGTTGAGCTTAACAAAGTTCAGTGCACTCCAGACAAAAACTTCACAACATGTCCATATCCAAACCCAGAAAAAATTGAAGTTTATGAAACATCTCTTGAGCTTGCAAAGCTTTCAAATCCAGACCTTATTATTGCAAGTGACCCAGATGCAGACAGAGTTGGTGTCATGGTGAAGCATGATGGCAAATTTGTGCATTTAACCGGAAATGAAATCGGTGTTATAATTGAAGATTATCTTTTGAAAAATCGAAAAACAAAAGGTGGTTTTGTGGTTAAATCAGTGGTTTCAACGGGGCTTGCTGAAAAGATTGCAGAAAAGTATGGCGCAAAGTGCTTTGACGTTTTGACAGGCTTTAAATATATTGGTGAATTTATCACAAATCTTGAAAAACAAGGAAAAGCAAAAGAGTTTGTTTTAGGTTTTGAAGAAAGTTCCGGATATCTTGCAGGAACTCATGTTCGAGATAAAGATGCAACGGTTGCAAGCATGCTTATTGCTGAAGTGGCAAGTGAACTCAAAAAACAAAACAAGACTATTGCTGACAGGTTGAATGAAATCTATGAAGAATTTGGTTATTATCAAGCATATGTTTCGTCTTATAAATTTGCAGGTTCTTCAGGCGATGCGAGAATGAAAGAAATTTTGAAAAGTCTTCGAGAAAATCCACCACAAGAATTTGCAGGGCTTAAAGTTTTAAGCATTTCAGATTATGCTGGTGGAATAGATGGGCTTCCAAGTGCAAACCTTATCAGTTTTGAGCTTGAAGAAAATACAAGGGTAATGGTTAGACCATCAGGAACCGAACCACTTATCAAAGTTTATTTGACACTGACTCAAACAAAAGAAAAGAATGACAAAAACAACAAAAAACTTCAAGAGTGTTTTGAAAAAATGTTTAAGTAAAAAACAGGGCAAACAGCCCTGTTTTTTTTATGGACAAAATTTCTAATAAAAAAATATTAGCAGACATAAAACAAAATAATTAGCCAATTTAATTTTATGAATTAAAGCAAGAAATATAATATAATTTTTTTATGGAAAGTTATATTGTTTTTATATTGGTTTCTTTAACTTTAGATTATGTTTTATTCTTGTCACTCAAAAGACTATTTAGACTTGAAAGTGGTAATGTTTGTATTTTTTTATTGCAGATTTTAAATGTTTCAGCTGGCGCAATTTTCTTAGTTTTAGAGTTAAAGTTTTATCAATTTTTGTTAATGAAAATTTTAGCCTATTTTCTCATATGTTTGCTTATAACCAACAATTATAAATTTTCAAAATTTATCCCATTTTTCTTTTTGTCACTTGTAATGATGTTTTCTTATTATGGGTTTTCAAAGTTTTTGGTTATGTTTGTTCGTGCGCTGTTTATTCAAATTTTTAGCAAAAATTTATCTAAAATTTGTGATTTAGTTATAGTTTTTGCAATTTTATGTTATATTTTTGCGCTTTTTAAAATTATCGATGCCTTTTCAAAAAATAAAATATTAAACACTTTTTTAAGAAAAGTATCATTTTTTGCATTTGGAAAACATATAGAGTTTATGGGTCTATTAGATTCAGGAAATGTGCTTTATGATTCAAAAACAAAACTGCCAGTCATCATTGTAAGTGTCTATTCGCTCAAAAAATATTTGCCGCAAAAAGATTATAAAAACATAACTAATTGCAACTATGATAATTTAGCAGTGAGCCACTATTTGAAAGTTGTGACAATTGCAAATAAAAATTTCGATATTCCAATTTTTGATATAAAAAAAGTAAGTGTTTATTTTGGCACTGAAAAAAGAAGTTTCAGATGTGTGCTTGGAGTTGTAAGTCATAGGTTTGAAAGTTCTAATAGGTATGATTGTTTGCTTCACAGAGATTTTGTTTAAGGGGTGTTTATGTTTAAATTTTTAGCAAATTTATTCAAGAGAAAAAATTACGTTTATTATATTGCAAATGGCTCTGAAATCTTGCCTGAAAAGCTTAGTTCAATCGAAGAGTTTAACTTGGTTGAAGAAATGAAAAATGGGAGTGATGAAGCCAAAAATCAGCTTATTGAACGCAATTTAAGGCTGGTTGTTTACACTGCTCAAAAGTTTGATAACACCGGTTCGAACATTGAAGATTTAATCAGCATCGGAACGATTGGGCTAATCAAAGCAGTGTCATCATTTGATAATTCAAAAAATATAAAAATGGCAACATATGCGTCAAGGTGTATTGAAAATGAAATTTTGATGCACCTTAGAAAAGTGTCTAAAATCAAAAAAGAAGTTTCACTTGATGAACCATTAAACACTGATGCTGAAGGAAATGAGCTTTGTATTTCTGATATTTTGAGTTCTGAAACAGATGAAGTTACAGTTTCAATGGATAAGCAAGATGAAAAAGACGATTTGAAACGTGTGCTTAATGACCTTAGCGAAAAAGAAAAAGAAATTGTTTGCATGAGATATGGTCTTTCAGGAAACTCTGAAATGACACAAAAAGAAGTGGCTGATTATTTTGACATTTCACAGTCATATATTTCAAGGATTGAAAAGAAAATTTTAGATAAAATGAAAGTCGAAATTTTGAAACTGGCATAAAGAAAAGCGTGGCATTTTGCTACGCTTTTGTTGTTTTGAGATATGAAGTTTAAGGTCTTTTATGTGACACTAGACTTGATTTCTTTGAGAGCGTCTTTTTCAAGTCTTGAAACTTGCGCTTGGCTGATTCCTATTGTATCTGAAATTTCCATTTGGGTTTTTCCGACATAATATCTTAAAAAGAGTATTTGTTGCTCACGTTTTCCAAGAGTTGAAAGTGCTTGCTTTAAAGCAGTTTTTTCTAATATTTTATCATCAGATGAACCGTCTTGAATTTGGTCCATAATCAGCATCGTGTCGTTGTCGTCATGAAAAACCGTGTCATAAAGTGAAAGTGGTTCGCTGATTGCGTCCATAGCATCGGCAATTTGTTTTTCGGGAATGCCTGTCACTTTTGAAATTTCTTCAATGGTGGCTTCCTTGTTTGAGTTTTTCAAAATTTCTTCTTTTGCTTGCAACGCTTTATATGCAATATCTCGAATGCTTCGGGTAACCTTCATGGCGCTTGAATCTCTTAAAAACTTTCGAATTTCGCCAATAATCATCGGAACTGCATAGGTTGAAAATTTTACGCCAACCGACATATCGAAATTATCAATCGACTTTAAAAGTCCGATGATTCCAACCTGAAAAATGTCATCAGAATTGTTTTTGTTTGACGAAAATCTTTTAACGATTGATAAGACCAGTCGCATGTTGTAAATCACAAATTGTTCACGTGCTTCAACGTCACCAGATTTCACTTTAAGCATCAAATTATTAAGTTCATCAGTTGTGCATTTTGGAAGGGTTGATGTGTCTATGCCACAAATTATTACTTTGTTTGCCATATAAGCTCCTTAAGATTAAGTTTTCTCGAAAGGGAGCTTTTTTATTCAGCATGTGTTACAAGTTTGTTTTTTGGAATATAATTAAGTATGGATATTACGCTTACAGAGCTTAAAGAAAAAGAAATAATCAATGTTTTTGACGGTAAAAAACTAGGGCACATAATAGATGTTTTGTTTGATATAGAAAATGGACTGGTTCGTGGAATTGTCGTTCCTGGGGAAAGAAAAATTTTCAAAAAAAGTGAAGATATTTTCATTCCACTCGAAAAGTTAAAAAAGATTGGTGACGATGTTGTGCTTGTTAAACTTCAAGTTCAAAACGAAAGGGAATTTGGTTTTTATCAGGGTGATTATGATAAAAAGAAATCTAAAAGCACAGCGAATTATTATAAGCACTTGCAAATGGAAAATTATAAAAATAGAAATGCAGTGGGGCAAAAAGAACAAAGAAATCCTGAGCATATAATCAAAAGTCAAAGTCAGTCAAATTATAGGTCATATGTACGATTTAAACCAATAAATAATAAAAAATATAAATAACTTGCAAATTGACATAAAAAATTGTATTATACAAGTGGAGAAAGTATTATGAAATGTGTATATTGTGGCTCGGAAGAAAGCAAAGTTATTGACTCAAGAGCTTGTGACGATTCCAATTCAATCAGAAGAAGGCGTGAATGTTTGGGTTGTGGAAGAAGATTCAACACTTATGAAACAATCGAAGTAACACCAATTATGGTTGTGAAAAGCAATGGCAACCGTGAACGTTTTTCGACGAGCAAGATGAAAAATGGAATCTTAAAATCTTGTGAAAAAAGACCTGTTTCAATCAGTGACATTGACAAACTTGTTTCTGATATTGAAAAGAAGGTTTACAACAGTATGGAAGAAGAAATCTCATCACAAGTTATTGGTGAGTATGTTATGGAAGGTTTGAAAAATCTTGATGAAGTTTCATATATCAGATTTGCTTCCGTTTATAAAAAGTTTAAAGACATAACAACATTCTTTGATTTTGTAAATGAATTTGAAACCATGCTTAAAGACCAAGGTTCAGGAAAACCTTCTATAGAAGAAGTTAAAAATGTCGCACTTAAAAAAGAAGGAAAAAAGAAAAAGTAGAAAAAATAACCCAATCAGGGTTATTTTTTTTTGTGATAAAAATATGATATTTTATTATCTATAGAAATGTGAATATTTTAGAGCCGAGTCTGTTTATATTAAAAATAAAAAACGCAAAACATTGCAAAAATAATTAAAATATATGCTATTTATAATAATATAATTAATAAAATTTGCGAAAATGTGAAAAATTGACAATAAAAACTTGTTTTGAATGAGATGATGTTTAAATAAGTATATTATTTACAAAATATTGTGTTATTTTAATAAAAATCTATAATTATTTCTACAAAATATTTGATTATTTGCGAATAATAATTTAATGCGTAAATATGTTAGATATAATTAATTTGATAGTGTTTTACATAGAGTTTAGCTTATTTTAGAATTGTACTTGATATATTAATTCTTGATATTTTATTTGATTGTGTGCTAAAATTGAAGAAGATATTTAAGTGTCGGAGAAACGATTATGCGAGTAGAAAATTTTAAAAATTCAAAACGTCAAAAGGTTTCAGATTCAATCATTGAAAAGTTTCCATCAATCACATATTCTAACGTGCGAAAAATGTTAAGGCAAAAAGATATTAAGATTAATGGAAAGAGAATCTCTGAAGATTTAATTATAAATTCTGATGATGAAGTTTTATTTTATATAAATGAAATTCGTGAAATGAAAGTTGATGTTGTTTATGAAGATGAAAATATTGTCGTTGCTTTTAAACCAAGAAAAATAGAAACCGTTTCAGAAGATGGTTCATTAGATTTTGTTTCTGCAGTGTCAAACACTTGTGGTAGTAAATGCTTTGCTGTTCACAGGCTTGATAGAAACACTGAAGGTTTGGTTGTGTTTGCAAAAAATGAAAAAACAAAGCAGTCTTTAGATGCTGCGTTTAAAAATAGGACAATTCATAAATTTTATTTAGCACTCGTTTATGGAAGGCTTGAAAAACAAAGTGATAACATGGTGGCATATTTAAAGAAATATTCTGATAAATCTTTTGTTGAAATTTCTGACAATAAAAAAGCTGGTTTTGAAAAAATTCAAACAAACTATAAATTGATAAAATCACACAATGATTTATCACTTGTTGAAATTGAGCTTGTGACTGGAAAGACTCATCAAATTCGTGCACACTTTGCTCATATTGGTCACTTTTTGATTGGTGATGAAAAATATGGTGACTCTGCTGTGAATAAAATTTTCAAAAAGAAATATCAGTGTCTATGTGCATATAAAATAATTTTTAGTTTTGATGAAAATGATTTTCTTTCATATTTAGATGGGAAGGAAATTTCACTAGATGAAAGCAAAATAGATTTTTGTCGAAACGTGTAATAAAAAAGTAATCTCTTTTACATACTAATTGTAAAGGAGATTTTTTATGTCAGCGAGTTTAATTATTTTAACAACAATTATTCTTCTTGTCATGTTTGGAGCTGGTCAGCGAATTTTGGACAGTTTGCGATTAAATGATAAAGAAGCACTAATGATTTTGGTTTTGATTTGTATAGGAATATTGATACCTCCAATTTGGATAGGAAAGTATTTTTGTTTTTCGATAGGTGGATTTTTAATTCCATTGGGGCTTTCAATTTATTTGCTTATTTCGTGTGGTTGGTCAAGAGATTTGCTTAGAGCATTTTTTGGAACAATTATAGTTGCTTCGCTTATATATGCGCTTGAATGGTTACTTCCGGCAGACCCAGAAGAAGTGCTCATTGATAACATGTATGTTTATGGTGTCGTTGCTGGCGTTGTTGCTTATGCTCTTGGAAGAAGCAGGAGAAACGCATTTGTTTCATGCTTGTTTGGAATAACCCTTGCACAGTTAGTTCAGTGGATTATCAATTTTTCTAAAGATGTTCCGACTGTGCTTGGACTTGGTGTTGGTGGAGCATTTGGCGCATATATTGTTTCAATTGTGATTGCAGTTGCTGTGAGTGAGTTTCTTGGAAGGTGTTTTGAAAATGCGGCGATAAAAAAAGAAACTAAAAATTTTAATTACAAAACGCACACCTTTGATTCAGTGAAAAATGGGAAATTGAATAAAATTGCTTATGATAAAACGAACTTAAAAAACGCAAAAAGTGTTAAAAATGAAGAAAATACTGCAACAACAAGTGAATTTTATTTAAATAATGTGAAAGGTGGTGATTTATAAATATGAAGAGATTATCATGTTTTCTATTTAGTTTTTTGTTTATTTTTTTAGGATTTACAACTTCAACAACCTTAAATATTGACGTTGCGCATGGTGCAGACACTGCTAAAAATTATTATACAATTTATGCTGATTCATCAAAAAGTAAAGTGCTGTTTTTGAAAGGTGGCAACATAAATGTTGGTGACAATTATCTTTCGACGGACAACAAATATTATGAAATTGAAAGTGTTGATTCAAACAATAAAACAGCAGTTGCAAAGTTTTTGAATGATGAAAAATTACCTAAGATTAAATTGAAAAGTGAATCAAAAAATGGTGAGCAAACTGCAAGTGCAAAAGTGACAAAAAAAGTTGGCGTTTATCACACTCACAATGACGAATGTTATTTTACTCCAGATGGTATTGATTCGGTTTATGGAAAGGGTGGCATTCATGATGTTGGAAAAAAGTTTGTTTCAAGTTTAGAAGGGCTTGGAATTAGTGTGAACTATAATGAAGATTTGCACTTGCCACACAATTCTGGGGCTTACACAAGAAGTCAAGTGTCTGCATCTGAGCTTTTAGATTCTGGCGCTCAAGCAATTTTTGACTTGCACCGTGATTCAACAAAAAGAAGTGAGTATTTAACTAAGGTCGATGGAAAGCAAATGAGTTCTGTGAGAATGGTGGTTGGAAAGTCTAGTGCAAACTATGAAGAAAATAAAAATTTTGCTTATATGATTAAGTCGTATGCTGATGAAGTTTACCCGGGGCTTATTAAAGATATTTATTTTGGCAAGGGAAATTATAATCAGCAGTTAACAAATAGAGCCATGCTTTTTGAAATGGGCTGTGAGAATATTGAAAAAGATTTGGTTTTAAAAACAACGCCTTATCTTGCAAAAGTGGTTGATGTTGTGCTTTATGGAACTGAAGATGCAAGTGAAAGTTCGGTTGCAGACCTTTCAGAAAATTCAAACGAAGATGTTGCAGTTGCTGGGCTTGTGAATAACTCTTCAAATGGTTCAGCAAACTCAAACAAAACACTTTATGTTACACTTGGTGTTTTGGGTGTTTTGTCACTGGTTTTTGCAGGTGTTATGATTTTTTCGAAAAGGGCAAGATATAAAGTTGCAAGATTTTTCTCAGAAACATTTGCAGGAATTTTTGGAAAGAAGAAAAAAACTAATTGAGTTGGCTTTTATGCCAACTTTTTTTGATTGTTTTGTGTTAAAAATTTTTAGTTTATATTTTAAATATAAAATCTTGCCAATTTCACGAGTTTCCGTTATAATGATATTTGTAGGAGAATGTTATGAGAGAACCACTTGTTGCAATCGTTGGCAGACCAAACGTTGGAAAGTCAACACTCTTTAATCGTATTGTTGGAAAAAGAATTTCTATTGTTAATGATGAGCCTGGCGTTACACGTGACAGGATTTTTGCTCGTGCAGAATGGCTTGATAATTCATTCACTTTGATTGATACCGGTGGTCTTGATTTGGAGCATGATGACGAAATAACAAAAAATATTGTTCGTCAAGCAAAACTTGCAATTGACATGGCTGATGTGATTTTGTTTGTTGTTGATGGAAAGACAGGGCTCACTGTTCAAGATGAAGATGCTCTTGATGTTCTTAGAAAATCAAATAAGAAAATAATTTTAACAGTTAATAAAATTGATAATTATGACGAAAATTTAATGTATGAGTATTATTCTCTTGGTCTTGGTGACCCATTCTTAATTTCATCAATTCACGGAAAGGGTGTTGGTGACCTACTTGATAAAGTTGTTTCATATTTTGAAAAAGAAAGACTTTCTGGAAGTGATGATGAAACAACAAAAATTGCGATTGTTGGAAAACCAAACGCTGGAAAATCTAGTCTTATAAACAGGCTTGTTGGTGAAGATAGAGTTATCGTTTCAAATATTGCCGGAACAACTCGTGATTCAATCGATATTCCATTTAAGTATAACGGCAAAAAATATTCACTTATCGATACTGCTGGAATGCGTCGAAAAAGCAAGATTGAAGACGAAACCGTTGAACGTTATTCAATCATTCGTTCGCTTGATGCGATTAGAAATGCAGATATTGTTGTTTTGGTGATTGATGTTAGCGAAGAAATTTCTGACCAAGATGTTAAAATTGCAGGTCTTATTCATGAACAAAACAAACCATCTGTTATTGTGTTTAATAAGTGGGATTTAATTGAAAAAGACACAAACACAATGAATCAGTATGAAAAGAAACTTGAAACTGACCTTGCGTTTATGTCATATTTCAAATCGGTTTATTTGTCAGCACTTACAGGAAAAAGAACAGAAAAACTCATGCAAGCTGTTGAATCTGTTATTGAAAATGCAAATAGAAAAATCTCAGCAGGTGCACTCAATGATATCTTGCAAGATGCTTACACAATTAACGCTCCAGCTTATAAGAAAGGAAAGAAACTTAAAATTTTCTATGCAACACAAACTGGTGTGAAACCACCAGTGTTTGCACTTTTTGTGAATGACACAAAGCTTATGGAAAATAATTATTTAAGATATCTTGAAAATAACATTAGAAAGGCATTTGATTTTTCAGGTGTTCCGATACAAATTAAAATGAAATGTAAAAAAGAAGAAGATTTATTTTAGGAGAAACATATGATTTGGTGGCAAGTTTTAATTGTTGTGCTGGTTTCATATCTTTGTGGAAATATTTCGTTTGCGAGAATTATATCTAAAAATCAAAAGCAAGACATCACAAAACTTGGAAGTGGAAACCCTGGCATGACAAACGTGCTTAGAAATTTCGGTTTTAAGTTTGGGCTTTTGAATTTGATTTTGGATATGCTTAAAGCATTTTTGCCAGCGATTATCACATATTATATTTTTGATGAAAGGCTTGTAATGCTTTATATTGCTGGGCTTTCAGCGATGGCAGGGCACATTTATCCAGTGTTTTACAAGTTTAAAGGTGGAAAGGGTATATCTTCAATGATGGGAATATTCTTGGCTGCTAATCCTATTGCAACACTCATTGTTATTGCAGTTGGTGCGATTGTTTGGATTTTGTTTGAATATGGTTCAGTGGTGAGTTTTTTGTGCATCACATCGCTGACTGTTATTGAAGGCATTAGAGCGAAGATGAATCTTCCTGAATTTGATAGAAAAGCAATCTGCTTAATGTTGTTTGCAATTTTCATTTCAACATGGTATGCTCATAGAAAAAATATTGAAAGATTGCTTCTTGGAAAAGAAAGCAAGGCTAGTTTAAAAAAGAAAGTAAAAAAGAAATTAAGTCAGAAGGCGAGTTAATATGAAAGTTTCAAAAGTTTTATTAAATATTATGTCAGTTGTGTGCTTTGTTTATGGTGCACTTTATACATTCTCATTGGTGTTTATTCCTGTCGGAATTTATTGCTTTATTGCAGGCAGAAGGTTTTCATATAAGGCAGAACATTTGGACAATACAATCTTTATGAGTAATGAAGATTTTAAAAAATATGTTATTTTTTCAAGTATTGCATGTTTTCCATTAGGGCTTCTTTCAATCATTCCTTATGTTTTGATTGCTGGAAACAAAATAAAAATCACAAACCCTGCAGGATTGCATGTTCAATCTCATGATGAAAAATTTGATTCTGAAGTGAAGATTGAGAGTGTTGAAGAAAAATCCGAAGAAAAGTCAGATGAACCAAACAAAGTTGAAGCTCAAAAAGACGATGAACTTTCAGAAGAAGAAAAACAAGCAAAGTTTGAAAAGTTGAAAAATTTTAGAGAAAAGGGTATTATAACCGAAGAAGAACTCGAGCTTGCTCGTGAACAACTGTTTGGAAAAAAATAATAATCTAAAATTTAGCGACCACACTGTGGTTGCTTTTTTAATGCTTTAAAAGCATAATATTTTTGATAATATCATATATATTTGATAGAAGCAGTATACGGAGGTTTTATGGAAAGCTTTGAAATATATAATGATATTGCAAAACGAACAAATGGAGATATTTATGTTGGTGTGGTTGGTCCGGTTAGAACGGGAAAATCGACATTCATTTCTAAGTTTATGCATTCGTCTATTTTAGATAATATAGTTAATGAATATGAAAAACAGAGAACAATTGATGAAATGCCGCAGTCTGGCGCTGGAAAAACGGTGATGACAATGCAGCCAAAATTTATTCCAAGTGAAGCTGTTGAAGTTAACTTTGGAAGTGATGCAACAGCAAGAGTTAGGCTTGTTGATTGTGTGGGTTATGCCGTTGAAGGTGCAAACGGATTTGCTGATGAGAATGGTCCAAGAATGGTGAAAACTCCTTGGAGTGACTTGGAAATGTCATTTGAAGAAGCTGCAGAAATTGGAACTCACAAAGTCATTTCAGAGCATTCGACAGTTGCTGTTTTGGTTACAACAGACGGAACGATTGCAGATATTCCAAGAGAAAATTATGTGAAATCTGAAGAAAGAGTTGTGGCTGAACTTAATGAAAATCATAAGCCATTTGTGATTGTTTTAAATTCTAGATTTCCAGAATCTGAAGATGTTTTGAAACTGGAAAAAGAGCTTGAAGAAAAATATAATGCACCCGTGCTCGCATATGATATTTCAAAAATGGGTGCAGAAGAAATCACAAATATCATCAAGTCAATTTTGATGGAATTTCCAATTAAAGAAATCAATTTCAGACTTCCAAAGTGGATTATGGCACTTCCATATGACAATGATTTTATTAAAAATATTATGAGTGTGATAAAACAAAATTCAGACCCATTGAAGAAGATGAGTGATTATTTAAAGCTTATAAATATTTTTAAAGAAAGTGAAGATTTGAAAGAACTTGAAGTTTTGAAAATGAATCTTGCAACGGGTGAAATTGATTTTGAAATTCCAGTTGATGATGCGCTTTATTACAAAACATTGAGTAAAGAATGTGGTGTTGAAATTAAAGATGATTTCTGTTTGATGAACTATGTTAAAGAACTTGTAAGCGCAAAAAGTGAATATGACAAAATTAAGGCTGCGCTTGATATGGTGAAACAAACGGGGTATGGCATTGTGAATCCAACTGTTGGTGACATGGTTTTATCTGAACCAGAAATCATTACAAAAAATGGAAACTCAAGCTTAAAGCTTAAAGCGACAGCTCCAAGTCTTCATATTATGAGAGTTGATGTTGATGCTGAAATTTGTCCAGCTGTTGGAAGTGTTAATCAAAGTGGTTCACTTGTGAGTTATATGCTTAATGAATTTGAAAATAATAAGGAAGACCTTTGGAATAAAAATATGTTTGGAAAGCCAATGAATGAACTTGTTAAAGATTCGATTGACACAAAACTGGCTGGTCTTCCTGATGAAGTTCAAACAAAAATGAGAAAAACACTTACAAAAATTGTTAATGAAAGAAAGGGTGGAGTTATTTGTATTTTGCTTTAAACTTGCAAAAATAAGCATAATTTCATTCAAAAAACACAAAATATGCGAAAAAATAAAAAGAGTTATTGCAACTCTTTTTATTTTTTGTCGTTATTATATTCTTTCAAAACTTCGGTGTATGTGTATTGTTTAGAAATGTCTTTGTTAGGTTCCAAAATAGCATCTCTGCCCATTGACCAGAATGAAACCATGCCATAATTATTTTTTATTGCGTCGTCAACAATGGTTTTTGCCATATCGGTTGTGAATGTTGGATAGAGTGAGTTTTCATATCCGATTGAAAAAGTTGCACCTGTTTTTAAATAAGCTTCTTCATCGGTTAGGCTTAAACCATAGCCTGCGTAAATGGTTTTTAACTGTGCGATTGAATTGTCTATTGCACGAATTGATGCTGTGCCATAGTCTTCATTTTCATAAACACCTGCACCGTAACACATGGTCATTGAGTTGATTAATGCGATATCAACTTCTGCGTCCATGTAGGCTTTGATTATGTTGATTTGTTTTTCTTGCCAGCCACTTGGCATGATTGGAATGGTGAGTGTTATTTCGACACCAGTTTCATCTTGAACTTTTTTAATGGCTTTTGCATTGATAACATTTTGATTATAGTCTTGATTTGATTCTTCAATGTCAAGGTCTAAACGTTTGAGTTCGTATGTTCCGATAATGTCTAGATAAAAATTTTCAAGTGCTGTTTGATTTTGGGTGACCACCCATGGAGCTGCACCAACTTGACCACCAACTGAAATTGCAAAGTCGCCACCACGACTTCTAAGATTGATAAGTGAATCGACAATTCCTTTATACTGAGCATTTGTTCCACCAGAGCCTTGCTTGCTTAAAACGTAATAGCCGCCCCAGCCCCAACGGATATTGCCGTCTTCTGCAATAGGGGTGGTGGTGTCTGGTTGAATGAAACCAAGATTGAAGTATTGAAAACCGGTTTCGTCGTGAAGTTTTCCAAGGTTTGGTGCGCCAGAAAGAGAATATGCACTAGAGGTGTCTACCCATGACGACATGTCGATATATGGTGCAGCAAGTCTAACTGGCCAACCACTTTTTTCAGATTTTCTGCTTGGGTCGGAAAGTTTAGAAACTGTTATTGTGGGGATTATAAAAATTAAAATTAAAGAGATAATAAACGCAGCACCAAGGCTTGAGAAAATGGGAATATATCTTTTTTTGAATGGCGAGAGTGATTTAAAGTTTTGCATAGAAATAAAAGCTCCTTGTTATAATTAGTTTGTGAGATAAAAATGGAAATATACAAATAATTGTTTTGTTTTTATTTAATAACTAATTATAAGATTTAATTTAATATTATTTTAATTTGACAATCATTTTTTATAATATTAAAATTAAATTAGGAGAAAGGCTTATGATTATTATGTTTGTTAGGCACGCAGAGGATTTGAAAGATAAGCTTACTGAGCGTGGCAAAAAACAATGTGAAACAATGATTGATTATAATGAAGAATATTCATTTTCTAAAATTTACACATCTCCAGCAAAACGCTGTGTTGACACAGCTAAGGCATTAAACAAAAAGTTTAATTTGGAGATTGAAATTGAAAAGGATATTGTTGAGCGTGAAAGTTTGCCTGAAAAATCTCCAAAAAATAAAAAAGAGCAAGAGTGGTATGACAATTATCTAAATCCGGAATATTCAAGCAAAAATCCTGAAGGTTGCAAAGAATATTTAGAGAGAACTTTCAGATGTTTTAGAAAAATTATTGATACGCATTTTGATAAAAATGAAAATGTCATTATTGTTGCGCATAGCGTCACAACTTATGCTCTTTGTGCCTTCATTTATGGAATTAGAAAAAACGAAGACATTAAATGGATTAGAGTTGGAAATTGCTCAAAGTTATATTTTGAAATAAACGAAAAGGTGTAAGATGCAAAAGATATTTTATAATGCTAGATTTTTAACAATGAATGATAAATTCGAAACAAGTGATGCAATGCTTGTGAATGATGAATCGATTGTTTTTGTTGGTGAGAAGCAAGAAGTGCTTCAGATGAAAACAGATGAAACAGAGCTTGTTGATCTTAAAGAAAAAGTGGTTATTCCAACATTTTTTGATATGAATATTGGGGTTTATCAAAGAATTGAAACAGTTTTAAAAAACGCAAAAAAAGATAGATTTATTGAAAAAGAAGCTGAAAATGATGAAAATTATGAAAAATTTGAGAATTTTAAGCTTTATGAAAAAGAGTTTTTGAAAATTCAAACGGGGCTTTTAAAACTTGGTGTGACCACCATTCAAGAGAGTATTTGCTCAAAACAAGAATTCTGTTTTTGGAAAAAAATTGCCGAATCTGGAAACTTGAAGATTGATGTTATTGGTTATGTTGATTTTTTAAGAAACAAGCAGATTATGGACGATAATTGCAGGTCGTTTAGAAAATATAAAAACCATTTTAGACTTGGTGGATATTACATTAAACTTGATGGTTCAATTTTAGAAAAAAAAGCATGGCTAAAAAAACCATATCCGAAAGAGCATGGTTATTTAGGTTATGGTGAGCTTGGATTTGAACAGTTGAAATTCATAATCAAAACAGCGTTCGAAGAGAAAAAACAACTTGTTGTATACGCAGATGGCGACAGGGCTGTTGAAGAATTTTTGAAATGTTTTGAAGAGCAACTTGAAGAGAGTAAGGTTGAAGATACATACAGGCCAATCATTGTCGGTTGCAACTTTGTTTCGAGAAAGCTCATTCAAAAAATGATTAAGCTAAAAATAACTCCAAATTTTGAAATAGACAATTTGACCGATAATGCTGATATTTTAAAATCATACTTTGGAAGAAAATTGAAAAAGATGATTCCTTTTAGTTTGATTGAAAAGGAAAATATGAAAATGCTTTTAAGCTGCAACAGAGATAAAGATTTTAATTCATTTGAAGTTGCAAGCGAAATGCTTAAAGAAAAATCTACACTTAAAAAGGTTTCAAAACACAAGCAAGCATTTTTGAAAGAATCTGTGTTTGAATCATTGACCACACTTCCTGCATATAACTGTTTTGATTTAGAGCAAAAAGGCAGTTTGGAAAGTGGAAAAAAGGCAAACTTTTTGGTTATTGATAAAGATATTTCAGCCATTTTTGAAAATGAAAACAAGATTAAAGTTTTAAGTGTTTATTTAGATGGAGAATTGGTTTTTAGCAGAAAATAAAAATAAGGACGATTCGTCCTTATTTTTTATATTGGTTCATATTCGTCATTAATATCAATTTCCGTTCCGAGTTTTAAAACAAATTCATCAAGATTTGAATTTTTGTTTGAAAGATTTTTGATACTGATTTCGGTATTCAAAAAATCTCCGTCAAATTCATGCTCGAAAAGATAAATGTTGCTTTCTTCGTCTGACAAGATTAAGTTGATTTTGACATCAATGGTTTCAATAAAGATTGCCATTGAAACGCTGACTTTGAATTTGTTGTTTTCAAGTGATGTTACAGATGTTGAAAGTTCTGTGTTTGATGTGAGATTAGATAAACTAAAACCCGTTGGAGAAACAGATGTATTGGTGAAAAAGTGAAGTGGATTTTGGTTCATAACAGAAATTGAAGTTAGTTTTCCGGTTTCAACTTCTGGCTGAAAGAGAACGTCATCAATGGCGTAAACTGCAATTCCAACAGTTTTGAATTTGTTTAGTTTTGCTGAAACTGAAACATTTGTTTTGACTTTGAAGGTTGCTTCGCTAATTTCGTAAAATTTGCCATCAACATTGAAACCGGACAGAACCAAACCATCAGCAAAACTTACGTAGTTTTCATTGCTCATTTCGAAATTTTCATTGTTTGAAAGGTTAAACTCGAGAGAAATTTCAGTGTTGTTTGGAACCATAATTTTTGAGTTTGAAATGACAACTTTGTCTTCGTCGTCACAAACAATGCTTGTGTATTTGTCGAAGTATACAACGTGATAACCCAAAGCAGAGTAATATTCAATTTTTGATTCTGTTTCATCGTCTTCATCATCTTTATTGTTTGAGCATGAAGTGATTGCAAAACAAGAGATAATCAGAGCAAGGCACAAGAATCTTTTTAAAAAGTTTTTCATAGCATTCCTTAAAAATTAGTAATAATTAAATGATAAGAAAAATGCAAATGAATGTCAATGTTTTGTCGAATTATGTCGAATATTAAATTTAGTTAAAATTTAAATAAAAGTGTGATATAATAAATTAGGTAAAGGATAATTTGTGATGGAAGAAATTGTAATCAGTGCACGAGATGGATATGGCTTGCTGTTAAATGTGTATGATGTTGAGAGCCCAAAAGCTGTGGTTCAAATTGCACATGGAATGGAAGAGCATCAGGGTAGGTATAAAGAGTTTGTGAAAATGCTTAATGAAAATGGGTTTGCTGTTGTGTCGGCAGACATGCGTGGGCATGGCAAAATGGCAAAAACGCTGGGCTTTTTCAAAAGAAAAGAAGGCTATAAGGCTCTTGTTGATGACCATTTGAAAGTAACCAACTTTATAAAGAGCCGATATCAGGGTTTGCCGACTTGTTTGTTTGCGCATTCAATGGGGTCAATTATTGCAAGAGTGGTTCTTCAAACTCATTCAAAAAAATATGACAAAGTGATTTTGTCAGGATATCCAAACTATCGTGCTGCTGCAAAACTTGGAGTCAAATTTGCAGACTCGTTAACAGCAAAACATGGCGCAAAATATAAATCAAAGCTTATGACTACACTTGAATTTAAGTTTTTTAACTTTTTTGTTTGGAACTCAAAAACAAATGTTGACTGGATATGTTATGACAAACAAGTGGTTGATGAATATTTAAAAGACCCACTTTGTGGCTTTGGGTTCACAAGCTCTGCATTTTCAGACCTTTTTAATTTGGTGGTGCTGATGCATGACCAGTCGAGATTTAAAAAGGTGAAAGTTAATCTTCCAATTTTATTTATTCGTGGTGCAGATGACCCGTCAACTGGTGGAAAACAAGGTGCGAAATATTCTGTTCAAACTCTTGAAAAGGCTGGTTTTAAAAACATAACTAAAATTGACTATGAAAAAATGCGACATGAAGTTATTAATGAAACACATAAAGAAATTGTTTATGATGACATTTTGAATTTTTTAAATAGTTAAAAATTAACTTAAACACAACAATCTTTGTTGTGTTTTTATTATGAAAATATAACAAAATAATTAACTTGAATAATTTTCAAGTGCAAAAATTTGAAATTTGTTTTTCAAAAAACGATTTATGTGATATGCTGTTGATGAAAACAAAAGGAGATTTTGCTTTATGGAAAAAACCTTTGGTGAATTTTTAACAGAAAAACGCAAAGAGAAAAGGCTTACTCAAAAAGAACTTTCAAAAATGCTTTTTGTGTCTGAGTCAACAATCAGCAAATGGGAAAAAGATGTTGCACATCCTGATATTTCAATGCTTCCAAAGCTTTCTGAGATTTTTGGTGTGTCAGTTGATGAACTCGTGAATTCAAGCGTTGACGAAAAATTAAGGGAAGAAAAATCTCAAGCAAAAAAGTGGCGAGTTTTTTCGATGTCTTGGAGTTTGTTTTTTTATATTTCATATGGAATTGCGCTCGTTCCATGTTTCATTTGCAACTTGGTGATTGACAAAACTCTTTCGTGGTTTTGGATTGTGGCTTCAGCTCTCTTGCTTGCATTCACATTCACAAATCTTCCAAAACTCATAAAGAAACACAAGCTTTTGATTTTGCCACTGTCAATGTATGCTGCACTTTGCATATTGCTTGGGGTTTGTTGTTTATACACCGGTGGTGACTGGTTTATGATTCCAGTTGTTTCAGTGCTTTTCGGAATGGTGATTATTTTTTGCCCGATTTACATTGCAAAATTTGAAGTGTTTAAAAAAGTAAGAAAATTTAATGATTTCGTGTCTATTGCTGTAGCCTTTGTGGTGTTGAATATTCTTCTTTTGTTTGCTGAAAACTATTCAGTTTCGCATGGCTACATTGGTCATTCGTGGTATTTAAAACTAGGTCTTCCAATTTCGTTATATTTCTATTTGGCGTTGAATTTGCTTTGTGCTGTTAGATTTTTGAAAGTTAATAAACTTTTAAAAACAAGCATTGTTTTGGGGCTTATTGATTTAGTTTGCTACATTCCGTCAATGTTTTTGAAAGTGGGAAATAAGAATATTCAAAAAGAGTTGATTGATGAATCTAATATTTTAAAAGCTGATTTTTCAATTTGGACAGAATCAACCATTGATAACAATGTGCATTTAATTATATTTCTGACAATTTTAGGTGTGTCAATTGCATTTTTAACGGCAGGCTTGATATTATATATCAAGAGAAAAAATAGAAACAAAGTTATAAATAAATAACATAAAAATTTTTATTTTAAAATATTGACAAATTAAAATTAAAGGGTTATATTGAATTTATACAAAAACAAAAAGGAGACAAACTTATGTTTAATTCATTTATTTGGTGGTGGCGTTTTTAGGTGTTCACAAAGCTTGTGTTTTGTGAATGCTTTTTCGTGGCGTCACAAAACATATGAAATGGATTAGATATTTGTAAATATAAATAAAATCTTAAAACCCGTTGGTATGTTTTGTTTTAACATACAACGGGTATTTTTTATGCAAATTTTATTATAAGGAGATTTTATTTATGAAAAAAGGATATTTTGGAGAGTTTGGTGGAAGTTTTGTTTCTGCTGAAATTCAAGAAGAATTAGACAAAATTGAAAAGGAATATAACAGATTAAAAAAAGATAAGGGATTTATTCGTGAGCTAAACAACTTGCGTAGAGATTATCAAGGAAGACCAACACCACTTTATTTCTGCAAGAATTTAACAGAAAGAGTTGGTGGGGCAAAAATCTATTTAAAGCGTGAAGATTTGAATCACACAGGGGCTCACAAAATCAATCACTGCATTGGTGAAGCGCTTCTTGCAAAACACCTTGGCAAAACAAAGATTATTGCAGAAACTGGGGCTGGTCAACATGGGCTTGCAATTGCAACAGTTTGCAGGGTTCTTGGGCTTGAATGTGAAATTCATATGGGCAGTGTTGACATCAAAAAACAAAGTGCAAATGTCAGCAAAATGAAAATGCTTGGCGCAAAAATTGTTGAATGCACAGCAGGAGACGGAACACTTAAAGATGCAGTTGACAGTGCGTTTGCGTCATATGCAGGGCAACTTGATTCAGCGATTTATTGCATAGGCTCAGTTGTTGGCCCACACCCATTTCCAACAATGGTTCGTGACTTTCAGTCTGTGATTGGAAAGGAAGCGAAAAAGCAAATCAAAAAGCACGAAAACAGACTTCCAGACTATGTTGTTGCATGTGTTGGTGGTGGCTCGAATGCAATGGGCATTTTTTATCCGTTCATTAAAGAAGAGAGTGTGAAACTTGTTGGTGTTGAAGCTCTTGGCAGGGGCACTAGTCTTGCTGAAAATTCTGCGACAATAAATTTTGGAACAACTGGAGTTTATCAAGGTTTTAAGTCTAAAGTTTTGCAGTCTGAAGATGGAGAAATTGTTGATGCGTACTCTATTGCAAGTGGGCTTGATTATCCAGGCGTTGGGCCAGAACATGCTTATTTAAATGAGATTAAAAGAGTGGAGTATGTTTCGGCAAGTGACGAAGAAGCACTTGATGCGTTTTACACTTTAACAAAAGAAGAAGGCATCATTCCAGCACTTGAAAGTTCTCACGCTGTGGCATATGGAATGAAATTAGCTCAAGGTTTAAATAAAAATCAAATTGTTGTAATCAACTTATCGGGCAGGGGTGATAAAGATGTCGACTTTGTGCTTAATAAATAATTATAAAAACATAACAAAATGTTAAAATAAAAAAAGATTTGGCAAAAGTGCTAGTGTGGTGTTATAATGCTTGAAATGGAGAAGATTATGAGCAGTTATTATGAAAATTTAGATAGCACAAGAAAAGAATATTTCAAGGTTTTGTCAAGCGAGTTTCCAATGTGGCTTTTAGACTATGTTGACTGCAAAGAAATGCAAAGGCTTTCAGGAATTAGTATGCTTTGTGGAACTGATTATTCAGCTATGTATGATTATAAATCGTTCAATTCAACACTAGACCACAGTGTTGGCGTTGCGCTTATGATTTGGAATTTCACAAAGGATAAAAAACAAACGATAGCAGGGCTTTTTCATGACATTGCAACACCAACTTTTAAGCATTGCATTGACTTTATGAATGGCGACTCTGAACATCAAGAATCAACGGAAGAAAGAACTGAACAAACCATTCGAAACTCTGAAAAAATTATGAGTTTGCTTGAAAGAGATGACATCAAAGTTGAAGATGTTTGCGATTATCACTTATATCCAATTGCAGACAACGACACACCAAGACTTTCTGCTGATAGGTTTGAATACACTTTTTCAAATGGGTTATTTTTATATAACTCATGGAGTGTGGAAGAAATCAAAAGATTTTATGATGACATTGTTGTTTTAACCAATGAAGATGGTGAAGATGAGCTTGGCTTTAAAACAGAATCAATTTGTAAAGAGTTTTTGAAAACAATACTTCCAATTTTTGAAACGTATGATAGCGACCCAAACAGAACAGTTATGCAGTTTTATGCCGACATCATAAAAAGTTTGAATGTGAAGGGTTTGATTTCAGTTGATGACTTATATGAAATGTCTGAAGCTGATGTGAATGGGTTGATTCTAAACTCTGGTGATAGCTATATTTCTGAAAATTTTAAAAAATTTCAAGAAGCAAAATCTGTTTTTGGAAGTGATGAACCAGTTGCTCATAAATATTGCATTTCAGTTAAGGGCAAAAAGAGATATATTGTTCCACTTGTTAGAGTTGGAGATGGTTCAAAACGAATCACCGAAGTTGATGAAGAATCAAAGAAACTTGTTGAAGAATATATGAGCATCAAAAGGTCGAAATTCACAAGTTTTGATTTTGACTTTAAGCCATATTCATTTGAAGATTAATAATTATAAAAACATAACAAAATGTTTCACAGGAAGCAAAAAGACAAGAATATTTTCTCGTCTTTTTTATTTTGAAATATTTTTCATTTGTTGTTTTGAAAAGTCGAAGTGAACCCTGCCGGTTTCTTCGTTTGCACCAAGCTTGTTATAGAAGTTGATAGATGGGGTGTTCCAGTCTAAACAACTCCATTCCATACCTGAATAGCCATCGTTAAGGGCAAAGTTTGCAACCTTGGCAAAAAACTCTTTTCCAAGACCTTTTCCACGGTATTCTTCATTTATAAAAATGTCTTCAAGGTGAACTTTTCCTTTTGCTGAAAATGAACCAAAAATAGGGTAATAAATTGCGTAGCCCACGGGGTTTCCGTCAAGTTCGGCAATAAATGATGATGCGATATTTTTTTCAAAAAGCCAATACTCAAGCTCTTGTTTTGTTCCAGTCATATATCCAGGGCGCTTTTCATAGGTGGCAAGTCCATTAATTAAGTCAAACAAAAGGGAAATGTCTTCCTTTGTTGCTTTTCTAACATTTAATTTATTCATAAGTGTTCCTTTATTGTTATTTTTATAAAACTATTATAAATCTTTTGAGAGCTCAACATATTGAAGCCCTGCAAACCATTCAGATTCTTTTTCTTCGCTGAAATTATAGCCGAGTTTTTTATAGAGTGCAAGGGCAGACTTGGCTTTGCACCACGCAACCATTTCGACTTTTTTGTAGCCAAGTTTTTTTGCATGGTTTTCAGCTCTTTCAAAAAGAAGCCTTGCATGACCGTATCCACGAGAGTTTTCATCAATAAAAACTCTTACGATTTCGCAAGTGGTTTCATCAATTTTTTTCAAGCCGATTGAACCAACAGGTTCGTCGTTGATGTGTAAGATAAAGCCAGTGATTTCATCTAAATTTTCAGTGAGATTATAGCCTTTTTCTTTAAGAACTGGCATCAAGTTAAACTGAAAGTCTTCAAGTTTCTTTGAATATTCAAAAAAGACTGGGTCTGTGCCCTTAACTTGCTTTACTTCATAAAAAATTACCATAATAAATCCTTTTTCTTTTATTGCTGGCTATTGATAGCGAATTTAAACATTCGTTTAAATGAGTTTGGTGCAGAGACAGGCTTGTAAGGAGCGAGCAGCGACGGAATAGCGAGAGAGTATCGAGCGTCACGTAATTCAGACTATGCTGTCATCAAATAGTAGCGAATTTAAACTTTGTTTAAATGAGTTTGGTGCAGAGACAGACTTGTAAGGAGCGAACAGCGACGGAATAGCGAGAGAACTTCGAGCGTCACGTAATTCAGACTATGCTGTCATCAAAAAGTAGCGAATTTAAACATTCGTTTAAATGAGTTTGGTGCAGATGACAGGACTTGAACCTGCAAGAGATTGCTCTCACAAGGACCTGAACCTTGCGTGTTTGCCATTTCACCACATCTGCATAATTGTTTTTGTTTTAATATCATAACAAAAAGACTTGAAATCTTATGATACATAAACTATTATAATGGGGAAAAGGGCAAAAATCAATTATATAAAAATAAAGTTTTGAGAAATTTTAATAAAATTATTTTAATTTATTGACAAATTATAAAATTAGTTGTATTATGATGGAGTCGAATTTATGTGCGGGTGTAGCTCAATGGTAGAGCGTCAGCCTTCCAAGCTGGTTGCGTGGGTTCGATTCCCATCACCCGCTCCATATTAATTTTGACTATGTACCTTTAGCTCAGCTGGATAGAGCATCGCCCTTCTAAGGCGAGGGTCGGGGGTTCGAATCCCTCAAGGTACACCAATTATGGTGGATGTAGCGCAGTTGGTTAGAGCGCAAGATTGTGGATCTTGAGGTCGTGGGTTCAAGCCCCACCTTCCACCCCACAAATTTAAAAACTCAATATTGGGGTGTAGCCAAGCGGTAAGGCAATAGACTTTGACTCTATCATTTCGTAGGTTCGAATCCTGCCACCCCAGCCAATTAATTTAAAGGGAACTGGAAATAAGAATAACGATATTGGGGTGTCGCCAAGTGGTAAGGCATGGGACTCTGACTCCCACATTCGAGGGTTCGAAACCTTCCACCCCAGCCAAATTTAAAACAAATGAAAAATGGTTCATTAGCTCAGCTGGTAGAGCACTTGACTTTTAATCAAGGGGTCCCGGGTTCGAATCCCGGATGAGCCACCAACATATTAGCCAAGTTTATGCTTGGCTTAACTTATGACAAAAATTCCATTTGAAACTGATGGTTTCAAGTGTTATTTATATATATGGTTCATTAGCTCAGCTGGTAGAGCACTTGACTTTTAATCAAGGGGTCCCGGGTTCGAATCCCGGATGAGCCACCAACAAAAACCCCAAAGTTTGCGCTTTGGGGTTTAAAATTATATGCGGACGTGGTGAAATTGGCAAACACGCTAGACTTAGGATCTAGTGCTTCCGGCTTGG
This sequence comes from Clostridia bacterium, assembly GCA_017507215.1. Classification (GTDB taxonomy): domain Bacteria; phylum Bacillota; class Clostridia; order Christensenellales; family UBA1242; genus RGIG1681. The sequence continues at coordinate 83,715 of JAFWBI010000003.1, forward strand.
GGGTTCAAGTCCCTTCGTCCGCACCAAAAAATTCTCAGTAATTACTACTGAGAATTTTTTATTCAATATGCAAGCATATTGATATGTAATACTGCCACAAGCAGATATGTAATTATTACATCAGCAATATATGTAATTTATAAGCATATTGAATTATATATGCTATTCTATAACAATTACATATACAACTTTGTTGTAATTACATATTGCACTTGTGCAAATTGAAAAACTTATTTACAACTTTCTAAACACCAAAAACAAAGACCTAACAAGCAACAACTAAGCACAAGAGAGAAGAAATCTAAAATCTTCTCTCTTTTTTGTGAAAACTATATCACTTTTAATAAAAGTGTGTTACAATAAATTTATAGGAGATAAACAAATGGGATTATTTGGTATTTTTAAGAAAAATAAACAAAGGCAAGATATTCCTTATAAATTCAACTTTGATAAAGCACCAGAGTTGTTGAAAATTTACAAAAAATATAGAATTTTAGAATTAGACGCAACAAAATTTAGTATGAGCAACACAACAAGTTCAACTAAAAAATTTATTAAAGCTACCGAACAGAGAAATGATTATGCTTATAAAACATTAGCAAAAGCTGTATATGACAAATTTAACATAATAAAACCAACACTCCATAAAAGGCGTGGTGAAGAAGGCTTTTTTGAATGGGATGTAGTTTTTGATAAACCATTTGAAGAATTAAGTGAAAATCAGTTAAAATGTCTTGTTGGGTTATTTGACAGAAAATTTGTTTATGAATTACCAGATGAATATTATAACGACTAAAGCTTGCTTTTAATTTTCACTCTAACAACAAAATAACCTTACCCGATAAATACTTTATGGTTCGGATTCGTTATCAATCGTTGCACCAAATCAAAAAAGAGCGAAAGCTCTTTTTTTTATGTCTGCAATGAAGTGACAGTTTGAAATATATGACGCTCGAAAAGTTCTCGCTATTCCGTCGAAAATAAATTTGCTCTTTGTAAGTCCTTTTGCTTGCACCAAATCAAAAAAAGACATAAAATGTATTTTTTTATGTAAACAAAACTTGACATTTGTATTTTTGATATGTATAATAAAAATGTAAATAAAACTTTACATAAAAAAGGAGAATGGTTATGGAAAAACAAGAAGTGTTAGAAAAGGCAAAAAGCAAAAAAGCTATTGTTGGTGAAATGGAATGGGCGAAAATAAACAAGTCGAATTGGATTGCTGTGATTGCAGTGTGTGTGGTTGCTGTCGCATTTATTGTTGTTGAAGCTGTGCTTGAACATAAAGCTGCTTGTTTTGCAATTGGAGCGATTTGTTTTACTTGGGCGAGTGTTTTCTATTTTTGTCAATACTTTATTGCTAAAAGACCAAAAGGTGTTTTGTTTGGAGCAATTTTGGAAACGCTTGGAGCATGTATTATGATTTTGAATTATATTCTTGTTAATGTTGGGGTGATTTAATGAATAATGATTTGGTTCTGAAAAATAATTTAAAAGAATCAAGAGTGAAAAAGGGATTGTCACAAGAAGAACTTGCGAGACTTGTTGGAACGACCAGACAAACAATTATTTCTATTGAAAAAAATGCGTTTAATCCGTCAGCAAAGCTTGCTCTTTTGCTGTGTATTGCACTTGATGAAGAGTTTGAAAATTTGTTTTATTTTTAAATGTATTATTGATATTCTTAAAAATTATTATTTAAAAAGTTAAAAACAACACTTGGTTTTTGGTGTTGTTTTTTATTGATTAATTTTTGAAAATATTTAAAATATATGGTGTATGGAAGATTTTAAGAAAATTATTGAATATGTGAAGAACAGTTGTTGGAAAGATGACACCGACACTGAAACAATTATTGCTCAAGCCGAAAAAGCATTTGAAGACTTGACGAAAGGCAAAAATAAAACGCAAAAGAAAAAGCTTTATCGTCTTTGTGGGCAAACGGGAAGTGGAAAAACAACACAACTTCTCGCATCTGTTGAAAGATTTATTGCAGAGCAGGGTTTGAATCCAGTTGTTTTGGGTGTGCGCTCTTGTGCTGAATATCACCCAAAATATGAAGAGTTTAAGCAAAACTTTCCGGCCGGAGAGCTTCGTGAAAAAACTAATGGATTTGCGCTTAAGTGTATGAGCTATGTTTTGAAGCTTTTAATTGAAAATGGCTATATGCTTCTTTTCGACATCACTTTGCTTGACCCTGTTTTTGAAGAATATGTTTTGAATTTATTGAAAAATAATGGCTATGATGTTGAGTATCATATTTTGGCTGTAAACAGGGAAATTTCTGATAATTTCATCATTAAAAGATTCAATTCATCAGGAAGAATTATTTATAAATCATCTGCTGAGTATTTTTATCAAATTTTGCCGGTTGGGTTGAAATATATTTGTGAAAATGACAATGTAAACAACTGCTATGTTTGGAATGCGTTTGATTTAGACCCTGTTTATTACGGTAAGATTAATGGTTGTTACGAAAAATTCAAGCAATCTCAAAGTGAAATCAGGGAGCTTGTGAACTTAGAAGATGACCTTCGTGAAGCGAAATATCAAACATTAAAAAAACACCTTTAAAAGGTGTTTTTTTTATCGTCCGATATCAATTTCTGGTTGATTTTCTCGCATATAGTTGATGTAATGTTCTTCAACATAGTTCCAAACTGAAATTAAAGAGTTTATTTCGTCCATAGAGATATTCTTGTGGAATTTGTTGATATAAGAATTGAGCATTATTTCATGGAAGTCTTCAGGAAGTCTTCCAATTAATCTTGAAACATCATTGAGCTCTGAAGATTTAGAAACGAATGCAAAGTCGATGATTGCACAAACATTGTTGTTTTCGTCAACCAATATGTTGCCAGGGTTTAAGTCGGCATGGTTTAAAACCAGTCTGCCATGTTCACGGTTCACAAGATTGTCGTGTTTTGAAAAGTCATAATATGCGTCGTCAACATGTGAAAGGTCTGCAAGGAATTTTGAAGTGGTTGGAAGATTGAGTGGAATGTTTTCGATTGGAATTTGTTGCAATTCATAAATAAAGTCTGAAACTTGGTCAGCAATTTTCTTTTTGTCATCCACGTTCAAAGTTGGGTAGGCTGATGTTAAACTTCTGCCTTTGATTTTTGAGTGACATGTGAAAGGCCTGCCATTATCTGTTCCAAGTCTAATATCTGAAGTTGGTGTTTTGATTTTTCCCTTGATATATTTTGAAAATGCTACTTCTTTTTCTAAAACGCTAGAAAAGAAATCATTTCTTGGAAATCTAAAAATATATTCACCAGATTCGCCATTCACTTCAAAAACAAAGTTTGTCCAGCCGGTTGAGATTTGATTTATGCTGTTTGTTTTTCCGATTTCTCGTTCAATAATTGATTTAAAGTCATCACTTGTTGTAAAAAATTTCATACTTTCACCTTAAAATTTTAGTATATATAAATTAACAATTTTTGTTTATTTGTGTCAAGCATATTGATTGTGATATAATGAAACTGTTTAAGGAGATTTTATGAATAAAGAATTAGAATTTTTGAAAAGAGTTGTTATTGAAGCAAGTAAGCTTATCACTGAAGACTTTGAAGTTAGAGCAAAAGATGACAAGGGTGACCTTGTGACAAACTTTGACTATGAGATTGAAAAATTTATTATTGAAGAAATTAAAAAAGAATATCCTGAGTTTGATATCGTGAGTGAAGAATTTAACTCAAACGGAAAGCTTACAAAAAACTGTTTCACAATCGACCCGATTGATGGCACGATTAACTTTGCCAATAAACTTCCTGAATGGGTTATTCAGGTGGCGTGTATTAAAAATGGCGAAACAGTTGCAGCTGTGATTTATGCTCCAAAATTCAATGAATTGTTTTTAGCAGATGAGAGTGGTGCATACTTAAATGACAAGAAAATCACAGTGCATAATCTTCCTGTAAAAAAGTGTCTTTATGAAGTTTTGGGCAAAAATAGAATTCCTGCAAACAAGAGAATGTTTGCATTTTCAAGACATTTAAGAAATTTGGGTTGTGCTGGAATTGGTTATGCTTACGTTGCTGCTGGAAGATTTGGAGGGGTGATTTTTAGAAACGAAACTCATTGGGATTATGTTCCTGGAATGTATATTGCAAAACAAGCCGGTGCATACATAATTAATGAAAAAGAGTGCTATATTGCAGCAAATTCGCAGGAATTTGCAGAAATTTTGAAAGAAAATGCAGTTTTTAGACCAGAAGATAAATAATTTAATTGTTTTATAAATATAACAAAGGCGGTACAAAAATGAAAGTTTTAATAGCAACAAAAAATCCCGGAAAAATTGAAGGAGCAAAGCTTGCGCTTGAAAAATATTATAAAGATTTTGAAATTGTTGGAGTTCCTGTTTCTTCAGATGTTTCAGATGAACCGGTTAACGAAGAAACTCTTCAAGGAGCAAGAAATCGTGTTAAAAATTTAATTCAATATGCAAAGCAAAACAAAGTTGAAACTGATTTATATTTTGCGATAGAATCTGGAATTTCAAATCAACTTGGAAAGTGGGGCATTGTGAATATTGCTGTTGTTTCTGATGGTGATGGAAATGAAGGTTTTGGCACGGGTCCAATATTTCCAGTTCCTGAAAGATTGGTGAATCCAATTATCGAAGAGAGTCTTGGTGTTATTATGGACAAGATTTTTGACGGCGATGAACTTAGCAAAGGAAAAGGTGGGGTGAGTTTTCTCACGAAAGATGCTATTTCAAGAATTGATATCACAAAAGAAGCATTCATTATGGCACTAACAATGTTCATTAATGATTTTTGGAAAGAATAAAATTTTAAAAAACATCTTAATTTTGTTATACAAATATAATTTTTTATGATAAAATTATCTTGACGGAGAATGTTTTATGAAAAGATTTGATGGAAAAACTGCGTGGTGGTTATATTTGCTTTTATTGCTTTATAACTTAACCCCAATAGCAATTTTAGTGTTTGATAAAAGTTTTGAGTGGAGTGCAGCAACAATAATTTGTTTTGTGCTTTGCTATTTGTTTAACCTAGTTTGGTTGCCAATAATGATTATTGACTGGGTTGATGTTTATGATGATTATTTTGTTTTTCGTTACGGATTCTTAAAAATCAAAGTTAACATTGAGGATATTGTTGAAATTAAGAAAACACACACTCCAATTTCAGCAACTGCAAATTCATTTGATAGAGTTTATGTGAAAACAGAAAAGAAAGGCTTTTGTTTAGCGCTTTATAAAAATGATGCCTTTATTGAACTGGTTTCGTCAAAGATGAAAAAACAAACAGTTAAATAAGAATTGTAACAACTTTGAAAAATATCTTCAAAGTTGTTATTTTTTTGCATTTTGTATAAATTTGTTGAATAAACATTGTACAAATTGAGTTACAGTTTGTTATAATTGTATCAGGCATATTTAAAGGAGAAAAATTAATGCTTCGTATAATAGTTGATTCAGGTAGTAGCATAAAACAAGAAGAAAAGGAAAAGTATGGAGTTGATATTGTTCCTTTAAGATATTTGATGGGAGATGAAGAATATAGAGATGGAATTGATTTATCAATTGACGAGTTTTACAAGCTTTTAATTGAAAAGAAATATTTTCCAAAAACATCACTTCCAAACTTAGAAGAACTTAAAGACTTGGTTGATTCTTACACAAAAGCAGGCGATGATGTTGTGATTGTTACAATTTCTTCTGGAATCTCTGGAACATTCAGCGCATTTACGCAAATGTTTGCTGAATATTCAAATGTAAGGGTTATTGATTCATATTCTGCTGTTGGTGGAGTTAAAATCATTGTTAGAGAAATCAATAAGATGAAAGATAAATCACTTGATGAAATTGTTGAAGCAATGAATAAGCTTGCAAGAAGAATTAGAATTTTTGCAATTCCTGAAACCCTTGGCTATTTGCTTCGTGGTGGTAGACTTTCTAAAAAAGAATGGCTTCTTGGAACAATGCTCAACATAAAGCCAATCATTACAATCAAACAGAGTTTTGTTAAGGTTGCGAGCAAGGCGATTGGTTTGAAAAAGGCTATGAAAGCTGTTGTTGAATCTCTTAAAACTCATAAGTGCGACAAAAACTATCCAATCGTGCCATCATTCACTTATAATAAAGACAACTTAGATAAGCTTGTTGAAATGACAGATGATGAATATAAGTCAATCATGATTGAATATGACAATCTTGACCCAGTTATTGCTAGTCATTGGGGACCTAACGCTTTTGGATATATTTTTGTTGGTGAAGAAGAATATAAATAATAATAAATCTTGAGGATTTTAAGCCTTGAGATTTTTTTAAGATAAAAAAATTAGTTACAAAATCAAAACTAATATTGACATTTTAGATTAAATGTGATATAATTCTTGTAATGAGGTGAAGAATGTCTAGTAGAAAAAAGTCAAGAAGCTCTCATGCACAAAGAGTGCTATATACAAAAAAGGGCATAAGAAGAAAGATTTACAAAAACATTTCTAAAACATTGATTGAACAAGGTGTTGAAAAATCAAGAATTGATGAAGTTATTGAGCAAATCAAAAAGGGCAGAATCAAATTGATTAACCCATCACTTATGAAAGATATTGATACGCTCACAAGATTAGATGCAGACATCAAGCGTTTGCAAGAGCAGGTTGATAACGAAAAAGAATCAACCACACAACAACCAGGCGAATAGTTGTCTTGGTTAAAGAAAGGGGGTAACGCTCATGAAAACTTTAGTTAGAGAAGTTGAGAAAAAAGAAACATTAGAAGAATTAGAAGAAAGACACAAAGTGTTGATGTCTGAAATTGAAGAATATTTGCTTCTTTTAGGCGCTGAGTATTCAATGCTTAAGGCAATTATTGAAGACTTGAAGAGCCAAATGTATATTCATGCTGATTCAAGAATCAATGACATGATTGCTGATTTGATTAACTTAGAAAATAAAATTGCTTGGGCAAAAGAAGAAGAAAAGAAGATGCTCAATGCGCAAAATCAGCCATTTTAATTAATAAATATGATTTAAAATTGTAAAAGGCAACAATTTCTTTTGTTGTCTTTTTTATTTGTGATAATATAGATTTAGAAGGAGTATGATATGATAGATAAAGTTAAGTGTTTTAATGAAAAGAAAAGTGTGCATGAAAAGCCAATGCCAGTTTCTGCAAGGCTTATGGATATTCAAAGTGAACTTGGTGAACTTTCAAAAGAATATTTGAAGGCAACAAAATATGGCACTTTAGAGTTTGAGAAAACTGATGATTTTGCTCTTGAGTTTGGAGATGTGTTATACTCAATGATTTCGCTGGGTCTTGAAACCGGCGTTGATATTGAAAAAGCTGTTGAAGATGTTCTCGCGAAATATCAAAAAAGAATTGATGATAAGAAAAATATGGGAAGTGGGAGATAATTTATAGTTTTTAATTTATAACTATAAACAATAACAAATGGCAAGGAACGAAACAAATTTAAGCAAAGTCAAAATGTCGTATGAGCTAACAAAAAGAAATAAATTTTTCAGAAAGGCTCGTGCGATGGTGATTAAAGATAAAAAGCTTTTGTTAATCAGGGTCGATTATAAAAGTGGACATGTGCATTATTTGCTTCCGGGTGGTGGAGTTGATGCTGGTGAAGAAATAAAGCATGCAATCATTCGTGAAACTCTCGAAGAATATAATGCAGATGTCACACCAATCAAATATTTAGATAAGCAATATTATAATGTTGAACTTGAGTATAATGGCGAAAAGTTTATTTCGCACCGAGTTGAATATTATTATGTTTGCAGGTTTGACAAATTTTCAAATCGAACCAAAATGGGTGTTGGCAAAGAATTTGAAAATCCAGAAAAGAAATATTCAAAAGTTGAATTATCTTATGATGAAGTCAAACAGTTGAAACCAAAACAAATAAATGATATGTGTGAAAGAACATATCAAAAACTATTAAACTATTTAAAATCTATGCAATAAAAATAAAGGTGATAAAATGGAAGGTTATAAATTTTTTAGAGAAAGAAATGCAGAAAGTGTTCGTGAAGAATATGAGATAATTATTCCATCTCAAGACGAGCTTGAAACTTGTCTTAAAAACAAACTTGTTGAAAAACTTGAAATGATAGACGTTATTTTTGACGAACAAAAACGAGCAGAATATTTGAAGAAAAAAGGAAAGGAAATTCCAAAAGGTGTTTCTGAAGTTGTTGTTAAACAGAAGATAGGGCTTCGAGTTTTGGTTGATTTTTTAGACCTTGCAATTTCGCTTTGCATGGTTTGTGGATACAATTATGAAGAGTTATTAGTTTATAACGATAACTATATTGTTGATGGTGGAATATTTAAAGGAATTTTCACTGAGTCAATCAACAATGTTGCATCAAACAAAACCACTGAAGAAAGTTTGAAAGAGCTTGCAGGAGCAGTGATGATGCTTATGAATAACTTGAAACTAGATTTAGATTTGGTTGAAGAAGAGCGTTTGAAAGTTGAAAAATTAGAAGGTTCGTTCCTTAATGGAAGAATTTTAAAACCAAAGGTTTAATGCAAAAATATGCCAAAATTTGGCATATTTTTTATTATTTTTAATAAAAATGTATAATTTTTGCGATTTTTTCAAAACCTAAAGATAAAGGTGTGTTATGAAAAAGTCAAATAAAGTTTCGTTGTTTTATATCTTGTCGTCGGTGGCTTTGCTTTTGGTTTTAATCTTTGGTGGAGTTTATGGCATATATGTTTCTGTTGGGTTGAATTTCATGAAACAGTCAGTTGCAAATGTTGCTGGTGCGCCTGGGTCGGCATCAAATGTTTCGATTGGTGGAACGGTTAATTTTGAATACTCAATGGTTGGTGTGATATTTTTGTCAATAGCGTTGGTTGTGCTCTCAATCTTTGACTTGGTTTCACTCATTCGTCAAATTGTGCTTTTTAAGCAGTTTAAAGTTGTGCGTGAATCGGTGATTGAAAAAGGCATTGAAAAGAAGGTTAAGTCAAAAAAGAGTGTTGTGTTTTTTGCAATTTTGCTTGATGTGATTTCTATTGTGGTTGGTGTTGTTGGGCTCTTTATAAATTCAAGAAGTTTTGTGGGAAACAACTACGCATGGTTGTTTTATGTTATTGATATTTTGATTGTTGTTTTGGCTCTGGCTTCACTTATTTTGCTTATAATAAAATTAAGGTCATTTAAAAAATCAATTTCTGAAATTCAGCAGGAAAGGGCAAAAAGAGAAAAAGACAAACAGGCTTCAGATGAAAGAATTTCAAAAACAATCAAAGTTTCAGATTATGATATTGATGATTTTGAATATAAACTTTTAAAACTAAAAAGCATGAAGAATAGCAAAGTGATTACACCAGAAGAATATAAAGTGCTTCGAGCAAAGCTTTTGAAAGAGAACAACTTTCTATCGAAATCATTAAAAAAAGAAAAATAAAAAGGAAGTCAAATCTGACTTCCTTTTTTGTTTTAACCAATTTAAACTGCATCGTCGAAGTGGGTTAATTTGCTTTTAATTGATTTTTACAAAAATATATAATATACTTTTATCATAAATTACTAAGGTGAATGTATGAATAAGTTATATGTCAAAAGTGAACTTTGTTTTTCTTTGGTTTTTATAGTTTTGTATATTGTTGGTGTTAGTGTTTGTGACATGTTTTCAGGTATGATTGGCATAAGCAATATTTTCACATTGCCATTTTTGCTGGGTTTATCATTAATATTATTTTTTTGGATTAAAAATAATGACTTACTAAAAAAATATGGATTATGCAAACCCAATTTCAGTTCAAAACATTTCTTGTTTTACATTCCATTGTTATTTTTAATTTCAACAAATTTGTTGCTTGGGATTAACTTAAATTTAAAGTTTTTCGATTGTGTGCTCAGCGTTTTAACAATGCTGTGTGTGGGGTTTGTTGAAGAAATTATTTTTAGAGGTTTTTTGTTTAAGGCGCTGGCAAAAGATAATGTTAAATCAGCAATAATCGTTTCAAGTGTAACGTTTGGATTGGGACATTTGGTAAACTTATTTTCTTCTGGATTAGATAATTTAGTGCCTAATGTTTGTCAGGTTTTTTATGCTATGGCTGTTGGATTTTTGTTTGTCATAATGTTTCACAGGGGTGGTTCATTGATTGCTTGCATAATCACACATTCGTTGGTTAATATGTTATCAATATTTCAAAATACACAAAAGTTAACCATGACATTTGAGATTGGGACTTCTATTGCAATTATTGTCATTTCAATAATATATGCAATAGTTTTATTAAAAACATTGAAAGAAAATAATCAGATAATTGAGCAAAACATAGACGAATAAAAAAGGAAGTGACAATTCACTTCCTTTTAATTTTGGTGGAGCACGTGATAACTAAATTGAACTATTGATTTTGTTTTATGAATTCAATAATTTGATTTATGCATTCACTACTTGGACAAGTTGCTCCATATAAAAATGTTTTTACATAAATCAAAATAACTTTTTGAGTTTTGTGTTTATATTTGAAAATCTCACTTATTCTCGCTTTATTTATTTGAATCTCAGATTTACTTACAAAATCAAAATCGTTTATGAGATACTTATTAATAATTTCATAATTATCTTTTCCGTCGATTAAAATATAGTCCAATTGTTCAATAA
>JAFWBI010000004.1 GCA_017507215.1 Clostridia bacterium
GACTATATGTCTGAAATGCTTGAATACAACTTTAATTCGTCAATGATTCAAGATGGCGACTCTGGCGCAGAAGAAGACGAAATGGGCAACAGCAACAACGACTTTGTCAGTGACCTTAAAGACGGTATGCAGGTTGATTGTGGTGGTGTGGTTTCTGTGCTTAAAAAGATTGTGACAAAGCAGGGAAACAAGCCAATGGCGATTCTCACCATTGAAGACATTTATGGTGAATTTGACTGCATGATGTTCAATAAGCTTTATGAAAAAGAAATGGCTGAGCTAGAACAAGACAGAATTGTGCATATAAACGGCAGACTTTCTGTTCGCGTTGGTGAAAAGCCTATCATTTTGATTGAAAAGATTGATTATCTTGATAAAAAGGCTGATTTGACAAAAACTAATGCTTCAGAACAATCACAAGTGTTTGGCATGGAAAAACAAGTGGAAGAAAAAATTCCAAAAGTGTATTTGAAGTTTGATTTAAACAATCAAGAACTTGTTGCAACTATTGGCGAAGTTATTGAGTGTTATCAAGGAAAGAGCCCAGTTATGGTTCAACACGAGAAGAAACTTTATAATCTAGGTTTTAAAGCAAATCCAACAAATTCATTTGTTGCAGAAATATCTGAAATTATTGGCGCTGAAAATATCAAGATTATGTGATAAGTGGGTGATTTAGTTGCTTTTTCAACTAAATTTGAATAATATAATAACTGTTAAAGGAGAATATTATGAATAATATAGCAGTGCTTACAAGTGGTGGCGACAGCCCAGGCATGAATGCTTGCATTCGTTCGGTTGTGCGTTACGGAATTTCACAAGGTTTAAAAGTTTATGGCGTTAGACGTGGTTATGCAGGTTTAATCGAAGATGATATTGTTTTGATGACTGAAAGAAGTGTTGGCAATATTATTCATGTTGGTGGAACAGTTTTAAAAACTGCAAGATGCAAAGAGTTTATGACTCCTGCTGGTGTGGATAAGGCTATTGAAAACTTAAAGAAACGTGATATTGATGGCGTTGTTGTAATTGGTGGCGACGGAACTTTTAGGGGTGCAAAAGAACTCATCAATAGGGGAATTTTGGTTGCTGGTATTCCGGGAACAATAGACAACAACTTGTTCTACACAGACTACACTCTTGGCTTTGACACAGCAGTTAACACAGTTGTTGACCTTGTTAACAATGTGCGTGATACATCAATGTCACATGACAGAGTGTCTATCATTGAAGTTATGGGTGCTGGTTGTGGCGACGTTGCTCTTAATGCTGGTCTTGCTGCTGGTGCAGACGTTATCTTGGTTCCTGAAGTTAAATGGAGCATTGATGATGTTTGTGGAAAACTTAATCATGCCAAAAAATGTGGAAAACAATGCAGCATCATTATTTTGTCGGAACATGTTTGCGACCCTAATGACCTTGCAAAAATGATTACAGTTAAAAGTGGTCTTGATTGCAGGTCGGTTATTTTGGGACACGTTCAAAGGGGTGGAAGCCCATCTGCGTTCGACAGAAATCTTGGTTCAAACTTTGGTGCAAAAGCTGTTGAAAGAATCATGCAAGGAGAATGTGGTGTTGTTGGTTTCAGAAATGGAAAATATATCTTTGTTCCAATCGAAGATGCGTTTAAACAAACCAGAAAGTTTGATATGGACCAATTTATTTTGGCTCAAAGATTAAGCTTCTAAAATTCATTAAACTTAATGTAAATCTAGAAAAAATAAGGTGTTATGTTTATCATAACACCTTTTATTTTTGAAAATCATGTGTCTTTTTGTTTTTTTTAGAAGGTGTTTTTGTTTGGTGGAAGTTGTGTTTTGTGTTACAATGAAATAGTTATATATAAAGGGGAAAATTATGAAAGTTAATGTTCTTGGCACAAGCTGCACATGGTTTACTAGAAACAACACAAGTTTTATAATTGATGACGATATTGTTTTTGATGTGCCATCTGGAAACTATAAACTAATTACTCAAAATATTGATGTGAAAAAAATCAGGTGCGTTTTGATTTCACATTTTCACTCAGACCATTTTGGAGATTTAAGAATAATTACAACTGAATTTTTGCGTCACTTTGAACAATTTGGCAGAAGTGAGCATTTAAGAATTTATGGTCCAAAGGGGATTGCTCAAAGAATCATTGATACGAATATAATTTTCTGTTCAGCTCAAGATGAACAAAGTATGGAAAAGTTGACAAAATATATTGATTTTATTGAACTTGAAGATGGCTTTGAGTTTGAAGAAGGTGGATATAAAATTAAGGCTTATAAAATGGTTCATGGAGCTGCTGAAACTTTTGGCTTTACATTTGAAGATGAAAGTGGAAAAACTGTTGCTTTTTCTGCAGATACAGCGATGTGTGACAATCTTCACAAAATGCTTGAAAATGCAAACGTTGCTTTTGTTGAAATGTCTGCAGTTAAACCTAGTTTGTCACATTTAAACGTTGATGATTTTATTGAACTCTCAAAGAAGTATTCAAATCTTGTTATGTATCCTGTGCACACATCAGACTTGTCGCATGACTACGCTGTTGAAAAGGGCTATAAGCTCAACTATTTAAATGATGGTGATGTTTTGGAAGTTTAAAGGAGAAAAATATGTCTGAATGGATTCAAGAATTATTCGTTACAATTTTTGGAAGTCATAGCTGGCTTGCAACGATTATTATTTCAATGATACCAATCGTTGAACTTCGTGGAGCTATTCCATTTGGTTCAGCAACTGCTTTTTGGGGAGATGATGCTCTTTCATTAGGGGAATCATTGTTATATTCGCTTATTGGAAGCACTCTTGTTTGTATTATTTTAACATTTTTGTTTTGGCCAATTTTCAAATGGCTTAAAAGCACAAAAACATTCAAAAAACTTGCTTTTTGGGTTGAGAGAAAGCTTAATAGAAATGCTGAAGGAATTGAAAAGAAAACTCAAAGCGAAAAAGATGCAAATAAAATCAAGTGGCTTAAAATTATTGGCATTTTCGGATTTGTTGCTATTCCACTTCCACTGACCGGTGTTTGGACAGGAACTTGCTTGGCACTTTTTATTGGGCTCAATAAAAAACAAACAATGGCAACAGTTATGCTTGGAAATGTTGTGGCAGGACTTTTGATGACAATGATTTCATACTTTTTTAAAGATAATACAATGATTGTGTTTTATGCTTTCTTTATTTTGCTTGGTGTGTTTGTTGTTTATGAAGTTATTAAGTCACTTATTCGCAAGCATAAAAACAAAAAGGAAAACACTGTTTCTAAAACAGCAGAAAAGGAAAGTGAAATGGTTGAACAAACAGAAAATCAACCTGAAAATGAAAAGTAAAAACAAAATCAAAAAAGATGACAATTTGTCATCTTTTTTTCACGATTATTTTTTCAATTATTGATATTATGCCATACATAACACCCGATAAAATGCAGAGTAACACGATTGCCGTCATCACAAGGTCAAGTTTGAAAACTTGTCCACCATAAACCAAAAGATAGCCTAAACCTGCCTTGCTTGAGAGATATTCTCCCATGATAACACCGACCCAAGCCATGCCTAAATTGATTTTTAAAGTGGCTATGAAATTTGGAAGAGTGGCAGGGATTATCAGTTTGGTCAGGATTTGAAATTTATTTGCACCCATTGAACGCAAAAGCATGATTTTTTCTTTTGACACTTCTAAGTAGCCATTGAGCAAGTTTATGATTGTTATGACTACGCAGATTAAAATGCCCATTGTCACGATTGCTTTTGTTCCAACTCCAACCCAAATAATGATTAGTGGGCCGAGTGCAATTTTAGGAAGACTGTTTAGCACGATTAAATATGGTTCTAAAATTCGCCTTATTGGTGAAATTACGAACAATATTATTGCAACGACAGTTCCGATTACCGTGCTTAAAAAGAAAGCCCAAATGGTTTCATTTAAAGTTGTAAACAGATGTGTGAAAAGATTGCCAGTTTCATATAGCTCTTTCAGTTGTTTGATAACCCTTGATGGAGAAGATGTGATGAATGGGTCAATCCAGTTTTGTCTTGTTGCAAGTTCCCATATTCCGATAATTGCAACCAAGATTAAAATTCTTATAAAATGAGTGAAAAAGGTTTTCAAGTGCTCGTTTCTAATGAATTTTTGATGCTCTTGCGAGCCTTTATATGTTTTTGTTTTTAAGATATATTTTTTCATTGAAGTTGCTCCCAAAGTGTTTTAAAATATTCATTAAAAACAATGGTTTCGCGTCGTTCAAGTGGGGATAATGATTTGTCAAAACCAAGATTTATAATGGTTTTTATTGTTCCCGGACGCTTCGTTAAAACAATGATTTTATCACTCATTGAAATTGCTTCTGAGATATCGTGGGTGACTAATATGGCAGTTTTTCTCTCAGATTTTAAAATTGAATAAATATCGTTTTGAACGGAAAGTCTTGTTTGATAATCAAGTGCAGAAAATGGCTCGTCAAGTAGTAATAATTTGGGGTTTAGAGCAAGTGTTCGAATTAGCGAAACACGTTGTCGCATTCCACCTGAAAGCTCTGCAGGTTTTGATTTTTCAAAGTCATGCAAGCCGTATTTTGACAGAAGTTCTTTGATTTTTTCTTTTGATAAACAGTTTTTGTTTTTGTTTATTTTTATTCCAACACACACATTTTGATAAACTGACAGCCATTCAAAAAGATTATCTCGTTGCAGCATATAACCGACATCAGTTGAGATTTTTGTCAGTGGCTTTCCGTCTAGAAAAATTGTTCCAACTGTGGGTTTTAAAAGCCCTGCAATCATTGAAAGTATGGTTGTTTTTCCACAGCCACTTGGACCTACAATGCTGATAAATTCGCCATTGTTAACGGAAAGATTTATGTTTTTTATGGCTTCAGTTTCGCTTTTTAAAGTTTGATAGGTTAAGCCTATATTTTTTAATTCGAGTAAAGTGCTCAAAATTTCCTCCTTTGGAGAAAGGGAAGCTTACGCAAATTTAAATTTCATTTGCAATTGAGTTGTCGACAACCTTTGCAAAATCAACGTCATTTGTTATTGTGCCTGCATTTTTAAGTACGTTTAAAAGTCTTGTGTATGAATCTTTTGACATTGCTGGAGAACTTGCCCAAGCGTCAATTTCAAGATATTTTTCAACAGCTGTTGCGAGTGCGATTTCACTGGTTCCATCAAATGATGGCTTTAAAGCTTTTGCAACGTCTGCAGAATCACTTGTGGTGATGTAAAGATAAGCTTTTTTTATTGCATTCAAAAAGCCCTTCACAAGGTCTTTATTTTCAGAAATAAAACCTGGATAAGCCATGAAGCAGGTATATGGAATCTCACCAGAAAATTCACCAACAGAACCAACATAGTAGCCTTTTTCTGCTGCAACAAATTCAGATGCTGTCGGCTCAAACATGGTGCAAAATTCAGCGTCAGTTGATTCAAACACAGGAACCATCATATTGAATGCAGTGTCTGTGTCAAGAGTTGTGTTTTGTTCATCATAAACTCCAGCGTTGTTGCAAATCCATTCAAACGTCATTGCAGGAAGTCCACCAGCTCTGCCGATTATTGCAGTTTTTCCTAATAAACTTGTTGAAAAACTGAAGTTGTCAACAGGCGTTTTTGAAATCAAGAAGCTGCCGTCTTTTTTGGTGAGTTGACCAAACACAACAGGGTGATTTGTGCTTCCACCGTTTTCAACATAAACAACTGTTTCTGGACCCATCAGTGCAATATCAGCTGAGCCTGAAAGCAGTGCTGTCATGCTGGCGTCACTTCCACCACCATTTGTAAGTTCAATTTCAATGCCTTCATCTTCCATATATCCAAGATTGATTGCGACATAAAGTGGGGCATAGAAAACACTGTGTGTGACTTCGTTGAGTCTGATTTTTCCGTTTGTCACTTTATTATCTTTTTTGCAACCAACAAAGGTGAAGCAAGACACAAAGCAAAGCATTAAAGCACAAACAAATGTTATTACTTTTCTCATTATTCCTCCTTGTTATTTTTTATAAGGTAACCAAATGGCTCCTTATAAATCATTTTATGATGAAAATAAACACTGTGTGATTTAATAATTTGTATAAAATCATTTTTACTTTTGTGTTTAATTTGATATAATTAATGTGTTTATTGGAGCAGACTATGTTTGAAAGAAATTCGAAATTTCCTAGGTTTTTTATATTGATGCTTATTCCAATAGCAATTCTTATGCTTGTTGGAATGTTTTTTAATGCAAAAATCGTTGCAAGTGCATATTTTGTGGCACTTTTGATAGCGTTTGTGTTTGTTATGCTTGATAGACATTATGGCGAAAACTTAACAAATTATAAACTTGCGTTTTTTGTGTTTGATTTTATCAACTTAATTGCAGCAATAGTGGTTATATATTATGAGTTCAGCAAGCATTCAGTGCTTTTGAATGTTTTGCTGCTTTCACTTATTAGTTTGTTTTTAATTTTGATTGTGACAGACTGCGTGCTTGTTAAAAACAAAGATTTTTCAAAAAGACACAGCGTTTTAATCAGTTTAGTCAATATGGGCACAATGATTTGCATACTTACTTATTTTTATAATGTGTCAGAACTGTTTTTTGTTATTGATGCTTTGATTTTTGCAATCGTGAGCATTGTTATAAAAGTTATGCTTGTATTTGGCAAAAAAATTAGTAAAATAGAAAGCACAAAAGACGATTTTGATTTGGTGTCAATTATTCGTGCTGAAAGTGAAGGAGATTTAGATTAATGTCAGGCGTTACCGTTTTTAAATTAATACTTGTTGGTATTATGACAATTTGTGCAGGCGTGTCTGTTTTTTCAGGTATGTTTACCAGCAGAAAATATAAGAAGCAAAACAAAAAACAACAAACTCAAGATAGAAATGTTGTGAAAATTAGGCTTATTTGCTTTCTTATAATGCTTGTGTGCTTATTTTTATGTGTTGTAATAAAATAATAAAAACAATAAAAGGAGATAAATTATGAAAGTTTTATTTACTGGTGGACTTGGTTATATTGGTTCACACACAGCCGTCGAAGTTTTAAATGAAGGATTTGATGTGGTTATCGTCGACAATCTTAGCAACTCAAAGATTGGTGTTTTAGACACAATTAAGAAACTCACAGGAAAAGATGTTGGTTTTTATCAAATTGATGTTTGCGATAAAGACGCACTTGAAAAAGTCTTCCAAGAAAATCCAGATATTTTCGCTGTTATTCACTTTGCAGGTTATAAGGCAGTGGGTGAATCTGTTCGTGAGCCACTTATGTATTATGAAAACAACATGATTTCAACTTTTAATCTTCTTAGAATGATGGAAAAGTATAACTGCAAAAACATTATTTTCAGCTCATCTGCAACTGTTTATGCACAGTCTGAAATTATGCCACTTGAAGAAACATTCCCACTTGCAGCAACAAACCCATATGGAAGAACAAAACTCTTTAATGAACACGTGCTTATTGATTATCAAAATGTTCATAAAGACACAAATGTTATTTTGCTTAGATATTTCAATCCAATCGGTGCGCATGATAGCGGGCTTTTGGGTGAAGACCCAAACGGCATTCCAAACAACTTGATGCCTTATATTTGCAAGGTTGCAGTGGGCGAACTCGACCACTTGAACGTGTTTGGAAATGACTATAAAACAAAAGACGGCACAGGCGTTCGTGATTACATTCACGTTGTTGACCTTGCTGACGGTCACGTTAAAGCGCTTCAAAAAGTTGTTCGTGAGCCAGAAACTGGTCTTAAAATTTATAACCTTGGAACAGGTGTGGGATATAGTGTTCTTGACATTGTTAACACATTTAACGAAGTTAATGGTGATTTGGTTAAATATGAAATCGCTGCAAGACGTCCTGGTGATATTGATGAATGCTATGCTTCATCAAAACTTGCAGAAGAAGAAATTGGCTTTAAAGCAACAAAAACACTTGCAGATATGTGCAGGTCAAGTTATGAATATCAAAAAAACAATAAGAAAAAATAATATAGCTATTGAAACTTTTGCTTAAAAAGGGTATTATAGCATTATTTATTGACGGGAGAAAGATTACTATGAGTATTATGAAGGGAGAAGGTGCTTACACCCCCCAAACATTCGAAGATGAAATTTATAAAATTTGGGAAGAAAAAGGATATTTCAGAGCAAAGGTAAACAAAGATAAAAAACCTTTTACTATTGTTATGCCACCACCAAACGTAACCAGCAAGGCTCACGTTGGACACGCTCTTGATATGACTCTTCAAGACGTTTTGATTCGCTATAAGAGAATGAAAGGATTTGAAGCTCTTTGGCTTCCTGGAACAGACCATGCTGCACTTGCAACTGAACACAAGATTGTTGAAAAACTCAGAAATGAAGGCAAAACAAAAGAAATGATTGGCAGAGAAGAGTTCGACAAGGAAGCTTGGGCTTGGTATGACAAATATGGCAATGCAATCATTGACCAATTCAAAAAGATGGGCTTTTCTGCTGACTGGGATAGATATCGTTTCACTATGGACGAAACCAGCACAAATGCAGTTTTAGAAGCATTCATCAACCTTTACAACAAAGGCTATATCTATAAAGGCTCAAGAGAAACAAACTGGTGTGTTCATTGCAAATCAGTAGTTTCAGACGATGAAGTTGTTTATAGCGACGAAGCTGGTTCAATGTGGCACATTAAATATAAGTTTGTTGACGGCAGTGGAGAAATCATTGTTGCAACAACAAGGCCAGAAACACTTTTTGGTGACACAGCTGTTGCTGTTAGTCCTGATGATGAAAGATATGCAAACATTGTTGGAAAGAAAGTTATCGTTCCAATTATTGGTCGTGAGATTCCAATTATTGCAGACTCTTATGTTGAAAAAGAGTTTGGAACTGGTATGGTTAAAATCACTCCAGCGCATGACCCTAATGACTATGAAGTGGGCAAAAGACACAACCTTGACATTATTGAATGTATTTCAAAAGCTGGTGTTATGACAGACATAACAGGCGATAAATTCAAGGGTTTAGGGCTTCTTGAAGCTAGAGAGAAGGTTGTTGAAGAACTTAAAGCTCAAGACCTTCTTGAAAAGATTGAGCCATACACTCACTCAGTTGGTCATTGTGAAAGATGCCACACAGCAATCGAACCAATGATTACAGAACAATGGTTTGTTAAAATGAGTGAGCTTGTTAAACCTGCAATCAAATGCGTGGAAGACGGAACTCTTAAAATTCATCCAAAGAGATTTGAAAAGAACTATTTCCACTGGCTTAGAAACATTCGTGACTGGTGCATTTCTCGTCAAATTTGGACAGGTCACAGAATTCCAATCTATTATTGCAAAGACTGCAAAAACGTTATGGCTTCAAAAGTTAATGTTGCAAAATGTGACAAGTGTGGAAGCGAAAATGTTTATCAAGACCCTGATGTTTTAGACACATGGTTCTCATCTGCGCTTTGGCCTGTTACAACTCTTGGTTGGCCAAACAAAAATCCTGACCTTGATTATTTCTATCCAACATCAGTGCTTGTAACTGGTTTTGATATTTTGACTCAATGGGTTACAAAAATGGTTTATATGGGAATTGAATGCAATCAAAACGTTCCATTCACAAACTGTTTGATTCACGGTCTTGTTCGTGATGCTCAGGGAAGAAAGATGTCAAAGAGTCTTGGAAATGGTGTTGACCCACTTGAAGTTAAAAAAGATTATGGTGCAGACACTCTTAGACTTGCTCTTGTTAAAGATATGGCTATGGGAATCGACACAAGATTTAGCCAAAACAAAATTGATGATGCAAGAAGCTTCATTAACAAGGTTTGGAATGCTAGCAAGTTTATTTCTATGCACCAAGAAGATATTGAACTTTTGAGCATTGATTCATTTGAAAAAGATAATGTTCAAAAATGGATTCTTTTCAAACTTGATGAAATATCTGAAAATATTTATAAAAACATTGATAACTTTGATGTTGGCGTGGCACTTTCAAATGCTGTTTCATTCACACTTGATGTGCTTTGCGACTGGGCTATTGAGCTTTCAAAACCTGCAATTTTTGAAGGCGGAGAAAGAAAACAAAAAATGGTTTCAGTTTTAGCTTATGTGTTTGAACAAACACTTAAACTCTTGCACCCATTCATTCCATATGTAACAGAATATATCTATCAAAGATTGAACTTTGTCAACAAATCTGAAAGTGTTATGATTAGTGAATATGCTGACACTTCTGCATTCAAAAAATTCAAGAAGGAAGCTGCAAAAACAGAAGAACTTGTTGAACTTATTACAGCACTTCGTAAATTCAAGATTGATAATGGCAAAAAATCTTCAGATAAGATTAACTTTGCAACAAAAGAAACTGCTTTTGCAAAAGAACACAAAGCTGTTATTGAAAAACTTGCAAACATTGTTTTAGATTTTGCTGAAGCGCAAGGAAAGACGCTTGTGCTTTCTGTTGGCGAATTTGTTTTGGTTGAAGACGAAGTTGACGCTGAAACACAAAAAGCAATCCTTTCAAAAGACATTGAAAAAGTTACATTTGAAATTGAAAGAAGCAAAAAGATGCTTGGCAATCCTAATTTTGTTGCAAAAGCACCAGAAGCACTTGTTAAAACAGAAAAAGAAAAACTTGCAAAGAATGAAGAATTACTCGCTTCACTTCAGGCGAAACTTTCAGAAGTTAAATAAATTTAATAATTAAAAGGCACTCTTTTTAGAGTGCTTTTTTTGTGTGTAAAATTTGGGCAATTTGTTATTGCTCTTGAGTCTGTTTTGTGGTATCATTTGTTTATTAGGAGATAAAAATGGAAGAAGAAAGAAAATATACCATGGCTGAACTTCTTGCAGAAGAAGATGCCAGACTTGCAGAAGAAGCAAAAAAAAGAGAACAAGAAAGAATTGAATATCAAGAAAAACTTAGAATTGAAAAAGAACAAAAGCATCAAGCTTATTTAGAAATGAAAGAACAAAAACGTCTTGAGTGGGAAGCTGAAAAAGAACGCCGTCATCAAGAATGGCTTGCTGAAAAAGAAAGACGTGCTAACACATTTGAAGACAAAACTTTGACTTGCAAAAAATGTGGCAAAGAATGGACTTGGGAAGCTTCAGAACAAAAGTTTTTCAAAGAAAAAGGATTTTTCAGACCTTCAATGTGCAAAGAATGCAGAAAGTCTATTAAAACAATCAACAATTTCAGACAATCATAAAATGCTAAACATCGGCGAAATTTGTCGATGTTTTTTTATTTTTATTTGATTTGAAACCCCGATTTGACAAATCTCGACAAAATAAGTCAAAAAGCAACAAAATACAACAAAACAAAAATAGATATTCTTTTCAATATTTCTTTAAAAGATGATAAAATTTTTATGCTAGAAAAAAGCAAAAATATATTTTAAGGAAGTTTTTTATGGAAAGATGTTTAAATTTGCTTATTGCTAATGATAATGCTGATGAATCAAATCTGATTTCAGAAAAACTTACAAACGATAAAAATTTATATATTATTGACAAAACAACAAATGGCAGAGAAGCGATTAATCTTTTAAAAACAAAGAAGTATGATGTTGCTATTGTTGATTTGGTTCTTGCTGAAGTTGATGGATTTGAAGTTATTGAAAATATAAAAAATGCAGATTCAAAAACAAAGATAATTGTGCTATCAGCACTTTCTAGTGAGACTTTTGTGGGAAAGGCTGTTGGTCTTGGCATTGATTATTATATGCTTAAACCGGTGAATGCTGATATTGTTGCAAAGAGAGTGAATGATTTGTTGTCAAAAAATCCAAAGTCAAGTGCAAAATTAAAATCAGATGGAAAGGGTATGGAAGAGAAAATTACTAATCTTTTTATCAGTGTGGGTATTCCTGCACACATTAAGGGTTATCAATTTTTAAGAGAAGCCATTAAGCTTGCTATGGAAAATCCTGACGTGATTAATTCAATCACAAAAAGGTTGTATCCAACTATTGCTGAAAAATTTGACACTTCAGCATCTAAGGTTGAAAGGGCAATAAGGCACGCCATTGAAGTTGCTTGGAACAGGGGCAAAATTGAAAATATAAACAGCATTTTTGGGCTAACGGTTTATTCAAATAATGAAAAACCAACAAACGGTGAGTTTATTGCTCTTGTTGCTGACAAAATGCTTTTAGATGTTTAACTTATAATAAAAGTGATTCTTTCACTTTTATTTTTTTTATTTGCCTGAAATGCCGATATTTATTAGACTTTTTGAGAGAGAAAGTATAAAATAGTTGCAGTAAGGAGAATTAATTATGGATATTTATGTTAATGACGAAGAAACGTTACTCGCTCAAATCAAACAAATTAAGGCTGCTCAAAAAGAATATTCAACTTACACTCAAGAACAAGTTGACAAAATTTTTAGAGCTGTAGCCATGGTTGCAAATGACCACAGAATTGATTTTGCAAAAATGGCTTATGAAGAAACAGGCATGGGTGTTATGGAAGACAAGGTTATCAAAAACCACTTTGCTTCAGAATATATCTACAATGCGTATAAAAACACAAAGTCTGTTGGTGTTATTGAAGAAGATAAGGCATATGGATACGCAAGAGTTGCTGACCCAATCGGCATCATTGCTGCAATCGTGCCAACCACAAACCCAACATCAACAGTTATCTTTAAAGTGCTTCTTGCACTCAAAACAAGAAATGGTATCATCATCAGCCCACACCCAAGAGCTAAAAAGTGTACTATCGAAACTGCAAGAGTTTTGCTTGAAGCTGCTGTTAAAGCTGGTGCTCCAAAGAATATCATTGGTTGGATTGACGAACCAAGCGTTCCACTTTCAAGTGTTGTTATGAAAAGCTGTAACATCATTTTGGCAACTGGTGGTCCTGCAATGGTTAAAGCTGCTTACAGCTCAGGCAAACCAGCTATCGGTGTTGGACCTGGAAACGTTCCTGCAATTATTCACAAATCTGCAGATGTTAAAATGGCTGTTAGCTCAATCATTCACTCAAAGATTTTTGATAATGGTATGATTTGTGCTTCAGAACAAGCAGTTTTAGTTGATGACGAAATTTATGATGAAGTTAAAAAAGAATTCAGCAAGAGAAATTGCTACTTCATGACAGAGTCTGAAAAGGCGAAAGTTGTTGAAGTTATGTTTAAAGAAGGCGCACTCAACGCAAACATCGTTGGTAAGTCTGCAGTTGGCATTGCTGAAATGGCTGGCGTTAAAGTTCCTGAAGGAACAAAAGTTTTGATGGCAGAAGTTGAAGATTATAACATCACAACTGAAAAATTTGCTCGTGAAAAACTTTCTCCAGTTTTGGCATTCTATAAATTTGTTAACTTCGAAGATGCTGTTGCTGGTGCTAAGCGTCTTATTAAAGAAGGTGGTTATGGTCACACATCATCACTTTATATCAACACTGTTGCTGAACCAGAAAAACTTGCATATTATCAAGACAAAATGCGTACTTGCCGTATCTTGATTAACTCACCATCAGCATTTGGTGGAATCGGCGACGTTTATAACTTTAAACTTGCTCCATCACTCACACTTGGTTGTGGAACTTGGGGTGGAAACTCTGTTTCAGAAAACGTTGGTGTAAAACACTTGCTTAATATTAAAACTGTTGCAATTAGGAGAGAAAATATGTTGTGGCTTAGACTTCCAGAAAAAGTTTACTTCAAAAAGGGTTGTCTTCCAGTGGCTCTTCAAGAACTCAAAGATGTTATGAACAAAAAGAGAGTTTTTGTTGTTACTGATAACTTCCTTTTCAATAATGGTTATGTTAAACCAGTTCTTGATACACTTAAGGATATGGACATTGAAACACAAGTGTTCTTTGATGTTCCACCAGACCCAACACTTTCTTGTGCAAAGAAGGGTGCTGAACTTATGAAATCATTTGCTCCAGATGCAATCATCGCTGTTGGTGGTGGTTCTGCTATGGACGCTGCTAAAATTATGTGGGTTCTCTATGAACACCCAGAAGTTGAATTTGCTGATATGGCAATGAGATTCAGCGACATCAGAAAGAGAATCTATGAATTCCCAAAAATGGGCGAAAAGGCTTACTTTATTGCTGTTCCAACCAGCTCTGGTACAGGTTCAGAAGTTACTCCATTTGCAGTTATCACAGATGACGCAACTGGAATCAAATATCCACTTGCTGATTATCAGCTTCTTCCAAACATGGCTATTATCGAAACTGATATGATGATGAGTGCTCCAAAGGGCTTGACAGCTGCTTCTGGTATCGACGCTCTCATTCACAGCTTAGAAGCTTATGTTTCAGTTATGGCTTCTGATTATACTGATGGTCTTGCACTTCAAGCAATCAAGATGATTTTTGAATATCTTCCAAGATGTTATGACAACGGTCAAGAAGATTTTGTTGCTCGTGAAAAAATGGCAAACGCTGCAACAATGGCAGGTATTGCATTTGCAAACGCATTCCTTGGAATTTGTCACAGTTTGGCACACAAGCTTGGTGCTAATCACCATATTCCACACGGCATTGCAAACGCTCTTGTTATTGAAGACGTTATGAGATTTAATGCAAGTGAAACACCTGTTAAAATGGGAACATTCCCACAATATGAATATCCAAAGACACTCAGAAAATATGCACAAGTTGCTGAAGCTCTTGGTCTTAAAGGCAACACTGATGAAGAAAAACTTGAAGCTCTCATCAAAGCAATTGCAGACCTTAAAGAAAGAATTGGAATCAAGAGAACTATTGCTGAATATAATGTTTCAGAAGAAGATTTCTTGAAGACTCTTGATGATATGTGTCTTAAAGCATTTGATGACCAATGCACAGGCGCAAACCCAAGATATCCACTTGTTTCTGAACTTAAAACAATTTACACAAACGCATTCTATGGAACATTTGGAAAAGATATTAAATAATTAATCAAAATAAAAACTCACTAGGGAAAACCTAGTGAGTTTTTTTTGTGTATATCAAATCAAAACAGGAAAGTGATTTTTTTTAGCAATAAAAAAAGTGCCGAGCACACATTTCGTTATATGATACCGAAGTGGAAACCAAGTAGCCAACTACTACAAAGCTACCTTAAGGCACATAGAAGATTTCGCTTAGTGCTGCTGCGGTCAAGCTCTGACACGATTCACGAAGTTCTATTGCTTAAGACCTTGTTATCAACATCGCTTGCTTAATGCGACCTTCCATACCATATACCTAGATGTGCGGTCTATCCTGCTATAGTAGATCTCAGGTTACAGGGCACTACTAGCTCCCCATATAGCTCGACACACAAGTATTATATCATATCCACATAAAAAATCAAGTGAAAAATTTATACAAAAAGGTATTTAAAAGTAAAATAATTTGTGTTATAATCTCGTAGGAGATTTATTTATGAACGAATTTAGACTGAAATCTGATGAAATGATGTTCTTTTTAGATTTTAACAACACGCTCGTTGACTACGCAAATGAGTATGATATGCCGGGTTTTTATTTCGACAGGGCTGGTTTTGCAAATCCATATAGAATGAGAACAATTTTGGCAAAAGCACTTGTTGAGTTTGAAGAAAAAACAGGAATCACTCCGGTTATTTGCATTGTGACGAATGCTCGTGGAAATGCTATTGACAACAATGGCTATATGGGAATTTTGAATGACTTATATCGAACATTTTTCTATGAAGAAGAACTCACAAAGATTCACCCAAGGTCAGATGTTCGCAGATTTTTTAAATATTTGATGCATTATGAAAATGACTCGTTTATAAAGATTAATCCGTCATCTAGAACATTTAATGGTTTGTTTGAAGAAATTCCTTTTGACCCTAAAACTCTTGATATTAGATATATAGAGCAATTTAGAAAAAAGGAAAGTGTTGACAGACTTATGAGTGTGGTTGACCCAAGAAAGAACACTTCAAAATTTATTTTATTTGCTGGTGATTCAATTAAAGATGATTATCCGATGAAAGAAATTTGGACACCTGAAGGGATTTCAAAAATCTTTATCAGACCGGGAAAGTCGCAAAAGTTAACTTATTCGGTTATGCGTGAGTTTTGTGAAGCGAAAGGTGACACGTTTTCTAGCATAAACCCTAAAAATGGAAAAAAGATAATTTGCACTGATGAACATTCATTTGCACTTTTGAGCCCAGAAGACCAAGCTAAAATTTTGAACTTTCACAGTGGGGATTATGTTTATTTGACTCGAAAGAACACACCAGGGCTTATTGAAGGAATCGCAATGGCTGCAGATTTGATTTCTGGTGCTAATGGTCCACAAAGACAAATGTTTTAAAATGATTATATAATCATTACAAAATTTTTGACTTGTTGCTTGATTTTTGTTATTATTATGATATAAGGAGCAAATATGGAACAAAATCAATTAGCAAACAGATTTATATCTGCTTACAACAGACTAGACCAAGGGCTTAGAGATATTTACTCAATTAAAAGAACTCTTAATTTTTCAGATATGATTAGAAAAGTTGCAACGGTGAACACTGTTGTTAAGAGATTTGAAGAAGACCTTATTGACTATGGTAGACTCAGAAATGCAATCGTGCATAGAAGCACTGATGAAATTATTGCTGAGCCAAATGTTGATGTTGTTGAAAAACTTGAAAAGATTGCAAGAATCATCAACACTCCACCAAGAGTTGTTGAGTGTTTAAGACCAAGACAAGTTTTCTCTGTTTCAGGTGACACAGTTCTTCGTGATGTTGTTGGTGAAATGTGGAAAAAGGGCTATTCAGTTGTTCCTGTTTACATTTCAGGCACTCTTGTTGGTGTTATTAACAGAAAAATGATTGTTGACGGCATTGGAAGATTTATTGCGAATGGAAAAGATATTGATGACGCAATGCAAGAACCTGTTTCAAAGTGTTTGGACATCTTTAATGAAACAAGTCACTATGAAGTTGCACCATCAAGCCTTACTGTTGAAAACTTGATGTATATGTTTCAACAAAACCGTAAACTTTCAAGCGTTGTGCTTACTGAAAATGGCAACTACACAGAACCTGCTAAGGTTATTATTGTTAGTGCCGATATTATTGATTTAAATTCGATTTTGGATAACTATTAGAGATAAATATGAAAATTGCAAAAGATTGGAAAGATTATAAAGTTATTGCTACAGGTGATGGCGAAAAACTTGAGAGTTGGAATGGCGTTGTTTTGCTCAGACCAGACCCTCAAGTTATTTGGCATGCAAAAAGAGAGCTTAATAAAGAAAAAAGCATAAATGCGTGGTATCACAGAAGCGAAACAGGTGGTGGTGCTTGGGAATATAAGAAGAAAACTCCTGAAGAGTGGCAAGTGTCTTATAAAAATCTTAAGTTTTCACTTAAAACCATGGGCTTTAAACACACAGGGCTTTTTCCTGAACAGGCATATAACTGGGACAGAATGATTGACCTTATCAAAAATGCAGGCAGACCAATTTCGGTTTTAAACCTTTTTGGTTACACCGGTGGTG
The DNA here is from genome assembly GCA_017507215.1 of Clostridia bacterium. Lineage (GTDB taxonomy): Bacteria > Bacillota > Clostridia > Christensenellales > UBA1242 > RGIG1681. Next base: position 17,420 of record JAFWBI010000004.1, read on the forward strand.
CAACAGTTGCTTGTGCATCAGCAGGGGCATCTGTTTGTCACGTTGACGCTGCCAAAAACATGGTTGACCGTTGCAAAGAAAATGTTAGGCTTTCTGGTCTTGAAAATGCAACAGTTAGATATATCGTTGATGACTGCACTAAATTTGTGAATCGTGAAATTCGCAGGGGTCACAAATACGACGCAATCATTATGGACCCACCAAGCTATGGCAGGGGTTCAAATGGTGAAGTTTGGAAGCTTGAAGATAATCTTTATGATTTTGTTAAACTTTGCAGAGAAGTGCTTTCAGATAAGCCACTTTTTGTGCTTATAAACAGCTACACCACAGGACTTGGTGCAACTGTGCTTGAAAATATATTAAATCTCACAATGGAAGGAATTAAAGGAAAGTCTGAAGCTTATGAGCTTTGTCTTCCAACCGAAGAAGAAGGTGTGCTTCTTCCTTGTGGAACTAGTGGAATTTTTATTGGAGAAGAATAATGGAAGTTTTATATGAAGATAATCATGTCGTTGTTGTAAGCAAGCCACAAGGCGTGCCAAGTCAAGCTGATGAAAGCGGCGACAAAGACATGCTCACAATGGTTAAAGAATATGTGAAAGAAAAATATAACAAGCCAGGTGAAGCGTTTATTGGTTTGGTTCACAGACTTGATAGACCAACTGGTGGCGTTATGGTTTTTGCAAGAACAAGCAAAGCTGCAGCTCGTCTTGCAGACCAAATGAAAGAAGGTGATTTTGATAAAACATATCTTGCTGTTGTTTGTGGCAGACCTAGAGAAGCAAAAGGTAAGATTGTGAGCTATTTAAAGAAAGACCCTAAAACAAATATGGCTATGATTGTTCCACAAACTGAAGATGGTGCAAAAAGAGCTGAACTTGATTATGAAGTTTTAGAGCATAATCCAGAAACAAACAGAACACTTGTTAAAGTTAAACTTTACTCTGGAAGGGGTCACCAAATTCGTGTTCAAATGAAGAGCATTAAGTGTCCAATTTATGGTGACCAAAAATATGGTGGAGAAGGTATGGCAAAAGTTATGCTTAACTTGTTTGCATGTGAACTTTCATTCAACCACCCAACAACAAAACAAAAACTTATTTTCAGAGTGTATCCACCAGAAACTGAAAGCGCTTGGAATGAGTTTAGATTAGAAAAATATTTATCATTAAGAACAAATTATGATGACTAAAAATATGGAGTGAAATCTCCATATTTTTATTTAAAATCGCTATAAACTTAGAAAAATTGGGGTGTTATGCAAAACATAACACTAAAGGTGAGATATGCAACTTCCACTATATTTGCAAGAAAGAGTTAATGGGCTTTACACTGAGCTTAAAAGTGGCGAACTTGAAAAAACTCAAAAGAGTTTAACTCATAAATATAAAAATGAAACCGGAGAAAGCAGGTCATTAATCAATTCGAAACAAGATGGTTTGCTTTATGCTATTTCAAGAATGCCTGCAACTTATGCTGTGATTTACACACTTATAAGTCAGCTTTTGGAACAGGGTTTTATTTCTGATGTTGAAAGTGTGTTAGACGTTGGCGCAGGAACTGGTGCTGGTTATTTTGCAATTAAAGAACTTGATGAAGGCATCGGCATCAAACTTGTTGAAAGAGATGAGTTTATGATTGATGTCTGCAAGCGTCTTTCTGACGGAAATGCTGAAATATTGAAAAGAGATATTATTCGTGATGAAATTGATGAAACTGCTGACCTTGTGATGACGAGCTATGTGCTTTCTGAAATGAAAGAACAAGACAGATTGAACTCGATTTTGAAACTTTTGAAATCTGCGAATAAATATTTGCTTATAATCGACACTGGAACGCCTAGGGTCTATGAAAATATGATGACCGTTAAAAGATTTGTTTTGGAAAAAGGTTATCATGTGGTTGCTCCATGTCAAAATGAAAAATGTGGGCTTAAAAATGATTATTGCCAGTTTTATGCAAGGGTTGAACGTTCTTCGCTTATGAAGCAAGCAAAAGCTGGAGAACTTTCTTATGAAGATGAGAAGTATTTTTATTTGCTTATTTCTAAAGAAAGTAATAAAATAGAAGGCAGTAGGGTGCTTAGGCGTCCTGTGATTAAGCCAAACATGATTGAGCATACGCTTTGTTCAGTTGATGGTGTTTCAAAAAAGGTATTTACAAAAAAGAATAAAGAATTGTTTAAACTTGCAAAAAAAGCAAAAATTAATGATTTGATAGACGAAGGATAAAAATGAAATTTGAAGTTAAAAAGTTAGAAGATAAAAAAGTTAAATATTTTGAAATTAATGAAAAAACAGATTTTAAGGCAAGCAGGCAAGAAATTGTTGAAGCTGAAGCAATTTCAATAGATTTTGATTATTTGAATCTTGGTGAAAAGCTTTATGGCAATAGCAGAAAAAGTTCGAAACTTATTCAAAAAAAGAACTGTGCACACATTATTAAGGTTTTTAAACATTTAAAGAAAATGGTTAAAATGCTTAAAAAGACAGATTCTAAGTTTGATGGTGTGTTTTATGTTAAAGGGTTAGATAAAAAGAAAAACAACAACGATTTGATGATTGTTGCGCTTCTTGATACTGCTTTGAATTTTAAACCACACGAGCGTCTTGGAAGTGCAGTGAATTACGCGTGTGACTATCTTGACAAAGAAAACACAATCAACAACATGTGTGACTTTAAAGATAACAAGTGCATTAAGCATAGGGAAAAGAAGATTGACAAGGCGACCGGTTGCTGTCCACCATTCTGCAAGTATACAGAATGTAAAACATGCACTGTTAAAAATTTATCTTGCAAACTTTTTATGTGTGATTATTTGGAAGATAGGGGTTATATCTTTTCACCACACACCGTTCCAGTTTTGAAAAGACACTTGAATTGGTTTGAAAGATTTATGAGTATTGGGCTCTTATTCAAAACAACAAAAAAGACCATTAAATGTCTTTGGGCGATTAGGATTTTGCTTGTTGCTTACCTTATTGTTTTTGTGGGGCTTGTAAGCATACCATTTTTTGTGTAAAAAAGGGTGCTATGTTTTGCATAGTATTTGATAAATTCGAGATTTACGCAGAAATTTGTTAATTTGAACAAAATAAAAACCACCGAATTTTCGGTGGTTTTTTGTGTGTGAAATTTTATTCCCATTCAATGGTTGAAGGTGGTTTTGAAGTGATGTCGTAAACAACACGGTTGATGTGTTTGCATTCGTTAACGATTCTGTTTGAACACTTATCAAGCACTTCATAAGGAATTTTATACCAGTCTGCAGTCATTGCGTCAACACTGCTTACGCCACGAAGAGCAACAGTGTAGTCATAGGTTCTTTCGTCACCCATAACACCAACTGAACGCATATTTGTTAAAACTGCGAAGTATTGCCAGATTTCTTTATCAAGACCAGCTTTTGCGATTTCTTCTCTGAAGATGAAATCTACATCACGAAGAAGGTCGAGTTTATCTTTTGTGATGTTGCCAAGAACTCTGATTGCAAGTCCTGGGCCAGGGAATGGTTGACGCATAACAAGGCTTTCTGGAAGACCAAGTTCGAAACCAACTTTTCTAACTTCGTCTTTATAAAGGTCGCGAAGTGGTTCAATGATTTCTTCAAAGTCAACAACTGATGGAAGACCACCAACGTTGTGGTGACTCTTGATAACTTGAGATTTTCCGTTGCCACTTTCAACAACGTCAGGGTAGATGGTTCCTTGAGCAAGGAAGTCAACTTTTCCAATCTTTTTAGCTTCTTTTTCGAATACTTTGATGAATTGTTTGCCAATGATTTTACGTTTCTTTTCTGGGTCTCTTTTGTTTTTGAGTTTCTTTAAGAATCTCTTTTCAGCATCAGCAGTGATTAAGTTTACTTTGAATTGTTCTTTGAAAACTCTTTCAACTTCTTCACGTTCGCCTTTACGAAGAAGACCGTGGTCAACAAACACACAAATCAAGCCTTCTGGACAAGCTTTTTGAAGAAGTGCTGCGCAAACAGAGCTGTCAACGCCACCAGAAAGGGCAAGAAGAACTTTTTTGCCTTTAAGTTTTTCTTTAAGTGAAGCAACTTGGTCTGCAACAAAGCTGTCCATTGTCCATTCACCCTTAGCATTACAAATTTTGTAAATGAAGTTTTTCATGATGTCTAAGCCTTGAATAGAGTGAACAACTTCTGGGTGGAATTGGAATCCATAGATTTTCTTTTCGTCGTTTGCATAAGCTGCGATAGCAGTATCTTTTGTTTTTGCGATAACTTTGAAGCCTTTTCCAACCTTTGCAACAGAGTCATGGTGACTCATCCAAACGGTGCCTTTTTTGTTTACACCTTCAAAGATAGGGTGGTCTTCATATTCAATTTCAACTTTGCCATATTCTCCAACTTTTGCAGTTTGAACTTTGCCACCAAGCATTTGAGCTGTGAGTTGCATGCCATAGCAGATTGCAAAGATAGGAATACCTAAGTTGAACACTTCTGGGTCGATTGAAAGAGCTGTTTCATCGAATGTGCTGAGTGGACCACCAGTGAAGATGATGCCAATAGGGTCGATTTCTTTAATTTTTTCGGCTGAAGTTGTGCAAGGAATAAGTTCTGAATAAACCTTAAGGTCACGAACACGTCTTGCTATAAGTTGGCTGTATTGACCGCCGAAGTCAACAACCACAATGGTTTCACGTTTTGCCATATATTAACTCCTTTTATATAAGTGAATTATAGCACAATGGGATTTGTTTTTGCAATAGATTATTTTATTATTATCATTTTAAATTGAATTTTGACAAAATGGCAAAATATTGACTTTGTGTTATGTTTTTGATATAATATACTCATTACCTAGGGGGTGAAATAATATGCTTGAAAAACAATATATTCCAGTATATTTATACAGGGCAATAACTTATGACCATTTAAGTTTATATCGAAATAATCCTGAAAAGATTCCAAATCTTAAAGGAAAGGCATTTGCTGAATATAAAAAGGAACATGATTTGATTCCTTATCCATATGAAAATAATGTTAAATATTTGCACTTTTTTGATTCAAGAGAAGTTGCAAAGCAATATGCAAAATCACTTGAAGCTGATGTTAACAGAAAAACATGTATTGCTATGTTTAAGTTTGATAGGGCAGCCTTAGAAAAATTTAAAACCATTGGCAAGTTTGAAAATAGTGACGGAAGCTATTCTCTTGTTGGTGAATATATTATGCCACTTTCTGAATATGACCCAGCAAAACATTTTGCAGGGGTTATGGAAGTGAGTGACAAAAAACCAAACGTTTTTGCTGTTTTGGGTGAAGAAGAATGTGAGTTTTATGCAACAAACCTTGCAGCTGCTGACGGAAATGAATATTTAAGTGATGAAAGAGTAAAACCATTATTGGCTGAAGGTTATGCCGAAAGGGCGATTCATTTGTATTCATCAAGAGATGATGCAGAAGATGCTATTGCTGATGGCTCTCATGATGTGGTTATTCCATTTTTTGTTGAAAAATCGGTTTTGAAACCATTTAAAATTCCTTTTGCAGATGGAAGTGATGAATATCTGTTGCCACTTTCATTAATGACAGAAGAAAACTATGTTGAAGAAGGTTATGTTCCACTTAAATCAAAAGAAGAAAGATGGTCTGACCCAGACGATTATAGTGCATGGGGAATGTTTGGATTTTAATTTCAAACAAAAAACATATTAATTTTGAAATAAAAAAAGCTCGAGTATTTCGAGCTTTTTGTTTTTTTATTGTTTTTCAAATGGGTAAACACTTGTGGTGTATGAGTTTTCTGAAATCTTTGAAACATAGTTCATAAGGTTTTTGATTTGCGCTTGTGCTTCGTTTGCTGTTCCAAGGCTGGTTGAGTTTGAAAGTGGCATGTGGAATCTTTCGACGAATTTTTTGAATTTTACATCTACAAAATATTCATACATGTCTTTGCTTGAAAGAGCATATTGTTTTTCTAAATCTCTCATGAAGTCTAAGCAAAGTTCTTCATATAAGTCATTTGCTTTTTTGATTGCTGCAAGACGTTCTTGCTCAGCTGGGCTGATGGTTGGTTCAACCTTAGAGCGTTCTAATTTGGCTTTTTCAATTTCAGCTTGAACATCATCTCTAAAAGCCTTATCTTTTTTTGCTGCATTTATCATGTGACTGTTGAAAATTGAAAGTTCTGTTGCAAAATCAGCAAATACTTCTTTGCCGGTTTCTGCAAGGCCAAAGCCCAAATCTTCAACAACTGCAACTTTTGCTGAACATGTTTTGAGTGCTGCAATCATTTTTTTGTTTAATGCTGTTGTCAAACTTGAAAACTCAGCGAAGTTTTGATTTCTTTCAAAGCAAATATTTTGTGCTTTTTCAGCAAGTGTGAAAAATTTGCTGAGTTCGTTTACAAATTCTTGCAAATTATCATATTTTTTGCGTGATTCTTGAGTGTGGAAATGTTGTAATTTTAATTCATCTTCAGTTCCACGAATTGAGTTTAAGTATGTTTTATATGCAACAAGTGCAGTCTTGATAACTTGCATGTTGTCATTGTAATCACTAAGCTCTTCGATTGGTTTTAATGTGATTTTTTTGCTCAACTCAAACGAATGAACGACGGGGTTTTGCTTTACGAGTTTGTAAACAGTTGACGAAATTAAGCCGATAAGCAAGTTTTCAACTGAAGCAAGTTCGAGTGGAAGTGCTTTTTCAATGATTTCGTCAAATTGCTTTCTCACGTTTTCATCATGTTTGATGCTTGACAAAACTTCTTGAACCCCAGGTTCGTCTGTGTTTGACAATAAAATGAAAAGACCTTCAACGTTTTTGTGACCTTCTGCAAAAAAATCTTCTAAAGTAAATTTATCCATAATAATTCTCCCTTAAACAAAAGAGATTATATCATGAACATAATAATTTGTAAATAGCAAAAATCAAATAAGTTATATTTTTATAATTATAAAACTATGTTAAGATTAATTTTGAAAGGCGAGTGGTGAAATTTTTTGCACAAAAAAATCAGCATTTCTGCTGATTTTTGTTTTACTCTTATTTTCTTGAGCCAACAGCAACAGCAAGTGCAACAGATGCACCAACCATTGGGTTGTTACCCATACCGATAAGACCCATCATGTCAACGTGAGCTGGAACTGATGAAGAACCTGCGAATTGTGCGTCAGAGTGCATTCTTCCCATGGTGTCTGTCATGCCATAGCTTGCTGGACCTGCAGCAACGTTGTCTGGGTGAAGAGTTCTTCCTGTGCCACCACCAGATGCAACAGAGAAGTATTCACGACCAGTTTCTGTGCAGAGCTTTTTGTATGTTCCTGCAACTGGGTGTTGGAATCTTGTTGGGTTGGTTGAGTTTCCTGTGATTGAAACGTCAACTTTTTCATGAGCCATGATTGCTACGCCTTCGCTAACGTCATCAGCGCCATAGCAACGAACTTTGCTTCTGTCACCATCAGAGAATGGAATGGTTTTAACAACTTTGAGTTTGCCAGTAGAGTAGTCATATTCTGTTTGGCAATATGTGAAACCGTTGATTCTTGAAATGATGTAAGCTGCGTCTTTTCCAAGACCATTAAGGATAACTTGAAGTGGTTTCTTTCTAACTTTGTTTGCAGTTGAAGCGATGCCGATAGCACCTTCAGCAGCTGCAAAGCTTTCGTGACCTGCAAGGAAGCAGAAACATTCAGTTTTTTCATTTAAAAGCATTGAAGCAAGGTTTCCGTGGCCAAGACCAACTTTTCTGTGGTCTGCAACTGAGCCAGGAACGCAGAATGCTTGAAGACCAATGCCAATCCATTTTCCAGCTTCTTCAGCAGATGTTACATTGTTTTTAATTGCAAGGGCAGTGCCAAGGGTGTATGCCCAAACAGCGTTTTCGAAGCAGATTGGTTGAATGCCTTTAACGATTGCTTCAACATTGATGCCTGCTTTGTCGCAGATTTCTTTTGCTTCTTCTAAACTTTTAATACCATATTTTTTAAGGCACTCGTTGATAGATGCCTCTCTCTTTTCTTTACCTTCGAACTTTACCATAAATTACTCCTTTCTTGGGTCGATATATTTAACGGCGTCTTTATATCTTCCATATGTTTTAAGGTTTGCTTTAAGGGCTTCGTCAGCAGATGTGCCGTTTGAAATTGCTTCCATCATTTTGCCCATATTAACAAATTCATAACCAATGATTTCATTGTTTTTATCAAGAGCAAGTTTTGTGATATAGCCTTCAGCCATTTGAAGGTATCTTGAACCTTTAAGGTTGGTTGAATAGCTTGTTCCAACTTGTGAGCAAAGGCCTTTTCCAAGGTCGTCTAAACCAGCACCGATTTCAAGACCGTCATCAGAGAATGCTGATTGTGTTCTTCCATAAACGATTTGAAGGAAAAGTTCTCTCATTGCTACGTTGATAGCGTCACAAACAAGGTCTGTGTTTAATGCTTCAAGAATTGTTTTTCCTGTTAAGATTTCAGATGCCATAGCAGCAGAGTGGGTCATACCACTGCAACCGATTGTTTCAACAAGTGCTTCTTCAATGATGCCATTTTTAACATTCAATGTGAGTTTGCAAGCACCTTGTTGTGGTGCACATCTTCCAACACCATGTGTAAGGCCAGAAATATCTTTAATATCTTTGGCAGAAATCCATTGTCCCTCTTCTGGAATTGGGGCAGATTTGTGATTTGCACCCTTAGCAACAGGGCACATATTTTCTACATGTTTTGAAATATTCATAATTCACCTCATTAAATTTGCTATAATTAGCCAAATCAAGTATAGCATACCAAAACTAGCATTTGCAAGAATTTAATTTAGGCAAATTGACTATTTATGTTTTGATTTTAGACGGATTTGTGTTATATTTATTATGTAAACTTATTAGTTGGAGATATTTTATGGGATACGTTAGCGTTGATACCATTTACGAAGAAGAAGGAAAAGTTCAACAAGAAGTTAAAAATGACTATATTTCCATTGAACAAATGGTTCCGGTTGAACTCATTATGAAAAAGTCGAGATTTATCGGCATGGCTTTTCATGTGACAAGCGATGATGAAGTTCATGAAATTATCGGAAATCTTAAAAAGAGTAACAAAAACGCAAAACATGTTTGCTATGCTTTTATGCTTGGGGAAGATTACAGCGTTGCAAAAAACAATGATGACGGCGAGCCAGCAGGTTCTGCAGGTGCTCCAATTTTTGAAGCAATCAAGCAAGCAAAGGTGACAAACACACTTGTTGCAGTTGTTCGTTATTTTGGTGGTGTTGAACTTGGAAAGAGCAGACTTACTCGTGTTTATAACGCAGTTGCAACCGGTGCGATTAAAGAAGCTAAAAAGTTTAAAATGGTTTATTGCAACGAAGTTGAAATCAAAGTTTCTTATCAAAACTATGGCGCTGTAAGCAAACTCTTTACCGAAACAAACATTCATATTATTGAGCAAAAGAATGATGAATCTATGCCTATTGTGAAGATTGCAGTTCCAGTTAAGGCTTCTGAAAAACTTGTCAGCAGCATTCGTGCTAGAACTCGTGGCGCTGGCTCTATCAGCAATTATGGCACTGGCTTTTATAAATTTGAATATAAGGAAACCGAAGCGGAGTAATATTTAGTGGCTATTATTACTAAAATTGAAGAACAAAAAAACAAAAAGCGTGTCAACATTTTTGTTGATGATGCTTTTTTTTGTGGGCTGAATAAAGAAACAGCTGTTGTGTTTAGGTTAAAAACAAACAAAGAAGTTGATGAAAAAACTTTGAAAGAAACTGTTTTTGACAGTGAAGTTAAGTCTGCAACAGAAAAGGGTGTTGATTACATCGGCTCACGTATGCACTCAAGAAAAGAGTTATATGACAAGCTTGTTAAAAAGGGATATGACAAGCAAGTTATTTTGAAGGCTCTTGAAAAACTTGAAGAATATCATTATGTTGATGATGGATTGTTTGCAAAACAGTTTATCGAGCAAAATAAAAAATACTCAACGAAAATGCTTGAAAATAAACTTAAACAAAAGGGTATATCATCAGACATAATATCTGAAAATTTGGGCAGTGATGATGAAAATTTAGATTTAGAGCTTTGCAAAAAGTATGCTCAAAAATATGCAAAAAGCAAAGATTTGAAAGCTGATGGTGCTGTTCAAAAAATGTATGCTTCGCTTGCAAGAAAAGGGTTTTCATTTGATGTTATAAAAAAAGCCTGCAAGGCTGAAATTGATGGGTTTGAAGATGAAGATAACTTTTTAGATTAAATGTTCTAAAAGGTTATTTTTTTATTACAATTATTTTCTGAATGGGTATTGACTTTTTGGCTGATTTATAGTATTATTATACTAACCATATGAGAATGTGGCAGATGGTTGATAGTTTTCTTTTGTGAAAAATTTTAAGAAAATGATTGACTATTTGATAATTATGTGGCTGGCGAAAGCATAAAATAATATGTGGAATTTTATTACAGATATTGATTTTGTGCTTGTGTTATGCTAAAATTCATTCGGAAATATAATAACAAAGGGAGAGAGTTATTTATGAAAAAAAGTGCCGTAATTAATAAAATTAAGGAATATCACATCATCAAGAAGATTTTGAATGATGCTGGTATCAAAAAATTGCCAGTAGACTCTAAAGTTGCTCATTTTATTGCAGCTTTTACTGCGCACGTAAAATATTTTGGTTCAATTAAAATTGGGGCTCATGAAACATTTGATGAATTGTTTGCAAGATTAGAAGGATCATATCTTTCATCTGATGCGTCTCATAAAAAGATTGATCCAGAACAAGCTGGTTATGAACACTATATTGAAGATGTTCTTGGAGCAACTGTTCTTGATTCAGTTGGTGCAACACTTGAACAACCTGAAAATAAAGAAAAAATGAGAGCGTTCACACTTGAGGTTGGTAGAAAACAAACAACAACAGCACTTGTTGTTGCTAACTCTGTTAGAGATTATGCAGCTCTTGCAATAGTGATGGAAGAACTTGCAAGAGTGTCTGGTTCAGATGCTTCAAAACAAATCCAACTTGAAAGAATTGCTGGTCTTTTAGATATGTCTGAAAAGAAAAATGTGACAATGGAACAAATTCGTGCCGTTGCTGGACATATGGAGGCTAGAATTATTGCAAAAATTGTTGCAGCGGCTCCAAAAAGCGATGAGGATTTCATCAAAGGTATTGCAATTTTAACTGGAAGAAAAGTTAATGAAATTAAAACTTTAGTTCAAAGTCAACATGGAGAAATTTTAAATGCTATTGGTGAAATTAAAACACCAATTACTGGAATGGCTGTTGACCTTGGAACTGTTAAAACAGATGTTGCACACATCAAAGGAAAAGTTGATGCTATGGCATCAGATATTGATGAAATTAAGAAAAATACAGCTGGTTTAGGTAAAAAGAAGACAGCTCTTGCTGTTACTGCAGGTGCTGCAGGAATGGCTGCACTTCTTGTTGGTGGACACTTCCTTGGCAGCGCAATCTATAATGCTGTTACTCCTGATAAATTAACAGAAACTGAACTTTTAACAGACTACATGAGTTTGGTGAATGTGATTAATGGTCTTCAAGTTGATGGCATTTCAGACGCTGAAAAACAAAACTTTGTTGATGTTGACCTTAATGCTTTTGTTGAAAAATATAAAGGTACAAATCTTGAAGCTAAGAGCTTAGAATGTAGAGATGCTTTGCTTGCTAATATTAATGGAACAATGGAAATTGGTGGTCAAGTTGGTTTGATTACTGGATATTTCCAAGACACAGCTGCTCTTGACGCAACATTAAACACATTGATTCAAAGCAATGGTGCATTAGATGCAAATGAAAGAGATGGATTCATTTCTGGAGATGTTGCAGCATTCACAGCAAAATATGCTGGAACAGCTCTTGAAACAGCAAGTAAAACTGATGCAGCTGGATTTACAGCTTATGCAAACGCAGCTTATGAACTTGGTGCATCTAACTATGATGCAATCAAAGCACTTGCTGATGGATATAGCATTGATGTTAAATCACTTATTGTTGAACTTGATAGACTCACAGATGATGCTGACGGTTTAACTCAAGCAGATAAAGATGCTTTTGTTGGTTCAGCAAGTGACCCAAATGCAGTTTCTGTTTATAACTTCACACAAAAATATGCTGGAACAGCATTTGAATCAGCAAGCCAAGGACAAGGCACTGAACTTTCAGCGCTTGCTGAAACACTTAGAATTTTGACTCAATCAGGCGTTGATTTATCAAATGTTAATGCTGATTTGATTGCTTATGGAAACGACGTTGCAAAACTTAACGTTGACCTTAGCAACTTGATTAATGATGCTGATGGTTTAACTCAAGCAGAAAGCGATAACTTCTTTGCAAACGATGTTGCAGCATTCACGGCAAAATATGCTGGAACAGCACTTGAGGGTGCAAGCAAAAACCAAGAAACTGGTCTTACATCTATTGCAACTGCAGCTCTTGGTCATGCTCAACTTTCAGCTGACAACGCTTTGCTTTCTGAATATCACTTAGACGTTCAAAATCTTAACACTACACTTAGTGGTTTGATTTCAAATGATGGCGTTTTAGATGCTACTGAACTTGCAGCATTTATTGGTTCAGCAAGTGACCCAAATGCAATTTCAGTTTATAACTTCGTTGAAGAATATAAAGGAACATCTCTTGAAGCTGCTAGTGCTGCTCAAGCAGGTGGTTTCACAACAACTGCTAACAGCACATATGAACTTGGACAAACACAACAACTTATGGCTGACTACAATTCAGATTTAGCAAGTCTTGATTCGGCATTATATGGCTATCTTGCAGATGCTTCTTATGAAGCTGCAGAAAAAACTGAATTTGAAGGTCTTGTTCAAGACTTCTTAGATAAATACGCTTCAACAACTCTTAAAGCTAGAAGTGAAATTGACGCTGATGTTATGAAGACATTGTCAACAAGAATCAGTGAAATGAGCGAACTTAAGCAACAAGTTATCAGTGAACTTGCGACTGAAAAGGGCAAGGTTGCTGACCTTAATAATCAAATTGTAGCACTTAGAAGTGAAAATGATACACTTGCAGCAACCAATAAAGATTATGCTGACAGAATCACAGCTCTTGAAGCTCAAGTTAAAGAATTGAGTGGCAAAATTGATGAACTTATGAACAAGATTGCAAATGCTCCAACAGATGCACAAGTTCAAGCACTTCTTGCACAAATTGGAGAACTTGAAGCACAAATTACTGATTTGAACAATCAAGTTTCTTCACTTAAAGGTCAAGTTTCAACTCTTACAACAGAAAATGCTGAACTTAAAGCTAAGAATGAAGAACTTACAACAGAAGTTTCTAACCTTAAAACAGAAAATGCTGGACTTAAAGCTGACCTTGATGCAGCAAATGCAACAATTGATTCACTCAATCAAGTTGTTGATATTTTGAAAACTGAAAAGGCTAGTCTTGAAGAACAACTTAAAAACAAAGATATTACAATTGCTGAATACGAAGCAAGAATTGCAGAACTTGAAGCTATTGAAACAGAGCTTAGAGCACAAATTCAAGATTTAACAGAACAAATTGCTGAGATTGCTGAAGAACTTGAAGAAAAGAAAGATGCTTATAATAAACTTGTTGAAGAACTTGAAGCAGCAAAAGCAAGAATTGCAGAACTTGAAGCTGAAAAGAAAGCTCTTGAAGAAGACCTTAAGAACAACTATATTTCAAAAGCTGACTATGATGCAAAGGTTGCAGAACTTAATGCAGAAATTGAAGCAAATAAGGCACTTATTGCTGAAAATGCTGAACTTCAAAGACAACTTACAGAAGCTAGAGCTCAAATTGTTGCTCTTGAAGAACAACTTGCAGGTTCATCTGTTGAAGCAACAAATCTTGTGTTTGACATTTATGAATATATCACTGGAACAAAAACAAATGATATTGCAACTGCGATGAAGGTTATTTCTGAACAACTCGGAATTACAACAGTTCCACCTTCACAAGATGCTGAATCAAATGTTAAACAACCATCTTAATTTACAAATAACTCTCTCATATATAAAGAAAATCCTATGAATTTATCATAGGATTTTTTAGTTTCTTGACATAATATTTTTTTGCTAATATAATAATGGTATGGATAAGTTTATGAATATGGATAAAGTGGCTTTTAGCATTAAAGGCTACGACATTTATTGGTATGGTTTAATCATTTGTGTCGCAATAATTCTTGCGATTTTTATTGCAAGTCTTTATTCAAAGAAGAAGGGTTATGGCTCTGACATGGCTCTCAATATTGCGCTTGTGGTTCTTCCAACTGGTGTTATGGGTGCAAGGCTTTTCTCGGTTATTTTTGAAGACTCTCTTCAAATGTCAGACTTTTTTGATTTTAGAACTGGTGGGCTCAGCATTGTTGGTGGAATCATTTTTGGTGCTTTGGGGCTTCTTCTTTATTGTCTTATCAAAAGAGATAAAGACGTGTTTAAATATTTTGATGTGCTCACTGTTGTTTTGATTTTGGCACAAGCTATTGGCAGATGGGGAAATTTCTTCAATCAAGAAGTTTATGGTCATGAAATTGCATCAAATTCAATTTTTGCAATTTTTCCAATCGCTGTTGAAATTGGTGGTGTGCACTATATGGCGTTGTTCTTCTATGAGTTTTGCTTTAACTTGGTTGGTTTCTTTGTGCTTACAAATGTTTACTTTAACTCGGTTTGCAACGGATATACAACTGCGTTATATTTAGTTTATTATGGTCTTGTTAGAACTATTTTAGAGCCACTTCGTGACACAAAATTTATCTTGATGTGGAAAGGTCTTCAAATTTCAAGACTTATGAGTTTCTTGATGATTTTTGTGGGCATAGCACTATACATTTTTATATCAGTTAGAGTTACTAAAAAAAGGATGCGTAGATAATGGTTAAAAAGGGACAAAGTGTGAGTATTGAAGAACTCACGAAAAGTGAAATTTCTGCAGTTGAAACAAGTGATAAACTTGCAAAACTTGAAAAAGCTTCTGTTCGTGATAAAAAGATTATTGCAGAATATAAAGAGCGTGAAAAGGCTTCGGCTAGAGCACTTGTTTTATTTGAAAGAAAACTTAAATATTTAAAAACAACAATTATTGAAGATTTGCTTAAGCTTTCTTCACTTATTGAAGATTATAAGGCTCAATATGAAGATAGATGTTCGAAAGTTTATAATTCTGAAATAAAATCAGACCTTTTGACATACAAAGACAACTATACATTGTTTGCTAACGAGATTTATAACATTTGCAACAAAATGGAATCTGGCGCTGCAATTTCAAAAGAAGACAGGGCATTTATTTCAAATAAAAAGGTTGAATCTGAAAATGCAGGTGATTCAAAGTCTAGGTTTGACAGGCTTAAAGAACAATTTAATCAAAAGATTGGAACCAGTGTTATGAGAAAACCTGGCAGACCAAAGAAAGAAGACCAAAGTGTTGTTGCTGACATTGGTTTGGGCAAAAAGGTTGAAAGAAAAGTTCAAGAAACTCAAGATGTTGAAAATAAACTTAATGACTTGTTTTATAATGCGCCATCTAAAAAGAGTGTGGTTTCAAGCATTCCACAAACAAGTGACAGTGTTTTTGACTTTAATGAAGCGCTCAATCCTAATATTTCACTTAAAGATATTATGGCAGATTTGATGGAAGATAAGGTAGATGAAGAAGTTAAAAAATATACATCTGAAGATGCTCAACAAATAACTCAAATTCATGATGCTGAACAAAGGTCTAAGATTGAACTTTTAGAGTCTGGTTTTATAAGAACACCTAGTGTGAAAAGACAAGTTCCGGCTTCTCAGCAAAAAACCATTGACCCAATCAAAGAAAAACCAACATTTGAAAAGAGATTTTTATCTATTCAAAACATAACAAAAATATAATAAAAACCACCGTTTCGGTGGTTTTTTTGTGTTTATTTTTGAGCCGGGGTTTGAATGTCTGCAACGATTACTTCAGTTGTTAAAACTGAGCCTGCAATGCTGCCAGCATTTTCAAGTGCAGACCTTGTGACTTTGGTTGGGTCAATGATTCCACTTTCAAACATATCAACATACTTGTTTGTGAGTGCGTTGTAACCAATGTTGTTTTTGAGTTGTTGTTTGACATTGTAGACAACAACTCCATCATCAACACCCGCATTTTTGGCGATTTGTCGAATAGGTGATTCAAGAGATGCTTTGACAATTTCAGCACCGGTTTTTTCGTCACCTTCAAGGGTGCTTATCAAATCAGATAAAGACTCTTCGCAATATAAAAGAGCAGAGCCACCACCGGCAACAATTCCTTCTTTTGTGGCAGATTTCGTGGCTGAAAGGGCGTCTTCGATTCGAAGTTTCTTTTCACGCATTTCAACTTCAGTTGGAGCACCCACTTCAATAACGGCAATTCCGTCTGAAAGTCTAGCAAGACGGTCTTCGTAGCGCACACGTTCGAAGTTGTCTGGATTTTCTGATAAGAGTTCTTTGAGTTTTTGTTTTGAGAGTTCGATTTCTTGAGTGTTGGCTTTGCCATTTGAAATGATTGTTTTATCTTTAAAGACTTTAACAGAAGATGCTTCACCAAGGTCGGCAAGGGTGATGGCTTTTAAATCAAAGTTTAAATCTTTTGAGATATATGTTGCACTGGTTAAAAGTGCAATGTCTTGCAAAAAGTCACGCTGTTTGTCACCATATGATGGAGCTTTGATGGCCAGTGAAGAAAAACTGCCGTGAATCGTGTTTAAAACAAGGGTGGAGAGTGCTTCGCCTTCAATATCTTCTGCAATAATTAAAAGTGGTCTTGAAGTTTGCATCACAGCTTC
This sequence comes from Clostridia bacterium, assembly GCA_017507215.1. Lineage (GTDB taxonomy): Bacteria > Bacillota > Clostridia > Christensenellales > UBA1242 > RGIG1681. The sequence goes on from JAFWBI010000004.1 coordinate 34,201, forward strand.
AAGAACTGGAAGAATATCGTTTATGTTTGATATTTTTTTGTCTGTCACCAAGATATATGCGTTTTCAAGGGTTGTTGCGTTTGATGAATTTGATGCCATAAATGGCGAAATATAACCACGGTCAATTTCAATACCGCTTGTGGTTTTTAAATGAGTTTGAGATGTTTTTGATTCTTCAATGGTGATTACACCGTCTTTGCCAACTTCAGAAAATGCGCTTGCAATAAGCTCTCCAATTTCATCACTTCCAGCAGAAATGCTTGCAACTTGTGCAATTTCAAGGTTGCTTGAAACGGGTTTTGAAATCTCTTTGAGTTTGGTTGTCACACACTTCACAGCCTTTTCAATGCCTTTTCGAAGAATTATTGGATTTGCACCACTGGAGATGTTTTTTAAGCCTTCGCTAATCATGGCGTCTGCCAGAATGCAAGCAGTTGTTGTTCCGTCTCCAGCTGTGTCGTTGGTTTTGATTGAAACTTCTTTGATTAAGTTTGCACCCATGTTTTCAAATGGGTCAGAAAGCTCAATTTCTTTTGCGATGGAAACTCCATCGTTTGTGATTAGTGGGGTGGCGTATTTTCTATCTAGCACAACATTTCTGCCTTTTGGTCCGAGAGTTATTTTGATGGCATTTGCAACTGCTTTGATGCCACGGTTTAAAGATTTTCTTGCTTCTTCGTTTGTTTGAATTTGTTTTGCCATTAGTTGTTCTCCTTAAAAACTCCAAGAATATCACTTTGACGAAGAATTACGTAATCTTCTTCGTCACATTTAAAGTTGGTTGCGCCATATTTGTTGTATAGAACTTTGTCGCCAATAGATACTGCCATTTCAGATTTGTTTCCGTCAAAACAATCGCCATTTCCGATTGCAACAACTTTGGCATAAAGTGGTTCGTCGCCAACAGTTTTTGGGATTATGATGCCTGATTTTGTCTTGTTTTGTTTGTTTAAATTTTTAAGCACGACTCTATCAAAAAGTGGTTGAAAATTCATATTTTGCTCCTTTGGTTTAATTATATGTTTAAAGTTCAGCTTTATAACATATGCGTTTATTGTTTTTGAATTTATAATTTGAGTTTTGCATAAGTTGTAATATGCTGATTTAAGCATAGTTTAATGATATGGTGAAAAATTTGGATTTTCAATATTTCGTGACACATGGAAACATTAAAAAAAAGAAAAATATAGCTTTAAAAATAGGGGTTTTTGTTTTAGTTGTGCTGATATTTTCGGGAGTTGTGGCGCTTGGATTTTATTCAAATTTTAAGCATAAAAAAAATTTTAAACAAAGCACGTTTTATTTTGTTTGTGCGACAAAATCTAAAAAGTATAAGAATATTGAAGCAAAGCAAGAAGATGTTAAAAAACTTGGTGGAGCCGGAAAGATTTATCAAAAAGATAAGTTTTATTATTTGGTTTTGAGTGTGTATGACGACTTTGAATCGGCAAATCAAGTTGCTGATTTAAACAAAGAGATTTATCCAGAGATTGAAGTTTTAGAAATTAAAACAGAAAAAATTGCGACAAAAGAGCAGTTTAATGTTAAAAACAATGAAAAGCTTTATCAGTTTTTTAAACTTTCGAGAAGCAGTGTGTTTGACATGATTGGTCTTGTGGTGGATAGGCTATCGGGGGATTTGTCTGAAAACAAGTTTTGCTCTTGCGTTTTGAAGAGTAAGTTTGAATTTGAAGACTGTAAGCAAAATGTTGAAAAAATTGAAGATGCCGAGCTTAAAAATCTTTTAAATTCAAACATTAGTTTAATGATTATGTATCATGACGCATTTTTGAATAGTTACTTTGACAGTGACAAAAAGAACTCGGTTGTTTGCGATTTTGTGGTTTCTTTGGTGCTGGTTTATATTGATTTTATTAATAATTTGTAGAAAAGTGTTAAATTCATCATTAAAATAATTTGTGTTTTGCATAAAATATGTTATGATTATGATACTAAGGAGAGTATGAGCTATGGGATTCATGAATTGGTTAATGAAAGGCGTTGGCTTTGAAAATGAAGAAGTTTATGATGATTCTGTTGAAAAACAAAAAAAGCGCGAAGAAAAACTTGAACGTGATGCAGAAAGAAGAAGACAACGTGAAGAATATAAATCAAAAAAAGCTCAAGATAAAGCTGACAGGCTCGCAAAGAAGTATTCTTTAAAGCAACAAAAAGATGTGGCTGAAAAACCAAAGAGCACAACGACTTCTTTTGCTGATAATCCTGCACAATATAACACTTCAAGAACATATGATGCGCCAATCAATAATTATGGCATGAGTTCAAATGTTGGTGGCTATGGAACAAAAAATGTTGAATTTTTATACCCAACAAGATTTGAAGATGTTCAATTTGTTATCAATTATTTAAAAGAAGGCGAGTCGGTTGTTTTGAATTTAAATCAAATGAATGCAGATGATTCACAAAGGCTTTTAGACTGCACAAGTGGTGCGATTTATGCACTTAATGGAAACATTAGACACGTTGACAACAATATTTTCTTGCTTACACCAGAAGGTTTTAATATTAAGACTCCAGAAGCAGGTCAAAACGGACAAAATCAATAAATTATGTATAATTTGTCGAAATCTGTCACAACATAGTGATAGGAGCGATTTATATGTCATTTGATAGGTTTTTTATAGGGTCTTGCTTTAGTGATGAAAAAATTGAATCATTGGAAGATTTAATCTCTGAAAAAAATAGAATTATATCGGTTCAAGAACGTGATATGGAATCACTAAAACGAGAGATTGTAGAGCTAAAAAAACAATTAAATTACTCCAAACAGAAAAAGAAGTAGCAATACTTCTTTTTGTTTTGCTTGAAAAATGCTGATTTCATTTGGATTTGTGAGTTCTTTTATTGACATAAATTTCAAAAAAATATACACTTAAAGGTGTTAAAGGAGAGTTTTATGTTTGAAAAATTTGTTATTGCATATGACCACAGAGTTGATTTGAAATATATTGAAAGAATTAAAAATTATCTTCAAGAAAAGGGGCTTGGATATGTTGTTGTTGATGATAATGGCGAAACCAATGATTATCCTGTTCTTGCAAGCATTGCATATGAATTATACTTAAAGACGAAAGCGAGCGGCATGATTCTTCTTTGTGGAACTGGTGTTGGCATGAATGTTGTTGCAAACAAGTTTGCAGGAATCAGGTCGGTGCTTCCAAGTGAAGAAGGTTCGGCATATTTTGCAAGAAATGACGAAGATGCTAACTGCATTGTTTTTGCAGCTGGAAAAGCAAATGATAAATATGAAGTTAAGATTTGCAAGAGAAAGATGATTAGAATTCTTGATGTGTTTATTTCAACGCCGTTTGAAGGTGGAAGACATGCAAGACGTGTTGAACAAATTGGAAAAATTGAAAGGGGTGAAAAGATTTAATGGAAGAAATTGTTAAAGAAGAATCGCTACTTAATAAGAAAACTATTCTAAATTCGCTTAAAATTTTCGCTGTAACGCTCGGAATTATTATTTTTGTATTCTTTTTCGTGATTTCATCAATCTTTGTTATTTCGCCAAAAAATGACGCCAAATTATTTAACTTTTTGGGATTTGAAAGGGCAGAAGAAGCATGTTATATCAGACAATATGAAAAAACCGGAAGCAAAGCTGATTTATATAACTTGATTTTGCTTGAAAGTGAACTTGAAAATTACGAAAAAGAACTTATGTATATCAACGAACTTGTTAGTGATAAAGATTATGTTGAGTTTTACACGAAGCTCGACAAGTCTGCAATTAACGCTGTTGAAGACAAATCACTTATTGCATACACTTGCAACACAAATGGTTATTTAATTAACCAAAAGCTTAAATGTATGTATAAACTTGGGTTTGATGATGGTGTTTCTGCAACTGTGAGAAATTACATAAAAGCCCAAATTAATGGTGATTATTTATTTGAAAACTCATTCGTGACATATATTGAGTTTTTAAACAGTGATGGTAGTTTAACAAAAGAAGATAAGATTAATAAAATCAATTTGGTTTATGATGATGTCGCTTTGACTCAAAGGCTTTCAAATTTAATTGATTTTATCAATTCAGATATCACACTTGAACAGGAAATTGTTGCTCAAAATTCAGTTGTTGGCATTTTGAAAGCGATTTATCTTATTGATGTAATCAATGAAGCACCTGAAGTTGCAGTGTCAAAGGGTGAATATCAAACAGCTCTTGCAGATTATAATGATTTGATTAACGCATAATGTGTTATATTACACATAGCACTTGATAATTTCAGCATTTACAACAAAAAAGACCACCGATTGGTGGTCTTTTTATATGTTTAAATTAGTGATTAAAACATGATTTTTTCGTTAACATAAGCGATGAGCTCATCAACAGAAACACGTTTTTGTTCCATTGAATCTCTGTCACGAATGGTGACGGTTCCGTCTTCCATTGTGTCGAAGTCGATGGTTGCGCAGAATGGAGTTCCGATTTGGTCTTGACGACGATATCTTTTTCCGATTGAACCAGCTTCGTCATATGTGCACATAAAGTGTTTTGAAAGCTTTTTATAGATTTCTCTTGCTTTTTCTGAAAGGTTCTTTTGAAGTGGAAGAACTGCAACCTTATATGGTGCGATAGCAGGGTGGAATCTATAAACAACACGAGTGTCGCCACCTTCAAGAGTTTCTTCGTCATAGAATTCGCAAAGAACTGCGAGTGTGAGTCTGTCTGCACCGATTGAGTATTCAACAACGTGTGGAATGTATTTTTCGTTTGTCACAGGGTCGATATAAAGCATGTTTTTGCCTGAATATTCTTGGTGACGAGAAAGGTCGTAGTCTGTTCTGTAGTGAATACCGTTGAGTTCGTTCCAACCGAATGGATATTTGAAGATGATGTCACAAGCGGCTTTTGCATAGTGTGCAAGTTTTTCGTGGTCTTTGTAGTTCAAATTTTCTTTGTCAAAACCAAGTTCGATTAAAAAGTCATAAGCGTCTTTTTTGTATTTTGCATAGAAGTCAAAACCAGATTCTTCGTTTTTGCAGAAAAGTTGATGTTCCATTTGTTCGAATTCGATTGTTCTGAATGTGAAGTTTCCTGGAGTGATTTCGTTTCTGAATGCTTTTCCGATTTGACCAATTCCGAATGGAACTTTTGCACGAGTTGTTCTTTGAACGTTCATAAAGTTTACAAATTCACCTTGAGCTGTTTCAGGACGAAGGTAAATAACGTCGTCAGCACCACCAGTGATGTCTCTTGAAGTTTGGAACATTAAGTGGAATTGACGGATTGGTGTCCAGTTGAAATTTCCACAAACAGGGCAGTTAACATGATGTTCATTGATGTATGCTTCCATTTCTTCATTTGTCATGGCATCAGGGTTAACTTCGCCTTTAGAATATGTGTCGATAAGGTTGTCTGCTCTCATTCTTGCTTTGCAAGATTTGCAGTCCATTTTTGGGTCGGTGAATGATGCAACGTGGCCAGAAGCTTCCCAAACCTTTGGGTTCATTAAGATTGCTGCGTCAACACCATAGCTGTTGTCAGCTTCTTGCACGAATCTTTTCCACCAAACGCGTTTAATATTGTTTTTGAGTTCAACACCAACAGGACCATAGTCCCAAGTGTTTGCAAGTCCATCATAAATGTCTGAACCAGGGTAAACAATACCAGTTTGTTTGCAGTGACTTACAAGTTTGTCCATTGTTAAATTTTTCATAATTTGTTCTCCTTTTTGGGTGTGTTATTTTTTGTTTTAAGCTAAAACAAAATAAAAAGCCTAATCTTGCTCGTTTCCGATAGCAAAAGAGAATAATGATTTATTCAATTTTGCTAAGGGGCGAGAGATTAGACCCGTGGTTCCACCCTTATTAGTGTTTGAAATATGCTCAAACACTCACTTTTTTAACGGAATTGCTCCAAAGTGCCTTCGACTTGCGTTTGCTGTTCTTATTCCACCATCAAGAACTCTCTTATAGCAACCTTCAAGCTTACTATTCTTCTTCACTGCAATTTTATGGGCTTATTATACAATGAGTTTTTAGGTTTGTCAACCATATTTAAAATTTGTTTAATCAATGGCATCTTCTGTGCAAGAGTTTTTGAGAGTTTCAGGATTCACAAGTTTAGTGAGCAGGGTTGCCATTTCTTCAGGAGTTTCTTCAGTGTCATTTTTGAGCCACTCAATCAAAACTGCAACGATTGATGTGAAATAAAACACAGGAATATATTTTGATGTTTTATTGATATAGTCAAACTTAGATTTTTCTTGAAGCTTAGAAACAACCATGTCTCTTAAAATGTTTGTGATTTGTGAATCCATAATTGAAAATAGGGCAGATTTATATTTTTTTGCAAATATAAAGGTTTCTTGTGTGATTGTGAACATGTTTTTTGTTGTGAGTTTTTCAATAGATGCCGACAGGCTTTTAACAATTCGGTCAATGCCCTTGAAAGTTAAGTCTTCTTTTGATTCAAAATTTCGATAAAATGACATTCTTGAGATTCCTGCTTTTGTGCAGATTTCACAAACAGAAATGTCGTCATAATGCTTTTTGTCTAAAAGTTGCAAAAAAGCAGAATAGATATATTCTTGAGTTAAGTTTTCTTTTTCATTCATAATTTTCACTCCTTAAAATTATTGTCAACATTGTTATATCATAAAGATAAATTGTTTGTAAAGTTAGAAAAAATAATAATTTGAATTATGTTACAATATGTTAAAATTTATTACATTGTAACAATGGTTGTAACAGAAAATTGTAAACGTGTTTTAACAAATCAGTTGATTAAATTTAAGGATTTTTATATATTTAATGAAAGGAGAATGTTTATGCTTGTTTTGGAAGTTGGGATTTTGCTTAGCGAAAATTTGGAATATTATCAAAAGATTTTAGAAAAAGCAGGAGCAGTTAACGAGTTTAACTGTGAAACTCATGATTTATATTGGACAAACAAAACACAAGATGACCTTGAGCAGATGACAGAAAATCAAATTAAAAAGTCTTGTGTCAGGTTTAGAATGAGTGTTGGGTTTGGTGGTGAAAAGTTGGAAAAGAAGCAGCCGGTTAAAACGGGAAAATTTGACAACTTTAAAATTTTTGATGAAACAAAAGAAGACAGGTTTTCTGAAAAGACTAGAAAAATCAAAAAGTATAACAAAGTTTTTGAAAAGAATGGATGGAAACTTGTTTTTGACACAATAAAGAAAGATTATCAATATAGCATTGGGGATATGAAAAGCAGAATTCAACTTCAAGATATTAAAGACTTGGGGCTTGTTTTATATTATGATAATCCAGACTATTATCATATGGAAGAAGATGAGCAAAGGCGTATGCTTATTCGAGAGCTAAACTCGTATGGTTTTGATTTAGATGAAAATATGCTCGGGATTGACAAGTTAAAGACTTTTGTGCATAAAAAGCCAATGTTTAGCAAAAATCAAAATGGCTAATCTTTCTTGAATTTATATGATTTGTTTTGAAAAATCTTTGTTGCTAGGGTATAATTAATTTGTATGAGTATGGATGGAAGAAAGTTTGAAATTGTTTCTAAGTATAAGCCGACTGGCGACCAACCACAGGCAATCAACAGTTTGGTTGAAGGCTTGAATGATGGGCTTAGAACTCAAGTGCTGTTAGGTGTTACCGGAAGTGGTAAAACTTTTACCATGGCAAATATTATTGAAAAGGTTCAACGCCCAACACTTGTTATTGCTCACAACAAAACACTTGCAGCTCAGCTTTGCAACGAGTTTAGAGAATTCTTTCCAAACAACTCAGTTAACTATTTTGTTTCTTATTATGACTATTATCAACCAGAAGCTTATATTGCAAGTTCTGATACCTATATTGAAAAAGAACTTTCAATTAATGATGAAATAGATAAACTTCGTCACTCAGCAACATGTTCGCTTTTTGAAAGAAAAGATGTTATCATTGTGGCTTCGGTTTCTTGCATCTATGGTCTTGGTGAACCAAGTGAATATCACAGAATGGCAATATCTCTTAGACCTGGAATGCAAATCCCACGAGATGAAGTTGTTATGAAACTTGTGGATAACCAATATAAGAGAAATGATATTGATTTTTCAAGGGGAACTTTTAGAGTTCGTGGCGACACCCTTGAAGTGTTTCCAGCAAACGCAAGTGAAACATCTGTTCGAATTGAGTTTTTTGGTGATGAGATTGACCGTATTTGTGAAATTGAAGCCGTGACTGGCAGGGTGACGGCAACACTTGAGCATATAGCAATATATCCGGCATCTCACTATGTTGTTGGAAGTGACAAGCTTGAAGACTGTCTTTCTAACATTCAAAGAGATATGGAAGTTGAAGTTGCAGAACTTCAGGCAAAAGGAAAGATATTAGAAGCTGAAAGGCTTAAACAGAGAACCAGTTATGATATTGAAATGATGCGTGAAATTGGCTATTGCAGTGGCATTGAAAACTATTCGAGATATTTCGATGGCAGACTTCCTGGCGAAACACCATATACACTTATGGACTATTTTCCAGATGACTTCTTGCTTTTGATTGATGAGAGTCATATGACCATTCCACAAGTAAGAGCTATGTATAACGGGGATAGGGCAAGAAAAGATGCTCTCGTTGAATATGGATTTAGATTAAAGTCTGCTTATGACAACAGACCACTTAAATTTGATGAGTTTGAATCTAAGTTTCATCAACTGATTTGTGTGTCGGCGACACCGGGTCCATATGAAATGGAAAGGCAAGATAGTATTGCTGAACAGATTATTCGTCCAACGGGTCTTGTTGACCCTGAAGTTGTGGTTAAACCCGTCAAAAATCAGGTCGACGACCTTATTGGTGAGTTAAACCGAACAATTGAGAGTGGTGGAAGATGTTTGGTCACCACACTCACAAAAAAGATGGCAGAAGAACTTTCAAAATATTTGAGTGAAGTGGGAATCAAGACGACATATCTTCATTCAGAAATCAAAGCGATGGACAGAATCACTGTCATTAATGAGCTTAGAAGTGGAGAGAGTGACGTGCTTGTGGGAATCAACCTTTTAAGAGAAGGTCTTGACCTTCCTGAAGTTAAGCTCGTTGCGATTCTTGATGCTGACAAAGAAGGCTTTTTGCGTTCTACTGGTGCGCTTATTCAAACAATAGGTCGTGCAGCACGTAATGCTGAAGGCAGGGTTGTTATGTATGCTGATGTGATGACGGATAGCTTGAAAAGGGCAATAGATGAAACAAACAGAAGAAGAGCAATTCAAATAGCTTATAACAAAGAGCACGGAATTGTTCCTAAGACAATTATCAAAGACATTGTCAACACACTCAAAATTACAACAAAAGAAACAGACACTTCTAACTTGAAACCTGAAGAAATAAACAGGCAAATTGAAAGCCTTACAGCACTTATGAATGTTGCTGTTAAATCGCTCGACTTTGAAAAAGCGATTGAGCTTCGTGATAAGATTGAAGAGCTTAAAACAAAGCGAGATGGCAAAAATTATACTGCAAAACGAAAGGTTGAAAAGGTTAGAGATAAGGTTTATGAAAGAACAAGAAAATCTCATAAAGTTAAATAATTTGGGGTTTTATGTTACACATAATACTATATTTTAGGAGAATTGATGGATAATTTTATTAGAATTGTTGGGGCAAGAGAAAACAATTTAAAAAATGTGAATGTTGATATTCCACGAAACAAACTTGTTGTGCTTACAGGGCTTTCTGGAAGTGGAAAATCAAGTTTAGCATTTGACACAATGTTTGCTGAAGGACAAAGGCGATATATGGAGTCGCTCTCTTCTTATGCGAGACAATTTTTAGGTCAAATGAAAAAACCAGATGTTGACCAAATTGAAGGGCTTTCTCCAGCGATTGCGATTGACCAAAAAACAACATCTTCAAACCCAAGGTCTACTGTTGGAACTGTTACTGAAATTTATGACTATTTCAGACTCTTGTTTGCAAATGTTGGTGTTCCACATTGCATTAATTGCAAAAAACCAATCAATGCGCTTGCTGTTGACCAGATTGTTAAAATGGTTATGACTGCTGAAAATGGCACAAAGCTTATGGTTATTGCACCTGTTATTCGTGGAAAGAAGGGTGAATATCGAGAGCTTTTTGAAGAATTTAGAAAAAAAGGATATGTTCGTGTTAAGGTTGATGGAATTGTTTACAGCCTTGATGAAGATATTATTTTAGAGAAAAATAAAAAGCACGACATTTCGGTTGTTATTGACAGAATTGTTCGAACAGACAATGTTTCTCTCAGACTTGCTGAAAGCATTGAAACGGCGTTAAAGCTTGCAGGTGGAATTGTTATTGTTGATGCAAATGGTGCTGAAACACTTTATTCAACTAAGCATAGTTGTCCTGATTGTGGATTTTCATTTGATGAGATTTCTTCAAGATTATTCAGTTTCAACACTCCAATTGGCGCGTGTCCTGAATGTGCAGGTATTGGTTCGAAAATGACTGTTGAAGAAGATTTGCTTATCAAAGACAAGAATCTTTCGCTTTCAGAAGGTGCTATTTCAACATTTGGTTGGGGAGATTATGGCTTTGGAAACCTTTATTTTAAAGCGATTTTAGATAAGTTTGGTTGTTCGATGATGACACCACTCAAAAATATTCCAAGAGAAGTGCTTGATGTTCTTTTTTATGGAACAAATGGGGAAAAACTTCAAATTAATAGCTCATTTGGCTCTTTTAATGGAAAGTTTGAAGGAATTATTCCTAACTTATATCGCAGACACGAAAATGCTTCAAGTGATTTTGTTAGAAATGAAATTGAGAAATATATGATTACGAGAAAGTGTCATATTTGCGACGGAAAACGATTAAACAAACAAGCTCTTTCAGTTAAGATTGCAGGAAAGTCGATTATTGACGTGACCGATTTGAATATTACTGGTATTCAAAACTGGATTGCAAATTTGAACCTTTCTGAAAAGGAAAGAATCATTTCACAAAGTATTTTTAAAGAAATCAATGCCAGACTCAAATTTTTGGTTGATGTTGGTCTTGATTATTTAACATTATCACGAACAGCGTTCACACTTTCAGGTGGTGAAGCGCAAAGAATTAGACTTGCAACTCAAATCGGCAGTGGTCTTATGGGGGTGCTCTATATTTTAGATGAACCAAGCATTGGTCTTCACCCAAGAGATACAAACAAGCTTATTGAAACACTTAAGCATTTGAGAGATTTGGGGAATAGTGTTGTGGTTGTTGAGCATGATGAAGACACTATTCGTGCAGCTGATTATATCATTGATGTTGGACCTATGGCTGGTGTGCATGGTGGAAGAGTTATTGCAGCTGGAACAGTGCCTGAAATTGAAAGGGCTGAAAACTCACTCACAGGGGCTTATTTGTCGGGAAGAAGAAAGATTGAAATTCCTGAAAAAAGACGTCCTATGTCAGACAAAGTACTCGAAATTATCGGTGCTAAGCAGAATAATCTTAAAAATATCAATGTCAAAATTCCACTTTCAATGTTTGTTGCAGTGACTGGTGTTTCAGGCAGTGGAAAGTCTAGTTTGATTAATGAAATTTTATATCCAGCACTTGCAAACAAGATTAATGGTTCGCATCTTCCAGAAGGTGCATATAAGCAGATTAAGGGCATTGAAAACATTGATAAAGTTGTTGTTATTGACCAAAGCCCAATTGGAAGAACTCCACGAAGCAACCCTGTGACATACACTGGAGTATTTTCAGCAATACGTGAACTTTATGCAAGCGTTCCAGAAGCAAAGGCAAAAGGTTACACTCCTGGAAGATTCAGCTTTAACGTGAAAGGTGGAAGATGTGAGTGTTGTGGTGGTGATGGACTTTTGAAAATTGAAATGCACTTCCTTCCAGACGTTTATGTTACTTGTGATGAATGTAATGGAAAGCGCTATAACAAGAGCACTCTTGAAGTGACATATAAAGGCAAAAACATTAATGATGTTTTAAACATGACCATTGAAGACGCACTTGAATTTTTCTATAACTTGCCATCAATCAGAAACAAACTTCAAACGCTTTATGATGTTGGTTTGGGATATATTACGCTTGGGCAGCCTGCAACAACGCTTTCAGGTGGTGAAGCACAACGTGTTAAACTTGCAACTGAACTTTCAAAGCGTTCAACAGGAAAAACAATTTATATTTTAGATGAGCCAACAACTGGGCTTCACACTTACGATGTTCAAAAGCTTATCACAATTTTGCAACGACTTGTTTCAACAGGAAACAGTGTGGTTGTAATTGAGCATAATCTTGATTTAATCAAGGTTGCAGACCACATTATTGATATTGGGCCAGAAGGTGGTGACAATGGTGGAACAATCATTGCATCAGGAACACCAGAACAAGTGGCAAAATGCAAAGAATCATACACTGGTCAGGCATTAAAAAATGTTTTGAAATAGTGTTGAAATTCTTGACATTATGTGGTATAATGTTCTTAATTAATAACTGTGTGTTATTAATTGAAAGGGGGCTAAAATGAAAAGAATGATGCTCATATTCATGATTATCGTTTGCTGTTGTGGCATCGGTTATCTTGGATATTTAATATTTAGGTCGAAAAATGTTGATACCGTTGAGATTGTTGGAAGCATTCAAACACTCTACGTTGTTGGTGATGAGATTGATTTTGAAGATGCCAAGCTTAAAGTTACCTATAAAAATGGTAATATCAAGATGGTTAATTTGAAAGAAAAAATGGTTGATTATTTCTCAACTTCAACAGAAGGTCACAAAGTGATGAACATCAACTATAAATCTGAAGTTTTGAAAGTTGAATATAATGTAATTCAAGTTGGGGCTTATTATTTAAATTATAGCGAAACTAGACTTCCAAAAGACAGTGGAGTTGGGTTTGATTCAACACCAAAACAATATGATATTTATCAAACTCCAGAAATGCTTTATGTTGGAAAGGCTGGATATTTCAGATATTACACAAGAAAGTCAATCGGTTGGACAATGGCTGACGGTAATTATGATGATAGATACTCATATACAATCGTTGGTGACACCATGAAAATCAAGACAGCTTATGAGTCTTATGACATTAAAGTAAACTATCTTGAAAATGGCATTATGCAAATGGTTTCAGATAAAGCGACAAAAATTGAAGGCAGCTCACTTGTTTCAAAACAAGAAATTAAGCACTTTGTTGTGACTGGTGAAATGAAAACAAATCAAGAAATTCTTCCAAATAATGAAAATGCTGAAGACGGTGTGAAAATGTATGGCACCATTGAAAATCCAAACACATCAGTTGTTATTTTCAAGGAAGACGAAAGACTTAAAGATTTAACCAGTCCGGTTTATCTTAAAGTTACTTATGCGTCTTATGGAATTGATTTAAACACTGGTGGAAATCACCAATTTAAAACAGTTTACGTTGAACTTACAGACAGCATGATTAATGGTTCATATTCAACAACAGACGTATTTTCAACACTTAGGTCTTTGCAAGTTGTGTATGAATCACGTGTGACAACCATGCACTATAAAGTTGTTTTTGCAGACTAAATCAAAAAAATACATACGATTTGTATGTATTTTTTTTTGCGTTTAATTAATAATTAATGTATGGCTATAATGCTTATTCGTTCAGTTTTGATTTATATTTGTGCTCTTATTGTGATTAGGCTAATGGGAAAGCGTCAAATTGGAGAGATGCAACCATTTGAGTTTGTTATAACGCTTATTATTGCAGACCTTGCATGTGTTCCGATGGCAGAGCTTTCGGTTCCATTGGTTCATGGGCTTGTGCCGATTTTGTCACTTTTGATAGTGCATTTTTTGATATGTGTTTTATCTCGAAAATTTATGTTTGCGAGATATTTGCTCACGGGAAAACCTGCGATTGTGATTACGCCTAAGGGGATAGACTATAAAGAACTTAAAAGTTTAAACATGACACTTGATGATTTGATGGAACTGGTTCGTGGTTGTAATGTTTACAGCTTATCACAAATTTCATATGCCATTTTAGAAACTAACGGAAAAATGTGTGTTATTTCAAAATCTGAGTGTGAACCACCGACTAGAGAAGATTTAAAGGTCAAAGTCAGTCAAAATAGCTTGCCTATGAATATTATCATGGACGGGAAGTTGATGCAAGAAAATGTTGAAATTGCTGGTTTGAAATCTGCTTTACTTAATGATTGTTTAGACAAGGCAAGTGTGAAAAAGATTGAAGATGTTTTGATTATGACGATTGATGCAAATGGAGAAGTGTTTATTCAGGGCAAAAATGCAAAAGAGTGCTTTTCGTTTCAAGTTGATTATAATGGTGGTGGCAAATGGTGAAAAAGTGGATAATTATGATTTGCTTGATGATTGTGCTTGGTGTTGGCTGTGTGATTGAGTCAATTTATGTGAATAAGTCTTTTGACAACTTGGTTGATTCGCTTGAACTGTTGCAGACTGAACTTGATTCGACTAAAGAGAAGATAGATGAGCCCTATTTGTTTGAAAAGGCTGATAAAATTCACAAGACATGGCACAAACGTGTGAAAGTTTTGAAGTGCTTGATTTGGCACACAGGAATAAAAGATGTTGAAGTTGGACTTGCAAGAATTGAAGTTTATATTGAAGAAAATGATTATACTGAAGCGACTGCAGAAATTTCATCACTTATTGACTATTTAGAGCATTACTCAGATGATTTTTCAGTTTCGTGGGAAAATATTTTTTAAGCTTTTGCTTTAGCGAATATTTTATTTTTGAAAATTATCATTTTAAAGTCGGCTACATTAAAAATGTATACAAGTAATGCCATTGAAAGCATTGTGATTCCGGCGCTTATAAACATTGAAATTGTTTGAAATTGAGATAAAAGTTTATAGAGTGAAATTCCAATTAATGCTGAGAATATTGAAATTGACAACATTTTCAATAAAACCTTAACAAAGTCAAACGAAACTAATTTGCGTTTTTTGAGCATGAGTATATTCATGGTTGAAGATGTTAAAGACATTAGTAAATATCCAATGATGAGCGCATAAGTTCCAAAATATTTTGGCAAGAAGAATATGCAGAGAATAAGCAGGCTTGATGAGATTGCGTAGTTTTTTAGTGATTTTAATTCAAGACCTATTGCGTTTAGAATGCTTGATGTGATTTGTGATATGCCCATTGGAATCATCAATATTGCAGAAAAGGTTAAATATTTTCCAGCAGTTTCGTTATTGAATAAAAATTTACAAATCGGCACTCCGATTGCTAGAAACAATGGCAAAAGCATGCTTGAGAAAACTACAGTGGTTTTTAAAGAAAAGTTGATTTTGTTTTTCAAGACGGTTGTGTCTTTAAGTTCGCCACTGTCAATATTGTTCGATTGTTCACTTATTGATGGTATGATTGTTACGGCAAGAGAACTGATTAGCGTTGATGGAATCATGATGAGTGGAAAAGTCATGCCCATAATGATTCCAAATTCAGAAAGTGCTTCAGATGATGAATAGCCATATGTCATTAGCCTGATTGGAATAATGACTGCAATCACTGATGACACGATTGAAGAAGCTGTTCGAACGGCTGTGATAGGCGTGCTGGTTTTCAGAAGATTTTTAAATTCATATTTTGGATTGTTTAATTTTCCACCACGCTTGAAATATATGATTGCTACATGAATTGATGAAATTATACATGCTAAACTTAATGAAAGGGCAGTTTTGTTTGTGAGTGACATATCTAAAAAGGTTGTCTCAAACAAAAGAACAATGATTATTATTCGTGTGACTTGTTCTAAAAATTCAGTGAAACTTATTGAGAAGAATTGTTTTTCGCCCCAAAGTGCACCACGAAGTACTTCATAAATTGAACTGAAGAGAAGTGCAGGAAGTAAAATCAAAATCATTTCGCTTGATGCGCTTGATGTGAAGATTAAACTCATTAGTGATGGGCAGAACAAAACAATTAAAGTGACGATAGTGCAAATGATTCCAGTTAAAATTAAGCCAGATGAAACTATTGAACCTATGGCTTTTTTATTGTTTTGACCATGATAATATGCTGTGTTTCTTGATAGCACAACGGGGATTCCACTTGAGACAAGTGTCATGAAAACACCAAAAATGCTCATGGCAACTTGATAACTTCCAAGAAGTTCGCTAGACATTGAGCGAGATAGGTAAATTTTTAATAAAAAGCCCATAGCTCTTGTTGCAACTGAAAAAAAGGTGACGCAAAACATAGCTTTAAATAATTTATTCATAGTTTATATTTATGAACTAAAAATTAAAGATATTATCTTAATATCAAAATAATTTGACTGACTTTGACCTATAATAAAAAATTTCAATAAATTTTGTTTAATAATTGTGCTAAGATTTTAGATGGTATATAATAGTGATGGGAGAAAGGTATGATTACTGTTAGAAAGATTAGCTCAAGAAAAGATTTCAAAAGGTTTGTTAGGTTTCCAACTGAACTTTATAAAGATAATCCAAACTACATTCCACCAATGGAATCTGACGAATATAAAATGACAACAAAAAGAAACGCTCACTATTCAGAATGTGACCAAGCTTATTTTTTGGCTGAGCAAGATGGAAAGATTGTTGGACGTATTGCTTGTTTGATTATGCACAGATATAACGAGAAGAATAATTCAAAGTATGCAAGATTTTCAAGATTTGATATTATTGATAGTGAAGAAGTTGCGCATGCTTTATTTGATGCTGCGTTTGCATGGGCAAAAGAAATGGGTATGGAATATATTCATGGTCCACTTGGCTATGATGATTTAGAACGTGAAGGCTTGATGGTTTATGGTTTTGAAAGCAAGGGCTCATTTATAACAAGCTATAATGCTGAATATTATCAGAAACATATTGAGAGTTATGGTTTTGAGCCAGATGCGAGATGGGTTGAATGGAAATTTAAGTATCCACAAAAAATGGACGAACGTGTTGAAAGAGTGGCAAATATTGTTGAAAAAAGATATGGTTTCCATGAAAAGCACTATAAAAATATAGATGAAGTTATCAAACATCACAAAAAAGAATTTTTTGAACTTTTAGACGAAACATTTGAAGAACTTTATGGAACGTTTCCATTTAATGAAGAATTGCAAAAGCAAATTATTTCAATGTTTAAGCTTGTTTTAGACCAAAGATTTTTGTGTTTGGTGTTTGACAAACAAGAAAAGCTTATTGGATTTGGTTTAACTTGGCCATCACTTGCTGATGCAATGCAAAAGACAAAGGGAAGAATGTTGCCATTTGGTTGGATAAAATGGCTTAAAGCCATTAAAAAGCCAACAGGTGTTGAGCTTGGGATTATTTCAGTTAAGAAAGAATATCAAAAACTTGGGGTTACTGGTTTTATCATTAAAAAGATTTTTGATAGATATGCAAAGATTCCAACAATCAAAGAAGCATGCACTGGTGTTCAACTTGAAACAAATTTGGGTGCGATTTCGTCACTTGATATGTTTGAAAGAGAGCTTATCAGAAAGAAAACATGTTATATCAAGAAAATATAATAAAAAGATGTGCATTTTTGCACATCTTTTTGAATTTTTGCCACTTTGTGACGAGCTGAGAACGATTTTTAAATTTTTAATGAATAATTGGTCAAAAAAAAGAGAGCAGTTTTGCTCTCTTTTTCTTATTTATTAAACAAATCCATCATCTTTTTTAACGACTTCTTCAATTTCTACTTGTGTTTCTTCAGATTTATCATCATCAGATTTTTTCTTTTTGCGAGATTTTTTCTTAGATGTTGTTTCTGGAAGTGTAGAAATAAGGTCTTTTTCATGTTCGTTTTGTTCTTGTTTAACAACTTTGATAGGGTGTTTCTTGATGATTGTTGCAACAAGAGCAAGAATGATTACGATTCCAAGAAGAAGTGAAGAGAAGATGTAGAAGAATGTTGCCCAAGTTGCTGAGCCACTTGATGAATCATCAACAACTTCTGAATCAGTTGTTGAACCTTTGTTTTCAGTTGATTCAGTTCCGAAGTATGATTTGATTACTGTGTCGTTGCTTTCTTTGTCAACATCGTCATAGTTTAATGCGTATTCTTTAAATAATTTTTCAGTAGCAAAATTCTTAAGTTCCATTCCTGCGATGATTGCGTAACCTGAACCTGTTGATTTTTCAGTTCCAAGAGAGAATTTAACAGAGAATGAAGAAATTGCACTTGAGTTTGTTGAAATCAAAATTTGATAGCAAACAAATCCGTTTTCATCTCTAAGTTCATCATATTTTGAATCTGTGGTGTCAATGTTTGTCCATTTTCTTGAAATTGAGCTGTCAAGGTCAATGTTCAAACCAAAGTCATTTTCAGCAAATGAACTTGTTTTTACATAAACTTTAAGAACATAATAAGATGTTTTGCTGAGTGTTGTGCTGTAAACTGGGGTAGCAAGTGTGTAGTCTGTTTCAAAACTATTTGCTAAGATAAGCACGTTTTCAGAATAATCATTTTTAAGTTCAGCAGCATCAATAAACACATTATTGATGGTTACGTCATTTTTAAAGTTATATGTGTAGTTTGTTGTTTCTTTTTCAGTGATTGTGTAATCAGTTGGAGTTTCTGTTCCAACAGTTACTTTGGCTGTGCCATCAACAACAACTGCTTTACCGTCAAGTTTAGTAACTTCTTCGGTGTAGTTGCTATCACTATACATCTTATAAACAAGGTCATCAGAACCTTCAACTTCAACACCCTTGATGTAATATTCAACTTTGTTGATAGTTACTGTATAAGATTTTGTGATTGTTGATGTGTAGTATGATGCAACAGCAACGCCAGTGTCACCGGTGGTGAATGTTGATGTGTTTTTAATGTTGCTTGTGAATTCTTTTGCATCATATGTGTTTGTTTCATCTTTGTCGTTGCCATGAATAGAGAATTCGAAGGCTTTAAGGTCGATGAATTTAACATTTTTGAAGCAATCTTTTTCAAAAATATCAGATTCAGTTGTGTCTTTGTTGTCTGAATCAGGAAGCATGTCATCTCTAATTTCGTCAAGGGTTTCAGTTGTTGTTACGCATGCAACGTTTCTGAAGAAACATGTTCCAGTTGCACTCTTGATGCCAAATTTGATATAAACACTTGCAGTTGATGCATCTGATGCGATGTAGAATGTGTATTTATTCCAGCCGTTTGCAATATCATTAAAGTCAATGTCCATTCTTGAAATTAAGTTTTCAGCTTTCACTGAGCTTGTGTAAACTTCAGCAAAGATATCACCATTAAAGTTTAATCCTTTATGGAATTCAAAACTTAATTTATAAGTTGTTGAAGCAGAAAGACTGATTGATGATGAATATGTGCTGTAGGTTGATTTGTGAGCGTATGATGTCACTGAGTCTTTCCAAGTTGCACTATTTAATGGATTTTCAATAGTGGCTGGGGCATAGATTGCATAAATGTTATTCTTGAGAGAGTTTTCAGGAACTTCAACAAGAGTGGTTGCATCTGCGCTGTTATATTTTGCGAAGAAGTTGTCTTCAATAGCAAGATATTCATCAGATGTTGGAACAACACCAGCAATAACGCCAGTTGAAGTTTCAGCAATTGTCCAGTTTTCAGCTTTTCTAGGAGCAGTGTAGTCAATGTTTGAATTGTAGTTATCTGTTACTGTTACATTGTTGAAATAACCATTTGTTACACCAGCAGAAATGATTGATTTGCTTGGTGTGAGTGACAAACAGAATGTTGTTTTGTCTGAGTCTGAGTTTGCTGTGTCGTAAGCACCACTTGTGATTTTTTCAATAGTGATGTTGTCATAGTAAATGGTTGTGTCTTTATCAGCAGAAAGTGTTAAATAACATTTTTGGCTGTGAAGAGCGTTTCCTTCAATATAGAAACTTACAGGAATCCAACCATATTCATTTGCTTGTGTTGTTGAGTAATCGCCAATGTAAGCGTTAACACTTGCAGATGAAGTGATTAATGTTCCGTGAGTTAAGGTTGTTGCAGTTTTCAAAACTGAACTTAATGTTAAGTTTGCCTTAACATCTTCTTTTGTTGCAAGAACCCAAACTGTGAGTTTGTAATATTCATTTTGTTTAACAGTGAAGTAGTTTGAAATTAAACCAAGTGTAAGTTGTCTGCTTGAGTTTGTGAGTTTCAAAATCTTGTTGTTATCTTTGAATGTTGATTTAACAAATGCAACGTCTTCTTTTTCTGTTGAAGGTGCGTCGCTATCAATAGCGTCGTCATCGTCATCTTCATCTTCTTCTGGCAATTTATCTTCATAAATTGTGCTTTCATCAATGATTGATGCTGATAATTTTCCAGATTCATATGCTTTTTGATATTGTTCTAAGATGTAGTTATTTCCTTGTCCTGAAACGTCACGGCTGATATACATTTGCCATAATGCTTCAAGTTCTGAATAACCATCAATATTAGAAGCATTTGAGAAATCAAGAGAAGAGAAGTATGATTCTAAATTGTCTAAATTGAAGTTATCTTCGAAATATTTTGGATTTGCGTCAGGAGTCCAAGCTGAAATTGAATCATTAACATTTGTGTTTACGGCAGTTACAATAATTTTGTTGCCATATTTATCAACATATTCAGGTTCTGATTGAGAAACTGGTTCACCTGGTTCGGTTTCTTCTTCTGGAGCAGTTGTTTTTACAGTTTCGCCATCGATTGTGAGTTTATTGAAATCTGTAAGGTTGATTTTTGTAACTCTGATGTCATCAAATAACACAGTTCCGTTTGCTGTTGAATAAGTATCTTTCAAAACAGTTTTTGTGTTTGGAGCTGTTCCGATGGTGTAAGTTGCTTCAGCGTTGCCAACAAAGAATGTTTCTTTTTGTGAACCGAAGATGCTTGTTTTGTCACCCATAAACATTGTGAGCTTTACAGATGAAGCAGAAAGGGAATTTGTTGCAATATAAAGGTAATGCTTTTCCCATTTTCCGTTTGTTGAGATATGTTCAATATTTGCAGTTGTGATATAACCCTTGGTGTCTTCAACATAAATTGAAGCTTCAACAGGTTTATTGAAATCTGCAACGCTTTCAAGCTTGTGATTGTAAGTTCCATTTGTGTAAACATAGAATGAAATCACATAATAGCTGTTTGAAGAAAGGGTGATTGTTGAGTTTGTTGAATAAGAGTATGTTGTGATGTTTGGTGTTTGAGTATACCAAGCAGCAGATTCAACATCTCTAATTTTCTTATAGTAAAGATTTTTGCCTTCAACATAATCAGGATTTAATTCTTCGCTATTCTTGATTTTTGGAGTGATTAATTCATAGTCAGATGCAAGATAATCATCACTTGTGTCTGTGAAAGTTTCATAAGCAGAATCTTTGCTTGTTGTGTTTTCATAGATAACTCTTTCAGTTTCGTTTGTAGCATTATATTTATAGTAAAGAGTGTATTTTAAGTTATAGAACTCATCATCAGATGTGAGTTGTGTGTAGAATTTGTGGTTTGCTTCATATTCTTTTGTTGTGATAACAATGAAGTTACGTCCACCATCTTTATAAGTTGATTTATCACTTGATGTAACTGAATCGTCAATAACGAAAAGGGCATTCTTGTCAGTGATTGTGTTCTTTACGTAAATATCTTTAGCACTTGAATCATATTTATAGTAAAGTTTGAAGTTTTCGTTGTAGTTTGCATCTGATTTTTCAACGGTGATGTAATCTTTATAATTATAGAAATTTGCAACACCATCAATTTGTTTGCTTGGGATAACGGTGTAGTTTAAATTTTTGTAAACTTCGTTATCTTTTTCATCTGCATATTTTGCAGCGTCAACCACGATGTAAATCTTTTTGATTTTTTCTGTGAGTTCGTGGTGATAGTAATATGTGTATGAAGTATCTAAATCAAGCTTTTTAACTGTTGCTTCAGGAACTTTTACATATTCATTATATTTAGCTGCTTCAAGAGTAGATTGTGAAAGGTTTGCAATTCCGTCAACAGAATCTTTTCCTGTTGGAATATAAACATAGATTTTCTTATTGTTTCCGTCCATTTCATATTTTGTTGAAGCAACTTGAGTTTCTTCAAATGGAATGTTTGGAAGGGTCTTTGTTTCATATTCGCCAGCTTTATATGTTACATTTGTTAATGTTTCATAGTTGGCTCTAATCTTTTTGAAATAAAGCTTATAGTCGGCTTTGTAATAGTTTGCGTATGAAGAGCTTTCAACAAGATAATATTCTTCAAGTTCGTCTTCAGACATATTTGCAAAGTCTGCTGTTTTTACATAATCTTTATATTGATATGTTGGGTATTTTGTTTCGAATGAAGATTTGTCTTCTGTTTGAATGTAAACATGTTTGTTTTCTGCTTCTTTATATTTCAAATAGAGTGTGCTATTTCCACTTGCATCAGTAAATTGTTTGATGATGTTTTTGAATCTTGTGATGTTGCCAGTGTCGGTTGTGGTTGATTCATTTTCACTTGTTGGGGAAATGCCAAGAACTTTAATGAAATATTGGTCATGAATACCAAGTGTGTAGCTTGTTTCGGTTGAAGTTCCGTTTGGAACAGGAAGGTTTACATATGTTGAATCAATATCATTTTTGTCTGTGATTACGTCAAGATACATAAAGTCATATGTTGCTTGTTCATCAGCAGTGATTCCGTTTGTGTCTAAAACAAAAACTTGATAGTTTCCATCTGCAAGGGTTTGATATGGAATAGCTTCATATTTATAGTAAGTGATATATTGTTCCATGTAATCAGCACCATCAGCTGGAGTGATTAATCTATAAAGAAGTGGATATTTTTCCAAGTTTTGTTTAATTGAACCATCGTTATCAAAAACCACACGTTTGTCAACGTCGATGCCTTTGCCACGAGCGTTGTCAATGAATGTTTGAGAAGCATCTTTTGCACTTAAATAATAAATATTTGGTTTTGTGTTTCCGGTTGCAATTACGTATTTTTCAGTTGTTTTGTTTGTTGATTCAAATGTGTTGTCTTTGTAGTAATAACTCATTGAACCAGGAGCTTTGTTTGCCAAAATACCTGCAACGTTTTTGTTTTGAGTTTCGCCATCATATGTGTAGATTGCTACTGTTTTTGCAATTTCATTATCAATTTCGGTTTTTACACGATTGTAAGAATGGCTTTGTTCATAGAACTTTGTTTGATCGCTGATGCCATCTCTAATGGTTGTTCCTGTTGGTTCGCCAGCGTCGTTTAAAACATCTTCGACTTTGATTGATGATTCGTCACGTTCATCAGGTGAAATGAAGTTTGCTAATGAATGATAGAATTGAATTTTATATTCGTTGCTGTTTTCAGTGAATATGAAGTTGTTGATAGGAGAGAATGTCATTTGAGTTCCTTCATTCACACCTATAGTTTGTTTTCTGTAAGTGATTTCATGAGAAACGAAATATTCAAGGTATTCTCTAAATGTTTCACATTTTTCATTATTCTTAATGTTTGTTGCTTCAGCAGTGTAGTACTCAAGGAGAGTGTCATATTTGCCATCGGTTGCTGCCAAGAATTCAGTGTAAACTGTTTTATAAGCAACATCGGTTTCAACATTTGTGCTTGTGTCTTTGAGTTTAACAGTTTCATCGATTGACTTTAAATATTCATCAGCATATTTAGCAAACAAGTCACTAAATCTAGTGTTGTAATATTTTTCAATGTTGAAGTTGTTGCTGCTACCTTCAAAATATGATTTTAGTGATGAAGGGTAGTTTCCTGCACTGATGTTAGTTTCGCTTGTTGTGCTTGAGTTTGGATAATAAGTTTGCACAGAAGACGACTTGTAAGCATTAGTTTTGAAAGTATCCACCAATAAAGCAAGCGGTGAATAGTTAAAAGACAATGTTAAAACAAGTGCTAACATCAAACTAAAAATTGACTTTTTTCTTTTGTTAAAAAACTTTTTTAAATTGTTCATTATATACCGTCCCATATTTAATAAAATTAACTGAACTAATTTTAGTATATTTGCGCCGAAAAATCAACCATTTATATTAATTTTTATGCTTTATAGTCAACATATTTAAATTATTTATAGGCTAGCTAAAATTTGTCATAATAATCACTTATAATTATTGCCGAATTTTAAAATACTAATTATGAGATATGGAAAATAAAAATAAATTTTTTGATATTTTGAAACTTGTTGGAGTGGGAGTTGTGTCGGGAATTATAAATGGCTTTTTTGGAGCAGGTGGTGGGCTTCTTTTGGTTCCATTAATTTCATTTGTTCAAAAAGACAATTCAAAGAAAGCTCATGCCACAACTCTTGTGTGTGTTATGTTTATGTGCATAGCAAGTTCAGTGATTTATTTTTTGAAAAAGCAAATAGATTATAAATTGGTTTTGGTTTGTGGAATTGGAAGTTTGATTGGGAGTTTGGTTGGAACAAAACTTTTGAAAAATTTAAAAAATAACATCATTGATTTAGTGTTTTCTGGAGTGTTAATTTTGGCAGGTGTGTGCATGATTATATTTTAGAAAAAACGCAAAAACACGCAAAAATAAATGAAAAAACATATAAAAATAAATAAATAAGGAGAATATTTTGCAAATTTTATTACTTTTGGCTGTGTCGTGTTTTTCTGGAATTTTTGCCGGAATGGGAATGGGTGGTGGAACATTTTTGATTCCACTTTTAAGTTTGTTTTTTGGAATTGAGCAAATAATTTGTCAATCAACAAACGTTTTGTGTTTTGTTCTTTTGGCTATTATTTGTTCGGTGATTTATGCAAAGAATAAATTGATAGATTATAAGGTTGTTTTATGTGTGATTTTTCCGGCAACGGCCATCGCAACGCTTGCCAGTATTTTTGCTGTGAAGACAAGCTCTGATGTGCTTCAAATTTGTTTTTCAATTTTTATTATTTTAGTTGGTGCTTTTTATTTTATTAAGACGATTGCTGCCATGAAGAAAGATAAAAAACTGCTTGTAAAAAAGAACCCTAACTAATTTCTTAAAGCCTTTAAATTTGTTTTACAATACACTTTATTTTTGGTAATATATTTATGTATATATTAATAGGGGTGTATTGTGAAATTAGTTAATTTTAAAGGTATTCATCCGTTTACAAAAAAATTATCCGTTGGTATTGATGTGACACCACTCAGACCAATGGAGTTTTATAATGTTCCATTGAAAGTAAAAAACATTGCTGAATCTGAACCAGCTGTTCAAATTGGCGATGAAGTTAAGCAAGGAACTTTGATTGCAAAACCATCTGGAAATTTTGGCATCAACATTTACTCTCCGGTTAGTGGAAAGGTGTTAAATATCTTCAGCAAAGTTACACTCAGTGGCGAATATGCTAAGCATATTCTCATTATGAATGACAACAAAAATGAAGTTCAAGATTTGCCAGAAATTGATTCTGTTAGTGATGTCACACTCATCAGCAGGCTTCGTGAAGCTGGCATGGTTGACACAATTTCTGGTATGCCAACATATTTGAAATATGCTTATGTTGGTGGCAGAGCTTATCGAACACTCATTATTTTGATGGACAGCACTGACTTGAATAGTTCAACAAATCAAACACTTGCTGAATATAAGACAGAAGAAGTTATAAACGGTGCTAAATATTTCATGAATATTACCAGTGCACCACATATAATTTTTGTTTTTACTGAAGCAAATAGAAAGCTTGCTGCGAAAGTCAAAAAACATATTTTAGACACTAAAAAGAACTACGATTTTAAAATTAAATTTATTCCAAATAAATATCCTTTTGATGACCCATACATTTTGACTAGTCTTGTTTGTGGAAAGTCAATCAAGAAAGGCAACTCATTCCTTGAAGCTGGCATCACCATTGAAAATGCTGAGTCATGTTATAATTTCTGCCGTGCAGTTGAATTTAATAAACCGGTTACTGGAAAGATTGTGACCATTGATGGAAACAATGCTATTAGAAAAGGTAACTATTTTGTTCAAAATGGTGTTTCGATTGAAAACATTTATGACTTTATTGGAATTGACGATAAAGAAACTTCTTCAATTTTGATTGAAGGAAATGTTATGGCTGGAACGGCTCAATATAACAAAGATATCTCTGTTTCACTCACAACAGATTCTTTGATTTTGCAAAAATTTGACGAATATGATGCACCAAAAGAATATCCTTGCATTTCTTGTGGAAAGTGTGCAAGTGTTTGTCCTGTGTTTTTGAATCCGAAAAATATTGATAACGCTTATTTGAATGAGCGATTTGATGAAATTCCAAAACTCAACACCCACGCATGTATTGAATGTGGTTGTTGTTCATATGTTTGTCCAGCAAGGCGTTTCTTAACTCAAAGAATTGCCGCTGCAAAACATTATGATAAAACAAGTAGGGGGGCGAAATAATGGAAAGATTTGTTGTAATGAATTCGCCATTTGTTCATAGTGGCAACGATGTAAATAAAATGTTTATCTATATGGCAGTTGCGCTTACGATTCCTGCAGTTTATGGCATTATCTTTTTTGGAATTCAAGCAGCGTTTGTGATTTTGCTTTCACTTGCGACTTGTTTGCTTTCAGAAATGCTTTTCAACCTTGTCACAAAAAAGAAATTTAAAGTTGATAATTTTTCATTTTTTGTTACAGGTATGATATTGGCGCTCACACTTCCAGTTGAAGTTCCGTTCTATGTTGTTATTGGTTCTGGTTTCTTCTCAATCTTTGTTGTTAAACAAGTTTTTGGAGGTCTTGGATTCAATAAGTTTAATCCGGCGCTTTGTGGAAGATGTTTGGCTGGTGTGATTGTTCCAGCTCTTGCAAGTGAGCTTTATGAGTTTACTCTTAATGAAGAGACATACACATCACTTGCTTGTGGTGGTGAAAATTCAATCACTAACTTGCTTTCAGGTCAGGCAGTTGGTGGAATTGGAACAACCTGCATTGTTTTGATTTTTGTCTGTGCATTCATTTTGGCATACACAAAAGTCATTGATGTTAAAATTCCTATTATTGCTGTGCTTTCATATTTTGTTGTTGGCACAATTTCTGTTGGATATGAAAATGCTATAATGAACATGTTTTCTGGTTCATTCGTTTTCATTTGTGTATTTATGCTTACAGACCCTAACACATCACCAGACACATTCTTAGGTAAGATTTTATATGCGATTCTTTTCGGTGTGCTTTCTGCACTTGTTTGGAATAACGGAAGCTTGGGAGAAAACAGTTTGTTTGCTGTGGCACTTGCTGTTAATATTGTTGCTCCTATTTTCGATAAATACTTAGAGATTAAACCAGTGGCAAGAGGGGGATATAGAAATGCATATAAAAAGTAATATTGAGCATATTGTTATCGACGTTATTATAGTTGCTATATGTCCTTTGGTGCTTATCATGAATGATGCAAAAACTGCGTTATATTATGTGGCAGCAACAGCAATTTGTTTGCTTGTTTCAGCTATTTTGTGTTTGATGCTTAACAAATATTTAAGCAAAATAATGAAGGTTTTTATAACGACTGTTTTGTCGTCATTCTTGATAACTGTATTTAACTATGTTATCAAAGAATATGGATTTTTGGGGCTTGAAGCAACCGATAAAAACTACTATGCCATTCTTTCGACAATCGTTTTGAGTATTGATATATATTACATTGAAATCAAAGCGGCTGTTAACCATTATTTTGCAAGAGTTTTAAACTCAATATTTGTGTTTGCGTTAATTACAATGATTTACATTGTTATTAAAGAATTCTTGAGTGTTGGAACGATTTTTGAATGGAAACCATTTAAATATTCTGGATTTGAATTTTTCAATACTTACACATTCAGCTTTATTCTATTAGCCATGCTTGCAGCATTTAGTTCAATGACATTTAGAGCCATTAATAAGCATTTGCAAGAAAAATCAATGGCATATGCTAAGCTTTTAAAACAAATCAAAAATGAAAGAATTTTCCAATATGATTCACTTAGACGTCAAAAACTTTTAACTTCTGAAGTTGAAATTAAATATGTTGATGGCGATGAATATGAAGAGATAAAAGATAAAGATAACAAAAACGAATCTCTTGCTGACCTTGTTTCTGATGAAGATGGTGAAGAAAAAGAACGTCACACTGAAGGAACAATCAAGAAGAGAAAATCTAAACTTAAAGTTTCGAAAGAAGCTAAAGTTCAACACATGTTTGAAAGAAGTACTAAAGGGGGTAAAAAATAATGTTTGAATCATTTTTATCATACCTTGCGTTATATGGTGCTCAGTCAAATATATTTGTTTATAATGGTGCTGGAACACTTCAAGTTCAACGTGAAAAAATGTATAGGTCATATAGATATATCAATGCGTTGTTTTTGGTGCTCGGCATTATTGTTACATCATTGATTTCATATGTGCTTTACAATTATGTTTATAGCAAATTTGATATGTTTGATATTGGCATTAGCGTCAATGTGTTTATTGTTGCATTTTTCCATTTGATAATTTCATTCATTTGGCAAAAAATGTCTTACTTCAAATTCTATTTGTATGAAAACGCTTTTGCTTATGGTTTTGACGTTGCATACACACTTTCAGTTATTTTCACACTTGACATGACTGTTGTCTTTGTGGATTTCATTTGGGCAATTCTTGCAATCTCGATTGTTGTTTTAATTATGAACGTTCTTATGGGATTCTATATAAAGAGCATCAATAGGGGTTATATGAATGTTAACTTCAGAAACGTTTCGGCTAGAGTTTTCTTATTTGCTATATTTTCAATTTTATTATATTACGCAGGAATACTTGTTGGATAAGGAGAACGTATGTTAAAAATTGTTGTTTATGTGGCATCTGTTTTGATTTTACTTGCTGTTATTATAACGGTTGTTGTCATCACGAGCAAAAATAAAAGATTAGGCAAAATGCCAGAACTTGTTTATGAACTTTTGCCTAACTTAGATTGCAAGCAGTGTGGAAGAAATAACTGTATGCAGTTTGCAGAAGATTTGACAAAGGGAAAGACAGCTCCAAGCAAATGTCCATATTTGAAAGGAAGCAAATATTTAAGGCTTAGACAAGTTTTAAAAAGAGAAAGAAAAGTTCACTTTGACACAGTTGCATTTGTTCGATGCAAGGGTGGTGTTGACTGCAACAATAAGTTTAAATATATTGGTGACAACACATGTTCAAGCATGAACTTGCTTCATAGTGGCGACAAATTTTGCCCTAATGCTTGTCTTGGTTGTGGCGATTGCATTCAATCATGTATTTATGGAGCGATATCAATTTCTGAAAAGGGTTGTGCTATCGTTGATAAAGATAAGTGTGTTGGTTGTGGAGAATGCGTTTACGCTTGTCCAAACCATATCATTGATTTGATTCCAAGCAAAAAATTTGTTGAAGTTGTTTGCAGCAACACTCAAGATGATTCTGTTGTTGTCAGAAATTGTAAAGTGGCTTGCACACACTGTGAAGCCTGCGTTGTGGCTTGTCCTGTGGGGGCAATTAAAATGGTTGGTGGTGCACCAAAAATTGATTCAGAACTTTGTGTTAAGTGTGGAAAATGCGTTGCTGCTTGTCCAGAACACGTTATTTCTAGAATCTAGTTTGTTGTCAAATTATTTTCAAAAATAAAGTGAGATTATAAGTTTTTCATATAGATAAAGATTTAAATGAAAATATCTTTATAAACATATACTTTCAAAATGAAATATGATATAATCTCAATATAGAAATAGAATATTTTTTAGGAGTAGAATTGTGGATAAAATTGCTGTTGTAGTTGTTGAAACGTATTCTGCAAAATTAGTAATTGCGAATGTAGTTCAAGATAATTATTTTTCTATTTGTGACGTTGAAGTTGAACCAATCAAATTTGGGTTGGAGATGGATGATGACCATTTCTTGAAAAAGAATCAAATCATGTCTATCATCAGCACGCTCAAAAACTTTAGAAAGATTTGTGATATGTTTGCTGTTACAAAAACTATTGCTATTGCAAGTTTTGTTAAAGATACAAAACCAATGAATATTTATAGCTTCTTTGATGAAGTGTTTGTTACATGTGGATTTAGGTTTTCAATGCTTACTCCAGAAGAACAAAACACAGCGATTTACACAGGCATTATGAATAGCTATGATATTCCAAAGGGATTCATTGTTAACATTGGTGCTGACAATATTCATTTAATTCAATATAATAGAAGAAATATTTTAAACCAAGCATATATTCCAGTTGGTCCTAAAACATTAATTGAAATGTATCCACTTGAAAAGCATGATAAAACTGAAGTTTTTGAAAAAGTGAAGAAGTATATTAAATCGCAACTTTCAGATTTTGAATGGATAAAAACCATTGAGCCAGAATATGTTTTTGTTGGAAACGGAACATATTTTGAAGATTTGTCTAGAATGGATAGAATTTACACAAAGTATCCACTTGACAAAGATGATGGTTACCAATTAAAGTCTGCTGACATTTCATATATCTTAAATCAACTTAAAGCACTTGAGCTTAATGAAAACAAGAGATTAAAACACTTGAACGAGCCAAGAGCAGACGTGTTTGCATATGCTGTTGAAATTATGCAAGCAATTTCTGAAGAAGTTGAAAGAGAAAATATCACAATCACAACAAGGTCACTTGTTGAAGGTTTGTTGTTCAATTCTGTAACGCCAACTACACTTGAAAAACCAAATTCTGATATTGTTGGTTTCTCAGTTATGGCACAAACTGCTGAATATGAAGCTGATGCAACAAAGCACAATGAACAAGTTTATAATTTGTCAATGCTTTTGTTTAAACAACTCAGAGTTTTGCATAAACTTCCAAGGGGATATGTTAAAGTTTTGAGAGTTGCGTCATATATGCACGACGTAGGAAAGAGAATCAGTTATAAAAACCACGCTCAACATTCATTTGAAGTTGTGCTTAATAGTGAAATTTATGGTCTTACACACAGAGAATTGATTCTTGCTAGTTTTGTGGCTTCACTTCACTCTGGCGGTGATTTGAAAATGGCTGACTGGGCTAAATATAATGGAATCTTAACTGTTGATGATATTGATGCAACCAAGAAACTTGGTATCATCTTAAGACTTGCAGAGTGTTTTGATAGAACTAAAAACAACCTTATTATTGATATCAACTGCGATATTTTGGGTGATTCAGTTATTATGAAAACTGTTACAACTGCTGATGCTACTTTTGAGATTCAAAGGGGCATGGAAATTGGAAGAGATTTTGAAAAAATCTTCCATAAGAAATTAGAAATATTATAAAAAGAAGCCATTTGGCTTCTTTTTTTGTTTTATAATCAAATTAAGCAAAGAAAAAACACTATTTTTCAATAGTGTTTTTTAGTTTAGATTAATTCATTGTAGAACATGCAAACAAATTTTGATGTTTCGTCAATTTGAATTTCAATATTTAAAATCTTCAAACCTAATGTTAAATCATAAGCTTCGTTTACAACTGTTATATTGCATGAATCATAAAGCAAATATGTTGATTCAGCAGTTTTTTCGGTAACAATGAAATTGTATTCTGTGTTTAAAATGTAAAGTTTATCTTCTGGTGTGAAGTACAATTCAAAGTTTGAAATTTCATCAAGAATTTTATCTTCTTCAACACCAAGCATTTCAGCTAATTTTTTGTTAGCTTCAACAACATCTAAGAAACCGGTTGTTGATTCAATTGATGCAGATGAATCAAGGTAATGATAATTTTCAGATAATGGATCTTCAGCCATGATATCAACAGCTTCAAAAAGTGTTAAAGTTGATTTCACATAAAGTGGGGTGCAAACAACTTCATTTGTTTCTGAATCTATGTAGGTGAATTGATAGAGAATTGAAACAATGTCATTTTCAATAATGATTTTTGGTTGGCCTTCGGTTTCAATAATTTTTCCATCTTCAATATTGTAAACATAGTTGATGTATAAATCAATATAGCTATTTTTTGTTTTTGTGTAAAGGCTAGATAATCCAAGTAATGAACCATCAGATTCGTTTTTGTGTAAGCTTACAATTTTGCTGTAAGAAACTTCATCAGCAGTGTGTGTGGTTATTGATTTCACGAATTCGTCAAATCCAAGTTGCTTTACAACACCGTAAACACCATTAAGGTCTCTTGTTTTAAAGTATGACAATAATTCAGCTTCTGTTATTTCAAAATAGATATCAGAAAAGGTGAGTGTTTCTTTGTTGTGATTATATAAACCTGGAGTTACTGGATAAGTTGGAGTTTGTTCTTCAGATTCAATTTTATCTTCTTCAGGTTTTTCAGCGTTTTCTGTTTCTGGTTCGGTTGATTCTTCTTTGTTAGTTTCGTCTTTATCTGTCACTTCATCAGCAACAATGTCATTTTCGGTTTCGTCTTTTGTATCACTAATTGATTCAGTTGTTGGGCTCACAGCAGCTTGTTTGCTGTCATCATTTTTACAAGCTGTGAAAGATATCATAGTTATAGCAACAACTAAAATAAGTGAAAGTGATTTGAATAAATTTTTAAATATTTGTTTCATGTGCGTTCTCCTTAATTAAAAATCATAAATGCTTTCATTGATTTCTTCTTCGATTACAAATAAATTATATTCGTAAACAATGTTGATTAACAAAACATCAGGCTTTTCACTACTATAAATTCTTTCAAAAACATATAGTTTTGTTCCATTTGTGTTAGTTTGGTTGTCTGAAACGTCAATAGCTGAATCTTTTGATTTGTAGTTTAATGAGATATAATATTGCTTTTCAGAACCATTAAGTGTTACCAAAGACAAGTTGTCATCACCAACAAATTTTCCTGCAGAACCTGCAACAGGTCTAGGATTTTTAATTCCACCAGTTGTGGTGCTGATGTTTCCGTCATGGATAACGATAAGTTCACCGTCAACAGCTGCTGTTCTTTTTTGACTCTTTAATAAGTCAAACAATTCGTTTTCGTTTTTAACGCCTTTATTTTTGAAAAGGGCAGCAAGCTTTCTTGGATTGTCTAAAAGTTCATCACTATATTCAATTGTTTTGATTGTGTTGAAAACATATGAACCATTATAGTTTGATGAAACTAAACCGTCTGCGATAGCCATGTTTGACATGTTTGATGCAGAATCGGTTGTTTGGTTTGCTGTTGGCGCATTGTCAGACTTGTCGTTTTTCTTTCTAATGATAAAAACGGCGCTGACTGCAATAATTGCAACAAGCAAGATAGATATAATGCTAATTAAAATAATTTTTTTCTTTTTCTTTGAAACCATATTTCACTCCCTAAGAAATATAATTTTTGGAACAAAAAAACACTTTGCTCCATTGCTATATAATTATAACAGTTTTTGAACAAAAAGTCAATACCTATTAAAATTTTAAGTTTTTTAGGAGAAAAGTGCGTTTTTTCTTAGTTATTTTTTAAAATTCTTTTCAAAAGTTGAGGATATTTGATAAGTTCGCCAGTGCCAACAATGTTTGATTTTGAGATATTTGAAAAGTGGATTTTAAATTTTGTCTGCTCAGACATGAATCGTTCAAGTCCAACAATTCGTGTGGAGCCACCATAGAAATAAATTCCGTTTTTTGCAATGTCTTCAACAATGGTTGGGTCTGCATCTTGAATTATTGAGTTGATGGCTTCTGCAATCTTTCCGTAGTAATATTTGATGATAGGGTAAAGTTCAGAAGATGTTATGGTTATTTTTTCTTTAGATTGTGTTTTTTGATTGATTCCAGTGATTTCCATTGATGCTGAGTAGTTTTCAAAAAGGGAACATATTTCAAGTTTAAGTTTGTCAACTTGTTCAAGTGTTACACTCATATTATATGTTTCTTCAATAAACTTTGCGATTGCGATGTTGATTAATTCGCCACCGATTGCAAAGTTGTAACCTTTTATGATTGAATAGTTTGAAACGGTTGCAATATTTGTTGTGTCACCACCAATGTTAACAATGAGTTGAGATGTTTCTGATTTTATATCGATTCCGTTTCCAAGTGCATAGCAGATGATATCTGGAACTAAAAACACATCAGCAATTCCAGCTTTAAAACAAACGATTTCTAATTGTTTTTTTTCAGCAGGGCTTATGCCGAGTGGAATACATAAGACAGCTTTTATGTTTTGTCCAATTTTTCTAACTGGAAAGATTTTCTTCAAAAACCCTTTTAACATTTGAATTGCCATCTCTTCATATTGAATAACACCGTTTATGATTGGGGAGAAGATATTAATATTTTCAGGAGTTCTTCCCATCAAGTTTTTAACGTCATTTCCAATAGCTTTAACTTCTTTGAATCTTAAGTTAGATGACATAGCAATTAAGCTAGCTTCACGAAGCACAATTCCGTTTCCTGGTTTGTATATGTATGTTGTTGTTGAACCTAACTTCATTCCAATATATGATGTTGACATATCCCACCTCTCTAAATTAATTATATAATATTTTTCAATAGACATACAACCACAAAAACACAAAAATTTTATAAATTATCAAAAAGTGACATAATTACAGAAATTAATGATAGGTTTTGTTTGAGTTTTGGTGATAGCATGTATGTATGTGTAGGATTATAGGATTTGTTTCTGCAAAGGGTGGGGTTGGAAAAACTTCGATAATTTTTCATCTTGCAAATGAATTGTCAAAAAAATATAGGGTTTGTGTTTTTGATTCTTATTTTTTTTTGAACGATATTTCAGAAAGATTTGCTGGAAGTGTTGGTGGTGACTTGAAAGATTATTTGACTGGCGAACTGGGAACTGATAACGTTTTGAGAAAGGTGAGAAGCAACTTATATCTAGTCAGAACGAATGAAAATTTCGATTATTTAAAACACAGTGAACTTATTAAATTTTTTATATCAGAATTGTCGTTTCGATTTGATTATATTTTGATTGATATAAATTCGTTTAATTTTAGAGTTTTAAACTTGATGCTTTGTGTTTCAACGGAGATTGTTTATATTTGCACAGATGATGAACTTTGTGTTAAGAATACAGCTAAGTTAATGGTGTATATAAAAAATTTTACTAAGGCTAAAAGTTCTAAATTTATTTTAAATAAGGCAAGGATTATTCATATGATGAGAAATAAATGTTTGAATGTGAATGACATTTCTGAACTTTTAAAAATGGATTCATTATTTGTTATTCCAAAGTTTTATATTAATAACAATAAAAGCAGTGAAAAAATATTTTTAAACAACAAAAATTTTATTAGAAAATTAAGTTATAGTATTATAACTAATAAGATGTGCGATTATGACATTTATAAGCGGTATAGGGGACCATTTGGATATATTAGAAGAATAAGGTGTTTTAAGTATGAATAAAATTGAATTAAAAAAGCGACTTAGAGATTCAATGAATATTGAAAGTTTTAAACTTAATAAAACGCTGCACATAAATTTAAAACAGGATATTGTGAGTGTTTTAAAAGACTATTATGATGTTGATGAAAAATCACTAAAAGTTGTTTTCAAAATTTTGAAAAATGGTGATATTGTTTTTGATTTAAGTTGTTTGATTAGAGATAAAAATTGTTTATCATAATTTGCAAAAATATTGCATATATTTATTATAATGAAGCAATATTTCAATAAAATAAGTGAAAAAATGCGAAAAAATGTCAAAATCTTATCTTTTGTTAAGATTGATATTTCGTTTTTGTTGCTCTTATTTTTGGCAGTTGTTTTAGAAGAAGTTAAGCTTTATTTTATATATGTCATATTTATTATTTTGCACGAACTGTCACATTTTTTTGTTGCTAAAAAACTTGGCTATTTGCCACAAAAAATCCATCTTACTTTCTTTGGTGCATCACTTGAAGGATATGACGATTTTTTGTTTTATGATGAAATGAAGATAATTATTGCAGGTCCATTTTTTAATTTTTGTGTCATAGTTTTTTGTTATCTTTGTTTTTGGTTTAGACCAGAAAGTTTTATTTTTTTGAATGATATTTTGGTTGCAAATTTGTCAATTTTTTTGTTTAATATTTTGCCAATTTATCCACTTGATATGGGCAGATTTATTCTTGCAAAATTATCAAAAAAACATTTGAGAAATGATGCCGTTAAGAAGGTGAAAAAATATTCGCTTTTTGTGATTTTGTTTTTATTTTTTGTCTTTTTGCTGTCATTCTTTTTTGAGTATAATTTTTCGTTTGGATTTGTATGTGTCAATCTTGTTAGACTGCTTTTTAAAAGTGGAAAAGAAACATCTTATAAAAGGCAGTTGTTTGTTTCAAGAAAGTTGAAGTTTTTGAAAAAGGGTTTGTTTGAAAGAGCAGTGTATGTTCCAGAAAAAACAAAATTGTTTGAGCTGTTTAAGTTTATTGATGACACGCATTATTTTCGCTTTATTTTTCTTGATGATTTAGGAACAAAGGTTAAAGAAATGTCTGAAGTTGAAATCTATAAAGCGTGTGATTTTATTTAATTATTATTAATAAATACCTTGACAAGAAAAGGCAAAAGTGCTAAATTATAGTCGTGCCACTTGCAAAAGGTATTTTTTTCTTGTGAAAAAATCAAGATATAACCCTGAGTTATACACCTTCGCAGTGAGACTGGAGAGAGGAGGAAAAGTTAATGTACGCTATTGTTGAAGTTGGTGGAAAACAATATAAAGTTGAACCAAACACATATTTCAAAGCAGAAAAAATTGACGCTCAAGTTGGTGACAAAGTTGAACTTCCATGTTTGCTTGTTGCTGATGGTGATAAAGTTGAAATCGCTTCTGCTAATGGAAAGAAAGCTAAGGCTATCTGCGAAGTTCTTGAATTCGGAAAAGAAAAGAAAGTTGTTGTATACAAATACAAAGCTAAGAAGAACGTTCGTAAGAAACAAGGTCATCGTCAACCATTCACAAAACTTAAAGTTGTTTCAATTGAAAAATAATTAAGTCTAGTGTGGTAAGATATGACAAAAGTAGTTATTAGTAAAAAGAATAATAAAATTTTCGACGTTGAGTGTGATGGTCACACAAATTACGGCGAGAAAGGTGAAGATATAGTTTGTGCATCACTTTCAAGCATTGTTCAAACAGCAGTTTTAGGGCTTTTGATGGTTGTGCTTGTTGAACTTGATATGAAACGTGATGATGAAGCAGGTTATTTGAAATTCACTTTACCTGAAAAACTTACAGCAGAACAAGACACTCAAGCTTGTGCAATTTTAGACACAATGCTTTGTGGGATTTCTGACCTTAATGAAAGTTTTTCTGACTATATTGAATTGGAGGTTAAAAACTTATGACAATGTTTATGAATATCCAGTTATTTGCTCACCATAAAGGTGGTGGTTCAACAAGAAACGGACGTGATTCAAACGCTCAAAGACTTGGTGTTAAAAAATATTCTGGCGAAACTGTTAAAGGTGGAAACATTATTGTTCGTCAAAGAGGAACTAATGTTCACCCAGGCGAAAATGTAGGCATTGGTGATGACGATACTCTTTACGCTAAAATTGATGGCGTTGTTAAATTTGAAAAATTTGGCAAAGACAAAAAGAGAGTTTCAGTTGTTCCAGCTGAAAGCAAGTAATTTTTAAATTTAAGCGAAACTTCGGTTTCGCTTTTTTTATGTAAATTTTTTCAAGTAATATTTTATTGAAATTAAATAAAAATTTAGTTGTAATTTTGGCATCTTAAATGTTATCATAGACACATAAGAGAGGTATTATATATGAGCGCAACTAATGAACGTATTGTTAGAATTTTAAGACAGGCAAAAACATTCTTTTTTGCAACAGTTGATGGTGACCAACCACGTGTTAGACCATTCAATGCTGTTGTTGAATTTGATGAAAAAGTATATTTTTACACAAACAACCACAAAAGCGCATTTAGACAAATGATGGAATCTCCAAAAATTGAACTTTGTGCACAAATTTCTGACGAAAGATGGATTCGTGTTAGTGGAAAAATTGTATTTGACTATCGTCCTGAACCAAAGAAGGCTATGCTTGATGCTAATCCAGAGCTTAGAAAAATGTATTCAGAAGACGATAAGATTTTTGAAGTGTTCTATTTGAGCAATTTATCAGCACAAATTCATTCACTTCATGAAAGTCCTGAAGTTATTTGCTAAAATGAAAAAGACTAGGTGATTCCTAGTCTTTTTTTTCGCGTTCATAATAGAATAAATATTGTTGTGCGATTCCGGAATATTGTTTAAATTCGGATTCGAAATATTTTTGAATAGCTGGCCTAGTTCGTTTTTCAGATGAAAAATGATTGAAATATACTTGTTCAATCCAAGTGTCTACTGGAAATTTATCCATTTTGTGGAATCCAAACAAGAGAATGCAACTTGCAACTTTTGGACCGATTCCTGTAAGGTGTATCAAAAAGTCGTAAATCTCATCAGTGCTTAAGCTTTCAATTTCTTTAAGGTTTACATGTAACAAATCGTCGGCCGTTTTCTTTAAAAATTTATCACGATAACCGGCACCAAGTGATTCAAAAAAGGAAAGTGGTTGATTTGAAAGTTCTGAGATTGTTGGAAAAGCGTGATAATCGTCAATCTCGTCACCAATTTGACATAACTTTTCAATAATTTTCTGAATTCGTTTAATATTGTTGTTTTGTGAAATAATGTAAGAAAAAATCATTTCGTATGGGTCGCCGTTTAAAATTCGAATGCCATAGCCATATGGTATCATTGTTGAAAGAATTTTGTTTTTGCTAAGTGTCTTTTTGATTTCGTTGTAATCAGTGTCTAGGTCAAAATAGTTAACGAAATAACTTGCGTTATTAGATATTATTTCATAACAATCATCTTTTTCGATTATGGTTGCTTTATATCTGTCTGAAATCACGTAATAATTTCCGTCATCATTGATGCCAAACCTAAAGACTTGTCCACATTCTAAGATGTGTTTTGGATTGAATTGGGTTTTGTCAAAAACTTTAATAATGTTGTTTTCAATGGTATAAATCATAGCTAGATTATATCATTATTGTAAAAAGTTGACAATAATTTGTTGTATATCGAAGAAATTTTATGATAAAATGATATTAGGTGAATTATGTTATTTGTTTATTCTAAATTTAAAAAGAAAAAATGGCTAAAACTTGGTCCTGAAAAAAGGCTTAAAGTTTTGATTGCTCTTGAAAAAAAGATTGCAAAAAAACTCAAAATCGCTCCACTTAAACTTGAGATTAATGAAGATGAAAACTGGGGCTGTTTTGGTTCATTTTCTGTTGATGAAAATGGCAAGAAGATTTCGCTTAATACAAACCTTCTTTATGAGCCAAAGTATAGATTTCATGCTATGGAAACTATTGCGCATGAAACAAGACATGCTTATCAACACACAATCATTTCAAGAGATTTGAAATGGTATGAATTTACTGCGAAAAAGTGGAGACGTAATTGGAGTGGATATTTCAACTCGTCAACTGACAACGTTATGTATAACAATCAGGCGATTGAAAGAGATGCTCAAAAATATTCGCTCAAGATTTTAAAGCAACACAAATATCCTGATGAAGATTACATCAGAACTTATGATGCTGTGAAGTATAGATATGACCAAGCTGAAGTTGAAGCAAAAAAGAAATATGGCTTTTTCTATAAACACAAAATCGAGAAAAATATTAAAAACAGAGCAAAATATGATTATTAATTGCAAGGCGAATAAGCTTTGCAATTTTAATTTTGGTTGTTATGCTTTTATAATTAATTTATTAATACGTATTGATTTTTTTGTGTCTACATGTTATAATTAAATCAATTCGGAGGGGCTTATGATTTTAAGTGGTTTTCAATTAACTACGGGCTGGATAGCGGCAATCATTGTTGTTGCTGTGCTTTTTGTGACATTTGTTGTCACAGTGCTTGTTATGGTTCCATTCAGGCTTTGGTTCCGTGCGTTCGTTTCGTCTGCACATATATCAATGCTTAAACTTATTGGAATGAAACTTAGAAAAGTTGATTGCCAACTTATAACCCTTAACTATATCACTGCTAGAAAAGCTGGTTTGAAGATTACTGTTGATGAACTTGAAACTCACTTTATGGCAGGTGGAAGTGTTGAAAATGTTGTTAAAGCTCTTGTTGCTGCATTTTCAGCAAACATTGACCTTACAGTTCAAAAGGCAAAGGCGATTGACCTTGCTGGACGTGATGTTTATGAAGCTGTAAAAAATACCGTTGTTCCAAAAATTATTGAAACTCCTGAAATTGCTGCAGTTGCAAAAGATGGTATTGAACTTATCGTTAAGGCGAAAGTTACTGTGGTTTCAAATATGCTTATGCAGATTTCGGGTGCCGGTGAAGATACTATTATTGCTCGTGTTGGTGAAGGTATCGTTACAACTGTTGGTTCAACAGATTCGCACAAAATGATTCTTGAAAGCCCTGAGCTTATATCTTCAACGGTTCTTGAAAAGGGTCTTGACAGGGGCACTGCATATTATATTTCATCTCTTGATATTGCTGACATTGATGTAGGAAGAAATATTGACGCTGAACTCAACATTGCAAAAGCTGAAGCTGAAAAGAGAATTGCTCAAGCAAAAGCTGAAGAAAGAAAAAGTATGGCTATTGCAGCTGAAAATGAAATGAAGGCAAGAGTTCAAGAAATGCGAGCTGAAGTTATCAGAGCTGAAGCTGAAGTTCCAAAAGCACTTGCAAAAGCGCTATCTGCTGGAAAGATTTCTGTTAATGATTATTATGAAATGCAAAATATAAAAGCTGATACAGCGATGAGAAATTCGCTTTCAAAAGCAGAAGATGAAAAGGCTGAAAAGCTCAGTTCGCTTCCAAAGAAAGACCCATCTGCTGCACCACCAAGACCAATGATGCAAACACCACCAATGCCACAAACTCCAGTTGGATTTGGTGCACCAAGTCCATTCTCGCAACAGATGAATCCACTTGCTGCAAGATTTGCAAGTTTGGCTGCTGCTCAAAAACGTAATAACAACTCAGGTTCAGATGATAATAAATAATAGGTTGGTGTGATATGGAATATATATTGCAAAATCCTTTAATTTTAGTAGCCTTGATTTTGGTTGTTATGGTTGGGCTTGCTTATATTATTGTTAAACCAAGAAAAAAACAGGCTAAAAAAGATGATAAAAAGCCAGAATCTGAAAGTGAAACAAAGGCGCCAGATGATGTGGCTGCCGATGCAAATGTGACTGCGTCGGAGTCTGAAGATAAACCAAAAAAGAAAAAGAAGAAACTTAGAAAATTAAAACCTGAGATTACTCATGTTTACGAAAAGAAGAAATTAAAATCTAAAGAAGAACAACCTGAAGAAAAACAAGAAGACCTTTCTCCGATTGAAGAAGAGTTTTTGAAAAGAATGCAGTTTGTGAAAACTTCAAAAAATATTTCTA
This sequence comes from Clostridia bacterium, assembly GCA_017507215.1. Classification (GTDB taxonomy): domain Bacteria; phylum Bacillota; class Clostridia; order Christensenellales; family UBA1242; genus RGIG1681. Next base: position 75,372 of record JAFWBI010000004.1, read on the forward strand.
AACTTAAACCATATACAGTAAAAGAAGAAATAGTTGAAGAACACATTGAAGAACTTACGATGCCTGAAACCGAAGAAAAATGTGTTTTTTGTGAAGAAAGCCACAAAAGTTCATACTTTGATAGAAGCAGAAGGCTTTCAAAAATGATTAAAGATGGAACTTTTGATGATATGTTTTGCTCGCATATTTCTGAAAAGTATATGAATATAGACGACATTTCAAGGCATATAAGAAACTGTGATGAAATTGAAGAAAAATTGTTTGAGCGTGCTGCAAAAAGAATGGCAAACAGTGAAGCAAAGCTTTCAATTTCAGAAGAAGGAAAGGTTCAAAAACGTTCTAGCAAAGATGATGTTATGGCTTTGTCAGAAGAACGAAAAAGACAGGAAATTGCCAAGTTCGTGACAAGTAAAAACGAAGAATATCAAGTTGGTGACTATGACTATGAAGACATTGTTCATGACGACGTTGACCTTAGTGCTAGAAATATTTTAGTTGTAGATTCAATTTTGAATAGAAAAGGTAAAACAAAGCCAAAGAAGTAATATTCTTGACTTTGTTTTTTTGTTGTGTTAAAATGACAAAGTTAAGGAAGGTGCTTTATGAATATTTGGAAAGAATTTAATAAAGATAGAATTAAAAGTGATGACTTCATTTGCTTCATAGAAATTGAACAAGGTGGCAAAAATAAATATGAACTTGACAAAGAAACATCTTTGATTATTTTGGATAGGGTGCTTTTCACAGCAACATATTATCCAATGAACTATGGTTTTATTCCAAGAACACTTAGTCCTGATAATGACCCACTTGATGTTTTTGTTATGTGTAGCCAGCCTATTGAAAAGGCGAGCATTGTTAGATGCTATCCAATCGGCGTTATCAAAATGATTGACGGAAATGAAATGGACCAAAAAATTATTGCGATTCCATTTGGTGACCCACAAAACAATCAATACACAGACATTTCAGAACTTCCAAAGCATATTTTTGATGAACTTATTCATTTCTTGACTGTTTACAAACAACTTGAAAACAAGCCTGTCAGAATTGAAAGTATTAGTGGAAGAAGAGAAGCTGTTGAAACTGTTGATGAGTGCATCAAAGCATTCGAAGAAGCTATGAAAGAAGGAAAGATTTAAAAGGAGTGAAAATTCACTTCTTTTTTTGTTTCAATAAATAAAAATGATGGTTGTTTATAGTTTTTGTTTTTATTTTGGCAAAAATATTGATATACTATAATTAGGAAATTTTAGGAGAAACTTATGTCTAACAAACTTGTCGTTATCGATGGTAATAGCATTTTTTATCGTTCGTTTTATGCGCTTCCACTTTTGGCCAACTCTCAAGGGGAATATTCAAATGCTGTTTATGGTTTTGCAATTCAAATTTTGCATATCATTCAAAACATAAAACCGAAGTATATTGCTGTTGCTTTTGATGTTTCAAAAAAGACTTTCAGAAATAATATTTATGCAGATTATAAGGGAACAAGAAAACCTATGCCAGATGAGCTTAGAAGTCAAATTGTTCCGCTTAAGAAAATGTTGTCGCTTATGAATGTGAAATGTGTTGAAAAAGAAGGCATTGAAGGTGATGACATTATTGGAATTATCTCAAAAAGATTTTTAGATACAGAAACAATTATTGTGACTGGAGATAGAGATACTTTTCAGCTTGTTGATGACACCACGAAAGTATACTTCACAAAAAAAGGAACTAGTGACCTTAAGATAATGGGTGAAAAGGAACTTAGGGAAGAGTATGGTGTTTCGCCAAAAGAGTTTATTGACCTTAAGGCGCTTCAGGGAGATTCGTCAGATAATATTCCTGGGGTTGCAGGTGTTGGACCAAAGACTGCAACTGACTTGATTCAAAAATATGGAAGCATTGAAAATTTATATGAGCATATAGACGAACTTTCAGGAAAACTTAAAGAGAAACTTGAAACAAACAAAGACAACGCATTTATGTCAAAAGAGCTTGCAACGATTCTTACAAAAGGTGACCTTGAAATAACTCTTAAAGAGTGTGAATATGATTATCCATTTTCAGCACCAGTTTATGACTATTTTAAACAATATGAGTTTAGAACACTGCTTAAAAATGAAGATATTTTCGATATGTCAAAAGGTGAAAAAAGTCAAATTGTTTATGATGTTAAAAATTATTCAAAAAAAGAAGAATTGCAAAATGTGAAAGATTTGATTGAAAAAACTGGCAAATTTGCATACTTTTTCAATAAAAATGAAATTCATTTTGCGATAAATAGTGAAGAAGTTTTATTCAACACTTCAAACGATTTGCTTGGAGAGCTTGAAGCAAACTATTTCTTTGATTTCTTTAGAGATGTGTTTGAATCAAATGATATTGAAAAAATATGTTTTGATTCGAAACAAGATATGTATTATTTGAAACAATTTGGAATTGAACTCAATAATTATTTTGATGCATCTATTGCAAAATATTTGGTTGATGGAACTCCTGTTGATGCTGTGCATGATGTGTTTTTTGAAGATGATGTGACCTTTATTGCTTGCAATCTTCTTCAGTTTTATGGTGAATATAAAAAGAAAATTGAAGATGAAAAACTGCAATTTTTGTTTAAAAAAGTTGAAATTCCATTGTCAAAAGTGCTTTTTAGTATGGAAAATCAGGGTTTTAAGGTTGATGTTGATATTTTGGAAACTTTAAAACAAAAATATAATTTAGAACTTAAAGAACTTGAAAAACAGATATATAAACTTGCAGGTGAAGAGTTTAACATAAATTCTCCAAAGCAACTTGCGCATGTGCTTTATGATAATCTTGGTCTTGCTCACAACAAAAAGCAATCCACTTCTGCCGACAAACTTGAAGAACTTAAAGATGACCATGAAATTATTAGATATATTTTGAGATTCAGAAAAGTTGCAAAATTTTTGAATACTTATGTGACAGGAATTTACCCACACGTTGATAGAAACAATTTGATTCACACATATTTCAAGCAAACTCTCACAACAACAGGAAGACTATCTTCGGTTGAACCAAATTTGCAAAACATTCCAATCAGGTCAGAAGAAAGCAAAGAAATTCGAAGCATGTTTGTTGCTCGTGACAAAGACCATGTTTTGATTGATGCAGACTATTCACAAATTGAGCTTAGAATCTTGGCTCATATGAGCGAAGATGAAATTTTTGTGAACGCATTTAAAAATGGTGAAGACATTCACACAAAAACTGCTAGCAATGTTTTTGGTGTGCCAGAAAGTGAAGTTTCTAAAGATATGAGAAGAATGGCAAAAGTTGTCAACTTTGGAATCATTTATGGCATTAGTGAATATGGTCTTGCAGATGATTTGAAGATTAAAGCCTTTGAAGCAAGAAAGTTTATTGAAAACTTTTATGCGTCACACCCAGCTGTTGGTGACTTTATGAAAAACGCTATTGAAAAGGCAAGAGAGACTGGTGTTGCTGAAACGCTTTTTGGAAGAAAGAGAAAAATGTTTGACATAAAAGCAACAAACTTCATGGTTAGGTCAAGAGCTGAAAGGGCAAGTCAAAATATGCCACTTCAGGGAACAGCTGCTGACATTATCAAGATTGCGATGGTCAACACTTATAACGCTCTTGAGATGGGTGGTTTTAAAGCAAAACTTATTATGCAGGTTCATGACGAACTTATTATTGATTGTCCGATTGAAGAAAAAGATGCTGTTTGCAAACTTTTGAAAGAGCAAATGGAAAGTGCTGTCAGCCTTTCGGTTCCACTTGACGTTGATGTTGCTTGCAGCTATAGATGGAGTGATGGGCACTAATAAACTTGAAAGAAAAAGTCAACAGAAATGTTGGCTTTTTATTTTTGAAAAATTTTGCGCATAATATATAGATATATGAAAAAGTGGATTTTTGTTTTGTTTGGTTTGATTTGTGTTGCTTCTTTCTGTTTGTTTGTGATTATGAATTTTTTTCTAATAAGAAAAGATTACAGTTATTTTGTTGAGAAATATTCAGCTGAATATGGTCTTGAAGAAGAGTTCGTTTTTGCAGTGATTAAAGCTGAGAGTGATTTTCAAGAAAAGGCTATTTCAAAATCTGGAGCTCTTGGTCTTATGCAAATTATTCCGTCAACAGCAAAGTGGATTTCTAGTGAGTTTGATGAAACTTATTCAAAAGATAGGCTCTTGACTGCTGAAGTGAATATTAAATATGGTTGCTTTTATTTGAAATATTTGTTTTCTAAATTCGAAAATCAAGATGCAGTGACCTGTGCATATAATGCAGGGGAAACGGTGGTTCGTGGTTGGCTTGATGAAAATGGCGAGATTGATGAAGGGAAGATTGAGTATGAAGAAACACGAGTTTATCTTGAAAGAGTGCGAAAGTTTTATCAAATGTATAAAACAAAATAAAATTTCCTTAAATAAGTTTTTGGTGTTCTTGACAATGATTTGAGTTTTCTTATATAATGATTTTGTTTAGGAGATATTATGGTAGATATTTATACATTTGAGATTCACAGCTTAGAGTTTGAAAGAATTCTTTCAGGAAAGAAAACAGCACAACTTTTGGTTAATGATTCAAAACACAAAGACTATGCCGTTGGAAACAAAATTACTTTTAAAAGAAGTTTGGAAGAATTGACAGAAGATGAACAAAAACTTTTAAACAAAGGCAAACTTGTGACAGAAATTGATGCAACCATTATGAATTTGCTTTATTTCAATGATTTTATTGAAGCTGTCAACACTCTTGGAAAGGAAAGTTGTGGATTTAAGTCAAGTGCTACTATCGAAAAAACATCAGATTTGTTTTTGGCAGAAGATTCTTATGAAGCTGTTGAAAAATATGGAATTGTCGCTCTTGTGTTTGAACCTGTGAAAAAGTAAAATAGGGAAGAAATAAAAAATTTGACAAAAAATTTAAAAATTTTTATAAAAACACTAGACAAATTTAAAATTTAAGATTATACTTAGTTTCGTAATTTGAAAAAATTACAACTCCCTTGCGAGGATGGCGGAATGGCAGACGCGATCGTTTAAGGGGCGGTTTCCGAAAGGAGTGAGGGTTCGACCCCCTTTCCTCGCACCAAAAAAATCCCAGCACATTGTGTTGGGATTTTTTATTGTCTAAAAATAAAATTTGAAGAAAAAATAAAACCCATGACCAAATATTAGATGCCATGGGTAAAAGAAAATATTTTGCTTTTGTGTATTTCTATTATATGTAATAAAAATATAAACATCAATATTTTGCAATAAAAAAATCAATCCTATATTTTGGCGTTTCCACCGAGTTCCTTTAAACAAGTAAAGGCTTTTGGATTGATGAAATCATTGTATGTCAAAACACATAAAAAGTCAATATCATGCAATAAAAAAATCAACCCTTGCTGTGTTACCACAATATAATCGTCTTTTGGACTTGGTTGATTTATGGTTATATTATATATTGCAAATATAAGTTAGTTAATAATTGAAACAAAGAATATTAATTTATTTGCCAAACTTGTTTTAGATTTGTTATATTTGACATAGATTTATTGGGGGAAGATTATGGAATTAACAAAAAAAGATAAAGAACTTATCGAAATTGCAACAGAAGTTGTGAAGTCAAATTCTGACCTTTATGAACATCTTGGAATGCACGTGGGTGCTGCTGTTCGTGCAAAGTCTGGAAAGATTTATAAGGGAATAAACATCAACACTTCTCATTCAATTTGTGCTGAACAAGTTGCAATGGGTCAAGCATTTGCTTGTGGTGAGCGTGACCTTGAAGCAATGGTTTCAGTGAAAATGAATAACGATGGTTCGGTTCGTGTGGTTTCACCATGTGGGCTTTGCAGATATACATTTGATAAGTTTAATGATAGCTTTGATGTTATTTTGGAAGATATTGAAACTGGTGAAATTTTGAAAGTTGATTCACTTGAGCTTTTGCCATATCCTTACAAAAGAGAGTCTTTACACAAAAAGAAAGTCTAAACATAGAAAATATGACCATTGACAAATTGTTTTTAAGTTGATAAAATTGGTTTAGAAATAGGGGGTGTTTATGGTTAGTGTTAAAAAGTATAGAAGGTTTGATTTAAAACCAAAAAAAGAAGAAAAACCTGTGGTTTATGGAACAAGATGCCCTTGCTGTGGTTCTGATTTGGAATTTACTTCTGCAGATTTAAATCAAGATGTGACACATGGTTCATATGTTGAAAAAGGAAGAAGATTTTCAACAACAGATGTTTCACCTTATTATATTCTTTGTCCGGTTGATGGAACAAGAATTGAGCTTGGCAGAGATACTGACGAATTTATCCATTTAATCAAAAATAAGAAGCAGAGAGAATCTGCGAGAAAGTCTTATGATGAACGCATGGAAGCATTGTATGGCTATGATGATTAAATAAATTAAACTTTGGAATTTTCCAAAGTTTTTTCTTTGAAAAATAAATAATGCCGAAAAATATTGACATAAAAAATTTATAAGAGTATATTTAGATTATGGTAATTAATTTTAAAGAAGCACAACAACAACGATAGGCTGTGTGTGAAAGCACACAGGCATTTTTGTTGCTTGTGAATATCAAACCACCAAGCAACAAATGTTTGGTGGTTTTTTATTTGAAAATTTGCTTAATTAAATCAAGGGGATTATATTCATGGATAGTTCAAAAATGAAAGAAATTTTAGAGAGAATGAAGGCAAACAGACCAAAGTTTCCAAAACGTGCGATTGTGACTGCTGGTATGCCTTATGGAAACAAAGAACTTCATTATGGCCACGTTTGTGGAATGTTTGTTTATGCAGACTTTTTTGCAAGGTTTTTGAAAGATAAACTTGGAAAAGAAAATGTTATTTTTGTTTCAGGAACAGACTGCTATGGTTCGCCAGCTCTCGAAACTTATAGAAAAAGAAAGGCTGAAGGCTATGACAAGTCTATTTTTGACATGGTTTTGGAATATAACAAAAAGCATGTTGAAACACTCAAAAAATATGAAATTGGTTTAGACCATTTTGAAGGTTCTGCTATTGGCGAATCTGCTGAAATGCACAAAAAAGTTAGTGAAGAAATCTTTGATAAGCTTTATGAAAATGGCACACTTTCAAAGCTTTCAACTTATCAATTTTATGACACAACTGCAAAGTGTTTTTTAAACGGAAGACAGGTTGTTGGAAAGTGTCCTATTGATGGTTGTAAATCTGAAAAGGGTTATGCTGATGAATGTGATTTGGGTCACCAATATACTCCAGAAGAACTCATTGACCCAGTGTCTACAATTTCAGGAACAAAACCTGAGCTTAGAAAGATTGAAAACTGGTATTTTAATTTGCAAAACTACACAGAACTTTTAAAGGGTTGGATTGAAAAACTTGAAAAAGAAACACCAACTCGTGATTTTGTGACAAAAGAAATTAAAGAATTTTTGAAAAAACCTGAAATTTATATCAAGAAAGACTTTATGGCTGAATTTGAAAAACTTGCGCCAAGTCTTCCAAAATTCACTCAGATTGAAGATAAGAGCAAGGCAAGTTTTGTTATAGAGTTTGAGTCACTTTCTGACCGTGAAAAAGCGTGTGAGATTTTGTCTGGAAAGGCTGCTGCTTCTTGGGAAAAGAGCGAAGTTGCTCCTGAAGATAAGGTTGAACCTATTTCTGCTGGTGCGATTAGATATAGAACAGGAAAGACACTTGTTCCTTTCCGTTTGTCTGGAAACATTGATTGGGGCGTTCCAGTGCCTGAAAAAGAAGGGCTTGGAGATTTGACATTCTATGTTTGGCCAGAATCACTTTGGGCTCCAATTTCATTCTCTAGAACCTTTATGAAGAAAAAAGGTATGGCTGATGATGAATGGAAGAACTGGTGGTGCAGCAAAGACGCCAAAGTTTATCAAGTGCTTGGCGAAGATAACATTTATTTCTATGGTCCAGCACAACATGCTATGTGGCTTGCAACTCAAGATGGAGAACCAGTTGTTGATGCTCCAGAAGGAAAACTTCAAATCAGTCAACTTATTGTAAACAAGCATTCGCTCTTTATGGGCAATAAGGCAAGCTCGTCTGGCTCAATTAAACCACCAATGGCAAACGAACTTTTAGACCATTATACTCACGAGCAATTAAGAGCACATTTCTTGGCGCTTAACGTTGGAAACACGTCATCTTCATTTAATCCAAAGGTTTATAATCCAGATGCAGACCCTAATGAAGTTGACCCTGTTGTTAAAGATGGCAACTTGCTTACAAATGTTTACAACAGAACGCTTAGAACACTTTTCTATACATGGCAAAAAGACTTTGACTCAGAAATTCCTTATGGTGAAATTGATGAAGAAGTGCTTCTTGAATGTGAAATGAGCACGGTTAAGTTTGAAAAGTGCATGATGGAAAACAAGTTCCATATGTGTATGTATGAGCTTGACAGTTTCCTTAGAAACATCAACAAATATTGGACAAAGAATTTTGTTCAAGATGACAAAACGCAAGAAGAAAAGTGCATTATCAACACACTTCATTATGCAAAAGTTGCGATGGTTATGCTTCACTCAGTTGCTCCAACAAGCATTGAAAACTTGGCAGATTATCTTGGAGTTTCAGAAGATGTGTTTACATGGGACAGGGTTAATGAGCCAATCTATAATTTCTTTGAAAATAAAGAACATCACAAACCAAAATTTATTGAAGCTAGATTCGACTTCTTTAAAAAGCATCCAAGTCAATTTGAAGCTGTTTCTGAATAGATTTTTTAAGCAAAACCCACGAGTGATTTCGTGGGTTTTTATATTGACATTATTTGATTATAATAGTATAATTAATGTATAATAAAAAATCTGTGGAAAAGGAGATTTTTATGGCAGTAATTGAATCAAAATTACCTGTTTCAAGCGATAAAGATTTTGAAGCTGTTAAAGAAAAATATTTGAGCCAAGTGGTTAGGAAACGTCGTGACCAAGCTTATAATATCAAAGTTTTGCAAGCCTGCAGATGGATTCATGATGAAAAGTGTGACGCAGGAAAACCAGGTGGTGTGATTGCGTATACAAATATGAGCAATATTTATTATGGAAAAGGCTATTCGCCAGACAAAACAAAACTTGCAATCTTCCATGAACTTGACCACATGAGAAAAGGCAATCAACATAGAAACTTTTCAAGCTTAGGGGTTGTGGTTAACTCTCACAAAGACCCAGGCAGAGTGACTATTAGAAGACCAGATAGAACAATTTTCTTTGAAGAAGGTTTTGCTCATGCAAACTCATATTCATTCTATAAAGACGCATATTCAACTGGTGAAGCTGAAAAAGATAAAGAAGTGTTTAAGGAAATTGATGACTTTTATAAAGGTTCACCATATAAATATAACGTTGACGTAACATCACAACTTATCAAGCTTTTAAATTCTCATTTGAAGCAAGAAGGCAAAAAGATGGACCTTGCTAAGTTTGAACAGCTTGTAATGAAAAGAAATAAAAAGGGTGATGAAACACTTGATAATATGTTCTATAAAATAACAGGTGACAAAACATTCTTTAAAAAGATTGAAAAGAGATTGAATTATTATGGAACATATATCTATCAGAAAACAGAAGATAAAAAACCCGACTTTGATGCAGACATGAAGGCAAGAGATGCAGTGAAAGAAGTTGATGCCATGATTGTTTATGCTCAAAAGATTCAAGATGGTTATGCAAAGAAATTATCATTCTTTGACAGACTCTTTAATAGATATGGAAAACAAAGAAAGACAATCGAATCACTTTTCGGTCAAAGACCAAACTATGCAAGTTCTTTCTATGCTATGATTGATGGCGACACAACAACAGCATTTGCAGCACACAGAGAAGCTGAACTTGATGTTTCAACTGACACATATGGTCGTGATGATGACTTGTATCATGAAACAGGATATGGTGCAGATTATTACGATGAGCCAGAAGAAGACAAAACAGAAGCTGAAGCTGATGCTGATACTGCTGAGCCTGAAGCTGATGAAATGGATAAATAAAACAAAAACTCACGAAATCTCGTGAGTTTTTTTATGTCTTTATAAAAAGTTGATTAAAACGAGCCCAAGTGTTAAGTAAAGCGCATAGATTAGCCAAAGGGTATAAATGTTAAATATTATGCCGGCAGGAAGATTGCAATAAAAATAGCGATACATAACCACGCAGGCTGATGCTATCATTAAAATTAGCCAGATGACGGAAAAGATAGCCCAGTCTAGTCTGAAAAAGAAAAGTGGCCACAAAATGTTAAAAAACATATGAACAAAATATAAAATCAAGTTTAGTTTTCGGTCTTTTTCTTTAATTTCTTTATCTCGCCACATTAAAAATGTTGAAACACCGATTGCGATATATATTATTGACCATGCAATAGGAAAGACTATTTTTGGCACCGTGAATGGTGGCATTTCATAATTTTGAAAATTGAACATTTTTCCACCAAGAAGAGAAGCGATGCCACCAAGAAGCAGTGTTCCACCGATAAAAATTAATGCGTCGAGCCACCAAACATGTTTAATGAAAAATTTACCAGATTCAGATGCTTGATTATCATTATTTGCAATATTTTGCGTTTTTGTTTGATTCATTGATATCTCCTAAATCAATTATTGACAAAATAAAATTTATTATACTTTTTTATTCCGGTTAAAACATTGACAAGATTTGATTAAATGACTTATAATTGTAACGTAATAATTAATTTGGGGAAGTATGAAATGATTAGTGTTAATAATGTAAGATTACAATTTGGTGGTAGGGTTTTATTTGAAGACGTAAACCTTAAGTTTGAAGATGGTCACTGCTACGGCATTATTGGTGCAAATGGTGCAGGAAAGTCTACATTTTTGAAACTTATCACTAAGCAAATTGAACCAAGTTCTGGTGATATTGTTATTGATAAAGGTAAACGTTTAAGTGTTTTGGGTCAAGACCAAAAGGCTTGGGACGATTACACTGTTCTTTCAACTGTTATGCACGGCTATGATAGACTTATGGAAATCATGAAAGAAAAAGACGAGCTTTATGCAAAGCCAGATTTCACTGAAGCTGATGGAATTCGTGCAGGCGAACTTGAAAATGAATTTATGGAAATCGGTGGTTGGGAAGCTGAAAGTGAAGCTCAAAACCTTCTTAATGAACTTGGAATTCATGAAGAATTCTTTGAAGTTTTGATGCGTGACTTAGAGCCAAAACTTAAAGTTAAAGTTTTGCTTGCAAAGGCACTCTTTAAAAATCCAGACATCTTGATTCTCGACGAACCTACAAACAACCTTGATGCAAAAACTGTTAACTGGCTTGAAAACTTCTTGCTCGAGTTTGAAAACTTGGTTATTGTTGTTTCACACAACCGTTATTTCTTGAATAAAATATGTACTAACATTTGCGATATTGACTATGGCAAAATCGAAATGTTTGTTGGAAACTATGATTTCTGGTATGAAACCAGCCAACTTTTGCAACGCCAAGCAAAAGAACAAAACAAAAAATCTGAACAAAGAGCAAAAGAACTTAAAGAGTTTATTGCAAGATTTGCTGCTAATGCTTCAAAAAGCAAACAAGCAACAAGCAGAAAGAAAGAACTTGAAAAACTTGAGTTTGTTGACATTAAGCCATCTATGAGAAAATATCCTTATGTTGACTTCAAGCCAAACAGAGAAGTTGGAAATGAAATTCTTTCAGTTACAAACCTTACAAAGAATGGTCTTTTTGAAAACATTTCATTCACGGTTCATAAAGGCGATAAAATTGCATTTATTTGTGAAAATGCAAATGTTATCACAACATTATTTAAGATTTTGCTTGGAGAAGATTCTGCTGACGGTGGAAACTTTGAATGGGGTTCAACTGTGACTGTTGGATATCTTCCTGAAAACAACGACTCATTCTTCAAAAACTGTGGTTTGTCACTTGTTGATTGGCTTGCACAATATTCAAATGATAAAGACCAAACATTCCTTAGAAGCTGGCTTGGAAGAATGCTATTTTCTGGTGAAGAAGCACAAAAGAAAGCAAACTGCATTTCGGGTGGCGAAAAGGTTAGATGTATGCTTGCAAGAGCAATGCTCTCTGGTGCGAATGTTCTTATTTTTGACGAACCAACAAACCACCTTGACCTTGAAAGCATCACATCACTCAACAAAGGTATGATTAATTACAAATCACCAATCTTATTCACAAGTCAAGACCACGAACTTTTGCAAACTGTTGCAAATCGTATTATTGAAATTGATAAAACTAAGATATTTGATAAAGAAATTTCTTATAACTCATATCTTGGGCTTGATTAATTTTAGAAAAATTAATGGCTGGGCAGTGGTGTGCATAACCTGCACACCCAGCTCAAAAATTTTAAAAATAATTTTAATTTTTTTGTTGACATTTAAAATAAGATAGTGTATTATTATCTCGTTAGTCTAATGCAAGCACCTATCGGGGTGTAGCGCAGTTTGGTAGCGCGCGCGGTTTGGGTCCGTGAGGTCGTGAGTTCGAGTCTCGCCACCCCGACCAATAGTTTGCTTAGATTACCATGGGCCTTTAGCTCAGTTGGTTAGAGCGACCGGCTCATAACCGGTTGGTCCGCGGTTCAAGTCCGTGAAGGCCCACCAAAAAAATTAAATAACCAAATCATATGGCCCAGTAGCTCAGTTGGTTAGAGCGCCAGCCTGTCACGCTGGAGGTCGACGGTTCGAGCCCGTTCTGGGTCGCCATATTTTTTTACTTATTTTTATCAAAAAATAAGATATGCCTCGGTAGCTCAGTCGGTAGAGCATGAGACTGAAAATCTCAGTGTCGGTGGTTCGATTCCGCCCCGCGGCACCAAACTCCGGCGAAAGCTGGGGCACACTTGCCGGTGTGGCTCAATGGTAGAGCATCTGACTTGTAATCAGACGGTTGTTGGTTCGATTCCGACCACCGGCTCCACTTGGGTAGATTGCAGAGCGGCCAAATGCAACGGACTGTAAATCCGTCGACTTTCGTCTTCGGTGGTTCGAATCCACCTCTGCCCACCAAAAAGACTTATGATTTCTCATAAGTCTTTTTTTGTTGCATCTTGAAAAGGGGAGTTTGCTGTGGTATAATACTAGCAGGAGTGAATATTATGAAAGAAATTACAGGTAAGCTTTTAGATAAAAAATATTTCATTTTTGATATTGATGGCACACTTGTTGATTCAATGCCTATGTGGAATTTGATTGACCAAAAAGTGCTTTTTGATAATTTTGGAATCGCTGTTGCTGCAGAAGACATTAAAGCTTTTCGTGATAGCATTTTATATGATGACAGACATGTTAGTGGTGATATTTATGCGATTTATTATGAAGAGTTTGTGAAACTGTTTAATCTTGGAATCACAGGAAAAGACTTTAAACGACTTAGATATAACTTAGCAACACATCTTTCTGTTTATGAGCTTGATTTCAAAAACGGAGCACCTGAGTTTTTGAATGTGTTGAAGATGCTTGGTAAAAAGATTGGGGTGGCAACAACCACAACAAGAAAGCAATATAGCATTTATGAAGATTTGAATCAAAAGATGATTAAGCAAGCACCACTTAAAAAGATAGTTGATGCAGTTGTTCTTTGTGAAGATGTGACAAGAAAGAAACCAGACCCTGAAGCATATTTGAAGGTAATGCAAATGCTTGGGGCAAAACCTGAAGAGTGCATTGTTTTTGAAGATAGTTTGAACGGTGTTATGGCTGCAAAAACTGCAGGCATCGAAGTTTGTTCTGTTTATGATGAATCAGCAAGAAACGAACAAGATGTTATTGCAAAGATTGCCGATTATAAAGTTGAATCATTTTCAGAACTTGTTAACACTTTGGGGCTTGACAAACCACAAGGTCAACCTGAATAAGATAATTGCCACTGGTTTTGCCAGTGGTTTTGTTTTGCAAAAAATAAAAGCATTATGATATAATGAGTTTGTAGGAGAACTTTTTATGATTGAGATTAAATATTTTGTTCATGCAACAACAGTTGATAATATGGCAAAAAGAGCAACAGGTTGGCTTCAAGGTGAGCTTTCTGAAAAAGGAATTGCACAGGCAAAAAATCTTGCTGAAGTGATTAAAGATGAAGAATTTGATGTTGTGATTTCATCAGACCTTAAAAGAGCGATTGATTCTGCAAAAATCAACTTTTCTGGGCGTGATGTTGAAATGAAGACTGATTTTAGAATTCGTGAGTGCAACTATGGCGATTTAGACGGAAAAGATAGCGCTCTTGTGAAATATGAAGAGCATATTGAAGAGCCATTTCCAAATGGCGAGTCAATGAAAGATGTTGAAAACAGAATTCGTGATTTTGTGGCGTTTTTAAAAGAAAATTATGATGGAAAAAAAGTGGCTATTGTTGCGCATAAAGCTCCACAACTTGCACTTAATGTTGTGCTTAATAAAATGACTTGGGAAGATGCAATTGCGACTGACTGGAGAAAAACTGGTGCTTGGCAACCAGGCTGGAAGTTTGTGGTTGAATAGGAGATGCTGTTATGCAATTAAGTGATATTTCTGAAAGATATCAGAAAGTGTTGGTTACGGTTTCAATGGGGTTTCGAACAGAAGAAGATGTTGTGAAAAATGGTCTTCATATTTTTCATAAAACAGATAAAGATAAATGCGTGTCATTTGTTAAAGATTTATTTGAAATTAAGAGTAATGTGCTGGCTTTAAAAATTAAGCCAACAGGATTTCGCTCAGAGCATATTAATATAAAAACCATAGAAGACTTAGAAAATTTTGTTTTTAATATTGATTCAATTTTTGATGAAAAAAATGAAATTTGGGTGGTTGAAAGCTCAGCAAAAGAATGTTGGAGATGCAGATTATACCTTGGTGACGACATTGTGAATTTTGATAGGTTTGAAATGGCATATAGCATAAATGACCATATTCTTGACGAGTTGCAAAATGACTTTTCAAATAAAGAAACACCTTATGTTATATATAAAAAAGATGGGAAAAATTCAAGGTTTGTTATCGAAAAATCAAATTTAAATGAGCAATTAAAGACAAAGACAGATTCTATTTTTGAAGACGTTTATTCAAAATTTAATGTACAAATCAAACAAGTTAAGAAAGATTTGCAATTTTTAGGATTAAATGGAATCTCTTTGGATATTCGTGTGAATGAAGGGTATGATTTTCATGACTTTGATGTTGGATATCTAGACATTAAAAAGGTGATTGAATTTTATGTTATTCCATATTTAAAAATAAAATAGGAGCTGTTTATGGAATTTAATCTTTTAGCAGAATTGAAAAGCTATCAGCCATTTGATGAAACAGAAAAGAAAAACTTGAGAAAGTTATTGGTTTTTTGGAAACTGGCGAAAATTTATATTCAAGAACAAACCTTGAAGGTCATGTGACAGCAGGTGGTTTTATTTGTGATGAGTTTGGAAATATCCTGATTCACAGGCATAAAAATTCAGTGCATTGGCTTCAATTTGGTGGGCACTCAGACGGAAATGCGAATTCGTTTGAAGTGGCTGTGCGTGAAATTAATGAAGAATCTGGAATCTTCGAGCTTAAGCTTATATCTGATAAAATTTTGGACGTTGATGTGCATGTGGTGGCAAACAATGAAAAGAAAAAAGAGCCACAGCACTTGCATTATGACATCAACTTTTTGTTTGTGACAAACAATAAAGATTTTGTTATTTCAGATGAATCTGAAGAGATAAAATGGATTCCAATCAGCGAGATGCTTAGCTGGCTTGGTGGCACAAGTGAAAGCAAAATTAGAATCAGCAAAAAGGTTCAAAAACTGTATAGTGAAAAACCTGAAATGTTCAAATTTTAGGGTATTGAAAAATTAAAAAATAGATGATATTATAGATATAGAAAATTTAGGAGAAAGAATCCCAGATATTTATAATGATTTTTTAGAAGATATTAAAAGCAAAGCACATGGGTTATCTGACCTTGAAAAGTTTGCTGTGGCATATTTTTATGCTTATGAATTTATGCAAAATTATGGCTATGATGCAAATGACATTCTTTTGAGTGCTTGTGAAACACTCGAAATCAAAAGTGTTAGGCAATCTTATCAACTTATGAATAAAAATACACAAACCGAAAGCAATGGGCTTTTGGTTTTTATTGATGATGAAAAATATAAGTTTAAAGTTTTTGGCTTTTCAGATGTGTGTTTAGATTCATTTGTGTCTGGAAATGGTTTGAGTTTTAATTCTTTTTTTGTGCCACTTAAGAAAATTGATTCATTGAAGATTTGCGTTGGTGGAGAAGATTTTAGATTTTTTCCAACCGAGCGAATGGGTTTGTTTTTCAGCAACAATGAAAACAATTATGATATATGTGATTTTTCTGTTTCTTTTGGCTTAGATAAACAAGAACTATTAGAAGCTAAAAATTCTGAGATTTTTGATGATGTTCAGTTTGGTGAATTGATGCAGAATGTTTCACGTGTTACAGGATTTGATTTGTCTGGAATTGAATCAGCAAAAAACAAAACAAAAACAAGTTTTTTTGCCTGCAAAAACAGTGAAAGTGAAGCTAGAAAAAGTTTAAAAGAAACAGCAATCGAGCTTTTGGATATGATAATTGTGAAAGATAAGCAAAACAGCACATTTGATTGTGCAACGTTTGTTATGTTTCTTTTTATGTCTGAACTTGGAGTAGATATCACAAAAGGTGGGTTTGGAAGCAGTTTGACAGGAAAGATTATGTCTGGCAAATTGGGCGAAAATTGTTTGATTGATGAGAATAAGAGTGTTAAAGAAAAACGAGAGTTTGTTTTGAAAAATGCAAAGATTGGTGACGTGCTTTTGTTTCACAGACAGTCAAAGAGTGCTGATAAAGTTGAAGAAGATAATTGGTTTCCGGGTCATGTTGGAATTTATGTTGGCGATGGAAAATATATTGATGCAAGGCACAGAAGGGGTGATGTTCGCTTGGTTGATATGAATGACGACCCTTATATGGAGTGTTTTATTGGGTTTAAAGATGTGGTGAGTTCTTGTTTTAACGAATTTGGCAAGCAGCAAAACGAAAAGTGTTCGATGTTTAAATAATTGACATATTGCTTTAATTGTTTAAACTTGATATTATAGGAAAAATTGATATGAATAGAATTTATTGTGCGATTGGAAAAATTGTTGAAGTTACTCAGCATATCGAACTTGATATTGGTGAGATTTGTGAAATTAGCGAGATTATTAAAGAGTTTTCAAGACATGCAAAAATTTCGCTTTCTGACTATAATCAAGTTAGAGATGATGCTAGATATTTGAAAGAAAAAATGGAAAATATGACTTTTGGTCAGATGATTGGCATTGTTTATGAATCAAAAAGTTTGAAATATGAAGAAATTAATGAGCTTAAAGTTTTGCTTGAAAAGAGAAACTATTTCACTCATGAATATTTCAAATTTACTAATTTTGGAATTAACCCAAAAGAAGAATTTATTTTAGAAGAATTTGCTGCGCTTAAAGAATATCTTTCAAAGCTTAAACAAATGCTAAACAGGTTAGAACTTATCAAAAGTTCACAAACTGAAAGGCTTAATTATTTAACTGCAAAAGCAGGGTTTTAGTGGTAATTTGGGGGAATAATGAAAGAAAAGATAGTTAAACTTAAAAATGGTGGAACTTTTATTTATTCAAAAACAAAGTTAAATAATTGCTCGGCTGTTGAAGTTGGTTTTTCAGTTGGTGGAATGGCTGACAAAAAACCAGGAACAGCTCATTTTTTGGAACATACACTTTTTAAAAAGACAAAAAACAGGTCTAACGCAGATGTTGAAGCCGACAGAAACCGAATTGTGTTTTTGAATGCGTCAACAAGCATGGACTATTTGATTGTTAAATTTTATAGAACAAATAAACTTATTGACAAGTCAATGGATTTTGCTCGTGATGTGCTTTTAAATTCGGTGCTTGATGATGAATATGTTGAGTCAGAAAAGGGTGTGATTAAAGAAGAACTTAACATGTGTCTTGACAGTGAGTCGAGAGATGTTTATGTGATGAACATGAAGCAGGCACTTTCGAATTCAAAGTTTGCTTCTGACATTGTTGGAAGAACCGAAAACAATGTTTCATCTATCAAGTTTAAAGATATTGAAAACTTTAAAAAAGAGCATTTTGTGGGTAATAACTTTGTTGTTTCAATGGTGACGTCGCTTCCTTTTTTCAAGGCGAAAAAACTTGTAAACAAACATTTTGTTCAAAATATTCCTTACAAGCAAGATTATAAAAAGCCAGTGAGTTATTATGACACAAATGTTATTGATAAAGACTCGTCACTTAAAATTATTAAAAATGAGCAAGAAAAAATTAGCGTGCTTTTAAACTTTAAGATTGATGCAAATGAAATTGATATATTCACAAAAGATTATAACTATTCATTTTTGACAAGGTATCTTTCTGGTTCGCAAGGAAGTTTGTTTTTGAAACTTCGAAACAAGGGGTTGATTTATAGGCTTGACTCTGATATTTCAAGTTTTAAAAATGAGTCACTTTTTAATATTGTTTTTGAAACTTCGAAAGAAAAGATTAAAGATATTATTGAAATCGTTTCTGAAGAAATTAAAAAAGTGGTGAGTGAAGAACTTTCGAAAGAAATCACAGATGCATATAAAAAGAATTTAGAATATTTTGCTGATGAAAAAATGCCAATCAGACCATCAGGAAAGTGTCATATGAATCTTATGGATTATTTAAGTTTTGGAAAGTTGTTTAAACTCAAAAACAAACAAAAGAAACAACTTAGAAATGGGGTTACGCCAGAAGCTGTGAAAAATGTGGCAAATATCATTTTTAACAAAAAGACAAAAATGTTTGTGACCGTGCTTGGAAACGTAACAAAAAAATATGTTCCTGATATGGATTATTTTAAAGAGAACTTCTTGATTTCGGAGAAATGATTATGAAGAAAAATTTAGAAAAACTCGTTGAAAAATTTAAAAAGATTGAAACTGAACTTGTTGAGATTTTGAATGAATCTTCAATTAAAATTAATGAATTAGATGACAAGCAGGTAGTAAAAAAAGCAATAAAAGACTATATCAAGAAAGTTGGAAAAGCAAAGAAGTTGTTTGATGAGTATGAAACTATTGCAAAAGAGATTGAAGACATTAACAATGACGAAGGTGAGTCTGCTGAACTTTCAAAAGCTGTTCTTGAATTTAGAGAATCAGAAATGGGTGAAGTTTTAGCTCAGGGCTATGGAACGGAATCAGATGTTCTTTTAGAAAAACTCAAAAAGAAAGAAAAAGTCAAAAAAAGCGAAAAAGAGTCTGCCAAAGAGAAATAGCAGACTTTTTTTATTTGGAAAATTTTTTATGTAGTGATATACTAAAACTAGGTGATTTTGTAATGGAATATACTATTGAACAATTAGATGAAAAATTAAATAGATTGATTGAAATACTTTGTGAAGACGAAGGTGTTGATATAAAAAAATTCAAACTCGATGAACTTGATATTGGAGAAAAACGAGTTATTTTTCGTGGGCTTTCAAATCAAAGACAGCCAATGCCTTTAACTTCTGAGTTTATGCGTCTTCAAGACGAGATTTTGTCTTATGAAAGAGAGCATAAACCAATTATTGATGTGAATAAACTTGACTATGCTGACAACATGACAATTTATATGGGCGACATCACAACCCTTAAAGTTGATGCGATTGTGAATGCTGGCAACTCTGAAATGCTTGGAAGTTTTAAACCTTGTGACTCGTCGATTGACAATGTTATTATGTCTGCTGGTGGGCTTCAAATTAGGCAAGAATTAAACTATTTGATGAACAAGCAAGGACACCCTGAGCCAAATGGAAGAGCAAAACTCACAAAAGGTTATAATCTTCCAGCAAGCTATATTATTCACACGGTTGGCCCAATTGTTTATGACAGAGTGTCTTATCACAACAGAATAGACCTTGCAAATTGCTATAAATCATGCTTAAATTTGGCTCTTGAAAGCAAATTTAAAACAATCGCTTTTTGCTGCATTTCAACTGGAACTTATAAGTTTCCACGTGACCTTGCTTCAAAAATTGCAGTTAAAACCGTTCATGATTGGCTTAAAGAACATAACTTTCCAATTAAAGTTGTTTTTTGTGTGTTTAATGACTATGATTCAAAGCTTTATATGGAAAATTTTGATGATTTAGACTTGATTTAAAATCTACTTTATTAAAAAGGAGAATAGACTATGAGTAGTGTATTTTTTACCGATACAGATTGTGAAATGTTGTATACTGATGCTGAAAAACTTGGAATGAGAGTTATCGGAATGCCATATACAATCAACAATCAAGAATATGTTTATGACTTTGGAAAAAACACTGATATTGATAAGTTTTATGCAGATATGAGAGCTGGTGCTGTTGCAATAACATCAGCGCTTAACACTCAAAATTATTTAGATTATTTTGAGCCGGTTCTTGCTGAAGGCAAAGACATTTTATATGTTCATTTTTCATCAAAGCTTTCTGGAACATTTGAACACATGAAGATTGCTATTGATGAGCTTAAAAAGAAATATCCAGAAAGAAAAATAACTTGTTTTGACACTTTGAGCATTTGTGGTGCAGCTGGCATTCAAGTTATTGAAGCTTGCAAACTTCACAATAGCGGGGCTTCTGATGAGGAAGTTGTTAAGTTTTTGACAGAATTTAGGGATAAAATTTCAGTGTATTTCTATGTTGACAGCTTGCAATATTTGAAACGTGGTGGAAGAATTGGAACAATGTCTGCAGTGTTTGGCACAATGCTTAACATTAAGCCAATTTTGACGGTTAAAGATGGAAAACTTGAAAAACTCACAACTGTTAAAGGTGTGAAAAAAGCCTTAGACTTTATGGTTAATAAGTTTGATGAAGAATACAACGAAGATGATAGATATGAAGTTTGGGTGCTTGATGCTGACAACAAACAAGTGGGAGATGAACTTGCTGAAAAAATTAGACAAACTGGCAAAAAAATGAATCTTAGAAGATTTTTTGTTGGTCCAGTTATCGGTGCTCATGCTGGTCCTGGAACAAGTGGTGTTATCTTTGTTAAAAAGTAGACGCAAAATTTTACATTAGGAGCTAAAAAGCTCCTTTTTATTTTGTTTAAATTATTGTTTTTGTTTGACTTAAAAATGAAAGATAATGTATCATAAAATTGTAATTTGACCATCTTTGACTAATGGTTTATTTAGGGGGCTTTTATGGCTAATATTTCTGAATCAATCGAGCAATTTATAATTGCAACAATGGGCGACAATGACTTTGTTGATATTTCAAGAAATTCACTTGCTGAATATTTTTCTTGTGCGCCTAGTCAAATCAATTATGTGCTAGACACAAGGTTTACTGTTGACAGGGGATTTGTTAAAGAAAGCAGGCGTGGTGGTGGTGGATTTATCAAGATTTCTCGCATAAAAAGTTCTGATACCAATGCCTATTTGAACGGACTTGTTTTGGAGAGTATTGGTGATGAGTTGTCTTATAAAAGAATGATTCAGATTTTAGATAAATTGATAGCCGATGGTCTTATGAATAAAAAAGAAAGTGAACTTGTTGAAGCGTCACTTTCAGAAGATTCACTTTCAATGCCATTTACAATCAAAGATAAGGTTCGAGCAAAAGCGTTTAAAAATGTTTTGCTTAAACTGATGATAACAAAATAGGAGCAATTATGTTTGACTTTAATGCTAACACTAAGTTCATTTTTGACGATAATAACGACGATTTCAATTACATTCAAGAAAGAGTTTGCCCAAGATGCAAAACTTCTTTGAGTGATTTTTATCGTGCGAATATTGTTGGTTGTGCTAATTGTTATAAGATTTTTGAAAATGAAATCAGACAAGTGCTTTTGAAAAAACAAGGCGCTATGAATCACGTTGGAAAAGTTTCAACAAAGCATGTTTCAAAAGTGAAGATTAAAGAACAAATTGCAAAACTTGAAGAAGAAAAATTGCAGGCAGCAAAAGATGAAGACTTTATGCGTGCAGAGATTTTGAAAAATCAGATAGAAAAACTAAAAGGAGAACTCGATGGTTAAAGATTATAGCTCAATTATTGTGTCAAGTCGTGTGAAACTGTCGAGAAATCTTTTAGGGTTTGAGTTTCCGTCAGAAATAGAAGGCGACGAAGGGATTAAAGTTTTAAACAAACTCGCTGATAATATCTTGAAGATTGATTCTGGCTTTAAGCTTTACAAAATGCAGACTCTTCCAGAGCTTGATGTGAACATTATGCACGAAAAGGGTTTGATTTCAATGTCGCTTATGGATTCATTTAGTTTCGGAGCAGTTATTCTTTCAGAAGATGAAGAGATTTCGATTATGCTTAACGAAATGGACCATATTGTTGAAACATACACAATGTCGGGATTGAATTTGATAAAAGCCTATGAAAAATTGAATCAAATAGACAATCAAATCATATCAAAGCTTGATATTGCCTTTGATGACAATTTGGGTTTTTTGACATCAAGCATAAATGATGTTGGAACGGGACTTCGAGCAAGTGTTGATTTATTTTTGCCTGCACTCACAATCACTGGAAAAATTAAAGAGATTATTTCAAATCTTTCAAACCAAGGAATTAAACTTGGTTTTGCTGATGATGGCATTGACCTTGAAGCTTATACTTATACGCTTTCAAACGCACAGACAATTGGAAGGCGTGAAAATGAATATGTTGTGGGAATCACTGAAATTGCAATCAAGATTTCTGAAATGGAAATCAGGGCAAGAAATGAACTTTTGTCTGCAACAAATTTTGATAATATCAAAGATAAAGTTCAACGTGCATGGGGCATACTCACAAACTGTTATAAAATTGATGTTGCAGAGTCAAAAATGCTGTTGGGTGATATTAAAATTGGTGTGGCATTAGACCTGATTAGGTTTAAAGAAGTTGATTTTATTGACAACTTGATGATTGATGTTTTGCCTTATTCACTCACTAAAATTTCGGGTTCAAAAGTTACAGACTCTGACCTTGATAAGTTTAGGGCAACATTCTTAACAAACATTTTAAAATCAAAACGAATTAAATAGGAGAGATTATGGCTGTTTCAAAATTGCTTGAGCAAGCAATAAAAAAATCGGTTATGTGTGCAAAGCAAACAGGTGAATCAAAGGTTGAAACCGAACATTTGCTTTATGGCATTTTGTCTATTTCAGAGTCTAAGGGCGCAAGGCTTTTAGGCACTTTTGGCATTCAGCTTGTGGCATACAAAAAAGTTATATTATCATATCTAAAAAATAAACAAATTGAAACACCAAAGTCAGTTGGATATTCAAAGAATGTTACAACAATTTTCGCAAAAACCACTGATTTTTGCAAAAAACAAGGCAGAGATTTGCTTGAAATTGAAGATATTTTGTATATTTTGATTTCTAATCAAAGTTTCACAGCAACAAAGCATTTGAAAGATATATTCAAGATTAATCTTGATGTTTTGAAAGCTAAGATTGAAAAAGTGATGGGTTATGAACAAGCTTTGGTGGCTGAACCTAAAGAAGTGGTTTCAAAGCCTGTTTCTGGCTATAAGTTTGAACTTCCAGAAGAACTAAAAAGTTTGGGTATTGATTTAACACAAAAAGTAGCTTCTTCTGATATGGCAAAGATTATTGGCAGAGATGAAGAAACTGCAAGGCTTATTGAAATTCTTTGCAGAAAAACAAAGAATAATCCGGTGCTTATTGGTGAGCCTGGTGTTGGAAAGTCTTCGGTTGTTGAAGGGCTTGCACAGCGTCTTGTGACAAATGATGTTCCGGAAATTCTTCAAGGTAAAATGATTTTTTCATTAGACCTTGCTTCGCTTATGGCTGGAACAAAGTTTAGGGGAAGCATGGAGCAAAAACTCAAAAATGCGATTAATGCCATTTTGGAAAATCAAAATATTTTGGTTTTTATTGATGAGATACACATGCTTGCTGAAGCTGGAAAAGAAGGTGAAATTTCAGCTTCTGATATTTTAAAACCTTATCTTGCACGTGGTGAGCTTCACTGCATTGGTGCAACAACTCTTGATGAATATAAAAAGTATATTGAAAAAGACCCAGCACTGGAAAGGCGTTTTCAACCGGTTAAAGTTGAAGAGCCAACAGCTGAAGACACGATTAAAATTTTGAAGGGCATTCGTTCGTCATTTGAAAACTTCCACAATGTGAAGATTGCTGATGATGCTGTTGACGCTGCTGTTAATCTTTCAATCAGATATATCACAAACAGGTATCTTCCAGATAAAGCCATTGACCTTATTGATGAAGCTTGCTCAAAACTTAGGGTTAATGCTTCTGAAATGCCTGATGAAGTTCGTGAGCTTAGCAAACAAATTTTTGAACTTGACAGAAAGAAAGAAGAGTTTAGAAAAAAAGATGATTTTGTGAATGCAGATAAAATGAACAAACAAAAGGCTGTTATTCAAAACAGGATTTCTGAAATCAGAAAAGAAATTCTTTTAAAGACTGGCGAAACATTTGGAGAAGTTTCTGCCGAAAATATCAGAGAAGTTGTGGCAGCTTGGACAAATATTCCTGTGAAGAAACTCACATCTTCAGAAAGAGAAACTTTGCTTAATTTGGAAAATATTTTAAGTGAAAGAGTTATTGGTCAGCCGGGGGCTGTTTCGGTTGTGTCAAAAGCAATCAGAAGGTCGAGAGCTGACATCAATGACCCAAAACGACCAATCGGTTCATTCTTGTTTTTGGGTCCAACTGGTGTGGGAAAGACTGAGCTTACAAAAGCGATTGCTGATGTGCTTTTTGATAACGAAGATTCAATCATTAGATTTGATATGAGTGAATTTATGGAAAGCCATTCTGTTTCAAGATTGATTGGTGCACCACCGGGATATGTTGGTCATGAAGACGGTGGAGAACTCACAGAAGCAGTTAGAAAAAAACCTTATTCTATTGTGCTTTTTGACGAGATTGAAAAGGCGCATTCTGATATCTTCAACATTATGCTTCAGATTTTTGATGAAGGAAGACTCACAGATTCATCTGGAAAGGTTGTAAGTTTCAAAAACACACTTATCATTTTGACAAGCAACAATGGTGTTCAAGACCTTCTTGCAAGACGTAAATTTGAAAGAGAGCACCCAGAACAAAAAACTGTTGAAACTGAAGAGTTTTTGATGGATAAACTTAGAGATAACTTCAAGCCAGAACTTTTAAACAGAATTGATTCAGTTGTTATTTTTGACAGTTTGCAAAAAGACAGCATTATGAAGATTGCAGACATTATGCTTAACTCTCTTGAAAAGAGATTTGTTAAGAAAAATATTTCACTTGAAATCACAACACCTGCAAGAATTCTTATTTGCGACAAGGGCTATGATGAAATGTATGGTGCAAGACCACTCAAGCGTGTTATCGACAAAGAAATTAAAGACCCACTTGCAGAAATGATTATTTCTGGTGAGCTTCAAGATAACTCAGCTGTTAAGGTTGATGCAAATGGCACAGAATTTGAATTTAAAGTTTTGTGTTAAACATACTAAATATTGTTTTGAAAATTAATATTCGGTTTGATATAATAAAGGTAGAACAAATAGGAGGTTAGAATTATGAAAATTGAAATTGTTCAAAGAAATTATGCGGCTAAAGAAAAGCTAACAGACCTTATTGATAAAAAGGTACAAAAGTTTGAGAAGTACCTTGGAGATTCAGCAAGTGCTAAAGTTGTTCTCTCAAAATCAGGTTCTCAAGAAAGATATAAAATGGAAATTTCTGCAAAGTCTAGAAACACATTTGTTAGAAGTGAAGTTGAATCTGATAATATGTATGCAAATCTTGACCTTTGCCTTGCTAAACTTGAAAGACAACTTGTTCGTATTGCTGGAAAGAATAAAGACAGCAATAAAGTTGCTATCGACCCAGCTTCACTTATCTTCTTTGATGAAGTTCCTGAAGTTGAACCAGCAAAAATTGTTAAACACAAAGAGTTCGAGCTTGATAGACTTTCAGATGAACAAGCTGTTGAACAAATTGAACTTTTAGACAATGATTTCTATATTTACAAAGATATGGAAACTGGCAACGTTAACGTTCTTTACAGAAGAACTGATGGCGACTATGGTTTGATTAAAACAAAATAGCAAAAAATTCAAATGGCACGTGGAAACACGTGTCTTTTTTTTGTTTGTTTTTATTTACTAAGATTTTTAAGTGTGATATAATCACCGTATAAAAGGAGAGAAAGATGTTTTTTAATGTGCAAAGATTATGTTTTTCATATTACAGGTCACCAATGACACTCAAAGATGTCTCTTTTTCTCTTGAAAAAAGCTCAAAAGTTTTGATTTTGGCGTCAAAAGACATGGGAAAGACAACTGCTTTGAAAGTGCTTTCTGGGTTTGAAGATTCAAGATTTGGGAATATTTATTTAAATGGAAAAGAATTGAAAGAAGTTTCAGACCAAGAAAAAGGCTTTTCACTTGTTTTGGCAGAGCCTGTTTTAATTGAAAAAAAATCAATAGCTGATAATATCAACTATCAGTGTGAAATTTGTGAAAAAGAAAAACTTTCAAATGAGCAAGTTTTGACACTTTTGAAAGGGTTTGATTTTGACAAAGATGTGAACACAAAAGTTAAGAAGTTGTCACTTTTTGAAAAGAGAATTCTTCAAATTGTTAGAGCAAAAATCAAAAATCCAAACATTTTGTTTTTAGATGACCAGTTTGAAGACTTGGTTTGTGAAGATAAATTGAAAATGATTTCAGTTTATGATAAACTTATGGGTGATAAAAATCTGACAATTATTTACACCATTGGTGATGAAAGTTTCAGGTTTTTAAAAGGACAGAAGTTTGAATTTAACTATGATAAAGTTCTATATTTAAATTTGGCAGCTGTTCAAGAATTTAGAGCTATTGAAGACTTTGAAAAAGCATATTCTTTGCTCGATATATTAAAATTTTACGTTGGTTATGTTTTGGAGCAAGGTTATATTGAAAAAGACGGAAAGGGATATTTTCTTTGCAAAGGCGATGAAAAATTGTTTAAGTTTGACGGCAAATTCTCAAAGAAATTAGATGAGCTGAAGCTTGAATTTGGCGACATTGAAGAAGTTTTTGTGTGTGATTTGAGTGGTGAACCATTAAACAAAATTGATTCTTCAATGTTTAACAAAAAAATCAATGAAAAGTCGATTTTTATATATTCAAATTTGACAGGAAATTTGGTAATATAAAATTATTAGACAATATATTTTAAAATTATTGAAATCTTAAAATTTATTTGTTATAATATGCTATGGTATAAGGAGACGAGTATGGATTATTTATCTGGAAAGCAAAATGGTCAAAATGTATCAGACAAAATTGAAAAGACTGGCAGAAAGTCTAAAAAAGACGAATCAGTGTTTTCAGCTTTTTGCAATAACGTGATTGCTTGCTTGAATCCTGATGAACAGGCAGTTATTTGTGAAAAGTTTTTGAACCCTGAAATTGTTTCTGTTATGAAAGACAAAGAACTTATTGAGTGCATCAACGCATTCTTTAAAAACAATCTTAATATTTCAGAAACAAGTCGAAACGCATTTCTTCACAGAAACACATTGCTTTATCGTATTGAAAAGATTTATAAAATCACGGGGCTTAATATCCGTAATTTTGAAGAAGCTATGAGTTTTAGACTCCTTACAATAGTTTACGATAAAATGAGTGAAAGGATTGGAAGAAAATAATGAAAACAAGCGTTTTGGCAATTATAGGTAAGTTTGATGAACTTTATAAAGACCCAAAATGTGAACTTGTTTTTCATTCTGACTACGAACTGTTGGTTGCTGTTATTTTGTCGGCTCAATGCACAGACAAAAGAGTGAATTTGGTGACAGCAGAATTGTTTCGTGACTACAACACAGCTGAGAAAATGATAACATTGTCACAAGAAGAATTGGAAAACAAGATTCGTGCTTGTGGCTTTTTTCATAACAAGGCAAAACACATTTTGGAAGCATCTAAAGATATTGTTGAAAAACATGGTGGAAAGGTTCCATCAAACAAAGAAGAACTCAAAGCACTTGCTGGTGTTGGAGAAAAAACTGCAAATGTTGTGCTTTCACTTGCGTTTAATATTCCAGCGATTGCTGTTGACACTCATGTTTTTAGAGTTTCAAACAGGCTTGGACTTGCTTGTGGCAAAAATGTTTCAAAAGTTCAAAAAGACTTAGAAAAGAATTTGCCAAAAGATAAATGGATAAAAATGCACTATGCACTCGTGCTTCACGGAAGATATGTTTGCAAATCACAACGACCAAAATGTGAAGAGTGTGAAGCAAAAGATGTCTGCAAATTTTATAATAAGAAAAGATAATTGGAGAGATTATGTATTTAGACAGAGTTAAGATTTTTATTAAAGCTGGTAATGGTGGAAACGGCAAAACAAGTTTTCACACTGAAAAATATGTTGAAAAAGGTGGACCAGATGGTGGCGATGGTGGACACGGTGGGTCTATCATTTTTGTTGCAGATAGGGGAATTGATAACTTGATTGATTTTAGATTCACAAAACACTTTAGAGCTGAAAATGGCGCTAATGGTGGCAGTGCACTCATGCGTGGCAAAAATGGTAAAGATTTGATTATAAAGGTGCCTTGTGGAACTGTTATCCGTGATAATGAAACAAACAACATCATTTCAGACTTGTTTGATGATGGTGCGTCTATCACAGTTTTGAAAGGTGGTCAAGGTGGTCTTGGAAACGCAAGATTCAAGTCTTCAACAAGACAACGCCCATCATTTTCACAAACGGGACAACTTTGTGAAGAAAAAGAAGTTATTTTAGAGCTTAAAACAATCGCAGATGTTGGCTTGATTGGTTTCCCAAATGTTGGAAAGAGCACAATTTTATCAATGCTTACAAATGCAAAGCCAAAGATTGCAAACTATCACTTTACAACACTTGCTCCAAACATTGGTGTTTGCAAAACTGGTGACAGCTCGTTTGTTATTGCTGACATTCCTGGTCTTATTGAAGGGGCTAGCGAAGGAGTTGGACTCGGACATTACTTTTTAAGACACATTGAAAGAACAAGACTTTTGCTTCATGTGGTTGATATTGCAGGAAGTGAAGAGCGTGACCCATATGAAGATTTTACTATTGTAAACAACGAACTTAAAAAGCATGGTGAAAGTGTGGAAAATCTTCCACAAATCATTGTTCTTAACAAACTTGATTTGGTTGATGATGAAAAGAAGATTGAAGACTTTAAAAAGAAAGTGTCAAAACTTAAAACAAAATATCAAATTGTTGAAGTTTCAGCTGTTTCAAACAGAAATCTTGACGAACTTTTGAAAGTGACAATCGAAAAACTTAAAGAATTGCCACCAAAACAAAAACTTGAATATGAGCCATTTGTTTATGAAAGACCAAATCCAAACAGATATGAAGTTATTAAAACTGGTGAGAATGAATTTGAAGTCGTTGGTGGATTTATTGATGAGCTTGTTCGTGGTGTTGTTTTAAGTGATTTCCAATCTTTCTCATATTTCCAAAAAGTGCTTAAAGATAAGGGAATTATTAAGGAACTTAAAAAACAAGGTGCTGATGAAACTTCAGTCATCAGAATTAAAGATATTGAATTTGAAATTAAAGAATAAGGAGAAATTATGTTAAATTCAAAACAAAGAGCAAAACTTCGCTCGCTTGCAAGCACAATTTCTGCAACAACAATTATGGGCAAAGATGGTTTGACAGACACTGTTCTTGCTCAAATTGACAGAGAACTTACTGCCCGTGAACTTGTTAAAGTTTCAGTTTTAGAAACAGCAGAAGAATCTGCTCGTGATTATTTGATTCAAGCAGCAGAAGCGCTTAAGGCAGAACAGGTTTGCTTTATTGGAAAAAAGTTTGTGCTTTACAGACGTTCAAACAAACAAGGCATTAAACACATTGAATTTTAATTTTAAGCAGTTGACAAATTAAATTTTGTGTGTTAGACTAAACTCAGTTTTTTAAAAGCTGTGAAGGTGATTTAGTAGTTTATGACCACTTGAGATTAGAGAGTAAAGTCGAAGGCTGAAAGCTTTGCATCAAGCCATAAATGAATTTCGGCACTGGAGCTGAATATGGAAACATATTTCGATTAGAGCTATCGTTAAAGCAAAATAAGGTGATTTTTATCACGAAATAAGGTGGTACCACGCTAAAGTCTTGCGTCCTTATGTTAAGGGCTTGCAAGGCTTTTTTTATTTCAAAAAATTGCCGAAGTTATAAAATGAAAGGAGAGAAAAATGGAATTAAATGAAATTTATGAAGTAGAAAAGAAATTTGATGCCGAAATTGAAGCAGTTGCAGCTCTTGCTGAACTTGAAACAATCAGAGTTAAATATCTCGGCAAAAAAGGCTATATCACAGACATTATGTCGAAATTCAGAGAAGTGCCAGCAGACCAAAAGAAAGAGTTTGGTCAAAAGGTTAATGCTCTTAAAAACAAAATTGAAAACAAAATTGAAGAAACAAAACTTGCTCTTGAACAAAAGGCGATTGAAGCAGAAATTAATAGTACTGAAATGTTTGACTATTCACTTCCAGTTGACACTGAAACCGGTTCGCTTAACCCAAGAACAATCATTCAAAAACAAGTTGTTGATATTTTCAAAAATATGGGATTTGTTGTTGAAGATGGAAACGAAGTTGAAACAGACTATAACAACTTTGAATCAGTTAACGTTCCAAAGAGCCACCCAGCACGTGACACACAAGACACTTTCTGGCTCAGCAACGGTCAACTTTTGAAAACTCAAACTTCTGCAGCTCAAAACAGAATTCTTAGAACTTATGGACCAGTTTGCAAAGTTATTTTCCCAGGAAGAGTTTTCAGAAATGAACAACTTGATGCAAGACACGAAAACACATTCTTCCAGCTTGAAGGTGTGGTTGTTGGAAAAAATATCACTGTTGCAAACCTTATTTATTTTGAAAAGGCAATGCTTAAAGCACTTTTCAAGAAAGATATTGAAGTTAGACTTCGTCCAGGATTTTTCCCATTCACAGAACCAAGTTATGAAATGGATGCAAAGTGTCCATTCTGTGGTGGCAGGGGTTGTCAAACATGTGGTGGCTCTGGCTGGATTGAACTTTGCCCATGTGGTATGATTCATCCAAACGTGCTCAAGATGGCAGGTATTGACCCAGATGAATATAATGGTTTCGCATTTGGTTTGGGCTTTGACAGACTTGTTATGATTAGAACAAATCTTGATGATATTAGACATTTGAACAGCAATAACCTTAAAGTTATGAGTCAGTTCAAAACAAAAATGTAAGGAGCGAAGAAAGATAATGAAAATTTCTATTAATTGGATTAAAGATTATGTTGATTTATCTGGAATTGAGATAGATGAACTTGTTAAAAGATTCAACCTTTCAACTGCTGAAATTGAAGGTGTTGAAGTTAAAGGTGCAGATGTTCAAAATGTTGTTTTCGGAAAGGTTTTGAAAGTTGAAAATCATCCTGAATCAAATCATTTGCATATTTTGAAAGTTGATGTTGGTGATGAAGTTGTTCAAATTGTTTGTGGTGCACCAAATGTTTATGAAGGCATGGTGACAGCAGTTTGCAAAGTTGGTGGACAAGTTTGTGCAGGAAAAATCAAGGCAACAAAACTTGTTGGTGTTGATTCTTGCGGTATGTGCTGCGCAGAAGCAGAGCTTGGAATTGGCAGTGATGATGATGGCATCATGGATATTAAAGAAGATGTTCAAATTGGTGCAGACATTAAGTCAGTTTGGCCAGTTGATGACGTTGTTTTAGAAATTGACAATAAATCACTCACAAACAGACCTGACCTTTGGGGTCATTATGGACTCGCTCGTGAATTTGCTGTTATTTTTGATAGAGAACTTAAGAAAATGCCACTTGATGATTTGAAGGCATATGACAAGCTTCCTGAAATTCCTATTCAAATTGAAACAGAAAATTGCTTTAGATATTCTTCAGTTTCTGTTGATAATATTACTGCTAAA
This sequence comes from Clostridia bacterium, assembly GCA_017507215.1. Lineage (GTDB taxonomy): Bacteria > Bacillota > Clostridia > Christensenellales > UBA1242 > RGIG1681. The sequence goes on from JAFWBI010000004.1 coordinate 107,300, forward strand.
AAATCTCCAAGAGAAATGGCAATTCGTTTGAACTATGCAGGAATGAGAGATATTAACTTGCTTGCAGACTTAACAAACTATGTTATGCTTGATGTGGGTCTTCCAATGCACGCATTTGACAATAAAATTGTTGATGGAATCAATGTTATTGAATCTGATGGTGAGATTCAAATGACAACTCTTGAAGGTGAAGAACATAGGCCACCAAAAGGTGCAGTTTTGATTTCAGATAAAAACAAAGAACCTGTTGCTATTGCTGGTGTTAAAGGTGGACTCAAGTCTGGTATTTCAGATGATACAAATTCAGTTCTTTTTGAAGCTGCTGTGTTTGATTCAACGGCGATTCGTAAATCTGCTAGAACCATTGGTCTTATTACCGATGCTTCTCAGCGTTATGAAAAATCATTAGACCCTGAAATGACACCAATTGCACTTGCTAGAATTTTGAAACTTTTAAAAGATATTGATTCTGGTGTGAAAGTTACTTCAAGACTTAGTGATTGCTATAAAAAGAAATATGACAAAAAGACAATTGAATTTGACCCAAAATTTATTGGAAAAATTGTTGGTGAAGATATTTCAAAAGAATTTATTGTTAAAACACTCAAAGCACTTGAATTTGGTGTTAAAGAAAAAGGTGAACGTTTAGAAGTTGAAGTTCCAACATTCAGAGCAACAAAAGACGTTTCAATCAAAGAAGATTTGGTTGAAGAAGTGGCAAGACTTTATGGCTATGACAACATTAAGCCAGCTCCACTCGCATTTGATGCTGCACCACAAAATTTAATCAAGTCAATCGAATATGAATATGACACAAAGCTTATGCTTGCAGAAAAGTATAATGCAAATGAAATTCATTCACATATTTGGAACTTTGAAGATTTCAATAAATCTCACAAGATTGACACAAAGTCTTATGTTTCACTTTTAGATTCTTCAAATGCAGGACAGAGTGGAATTAGAAGTGAACTTTTGCCAACTCTTATTAGATGTTTAGATGAAAATAAAAACAACTATGACAGTGTTCGTGTGTTTGAAATTGGAAGAGTTGTTTCTGGACTTGATGATGAAAATATTTGTGATGAACATAAAAAACTTGCAATTTTGTTTGCTAGTCAAAAGAAGACAGAATTTGAGCTTTTCACAGAGCTTAAAACAGCGATTGTTGATATAGCTAAAAACTTGATGGGAATTGATGTTGAACTTGATAAGGGTGACACAGTTCCATACTTGCACCCAGTAAACTCATTCAGGGTTAAGTCAAGAACTGCTGATTATGGATATATGGGTGTGATTCATCCTGAAGTTAAAAAGGCAACAGATAAGAGATTTAATGTTGTGGGTCTTGAAATTGATTTTGACAAACTTGCAAACACAGTTGCTTATGCAAGAAAGATTAAGAGTGTTTCAAAATATCAAGCTGTTGAAATTGATTATAATGTTGTTTGTGACAAGACTCTCATTTATTCAGAACTTCAAAAGAAACTTTCAAAATTCAAATCAAAAATCATGCTTGGATATAGTTTGGTTGATATCTATCAAAATGAACAAACACTTGGCGATAAGAAATCTGTGACTCTTAGATTCACACTTTGCAGTCAAGACCACACACTTTCAGGGGAAGAAATTGAAAAGTTTAGAGCTGATTTTGTTGAATATATCACAAGAAATGGTTTGGAAATTCGTGGATAAAACAAAAGGACTGACAAATTTGTCAGTCTTTTTTTATGAGTGAAATCAGGTCAGTGTTTGTTTTTGTTTGATGGTTGCTTTTGCTAAATAAGCAAAGAATTGAAAAGATGAAAAGCAAACTTCCAAATAATAAATAATAAAATGAAAATGGAATGTAGATTGATAGAATGATTAAAGATAAACCAGAAATAAAATATTTGAAAAAGCTTTTTCTGCTTAATGATTGACTTAATTTATTTTTAAAGTTTTTCAAGTTTTTTTGTCTAACTTTTGAGTTGTTTATATTTTCTGGGTAATAGTTGTTATGTTTCATTAATGAGTATAATTCATAAAAGTCGGCTGATTTGTATTTGATAGGAGAGTTTGAAATCAATTTTTGAAAAGAATCACTTTGCTCGTTTGTGATAAATATTAAAGGTTTACTCATGCTGGTTTTAAGGAAAAAATTATTTGCACAATGAAATAGGTTTTCGTCAGAAATTGTTTTTAAGTTTATGCAAAAATAGAACTGTTCATTTTCAAAAAGTTTGTCTGAAAGCGTGTGGGAATTTAAAAGAGAATTGATAAAATTTTGACAAAATTCTTCACTTGAAAATGTCAATTTTTCAAGGCAAGAAAAGGCATGTTTTTGTTCAAATGATTTAATTTTGCTAAGATTATATTTGTTATTTAAATGCTTAAAAATTACATAAAATATCAGCATTGTAATAAAAATGCAGACAAAAAATGAAGTTTTTGCGTTTTTTATTTTTTGATTTATCCACAAAAATAGAACAACAAAAGATGAAAATGATATTAATAGAGAGTCGAAATATATGCTTATTTTAGTTTTTTTCATATTTAAATTATGTTCAAATTTGATGATAATATAAATGGTTTGAAAATAATATAATTTGTGCTAAAATATGATTATGAAGGTGGCTTATGAATGAACAACTTTATGAATTAAATTCTCGAATTGATTTCACACTTCTAGACCCAAGAGCAACTTTTTCAGATGTTGAAAGGTTGTGTGACATTGCTTACAAAAATAAGTATAGGGCTGTTTGTGTGAATCCGGCAAACGTGCTTTTAGCAAAGGGATATATTGCTAAAAACTTTTTCAATGAGCTTAAAGTTGTTTCTGTTGTTGGGTTTCCACTTGGGGTATCTCTTACTGAATCTAAAGTTGATGAATTAAAGAGAGTGATTCAAGATGGTGCTGATGAAATTGAATTTGTTTTGAATATTGGAAAATTAAAAGAAGGAAATTTTTCATTTATTAAAAGTGAGTTTTCAAAGCTTAAAAAAGCGTCTAAGGGTCGAACTTTAAGATGCTTTATTGAAACATGTTATCTTGACGAAAATGAGATTATAAAAATTTCAAATCTGTGCTCAAAACAAAAAATTGGAATTGTTACGTCAACTGGTTTTGGAACTGGTGGTGCTGATGAAAAAAGTCTTTCAAAAATTTTGAAGGAAGTTGCTGGCACTGTTGATGTAAAGGCGTGTGGTAATATTAAAACAAGAGAAGATTCGGTTAAATTTTTAAATTTGGGTGCTTCAACGGTTGGGACTAGTCGAGTTTTATAAAATTATTGATAAATTAAATTTGATGGTATATAATAATTGGTGATTTATGGAAGAAATTTATTATTCAAATTCAGAGAATGAAACTTTAAAAATTGCTGAACAATTTGCACTAACTTTAAATGAAGGTGACATTGTTCTTTTGGATGGTGATTTGGGTGCAGGAAAAACAGTCTTTTCAAAAGGTATTGTTTCGGCACTTTCTGGTGGTAAGATTACTGCTGTGTCACCAACTTTTGTGCTGGTGAATGTTTATGACACAACACCGGTGGTTTATCATTTTGATTTATATAGAATAAATGATGTTTCTGAGCTTGATGCAATTGGTGCAGAAGAATATTTTTATTCAGATGGAGTGTCTCTTGTTGAGTGGCCATCAAGAGCTGCTAACATATTTCCGAATTCAGCTATAAAAGTTTATATTGAAAAAGTCGACAGTGAAAATAGGGTTATAAAAATTGAAAGGTGATTAATATGAATACTTTAATAATTGATTGTTCAGCAGGAATGTCGGTATATCTTATTTGTGGTGAAAAAGAATTTTCAAAAATTGACAATAATCAAAAGAAGCACACAGACGAGCTTCTCCTTTGTGTTGATGAACTCTTGAATCAAGCAAAGATTTCTGTTTCTGAAATTGAGGATTTATGTGTGTGTGTTGGTCCTGGAAGTTTTACTGGAATTAGAGTTGCGATTTCAATTTGTAAAGGTCTTGCAGTTGCTTCTAAAATGAAAATTTTCACAGCGACTAATTTTGATATTTTGCAAGCCGTTAAAAGTGAAAAAGTGATTTATCTTTTAGAAGGTTTTTCAAAATTTGTTTATGTTAGAAAAATTGAAAATGGGAAAGTTTCAGATGATTGTGTTGATGTTAATCAACTTATTGATATGGTTAAAAATTCAAATTATGATATTTATGTGCAAAATGAAAAAATGCAAAATATTTTAAAAAATGCTGAAATATTGTCAAATATTGCTCAAAATCAAATAATTTTGCATTTTTTAGATAAAATTAACAACAATCAAAGTGTTGAACTTAACACTATTGAACCTGTCTATTTAAGGGCTTCTCAAGCTGAGATGGAGAGAAATAAAAAACTTGCAGGTGGGAAATAATGAATGATTTTTCTATCGAAAAATTAACCGAACAATATGTTGATGATGTTTTTAAATTAGAGAGTAAACTTATTGGAAATTGTGATAAATCTTCAATAATAAAATCTTTGGAAAGTGAAACATTAAATTATTTTGTTTTGTTAAAAAATAAAGAAGCTATTGGCTTTTTCGAGTGTATGATTTTGCCACCTGAAATTGAGCTTTATGATATTGCTGTTAAAGAAGAAGAACAGGGAAATGGCTATTCGAAAATAATGATGAATTATTTGATTGACCTTGCAAAACAAGTTGATGTTAGCACAATTTTTTTAGAAGTGAATAGTATAAATAACAAAGCTATTAGGCTCTATAATAAATTTGGTTTTGAAAAATATTCTGAAAGAAAAAATTATTATGGTGAAAATAAAGATGCTATATTAATGAAATTGGATTTATTTGATAAGTAAATTATGTTTAATGAAATATTTAAAATTTAATGAAACGGGTTCAAAAAATTATATTGTTTTCTTACATGGTTGGGGTGCGTCAAAAAATGCTTTTTTGTGGACCCAGGAGTACCTTTCTGATTTTGGTTTAGTGTATGTTGATTTTTCTGGTTTTGGTGAATCTGATGAACCGGACAAACCATGGACTGTTTTTGATTATGTTCAAGATTTAAAAAATCTGCTTGATGAATTTGATATTGAAGAATTGATTTTGGTGGGACATTCTTTTGGTGGTAGGGTTGCTATTAAATTTTCATTTTTATATCAAAATGATTATCTAAAATTTGGGCTTTGTTTGGTGGATTCTGCAGGGTTAAAACCAAGGCGAAGTTTGATTTATTATTACAAGATTTTTAAATTTAAAGTTGTTAAAAAAATCGCAAAAAGACTCAAAAATTATGAAAATATCATATCAAAATATGGTTCAAATGATTATAAAGTGTTATCTTCTATAATGAAGGATACTTTTAAAAAGGTTGTTAAAGAAGACCTTTCTTATGATGCAAAATTTATAACTAAGCAAGCGATTATTGTTTGGGGAAGAAATGATAGAGATACAAAACTTTATATGGCGAAAAAACTCAGTCGTTTGATTGTGAATTCTAGGTTATTTATTCTAGAAGATGCCGGACACTTTTCTTATCTTGATAAGCCACAAGAGTTTCTTATTATTCTTGACACTTTTGTTAGAAATTTATAGAATATTAATGAGGTTAATTTATGAATAGATTTTTATTGCTTCCGTTTAATTTTGAAACTGAAATTGATATTTTTATGATATCTTTGATTTCTATTGTTTCGACGATTTTAATGATTTTTGTGGGATACAAATTGTTGCAAATGTTACAACTATCTGGTTATAAGATTAAAGGATTTTGCAGTTGGTTTAGAGAAACAAAATGCTCTTATATGTCAAGATTGTTTATGCTTACATTTTTGTCTACAGCTGCGATGCTTATGACAAATGTTTTGCTTGATGAATTTTTTATTGTTAGACCACTTGAATATTTAAGCTTTTTATTTTACATTTTGTTCTCATCGCTTTTTATAACGAACTTGTTTACAGCAAAACAAAAGACTCCACTTAAATATACAAAGCGAATAACAAGGCTACTTATTGTTTATACAATTTTGGTTATCTTTGCATCAGCTGTTTTGAGTTATGTTGGATTTATGTTTATTCCATATTTATCATTCAGCCTTATTGGTGTGATTCCAGTGCTACTTCCAATTTTTGTTTTTGCGGCTTACTTTATTACATATCCAATCGAAAAACTAATTTCACTTTCATATTTAAACAAAGCAAAATCAAAACTTAAAAAATGTGATAAATTGAAAGTTATTGGCATAACTGGTTCTTATGCAAAAACGAGCGTAAAAAATATTTTGCATACGATTCTTTCTGAAAAGTTTAAAGTCTGTGCAACTCCATCGAGTTACAACACTCCACTGGGGCTTTCAAAAACTATTCTTTCAAAACTTAACGAAGATGATGAAATTTTTATTGCTGAGATGGGTGCTAAGCAAAAAAATGACATTAAAGAACTTTGCAATATGGTTTCGCCATCAGTGGGAATTATTACTGGTGTTGGAAATCAACATTTGTTGACATTTGGTTCAACTGAATGTATTAAAAAAACCAAAGCTGAAATTGCTGACTTTGTGCTTGCAAACAATGGAACATTGTTTGTGAATGTTGATAATCAAATTTCTGATGAACTTGCCAGTGATTATAAACAGGCAAAAAAAGTGTCACTTTTAAAAAAGTTGGGCGACATTAAAGTTGAAGATTTGAAAGTCGATAAAACTGGTTCGAAATTTAAGCTTGTTAAAGGCAAAGATTCTGCAAAGTGTGAAACTAAGCTTTTGGGTGAACACAATGTTTCAAATATTTTGCTTGCTGCGACAGTTGCGTCTGACTTCGGTTTAACATTAAATGAAATTGCTGATGGGATTAAAAAAATTAATCCAATTAAACACAGACTTGAAATTGTTGAATCAAATCAAAAATATACAATCATTGACAATGCATATAACTCTTCAGTTGAAGGGGCGAAAGCAAGTCTTGATGTTATTTCTAAATTTGATGGACAAAAAATTGTGATTACTCCCGGGCTTATTGAGCTTGGGCAAGAACAATTTAATTCAAATTTTGAATTTGGAAAAAATATGGCGAGTGTTTGTGATTATGTGGTAATTGACAGCACGATAAATTATGAAGCAATTTCATCAGGCTTGACATTTGGTGGATTTGATGAATCTAAAATTTTAAGAGCAGCTTCGCTTGCTCAAGCTGTTGAAGTTCTTGCTTCAGTTGTTAAAGAAGGCGATGTTGTTTTGTTTGAAAACGACTTGCCTGATAATTATTCATAGCAAAAAGGCCAAGAAATTGCTTGGTCTTTTTTTGTTTTTCTTGAACCCAAAACAATACTTTTTCATAAAATAATGTGGGGGTATTTTATGAAGAATGTATTGTTGGTTTTTGGTGGTGAATCATATGAACATGATATTTCGGTGGTTACTGCATCACAGATTTATAATAAAACAAAATTAGATGATGTTAAATTGATTCCACTTTATGTGTCGAGAGATAATGTTTTTTACGCTTATAAGTCAAAGGTTTTTGACATCAAAGATTTTTCAATAAATAATTTTAATTTGAAAAATTTTAAAGAAGTGACTTTTGTTTTGGGTGAAAAGAAAAAACTGTTTGCAAAAACCAGATTTGGGTTGAAAGAGTTTGTTTTTGCAGATGCTGCAATATTTGCTTGTCATGGTGGAATGGGTGAAAATGGTGAACTTGTTTCACTATTTAAAAACATGGGAATTGGTGTTTCGGCTGGGACGGTTTCTGCTCTTTCAGTTTGCATGAATAAAAATTTATTTAAGCAGGTGATGAAAGGGCTTAAAGTGCCTGCTGTTTCGGGATTTAAAATTACAAAGTTTCAATATGAATTTCAGCAGGATAAACTCAAATTCAAGATGAGATTTTTTAAGTTTCCACTTATTTTAAAGTCTAATAATGGTGGCAGTTCGATAGGTCTTTTTGTTGCAAAAAATAAGGAAGAATTTGACGAAAAAATTAAGCAAGCATTTGAATTCGATGATGAAGTTTTGATTGAAAAATATGTTGAAGATGCAAGAGAGTTTAATGTTGCACTTGTGGGGAATTCTTCTGATTTTGTGATTTCGGAAATTGATGAGCCATTAAAAGAAAATGAGATTTTGTCGTTTGCAGACAAATATCTTTCAAACAACAATGTGAAAGGTTCGAAAAAATTGTTTGAAAGCAGCTCTATGGCGTCGAGTATGAGAAAATTTCCAGCAGATATCGAGAGTGAACTTTCGGATAAAATCAAAATGATTGCAAAGAAAATTTTTGTTGAGCTCGAGCTTTCAGGTGTGGTGAGAATTGATTTTTTATATCAAGAAAAAACAGGAAAACTTTATGTTTGCGAAGTGAATGCCATACCTGGTTCGCTGGCGTATTATTTCTTTAAAGAAAACAAGGTTTCAACAAATGATTTAGTCAAAAAACTGATAGCTGTTTCTGAGAAAAATAAAGAGAAAATTTCACTTATAAAAAGGGAATATTTGACAACAATTTTAGAGTAGCAAAAATTATTCGTTATGTAAAAAATAACGAATTTTTTTTGTTAATTTACTTTTTTAGGGTTATTTTGTTTTGTTTTTATTCGGCTATTATTGTATACTAAGATTAGTATTTTATATAAGGGTGAATTATGAATAATTTTTTCTATGACGAATCTGATTATTCGCTTTTTAAGAAAGCCTTAAAAACAACGGAAAATGAGCCAGTTGTGATAAATATTCTTTCAACTGACAGTAGTTTGCAATCTCCAAAAGAGAAGACTGCTGAGTCTGCTGCTGTAAGAAAAAATATGAGTAAGAAATATGAACCATCACCATTTGGTAAATTCTTTGGACCAAGAAAACAACAAGCAGTTTCTGTTGACATGAGTGACTTTTCTTCTTGGAAGAATAAAAACTATAGAAAAGCAGAAGAATCAATTGATGATAAATTTGGCAGAGAAGCGAAATTTTCAATGTCTGACTTTATGTCTGAAAAATCTAAAGACAAATTCACCGATATCGACCAAACAAGAAGCGACCTTCAAAAACCTATTAATCAACTTTCAACAAGCGACCCATTATATAAAAGATTCTCTCTTGATAGCTATATGCACAAGCTTGAAGAACAAACCCTTGTTAAAGATTCATTCGAACAAAATGATGATATTTTAGAGCCACTTGGAAATGATACACAACTTGTTGTTCCAGATTCATCACAAGACGAAAACTTTGGATTTGGTTCAAATGTTAACGTTGAAGGTGTTGCGTTCGACGAAAATATTTCTGGTGAACAATTTAAGTTTGAACAAGAAGAACTTGATAAATTTAGGTCTAGACTTGACAAAATTGAAAGAGAAGCCGCAAACATCAAAGAAAAGTCAACAGAGAAAGTTCTTGATGCTGATGCTCTTTCTGAAATTAAAGGTGAGTTTGATATTTCGAATTTGACTGATGATGAGTCTTCACCTGAAGGTATTAATGTTGATGATGTCGAAAAGATTAACAAAAATCTTTCAGAATCATCTGATGGTCAACTTGAAGATCCAAAGTCTAAAAAGACATTCTTTGAAATTAATAAAACGGAACCAACAAAGAAACGTTCAAAAGGAAGCTTGATTTCTGCATTTGATGAAGAAGAAACTCCAGCAGAAAGTGCTGAAGCCGAAACCGGTGAGCAGACAGATGTTGTTGAAACAGCAGAACAAATCGGTGACCAAACTGAAGCAACTGAAATTGTTGCACCAGAAACAGATGCTGAAACAGAAGAAGGAAAATCTGCAGCAGTTGGATTTGGTGATGAACACCCAATTCCTGAAGAAATGGGTGAAGGTGATATTTCTGAAGATGATGGAACAGGTTCTCAAGTTGTGACAAAAGATGACCTTAAGTCAATGACTGATGAACTTGTGTCTAAATTTACTCAAATGTATCAAAAAGACGCTGGCGAAGGGCAAGTGCTTCCGGTTGAACCAGAACCTGTGATTGCACCTTCAATTCCAGTTGAGCCAGACCAAACAAATCCACTTCCAGTTGATGGATATGTTGGTGACCCTAATATGTTCGTTTATCCTGATATGAACTTTGTTTCACAAGGAACTCAAATGAGCTCAAACGAAACAGATATGCTTAGAGCTCAACTTCAAGAACTTATTAATTCAAATAAGAAACTTGATATGGAAAGCGAACAAAGGCTTAAAGAAGCTGAACTTGAAAAGGAAAGAGTTGCAGCTGAATATGAATCACGTATTCGTGAAATGGAACAATCATTTAAGCAAAATTATGAAGATTTCAAAAAGCAAGCATATCTTGATAAGCTTGATAGAGATATAAAACTTAAAGAAGCAGAAAAGCAATTTAAGAAAAAGACAGCAAAAATTAAGGAAGAAGAAAAAGAAAATTACACCAAAGAAAAAACAGGTGCAATGCTCAGAAAAGAACTTCGCACTAATCTTAATATTTCTAACCTTGAAATGGATAAGAAACTTCTTGAAATCGCATCAACTTTAAGCAAGGCTGAAAGCGAAAAACTTGAAAAAGAAAAGATTGAAATGAAGCGTCAATATGAAGAAGAATTGAAGGCTCAAGAACCTGATGAAGTTGAAGAAATTGACGAAGTTGAAGAAGTTGATGAAGAAGAAGTTAAAGAAACTAAGAAATCAACAACTAGAAAATCTACAACGAGAAAAACAACAACTAGAAAGAGAAGTCCAACATCAAGAAGAGCTCCAGCAAGAAAAGGCTCAAGACGTAAGATTGACAGTGATATCATTGGTGGAATTGATTTTGAATAAAATGGGGTTTAAATGCAATTTTTAAAAAGGTTAAAAGATATCTTTTTGGCACTATTACCAATCGTGGTAATAGTGTTTTTCGTGCATTTTTGTTTTTATAAAATTGATACATCAGTGCTTATTGCTTTTTGCATTTCGGTTGTTTTGATTTGCATTGGCGAAACATTGTTTTTGTCGGGTGTTGATTCAACGATTATGCCGATGGGTGACCTTATGGTTGGAGCAGTAAACAAGGCTTCAAAGTTTGCTGTGTTTACAATGTTTACTATTGTGTTTGGCATTTGTGCAACTATTGCTGAACCAGACGTGACTGTGTTTTCAGAACAAGTTGTTGCTTCTGGAATCAATATTCCTAAAGGGTTGCTTATATTCTTTATCGGTGCTGGTGTGGGTTTGTTTATAACAATCGGCATTCAAAGAATTATAAGAAACATTAATATCAAATATATTTATATCGTTCTTTTTGCTATAATTTTCTTGCTTTGCACTCAAGTTAAGCAAGAGCATATTGCTATTGCTTTTGATGCCGGTGGTGCAACAACTGGAATTGTTACAGCACCATTCTTGCTTGCAATTTCATCTGGCGTCACAACAAAATTTTCAAAAGATAATGATAATAATGAAGTGTTTGGTATGCTGGGATTGGCATCACTTGGTCCTGTTATTGCTGTGCTTATATTCTTTATGATGTTTGGTGATAGAGCTGGGGAAATGATGGAAACATCTGAAAGTGTTAATATTTTGGTGACTACACTCAGACAGTCAAGTCTTGCAATCATTCCACTTTCAATAGTTTTCTATTTGTATGATTTGATTTTTATAAAACTTCCTGCAAGAAGAAAACTTGAACTTTTGGTTGGTTTGCTTTTGTCGTTTGGTGGATTATTTTTGTTCTTGTTTGGAATCGAATATGGCATTGGAAAAATGGGAACAGTTATCGGTGAGTTTTTGGCAACTGTTTCAACTCCTGTAATGATGATTATTTGCGTGTGCTTCGGATTTGTTATCACATTTTCTGAACCATCAGTTATCGTGCTTTCAAAACAAGTTCAAACGGCAACAAAACGCAACATTCCTGCCATTGTTGTTATGTTTTCGATAGCGATTTCAATGGCGCTTGCTATCTTGATTTCTGCACTTAAAATTGTTTATTCAATCAACTTTTTCTATATTATTTTGATAGGCTATTTGATTGCACTTATATTGATGTTTATTGTTCCTGAAATGTTTACAAGTTTGGCGTTTGACTCTGGTGGTGTTGCATCTGGTCCAATGACGTCAGCATTTATTCTTCCGATTATGATTTCACTTGCAACTCAAACATCAAGTGCCGTTAATGGATTTGGTCTTATTGGAATTGTTAGTGTGTCGCCAATTATTGTGCTTCAAATTTTGGGATTGGTTTATAGATTTGTTTTAAGAAGAAAAGATATTTTGGAACAGAGACACAGCGTTTCACTTTCATATACAATGGATATGTATTCAAATATGGAAGCTCTTGAAGATGAATATAATAGAAAATATAAGGAGAAAAAATGATGAAGAAGAATAAGAAAAAAAAATATGTCATTGTTTCTCAAAAATTATATCCAACTCAAATCAATGAGCTTTCAATTTGTTGCTTTGTTGTGAAAAGTGAAAGAGTTGATGACATTTTGTCGTTCATTGTGAATAATGGTGGAAGGGTTGTTTCAGCTGTTTTGTGTTCAGGTGTTTCAAGAAACATTATTTTAAATTCAATTTCTGGTTACAGCAACGATTCATATTTTGTTGTCGCAATTTGCCAAAAAGAAATCACTGATATATTTATGCTTAATATTTGCCGTGAATTTGATTTTAACAAAAAGGGAAATGGAAAGGCTTTTGTTCTTGATGTTTTAGGTTACATGGGAGCGAAAGGTCCTTTTGTTGAATAAGGAGAAGACTATGGAAAGAAATGATGAATTGATTTTTGAAGAAGATGATATTTTTTCAAATAGCGAATATAAGCTTGTTATTTCAATTGTGAAAAGGGGTTTTGAAACAGACGTTCTCGAAGCTGCAAAATCAGTTGGAACAACTGGTGGAATTTTGCTTCAAGCAAAAGGTGTTTCGAAAATGAAGCAAAACTTTTTGGGCTTTAGTGTCAATCCTGAAAACACACTTGTTATGATTTTGGTTAAAGACCATTTGGTTGTGCCAACAATGAAAGCAATCTATTCGGTTACAGATTTTAAGTCTGAAGCAAAAGGTATGGTTTTTGCACTTCCTGTTTCACTTGTTGCTGGAATGGAAAATGACTATGATAAAATTCGCTTGCATTAATAAAAAGCACATATGACTTATGTGCTTTTTTCTTTTAAAATTATATTTATGATTTTTTGTGTGCCATCTTCAAAGTTGGCATTTTTTATTGATTTTTTTATTAAATCACTATTATTTTCTAAAAAATTTAGTGATTTTTGCAGATTTTCAAAAGTTAAGTTTTCTTGAAGAATGGTGGTTGAAAAATTATTTTTTTCAAGATATTTTGCATTTTCAATTTGGTCACCACGTGATGCACCTTTTGGAAGTGGAACAAAAATTGTTAATATGTTGTTTGAAAGAAGTTCAATGATTGTGTTGGCTCCAGCTCGTGAAAGGGCATAATCACTAATTTTCATAATTTGCCACATTTTGTTTGTGAATTCAATTTGCATATAATCTTTGTTTGAAATATTGTTGTTTTTATTATGTTTGCCAACAATATGAATAACAAAATATTTTTTTGTTAACTCATCAATATTTTTGAATATAAAGTTGTTGATTGCTTGAGCGCCAAGGCTTCCACCTGTTACAAGCAAGATGGGTTTTGTGGTTTTTATATTCAGATTATTTTTGATTTCTGTTTTTGAAAGCAAAACTTGTTTTAATGGCATTCCTGTATAAACACATTTTTGCCCACCAGTTTTGGCTGTTTTTTCAAAGTTGCAACATATTGTGGTTGCATATTTTTTTGCTAGTTTGTTGGCAAGTCCCATTGTTATATCGCTTTCATGACAAACAACAGGAATCTTCAGTTTTTTTGCTGCGATAACAACTGGAAGACCAACATAGCCACCTTTTGAAAATACGATTGCTGGCTTATATTGTTTCAAAACTTCTTTTGCTTCATTAATGCCTTTTTTTAGTTTAAAGGGAATAGATAAGTTTTTAAAAATTTTTTTTCTTTCTAACTTTACTGTCGTGATGCTGTGATATGTGTAGTTTGTGTTCTTTTTGACAAGCTCGTGTTCAATTCCATTTTTTGAACCAATATAAACGATTTTAGAAAAGTGTTTTGAAAGTTCATTTTTTAAATTTATATTTAGTGTTACGTGGCCGGCAGTTCCACCACCAGTTAAAACTATTGTGTTTTCCATATTATTAGTTTATGAATAAAAATTAATTTGAATACAAAAAAACATAGAGTTTTTGCTCTATGTTTTTACATGAATTTTGTTAGCCACCAAACAGCTGGAGTGCATCTATATAATTTTGATAAACGCTTATTCTTTTTGATGAATGGTATGCTGTGTTTAATTATGTTTTTTAGATTTGATTTTATTTGTTTGTTTTTATATTTATCTCGCCATGTGTAATAGAGAAGTTCAATGGCGATAAGACCTTGCATTGATTTTGCAGCAGTTAAAAGTTCTGCATTATCTTGGATTTTATTAATTATATTATCATAACAATTTATGCAAGTGAGTTTTTTTTCATTGAACTTGCTTGTGACAATGCTGTTTTTTCGAATGATATAGTGATATAATTTCTTTTTGGTGAAAACAAACTTATTTGCATTTTGCATGATTTTAAAACAAAAATCTAAGTCTTCGCCATAGTGAATTTTTGGGTCGAATTTTGAGTTCAATAAAAGTTCACTTTTAAAAAGTTTTGAGTAAACAGTTCCGTTAAAAAGATTTGAAGATAACATTTCTGCAAGGCATTCTTGCTTGTTAAACAATATTATCTCATTATGTTTTTGATTGAACTTTTTAAACGAAACCTTCTTGTTTTCTTTGTGTCTGATTTTTCCACAAATTGAAACATCTGCATTATAGTTTTTCAAATTATTGATAAGGGTTTCAAAATAGGTTGGCTTAGCGTAGTCATCTGAATCGAAAAAAGAAAAGTATTTTGATTTGATTTTTTCAAGCAAAAAGTTTCTTGTTTTTGAAATGCTAGCTTCGTTTTGTTTTTGATAAAATTCAATATTTGAATATTTTTTTGAATACTGTTTTAAAATTTCAATGCTGGCATCAGTTGAGCCATCATCAACAAGAACAATTCTTAAATTTTTATAAGTTTGAGAAATTAAACTATCTAAGCATAAGCTTAAATATTTTTCACAATTATAAACGGGAATCAAAACATCTATTGTCTCATTTAACATAACAGGCTCCTTTCATGCTCATTATATAAAGCGAATCAAAAAAAAGCAAGTTTTTATTTGCTTTCAATAAAATTGACACTGCTTTTTTATAATGATATAATTTAGCTAGGAGATTGTGTTTTATGGCAGAAAATGAAAATTTGTTTAGCATGATGAATGATTTTGATTCTAGCTTGCCACTTGGTGCAGGCTATTCTGATGCTGACCTTGAAAGAGTTGCAAAGGGACTAAATGATAAATCTTCTGAAAAGAAAAATGTTGAAGTTCCACAAAAAGTTAAGTCATTAATTAAACTCATCAAAAAAGTTGTTAGTGGCTTGAATGCGAATTTGGTTTCAAAATATCCAAACTTAAAACCATTCAATGTTGAAAACTCTGTCACATTTAACGCTGTTGGTGCAACTGGAAAGATTGAACTTTTGCAAGCCGGAAACGAACAACATTTGTCATTCAACATCAAGAAACTCACTAAGCTTCCATCAATGGAACTTACTGCTGTTATCACAAAAGCTGTTGTTGATGCGATTGCAAAACAAAATGGTAAAGAAAATGACAATGAGTTTGTTGGCGAGCTTTTAGGTTCAGACAAAAAAAATGCTGCTGAAGATAAGAAAAAGGCAAAAGAAAGCAAAGATGCTGAACTTGCAAAGAAAGTTATTGCTGGATATTTAAGAAAATATTTGCCAGCTGTTTACGCTGATGATTTTAAGAAATTTGATAACATTTCAAACTATGTTGCAAACTTAATTGTTCAAGAAATGGGTGAGTCTGAAATCAGTAAGATTTTAGGACCATTCTTTGATTTAAATAGTCTTGATATTTCAAGCTTGGCTATTGAAAAAGTTGATGCTTTTCTTGGAAAAACTCACGAAGCAAGATATTTAAAGCTTACTCAAACAGCTGAAGAGCTTGCTGAAGACCCAGAAAAGTCAATTTTGGCGATTGGTTATGAACAACAAGCTCAATCTATTCTTGGAACTGACACATCAGACCCAAGTTATTATAATCTTGCTAAAAAGTTTGAAACATTAAACAATGGTGAAAAGGTTCTTTCAGGACCTGCTGTTGAAGAATTTTGTAGATTTTATGTTCATAATTTCTTGCATGCGCATAATGTTAAAGATATTGAAGTGACATTCAACTCACGTGGTGCTCTTGGTTCATATATTGATTATGGAACAAAGCAGGCAATCAATATCAATCTTCAAAAATTAAAAAAGATGGGCAGCTATACAGAGCTTGCTCAAACACTTTCGCATGAACTTACTCACGCTGTTGATTCTTCAAGAAACAAACTTGAAGGCAAGGTTAATGAAGATGGTACTGGTCTTTTGAACAATATGGAAGAAGACATTTCTGGTTCTGGTGCAACTGGTGAAGCATTAAAACTTTTGAAGCACGTGAACAGACAATGCTATATTGTTAACCCAAATGAAAGAAGTGCAAGAACAGGTGAACTTTCTGCATTATTGTTTATGCAAAAGATGGCTTCTTCAAATCCTGCGATTCAAGCAGAGCTTTCTTCAAGTGTTAAAAGATATGTTCAATATCAAGAAAAAAC
>JAFWBI010000005.1 GCA_017507215.1 Clostridia bacterium
ATTTGAAAATCTCACTTATTCTCGCTTTATTTATTTGAATCTCAGATTTACTTACAAAATCAAAATCGTTTATGAGATACTTATTAATAATTTCATAATTATCTTTTCCGTCGATTAAAATATAGTCCAATTGTTCAATAAGTAAATTGAGAACTTTTAATGTTAGTTTATAGTTTTGATCTATTCCATTAGTTTGAAATATTTTCCTGAATTTATCTTCTTTGTATGGAAAAGAAGACATATCAAGGTGTGAAATTTCATTTTCATTAATTCCTAATGAAGAGAAAATTTTATCGAAATTATTTCTCCAATACTTCTCTTTTTTAAAATTATACAATAAATTGAAAATATCTTCACTGGATAAATAACTATTGTCATTTTTATATTTTTCATAAATATCAAAATAATTAACTCTCGCACCTTTATCCGTTGGAGAATAAGATATTGTAATTGCTTTTGATTTATCTATATTGAAAAAAAACGGTTGATTCCAAATTGGTAAACAACAATCTTTTATTATATCCGGTCTTTCTAATTCTATTAAATTTATTAATAAATTTTTTAGTTCATCATTCATAAATTTCCACACTTTATTAATATCTTATATTCATATTCTAACACAAAAAGATATTTGAATAAATTAAATTAGTTAATTTTTTTTAATAAAAAAGTCTAAGTTTGATTCAACTTAGACTTTTATTGGTGGACCTTCGGGGGTTCGAACCCCGGACAATCCGATTAAGAGTCGGGCGCTCTACCAGCTGAGCTAAAGGTCCATAGGTGATATTCAGTTTATTATTTTTTGAAACAACATACTTATTATATCACACCTTTCAAAAAAATCAACTAAATTTCAAAAATTTATTGAAAATTATATTTTTAACCAAAAAAGAAGGCGAGAGCCTTCTTTTTTGGTGGTGGTTTATTTATTCATCATCTTCTTCATCGTCAATGACAAATTTTGAGCCTTTTTTGATGAAATCAACTGGGTAAGGTGTATCAATAATGTCGATTATGCTTCTATCGAAATTGCAAACTGTGTTTACATCGTAAATTTGGAAATTTTCACCGTTTGAGCAATATTCTTTATCTTCATCACCAGCCATAAATCTCCAGCCTGAATCTGTTGCGTCGGTTGGTTTTTCGCGATAGCAATATTTAATTTCGTTTTCTTCAACAGAAACCTTGCTTGAAACAAAGCAATATCCATGACCTTCGGCAAGGGATTTAATTTTTTTCATTGATTTAAAATATTTATCGTTCATAATTTCTCCTTTTTAAAAGTTTTATTTTTATAACCATAGGCAACACCTAGTGATTTAAAGCCTAATTTTTTATAGAGTTGGTCTGGATAGCCATCGAGTTCGGTTACACAAAAAATAGATTTAACGTTGTTATCAATTAAAATTTTTAAAATATCGACCAAAACAGAGAAGACTTTTGTTTTTCGATATTCCTTTAAAATTGCAAGACCTGAGATGTAACACAAATCCTTTTTAATGGTTATGTTTATACAGCCAACATTTGTTTTGTTGAACTTGATGATATAAATTTTCGTTGTTGTTTCGGTTTCGTGTTTTTTATATTCTAAAACTGAATTTGAATATGCAAAATTGTCTAAATCAGGATAGGGGTTTTCAGCTGATAGGTCGCTATAGCAGTCATTATTGATGATTTGAAATTCGTTTTCTAGCTCTTTTGAACAAACTTCTTGAAGTGAAACGTGTTTTGACTTAAAACGTGAAAATTTTTTATATAACAAAGTAATATCTTCTAAAAACAAAAAGTCATCAGTGTAAGTGATTTCAAAGTCTTTTGTTGGCTTTTCAAAAGAATAATAAGAAGGATTTAAATTTCTTTCTTTAAACTCAGCTTCTGCAAGTGATAGGTTTGAAGAGCTGTCGACGACGGCAATATTTGAGTAATGGTCTTTCACATATTTTGAAAATAAAAATTGAATGCCATCTTTTTCAAATCTTTCAGAAAAACATGAAGTGTGGTTGAAATAAAATTCTTTTAGTTTGTTTAACATTTTTGGTTCCTTTATAATTGCATTATATTATAAAAACTGTGATTAAGACAAGTTTTAATCAATTAAAAAAGAATTATTTAAGAAAAACTTGTGATTATTGAATTTTGGTGTTATAATTCAAAGTGTTATGGTGCGAGTTTGATTGCACAATTGATTTTAAGGAGAAAGGATATGGCAGAAAAATTTTATATTACCACACCAATTTATTATCCAAGCAGAAAGTTTACTCTTGGCAACTGCTACACAACTGTTATTTGTGATGCTGTTTCAAGATTTAACAAACTTCTTGGAAAAGATGTTTTCTTTATGACCGGAACAGACGAACATGGTCAAAAGATTGCTCAGGCTGCAAAAAATGCAGGCAAGACTGAAATGGAATATTTAGACGAAATGATTGCCGATGCAAAAGACCTTTGGAAACTTTTGAAAGTTGATTATGATAAATTTATTAGAACAACTGACGACTATCACGTTTCAGCAGTTCAAAAAATCTTCAAACAACTTTATGATAAGGGTTATATCTATAAGTCAGCATATAAGGGCAAATATTGTGTTCCTTGTGAGTCTTTCTGGACTGAATCTCAACTTATTGATGGCAAGTGCCCAGACTGTCACAGAGACGTTATCGACCAAGAAGAAGAATCATATTTCTTCAAGCTTTCAGAGTTTGGCGACAGGCTTTTAGACCTTTATAAAAACGACCCAGAATTTTTGCAACCACAATCAAGAGTTAACGAAATGATTAACAACTTCATCAAACCTGGACTTGATGACCTTTGCGTTACAAGAACAAGTGTTAAGTGGGGTGTTCCTGTTGACTTTGACCCAAAACATACAATTTATGTTTGGATTGATGCGCTTTCAAACTATATCACTGGATTAGGTTATGGCAGTGATGATGATTCAATGTTTAAAAAATATTGGCCAGCAGATGTGCATGTTATTGGAAAGGAAATTGTTCGTTTCCACGCAATCATTTGGCCAGCAATCTTGATGGCTCTTGATATTCCAATTCCAAAACGTGTGTTTGGACATGGCTGGCTCCTTTTTGGTGGTGACAAACTTTCAAAGAGTAAAACAGTTTCATCTGTTGAATGTGTTGACCCAAGAATTTTGGCTCCAAGATACACACCAGATGCTGTGCGTTATATCTTGCTTCGTGAAATTCCATTTGGTTCAGATGGTAACTACTCAACAGAGCTCTTCTTAGAAAGAATCAACAGTGACCTTGCAAACAACTATGGAAACTTAGTTTCAAGAACATTCTCAATGCTTAAGAAATATTGCTCAAGTGTTATTCCTGAAGCTCTTGAAGAAGATGACATTGACACAGAACTTAAACAAACAGTGTTTAAAGCAGTTCAAGATGCTAAGAAATATATCGAAACAAACTTTGATGTTTCAAAAGCACTTGCAAGCATTTTTGAAATATTCTCAATGGCTAATAAATATATCGAAAACACAGAGCCTTATCGCTTAGCAAAAGATGAAGAAAAGAAGGCAAGGCTTGGAACTGTGCTTCGCAACTTGCTCGAGTCAATCAGAATTGGAACAGTTCTTCTTAGTGCATTCCTTCCAGATTGTTCAAAGAGTGTTGCAGATGCACTTCATATTGAAAAATATGATTATGAAGATGTTAAAGAATTTTATATGCTTTCAGCAGGTGACACTGTTGATGAACTTGGAATTTTATTCCCAAGACTCGACATTCAAAAAGAACTTGAAGAGCTTGCAAAAATTGAAGAAAATAAACAATAAGCTTAATGAAAAATCAAAAGCATTGTGCATGGTCACAATGCTTTTTTTGTTGGAATAAAATATAAAAAGGTGGTGATGCAAATTTCTGTTTTAGAGATAAATTTGAATGCAATTAAAAACAATTTAGCAGATGTTAAAAAGTTATTGAAATATAATCAAAAATTATGCGTTGTGGCAAAGGCAAACTCATATGGACTTGGCGCAAAAAAGTTGTGTTATAATCTTCAAAATTTTTGTGATTATTTTGCCGTTTCGTCAGCAAAAGAGTTTTTTGATATTCGCTCGGTGACTCAAAAACCAATAGTGATTTTAGACCCTGTTTTTGAAAATTTAAATAGGCTGACAAGGGCAGGAGCAGAGCTTAGCATTTCAAGTTTTGAAGGGCTCAAAAAAATCATCGAATTTGCTGAAAAGTCAGACCGAAAAATCAAAGTGCATTTGGCTGTGAATACGGGTATGAATCGATTTGGGTTTAAAACAAAAAATGAAATTTTTGAAGTTATTTCAAAAATTAAAAAAACGCAAAATATTATAATTTCTGGTGTATTTTCGCATTATTTTGAAGCAAATGACAAGATTTTTGCAGATTATCAGTTTAATAAGTTTTTGAAATTGAAACAATTTATATTGTCGGAATTTAATTTGAATGCGATTTATCATCTGGCAAATTCCGATGGAATTTTATCGAAAAATGGGTTTGATATGGTGAGAGCTGGAATGGTGCTTTATAGCGACAAAAACTATCCAACCATTTCGCTAAAAACCAGGGTGCTTGATATTCAAAATTTAAACCCATATGAAAGCGCTGGTTACTCAGGGGTTTTTCAAAAAAACACAAAGAGCAAAGTGGCAATCATTGGCATTGGCTATGGTGATGGAATAAGCAGAAATATTGTCAAAAATGGTTATGTTTTAATAAATGGAAATTATGCAAAAATTGTCGCAATTTGCATGGATACTTTGCTTGTTGATGTGACTGGTTTTTCTGTTAAAATTTTTGATGAAGTTGTGCTTATTGGAAAATCAAAAGATAAACAAATTTTTATTTGTGATGTGGCGGCTTGGTGTGATACAATTAGTTATGAGATAATCGTGAGATTGTCAAATCGTATAGAGAGAAAGTATATAAACTAAAAGGATATAAAACATGCAAATCATCACTGGAAAATATCGTGCAAGAAAACTTCAGGCAGTAAACTCTGAAGGTACAAGACCAACACTTGCCAGAGTCAAAGAATCAGTTTTTAACCTGATTTTTGACAGAATTGCTGGCTCGGTTGTTCTCGACCTTTTTGCTGGAAGTGGGGCTTTCGGCGCAGAGTGCATAAGCAGAAGCGCAGAAAAAGTTTATTTTGTTGACAGCGCTCAGGAAGCTATCAAAACAATTAAAATCAACACCAAAAACATGGTTGAAGATTTTGAAATTTTGAAGACCGATTATCTTTCAGCGCTTTTGGGCTTTAAAAAGCAGGGAGTGAAATTTGATTTAGTTTATTTAGACCCACCATATAAAAGTGATTTTGCAATTAAGGCATTAGAGCTTTTAGATGATTATGAGATTTTATCTCAAGGTGCAACGATTGTTGTTGAACATGAATTTCAAAATGACTTGCAAAACCTGAAAGAGTGTTATATAATAGAGAAGTCAAAGAAGTATGGAATTGCTTTTGTTGATGTTTTAAGATATTCTAGATAAAGCTATATTTAAAGGAAATAATTATGGATATTGTTCAAATTATCACTGAGCTTGAACAAGAGTTTGTAAATTCAAAAAACTTTTTGTGGAGCAAAAAAACATTAGTTAATATGGATAGATGCGCATCGCTTATTGCTGAGCTTAAAGCGAATTTGCCAACAGCTATTCAAGAAGCAACTTATGTGCTTTCAAAAAAAGAACAAATTATGAATAATGCTCATGCAGAAGCCAAGAGAACGGTGGCTGAAGCTGAATTTCGTGCTGAACAACTTGTCAGCAGTTCTGAAATCTTCAAAAAAAGTGAACAAGCAGCGCAAGAACTTATGGATAAAACAAACAAAAAATGTAATCAACTTTATTTAGTTACAAAAGAAAACGTTGATAAAATGCTTAAATCAGTTGAAATGTATTTAGATGAAAACTTAAACATTGTTAGACGCAACCGTGACGAACTTGAACGTACAATTGGAAATATTCAAGCTTCTTCATATGAAGATGAAGAGTAAAATTAAACAAAAAAACATAGAAACGCATGAATGCACACACTTTGAAAAAATGAAGTTGTGTGCTTTTATTTTTGCTGTTTTTAAAAATGCCAGTGATTGCATGATTATTGAAAGTCCACTGAAAGACAAAATTCCAGATGTTATAATTATAGAACTGTTTGTGGCGAGAAATGAAAGTGTTTTTGCGCCACGAGTAACTTCTAAAATTCCGTAAATTAAGCCATTGAAACAGTTTTGATTTAATCCAAATTTTGATAGGATTGGAAAAAGTAGTGTGCTTAAAAGTTTAAAAAAATAGATGCTTTCTAAAAGTTCTGAAAGCAGATAAAATATTGTGATGTATGCGCCGACAACAAACAGTGAATTGATTGTTTGATTTACGCATTTAGAAATGATGTTGTTTTCGTGTGTGACAAAAATTGTGTTTTTGTGTGCGTGTGAAGATTGTGTTTTTTTTGTGATTAAGTTGTAGGCAATTCCCAAAAACAAGCTTGAAAGAATGTGTGAAAAATATAATATTAAGCCGATTTTGAAGCTGTTGAACATTATTGTTCCGACAGTGCCGATAACAAAAATGGGTCCTGAAGTTGTGCAAAAAACAGACATTTTTTTTGCTTCTGCTTCATTGATTTGCTTTTTTTCATAAAGGTCGGAAATAATTTTCGCTCCGATGGGATAACCCGATAAAATGCTCATTAAAAAAGCATATAGTGAAACACCAGGAGTTCCAAAAACCTTATATGAAAACTTATCAAATTTTTGACTGATGTTAAAAATTAATCCGATTTCGGTGATGAGTTTTGTGAGAAGCATGAAGGGAAAGAGTCCCGGCAAAACTGAAAAAACAAAAAGTTTCAAACCTAAAATTGTGCCAGTTGTGTATCTTGTTGGGTTTGAGATGATTAAGAAAATTATTGCAAAAATGAGTAGGGTGAAAAGTGTGTCAGCAGATGATTTATTGAAAAAAAATTTGAAAATTTTTGAACATTTAATTTTTTTGTTTGTTGTCATAATAAGTTATATGCTAAAATTAATGTGTTAGTATAGGAGAATTAGTTTATGATTGGAGATTATAGATTTTTTCAAGAATTTTTTGACGGACAAATTGTGAAAGAAGAAAGTGAGAGATATAAGCTTTTTAAAATCATGCTTGTTTCTTGTTTTTCTGCTGCTGGTTTGTTTTTGGTGTTTGCAGGTTTTTGCAACTGGGCAAGCTTTGTTTTGCTTGAGCTTGGCATGATTTGGAATATTTATTCAAATCTTGACAAAAAGTTGTCGCTGATTTTGTGCGTTGCAGTTTCAATTTTATATTTCTATTTTGCAGCAAATGCCGATATTTTTTCAAATGGACTCATCTATATCGCAGCATATATTCCACTTCAAATGATGGCAATTTCAAAAGACTATAGCGAAGGAAGTTTTGTTCAAATTAGAAAGAAAATTAATGACTATAACAAAATTTTATTCATAATGTTCTTTGTTGCACTTTTGGTTGTGTTGTCGCTTTTCAATTTTGGCGTGAATGGAGATTATTCAATTATTGATGGTCTTTCAGCATCACTTCTTGTTTGTTCAGCAGTGCTTAGAAATGAGAGATATTTTGAATATTATGTGTTTAGAATTTTTGCGCTTTTGGTGACAATTATTCTTTGGATTGTTGTGGTTGTTGAAACTGGTCTTGTTGGCTCAACTTGCATTGTGTGCATGTATTTGTCATACTTAATCTTTGACGTTGTGACACTTTTCTATCAATCAAAAACATATGTTAATGAATATATGATTCAAGAAGAATTTGTGGCTGGCATTCAAAATCAAAAAATTGTTGAAGAAAAATTGAAAAAATATAACAAATCAAAAAAAGAAGCAGAAAGCAAATAGCTTTAAATTTAATTAAAAAGAAAAAAGGAACTATAAAAACATAGTTCCTATTTTTTTGTCTTCATTGTTTTTGTGACCAGAAATTGTGCTGTAAATGTTTGTTGCATCAATGTCGATTTGAATGACCTGTTTTTGAGTATTTGAAAGTGATACATACTCTTTGTTTGTTGTGACAAGTGAAATTTTGCGTTTGTTATATGATTTTAAAAGTTCGACATTGTTTTTGTTTATTGCAAGCACTTTCACTGCTGGTTTTGATTCAAGAGCAGTTTTGACAACTTGTTTTGTGATGTTTAAGAGTGGGTATAAAAGAAGTTTGTTCACTCGTGGAAGTCGATATCTTGGGGTTGCAACAGCCTGTTTCACGTCTTCAAGTGATGAAAGTTTGTCAGCCATTTCTTTGATGCGATATTCAATGCCTTCGGTGTAGTCATAACACTTTTCAAGGTCTTTTGCAGGTGTTTGTCTGATTTTTAAAAGTGCAAGAGTTTCAAAGGTTGATAAATGAGAATTGTTGAAAATCTCTTCAAGGTTTGCAAAGTTAGGGATATATTTTTCATAATCTGAACCATTGTTTATAAGTTCACGAATAGCGCTTGCAGAAAGAAATTCTTTGTTTGGAGTTTTGCTTTCAAATCCGTCATCGCATCTTTCAATGGCGATAGGAGTGATGTTTGCGTCAAGCTTTAAAATTGCAGTTAAATATTCGATTGCCAAAATGTTGTTTGGTTTGTTTAAAATTTCAATAACAGAGTCATCTTTAAGAGTGCTAGCAATAGAGCGTTTTAGGGCAGTGTTGAAGTTGATTCCATTTTGAATTTCATTTTTGAAAGCTGTTTGAAAACGCTCGGAGTTTTCTTGTTTTAGTTTCGCAATTTGTTTTAAGATTTCAAGGCTGGCTTTTTCAATTCCAAAAGCGATTTGTTTGATGCCAAGAGCTTTGAAAATTTTGATTGCTCCGGTTGCAAAGTTTTCAGCATTTGAACAGGCAAAAACCGTAGGGAGTTCTAAAACCGTGTTTGCTCCAGCAGAAATGGCATGTTTTGCTCTTTCAAACTTGCTTGTTATTGCAGGAGTTCCACGTTGAACAAAGTTGCCACTCATCAAACAAACAATTTCAGCTCCAGTTGCTTTTTTTGCTTCGTTTATTATGTAGTTATGCCCATTATGGAATGGGTTAAATTCACAAATCACACCACAAAAATTCATAAATATATCTCCATTTACTTGAAAATTTTGTCTTGTTATAATATAATCTCTATTATAAGCAAAATCGCTTGTTAATCAATAAATTTTTTAAAATGGAGTAGAAATTTTATGTCTAATGTTTTTGATAAGTTAATTGAAAAAGCAAAACATACAGAAAAAAGAATTGTTTTGACTGAAACTGAAGATGAAAGAGTTTTGACAGCTGCTGAAAAAGCTGCCGCTATGGACCTTTGCAAAGTGGTTCTTCTTGGAAGAGAAGCAGAACTTGCTTCAAAATTCTCAAAAGAAGCTCTTAAAAACATTGTGTTTGTTGACACAACTGAAGAAAATGACAAACAAAAAGAATATGCAAATCTTTTGTTTGAACTCAGAAAAGCAAAAGGTATGACTGAAGAAAAGGCAAATGAACAAGTTAAAAAAGATAAACTTGTTTATGCAATGCTTATGCTTAAGTCTGAAGATGCTGATGGCGTTGTTTCTGGTGCTATCACTCACACAGCAGACGTGCTTCGTCCAGCTTTCCAAATTGTTAAAATGAAACCAGGTGTTAGCAAAGTTTCATCAGTGTTCATTATGGAATCTCCAAATGAAAACTATGGTGAAAATGGATTTATGATTTTTGCTGACTGTGGTGTTAACCCAAATCCAACAGATGAAGACCTTGCTGAAATCGCAGTGCTTTCATCTGAAACAGCAAAAACGATTTGCGGAATGAACCCAAAGGTTGCAATGCTTACATATTCAACAAAGTCTGGCGATGAAATGACAGATGAAAATGTTTGCAAAGTTAAAAGAGCAGTTGAAATCTTAAAAACAAAAGCACCTGAACTTAAAGTTGATGGTGAACTTCAAGCAGATGCTGCAATCGTTCCATCTGTTGCAAAACTTAAAGCACCAGGTTCAGAAGTTGCAGGACACGCAAACACACTTATCTTCCCAGACCTTAACGCTGGAAACATTGGATATAAACTTGTTCAAAGACTTGCAGGTGTTCAAGCTGTTGGCCCAATTCTTCAAGGTTTAAACAAACCAGTTAACGACCTTTCTCGTGGAACATCAGCTGATGAAATCGTGCTTTGCATGGCAATCACAGCACTTCAAGCTCAATAAATAAAAATTAAATAAAAGGATAAAAGGAAAAAGAAAATTATGAAAATTTTAGTTATCAATGCAGGAAGCTCATCACTTAAATATCAAGTTATTGATACTGCAGAAAATCAAGTTATCACAAAAGGTCTTTGTGAAAGAATTGGTATTGACGGACGTCATACAAACAAAACAAACGGTGGAAAGTTTGTTGAAGAAGTTGAAATGAAAAATCACAGCGAAGCACTCAAAGTTGTTATTGATTGCTTAGTTTCAGACAAAGTTCCAGGCATTTCTTCTCTTGAAGATATTGAAGCTGTTGGACACAGAGTTCTTCATGCTGGCGAAGTTTATAACGATTCAGTTTTAATCACAGACGAAGTTATGGTTGAACTTGAAAAGCTCATTCCACTTGGACCACTTCATCAACCAGCAAACATCGCAGGTATCAGAGCTTGTGAAGAAATGATTCCAGGTGTTCCACAAGTTGCTGTTTTTGACACAACATTCCATTCAACCATGCCTGACTATGCTTACAGATATGCTATTCCAAAAGAAGCATACACAAAATGGCAAATCAGAAAATATGGTTTCCACGGAACAAGCCACAAATATATCGCTGGCGAACTTGAAAAACTTTGTGGAAAGAAAGGCAACTTCATCATCTGCCACATTGGTAATGGTGCAAGTCTTTCAGCTGTATCTAATGGCAAATGTATTGATACCACAATGGGTTACACACCACTTGAAGGTGTTATGATGGGTTCTAGGTCTGGTGACGTTGACCCTTCAATCTTAGAAAGAATCATGAACGAAACAGGCATGACAATTAAAGATGCAATCAATTATCTTAACAAAAAGTCAGGTCTTGGTGGTGTTTCTTGCATTTCTGATGACATGAGAGATTTGGAAGAAATTGCTTTCTCTGATGAACAAAGCGAAAGAGCAGATGATTGCAGACTTGCTCTTAACATGCACGCATACAGAGTTAAAAAATATATCGGTGCTTTCTATGCTGCACTTGGAACAGTTGATGCAATTGCATTCACTGCAGGTGTTGGTGAAGGTGGTTGTGAATATCGTCAATCAGTTCTTGAAGGACTTGAAGGTCTTGGAATTGTTGTTGATAAAGATAAAAACATCACAAACTTCAAACGTGGTGAAATGAACGTTATTTCAGCTGATGATTCAAAAGTTAAGATTTACGTTATCCCAACAGATGAAGAACAAATGATTGCAAAAGATACTGAAAGACTCACAAAATAATTAATTTGTTGAATTTAATTTATAAAAATATAATTGACAAACTTGCAAACATGGTGTATTATTAGTATGCTTTTGAAATAAAGTGCAAAATAGTGCGCTTTAAAAGGTAGAATTTAAAACCTGCATGAGTCGGGTTTAAGAGAATAGGAGGGTTCAATAATGGCAGTTCCAAAGAGAAAAGTGTCTAAAGCTAAAGGTAGAAGCAGAATCGCTAACTGGAAAGCTTCAGCTCCAACACTTGTTGAATGTCCACAATGTCACGAATATAAAAGAGCTCACGCTGTTTGTGAGGCTTGTGGTTACTATGACGGCGAAAAGAAAATCGCTGTTAAAGCTGATGAAAACAAATAATTAAAAAAAATTAAGACGCACCAAATGGTGTGTCTTTTTTTGTGCGTATTGACATTGTTAAAGATTTATGTTATAATAACCATGTTGTCAAGGAGGGAGTGATTATGACAATTGATGAATTATATGAAAGTGCATTTGCTTATTTAGAGCTTAATCCAGAAAGATTCACAGACCAAGAAAAAATGAAATTTATGCAAGGTCTTCAGGAGTGGATTTCTGGAAAGTCTGAAACGATTGATGATGAAGTTTATGACTTTTTGATTGCTGCAAAGCTTTCTGATGAAAAATCAAGAGAAGAACAATTTGCAAGCTATTTAAACGGAAAGTATGGTCATTTAGCATTTAGACGTGTTATGGATGTTGGTGCTGGAAGAATGTGTAAACTTTCAACACTTCTTGCTAAAAATGGTGCAAGAATGTATGCAATCGACCCAAATATTAGACTTTCAGAAGAAGAAGCTTATGAACGTGGAATTGCTCAAATTTCAACAGGTCATTTTGTTTGCGACTGGGCTCTTGAACGTGGAAGAAAAGGAACAAATGTTAGACCAATGGACATCTTGGTTGGTTTAGAACCTTGTGATGCAACTGAACACATCATTCGTCAAGGATTGAAATATGATAAACCTTTTGATGTGGTTCTTTGTGCTGCTCCACACGATTCAATCGACGGAAGAACATTTAGAACATATGAAGAATGGTATGAATATTTGCTTAGCATTTCTGCTGAAGTTGATATTAAAAAAGTTGGAAGTTCATACATCGCATCAAACGACCCACAATTATTTCAAGAACTTGAAAGATAGTTAATTAAAAAATCTGCTTTATGGCAGATTTTTTTTGTGCACAAAAATTCGGTTATAAATGCCTTTTTTATTGGAAATATCGTAATTTATTTGAAATTGACAAGCAAATCATATATAATGGTACTGTATATTATTAGGAGAATTTTTTTATGAAAGTTGTTATTGACGCATTTGGCGCTGATATGCCTGAAGAAATCGTTAAAGGGGCTATCACTGCCGTAAATTTAATTGATGAAGTTGAAATTATACTTACTGGTGACAAAGATAAAATTCAAAAAGTTTTTGATGAAATTGGATACACTGGTGACAAAATTGAAGTTGTTCACGCTCCAGATGTGATTTCTTGTGATGAGTCTCCAACAATGGCAATCAGAAGAAAGAAAGACAGCTCACTTGTTGCTGCTCTTGATATCTTGAAAAATAGAGAAGACGTTATTGGTATGATTAGTGCAGGAAGCACTGGTGCAGTTCTTGCAGGTGGCTTGTTTGTTATTGGAAGAATGGAAGGGGTTAAGCGTCCAGCACTCGCTCCATTTTTGCCAACTGTGAACAATGGCAAAACCCTTCTTATTGACTGTGGTGCAAATGTTGACTGCAAACCAGAATATTTAAGGCAATTTGCAATCATGGGTTCAATTTATTCAAAGGCAATGCTTGGAATCAAAAAACCACGTGTTGGCTTGATTTCAAATGGTGTTGAAGACCACAAAGGAAATGAGCAAATTCATCAAACATTTGAGCTTTTGAAAAATGAAAAAGAAATTAACTTTGTTGGAAATATGGAAGCTCGTGAAATGTTCTCTGGTGACTATGACGTTCTTGTTTGTGATGGATTCACAGGAAACGTTGCAATGAAGGCTGCCGAAGGCACACTCAACACATTCACATCAGTTTTGAAATCTGAAGTTAAGTCAGCAGGTCTTGGTGCAAAAATTGGTGCACTTTTGATGAAAAAAGTGTTTAAAAAATTGAAAAAGAGACTCAACTATACCGAAGTTGGGGGTTCACCATTCTTGGGTATCGATAAAATTTTGGTTAAGTCACACGGTTCAAGCAAAGCAAAAACAATTTATTCTTGCGTTTTGCAAGTTATTGATATTCACAAATCAAAGTATATTGAGAAGATGAGAGAAGGTATCAAAAATTCAAACTTAGCAGGTGAATAATATGAAAGAACTTGTGAATTTATCAGAAGTTGAGAAAATAATTGGTTATAAATTCAAAACTAGGAAGATTCTTCAAACAGCGCTCACTCATTCAAGCTATTCAAACGAGCACAGGGTTGAATCAAATGAAAGGCTTGAGTTTTTGGGTGATGCAGTGATTGAATTTATCATCACTGAAAAGCTTTATAAAGAGTTTAAAGGCAAAGAAGGTGACCTTTCAAAAGTTAGGGCACTTGTCGTTAGTGAAAAGCCACTTTCAGAAGCGATTGACAAGCTTGGTCTTGACAAATATTTAATCAAGGGTGTTGGCGAAAGCAGAAACACAACGCAGTCAAAGGCAATCAAATGTGATATGTTTGAAGCTGTTTGTGGTGCGATATACCTTGATGGTGGAATTGACGAAGTTAAAAAGTTTTTCACTCTTGCAGTTGGAGATATAATCGAAAATCTCAGGGTTAATGGCTATGTTGATGACCCTAAAACAAAACTTCAAGAAATGCTTAAACAAGCAAAAATTGTTTATAGCACAACCAAATCTGGTGCAGACCATATGCCGGTTTATAAAACATCGGTTTTCATCAATGACGTGAAAATGGGCACTGGCACCGGTTCAAACAAACGTTCGGCAGAAGAAAACGCTGCGAGCATGGCAATTAATAATTTAAAAAAAGTATAGGATACACATATGAATTTCGAAAAAATAGACATCTATGGTTTTAAGTCGTTTGCTGATAAAGTAGAAATTAAATTTGAGTCGGGAATCACTGCAATTGTTGGTCCAAACGGTTGTGGAAAGAGTAACGTTGCAGACTCAATTCGTTTTGTTATGGGTGAATCTAGTGCAAAATCAATGCGTGGTTCGTCAATGCAAGACGTTATTTTCAACGGAACTGAAAAAAGAAAAGCACAGTCATACTGTGAAGTTTCGTTATTTTTTAATAACAAAAACAGAATGTTTTCAAGCTATGATGTTGATGAAATCATTTTAACCAGAAAGCTTTACAAAAGCGGCGAAAGTGAATATTTAATCAACAAAAACACATGCAGAAGAAAAGATATTGTTGATGCACTTCGTGAAATTGGTCTTGGAAAAGAAAGTTATTCTGTTATCGGTCAAGGTAAGATTGACAGCATTCTTTCTGCAAAACCAGAAGACAGGCGTAATGTTTTTGAAGAAACTGCTGGAATTTCGAAATTTAAAGAAGATAAAAACCAATCTGAAAACAAACTTGGTCGTGTTAATGAAAACTTAACCCGTATCAATGACATTATTTCAGAACTTGAAAGGCAACTTGGGCCACTCAAAACTCAAGCTGAAAATGCAAGAATTTTCTTAGACCTTTCAAACAGACTTAAAGAACTTGAAATCAACATTTATGTTTATCAATATGACCATTCAAGCATTGAAAAGCAAAAGATTTACGACGTTATTGCTGCAATCAATGAAGAACTTGCGCTTAAACAAACTGAGCTCGAACAGGCTATGAATGAATATGACTTCATGCAAGACAGAATTGCAGAACTTGATGACACAATCAACAATCTTCGTGATGAACTTTTGAACTTGACAGTTGCACTTGAAAAGCAAAATGGTGAAATCAAACTTTATAACGAAAAGATTTCGATTATGAAAGAGCAAAATGAAAAATTGCTTTCTCAAATTGAAAATGGAAAATATATTGCAGAAAAGAATGCTGAAGAAACTGAAAAATTTGAAGCTCAAAAAGCAGAGCTTGAAGAAACAATCAAATTAAGCGAACATGAGCTTAAAGTTGCTGAATCAAACTATCAGTCAACAATTGAAAAACTTAGCATTGGAGAGAGCGATGCTGAAAGTTTAGATTCAGAGTTTTATTCAACTTTAGAGCAGTCTGGTGACATCAAGTCACTTGTTTTGAAATATCAAACAGAACTTGAATCGCTCAGGACACGTCAGAGCGAACTCAACAGCGAAAAAGATGAGCTTGAATCTTTTGAGAGAGAATTAGACTCAAAAATTTCAGCAGCTGAAGAAGAAATTGAAAAGCAAGAAGAAAAACAAGAGTCTAAGCAAGAAGAAAAGCAAGAAATTGCAAGGCAAATCAATGAGCTTAATGAAGAATACAGCGAAATTGCAGAGCTTATTGATGAAAAGAAGGTTGAGTATCACTCAGGGCTTAGTAAGTTCAATGTGCTTTCAGAAATGAAAGAATATAATGAAGGTTTCGCAATTTCAGTTAAAAGGCTTTTAGAACAAGCTCAAGACGGAACCAGCATTGGTGGAAAGGTTATTGGTGCTGTTGCTTCGCTTATGAAAGTTCCTTCAAAATATGAAGTTGCAATGGAAATGGCACTTGGCGCAAGTGTTCAAAACATTGTCACAAAAAATGAAGAAGACGCAAAAGATTTGATTCAATATTTAAAAACCAACAAGTTCGGAAGAGTAACATTCCTTCCAATCACATCAGTTAAAGAAAGAAATGTTTCTTCGCTTGTCGCTTCAAAACTTAATATGCGTGGCGTTTGTGGCATTGCAAGTGAACTTATTGAATTTGACCAAAAATATGCAAGAGTGTTTAACAGTTTGCTTGGTTCAACAGTCATTGTTGACACCACAGACAACGCTCTCGAATTTTCAAGAGCAACAAACTATTCAAGCAAAGTTGTAACCTTAGAAGGTGACGTTTTCAGCCCACAAGGTTCAATGACTGGTGGAAGCAGAAAAGATAACGGAACAGGGCTTCTCAGTCGTGACCGTGAAATCGACGAGCTAAAAGTTAAGCTTGAAAATTTAAAAAATGAAATTGATGAGTTCACTTCAAAGCAAGAAGAACTCAGAAACAAAGGAACAGAGCTTTCAGACAAGCTTTCAAACATTGTTGATGAGATTCACTTGATTGAAGCAAATAAGCAAAAACAAGAAGCAATCATTGATAGCTTAGAATCACAAAAAGATGACATTGGAGAAGAACTTTCAGACCATGAAATCACATTCACTGCCATTTTAGACAAGATTGATTTTGTTGAAAGAGAACTTGCAAAAATCACAGAAGAACAACAAAATGTTGACTCGAAAAAATCAAGAGCAAGTGAAAACAAAAAACAAGCAAGTGACACATTCTCAAAACTCAGAGCCGAAAGAGATGAGCTTTTCCAAAAACTTGGAGAACTTCGAATTAAGCTTGAAACAGAAAAGAATAACTTGAAAACTGTTGAATCTGAGCTTGAAAGACTTGTGATTTCAACTGCTCAAAATGAATATCAAACAAAAGAAACCATGCTTGAAGTTCAAAAGAACAATCAAATGATTTCTGAGTATGAACAAAATGTTCAAGACATTATGGCAACAAGTGCATTTTCAGCGAGTGCGAAAAAGGTTGAACTTGTTCGTGAAAAGATTGCAGTTGTTGTGGAAGACAAGAAAAAATGTCAAGCAAAAATGAATGAAGCCGATGCAAACAAGATGCTTTTAACCGGTGAAATTCAACGTGCAAGTGACAAAAAAGCAAAAGAAGAAAATCATATCGTTAAAATTGATACTGAACTTGAAAACTTGCAAAATAGGGTTTGGGAACAATATCAAATGACATATGCCGATGCAAAAGCTCAAATCACACCAGACTTTGATATGAAGGCTGGAAGTGAAGAAGCTGGCGAAATTAAACGCAAAATCAGCAGACTCGGAAATGTAAACCTTTCTGCTATTGAAGATATCAAAATGATTTCTGAGCGTTATGATGATATGTCAAAACAACGTGACGACCTTGAAAAAGCAAAGGCAGACCTTGAGACAATCATCAAAGATTTAACAACAAGAATGGAAGAAAAGTTCAAAGAAAGATTCAATCAAATCAGAGCAAACTTCCAAGTTATTTTCAGGGAACTTTTTGGTGGTGGTAAGGCAGACATCTGCTTAGAAAACGAAAACAATGTGCTTGAGTGTGGCATTGAAATCATTGCAGAGCCACCAGGCAAAAAACTTCAAAACATCACACTTTTGTCAGGTGGTGAAAAGGCTCTCACAGCTGTTGCGATTCTTTTCTCAATCTTAAAACTTCGCCCAATGCCATTCTGTGTTTTAGACGAAATTGAAGCGGCGCTCGACGATGCAAACGTTGAAAGATATGCAAAATATCTTCATCGCTATAGTGGTGACACACAGTTCATTGTCATCACTCACAGAAAACCAACAATGGAACTTGCCGATGCTCTTTATGGTGTTACTATGGAAGAAAAAGGTGTTTCAAAAGTTGTTTCTGTTAAACTTTCAGAAGCTATCAAACTTGATAATGCTGAATAATAAAAATCGCAAAATTGGTTAGTTTTTGATTAAAAATTAACCAATTTTGTGTAAAATATCAAAATTTTTGCAAAAATTGGAGTAAGTATGGGATTTTTTTCAAGACTTGTTAGTGGCTTAAAAAATACAAAAAAATCATTTTCAGAAAAGTTTAAATATATTTTTACTGGAAACGAAATTGATGAAGATTTCTTTGAAGAACTTGAATACATTTTAATTTCTGCTGACATTGGCGCAGTGACAGCAGAAGAAATTTTGGAGGAACTTCGTGACGAAATCAAGGCAAGAAAAATCAAAAAGACAGAAGATTCAAAAGAAGTTTTGAAAGACATTTTGAAAAACATTTTGAAAGAAACGGAAGTGGAAGAATATTCATATCCACTTGCAATAATGATTGTTGGTGTCAATGGTGTTGGCAAAACCACAACCATTGGAAAGATTGCTCAAAAGTTTGCTTCAATGAAAAAGAAGGTTGTGATTGCTGGTGCAGACACATTCAGAGCTGCTGCTGGTGACCAACTTAAAGTTTGGGCTGAAAGAGCAAAAGCAAAATATGTTTCTGGTGAGCAAGGTGCTGATGCATCAGCTGTTGTGTTTGATGCAATTTCATCAGCAAAGGCAAAAGATGCAGATGTGCTTTTGATTGACACTGCTGGTCGTCTTCATAACAAAGTTAATTTGATGGAAGAGCTTAAAAAGATTGGCAAGGTTGTTTCAAAAGAATGGCCAGAAGCTGAATATCACAAAATGATTGTTATTGACGGAACAACTGGTCAAAACTCAAAAGAACAAGTTCGATTGTTTGATGAAGCAGTTGGGCTTTCTGACCTTTGCGTTACAAAACTTGATGGCACAAGCAAGGCAGGGTTTGTGATTGAACTTGCAAAAACTTATGATATTGCAATGAGATATATCGGCGTTGGCGAAACAGCTGACGACCTTTTAGATTTTGATGCAGATGAATTTGTTGATGCTATTTTTGAATAATGATTAGGGGATACATATGAAAAAGTTAAACAAGAGTTTAATTGTTGGCATTTCGCTTTTTGTGGCGTTTGCACTTTTTACAATTTTGGTTAAATTGGTTGACGTTTCAGCTGTTGGTCCACTTGGTTCAAAAGTTGGTTTTTCTTCGCTTAATGACGCGGTTTTTGATGCGTTTGGAAAGAGTGATGCGTGGTATCACATCACCGAAGCACTTGGAATTGTTGCACTTTTTGTTGCTGCTGGTTTTGCAGTGTTTGGTTTGGTTCAAATCATCAAAAGAAAGAGTTTGAAACTTGTTGACAACAACATATTTTTGCTTGGCATATTTTATGTTGTTTTGGCACTTTTTTATTTTTTGTTTGAAATTGTTGTCATCAACAAAAGACCAATTTTGGTTGAAGGCGAGCTTGAAGCATCATTTCCGTCATCACACACAATGCTTACAGTGTTTATCATGGGTTCAGCAATGATTCAGTTTAGAAAACTTTTTGCTGAAAAGAAAAAACTTGTCATCACACTTGACGCGCTAAGCATAATCATTGTTGCAGTCACAGTCATTGGCAGACTCCTTTCAGGAATGCACTGGCTGACTGATGTCATCGCAGGACTTTTGCTTTCACTTGCACTCGTGTTTATCTATCACGGCGTGTTAAAGCTTATCGAAACAAGAAAATCAAAAGACAATCAAAAAGCATAGGGATTTTCCTATGTTTTTTATTTTTAAAATCTTTTTGTAAAACCATTGACATTTGAAGTGAGATGATTTATACTATGTAAAGTAAAAATGCTTTACAAAGGAAACTTGTTATGCAGTTTGAAGAATTTTATGAATACACTATTTTGTTTGATATTTACGGCAATTTGCTTTCAAACAAGCAAAGAGACGTTATGGACAAGTTTTTGAATCTTGACCTTGGCGAAAGTGAGCTTGCTGAACTTCTCGGCGATTCAAGGCAGGCTGTGCATGATGCCATAGCTAAGGCGAAAAAACAACTCGGTCAAATGGAAGAAAAGTGTCATATCGCAAAAAACTTCGCTCTTGCAAAAAAGAAGCTTACTGATGCTAAAACATTTTTGAAAGAAACTGATGAAAATCAAAAGAAATCAATAGAGATTATTGATGACGTTATAGACCTAATTTAAAGGAGAAGACTAGTGAGTTTATTTGAGGCGTTAGGTGATAGACTTAATCACATATTTTCAAAGTTGACCAAACATGGCAAACTTACCGAGCTTGAAATTAAACAGGCTATGCGTGAAGTTCGAATTGCGCTTTTAGAAGCTGATGTCAACTTTTTGGTTGCGAAAGATTTTATTAATAAAGTTTCTGAAAAAGCTGTTGGCGAAGAAATTTTAAACAGCTTAACACCGGGTCAGCAAGTCATCAAGATTGTTCGTGATGAACTTGTTAGCCTTATGGGTGAAACAAATGCTAAACTTGAAGTTGCTGATGCACCACCAACAGTTATTATGATGTGTGGTCTTCAAGGTGCAGGTAAAACCACCATGAGTGGAAAGCTTGGACACATGCTTAAAAAACAAGGCAAAAAACCAATGCTTGTTGCTTGTGACGTTTATAGACCTGCGGCAATTAATCAGCTTAAAATTGGGGCAGCGAATGCTGGCGTTGACTTTTTTGAAAAAGGCACTGGAAACCCTGTGAAAATTGCAGAAGCTGCAATCGAACAGGCAAAGCGTATGGGTAATGACACTGTTATTATTGATACGGCTGGTCGTCTTCAAATTAATGACGAGCTTATGAAAGAGCTTGAAAATATCAAAAAAGCAGTTAAGCCAACAGAAATCTTGCTCACAATTGACGCAATGACAGGTCAAGAATCTGTGAATGTTGCAAAAGAGTTCAATGACAGGCTTGAAATCACTGGTGTTTTGGTTACAAAACTTGACGGTGACACTCGTGGTGGTGTTGCACTTTCAGTTAAAGCTGTGACTGGCAAACCAATCAAGTTCTGCGGTGTTGGTGAAAAGATTGGTGACATTGAACCATTCCACCCAGACCGTATGGCTTCGAGAATCTTGGGCATGGGCGACGTGCTCACACTCATCGACAAGGCGCAGGCAAGTGTTGATGAAGCTGAAATGAGAAAGGTTGAAGAAAATATCAGAAAGAACACCTTTTCATTTGAAGATTTCTTGATTCAATTTGAACAGATTTCAAAAATGGGAAATCTTGCAGACCTTGTCAGCATGATTCCTGGCGCTGGAAGCAAGTTCAAAATTGGTGATGTTGATGAAGCAAAGCTTAAAAAATATAAAGCAATCATTCAGTCAATGACAAAAAAAGAAAGGCTTAACCCTGATTTAATCAAGGCGAGCAACAGAAAGAGAATTGCTGCAGGAAGTGCAACCACAATTCAAGATGTGAATTCACTCATCAAGCAATTCGAACAAACCAAACAAATGATGAAGAATATGAATAATGGAAAACTTCAAAAATTGCTTGGAAGAAAATTTAATTTTTAATGGCATATTTCAGTGAAAGTCACTGTGTATGATAAATCAAAACAAAAAATAAACAATCGGAGGAATAAAAAATGGCAGTTAAAATGAGACTTACAAGAATGGGTGATAAAAAGAGTCCTTTTTATCGTATTGTTGTAGCTGATTCAAGAGTTGCAAGAGATGCAAAGTATATTGATTTAGTTGGAACTTATAATCCTTTAACAAATCCAGAAGAAGTTAAAATTGATGCTGAAAAAGCTCAAAAATGGATTAAGAATGGTGCACAACCAACAGCTACTGTAAAAGCTCTTTTAGTTAAGGCTGGTGCAATTGAAGCTGATAAGAAATCTAAATAATTCAGGTGACGCTTATGAAAGAGTTAGTTGAATTTATTGTAAAAAATCTCGTTGCAAACCCAGACGAAGTTGTGGTTACAGAGCAAGACAAAGAGAGAGAAACTGTTTATCTTGTTCATATTGCAGATGAAGATTTCGGAAGAATTATCGGAAGAAGTGGAAAGGTTGCAACAGCAATTAGAACTGTTGTTAAAACTTCTGCTAAAAAACAAAACAAACGAGTTTTCGTTAAGTTTGAAAAATAAAAAGAACACCCGACAGGGTGTTTTTTTTGTCAACTTTAAATTGCAGAAAAAGCCATTTTAAATTAAAATATAAAAGAAAACAAGAAAGGCAATGCTAATGCCAAATGTTATACCCCAACCTTTCATAAATGTTTGTCTTGCAACAGTTCCTTCTTTGTAAAGACAAAGACCAATAATGAGTCCGATTAATCCTAGGAAAAATTCACAAAGAACTCCAATGCCAGTTTTTGATTCATCTGCATCTAAAACAGGTAATTTTTCATTTTTAATACCAGTTTCGCAACCACACTTTGGACATATTACAGCTTCATCAAGAATTTGTTCACCACATTTTCTACAGTACATAAAAATCCTCCTTAGTTTTATAAAATAATAATACATCATAAAGTGATGTAATGCAAGTATTTTACATCACATTGTGGTATATAATTAAATATGGATATTGCAAAAATTGTTGGAAACAATATTAAAGATGCAAGAAAATTGAAAGGGCTGACACAAAGTCAAGTTGCTCAAATTTTTCGCATGACACAACAACAATATAGCAGATTTGAAAATGGTGTGTTTGAACTAAACTATGAGCAGATTGTTAAAATTTGTGAAATTTTAGATATTACACCAAATGAAATATTTAATTTTGATGTTTAATTTAAAATAAGGCATTTGCCTTATTTTTTTTATCTCAAAACATTGATAAAATTTGGTGGTTGTGATATATTTGATGTGTAAATTTTTAAAAGGACTTAACTTATGGAAAAAATTGCAATTAATAAATATAGAAATGTTGATAACGGAAGTTTAAGAATCGAAGATGCTGGCAAAACCGTTAAACTTGCTGGTTGGGTTGACACAATCAGAAATTTTGGCGAACTCACATTCGTTGTGCTTCGTGATACCTATGGCAAAACTCAAATTGTTTTAAACAAAGAGTTTATCCCACTTTCAAAAGAAGATGTTATTTCAGTTGAAGGAAAGGTTGTTGAACGTGAAAGCAAAAACAAAAATATGCCAACAGGTGACATTGAAGTTGTTGCTGAATCAATCGTGATGCTTGGCAAGTGTTCAAAAGAACTTCCTTTTGAAATCAAAAACAGTGAAAAGGTTGCCGAAGATATCAGACTTAAATATAGATATCTTGACCTTCGTGCTGAATATAACCAAAAAATGCTTAAACTTAGAAGCGATTTGCTTTTGTTTGTTAGAAACTATATGAACGAGCAAAACTTTGTTGAAGTTCAAACTCCAATCCTTACAGCTTCAAGCCCAGAAGGTGCAAGAGACTTTTTGGTTCCATCAAGACTCAATCCGGGAAAATTCTATGCGCTTCCACAAGCACCACAACAATTCAAACAACTTTTGATGGTGTCTGGAATCGATAGATATTTCCAAATTGCTCCATGTTTTAGAGATGAAGATGCAAGAGCTGACAGAAGCCCAACAGAGTTCTATCAAATTGATATGGAAATGGCGTTTGCAACACAAGAAGATGTTTTTGAAGTGATTGAAGGGCTTTATTCTGCAATCTTCAAAAAGTTTGCAAACTTTGAAATTAGCGAATTCAAGAAAATTAAATATGCTGATGCAATTCGTGATTATTGCACAGACAAACCTGACCTTAGAAACCCACTTAAAGTTGTTGATGTTTCAGCTGTGTTTGAGAGCACTTCGTTTAGTGTTTTCCAAAACAAAACAATCAAGGCTATCAAAGCTGCAACAGGTGGGGCAAAACCAAGAAAATGGTATGACAAACTCACAGATTTCTTGAAATCAAGAGAAGCAAAAGGTCTTGCATACTTCGTTGTAGGCGAAAATGATGAGCTTTCTGCTGGTGTGTCTAAATTTGTGACCGAAGAAGAAAAAGCTGAACTTAAAAAGCTTGTAGGTTTTGAAACAGGCGACACAGTTTTCTTTGTTGCTGATGAAGAAGAAAGGGCAATCAAGTTTACAAACGTGCTTAGAAATGAGCTTGGCAAAGAACTTGAACTTATTGATGAAAATGATTATAAATTCTGCTGGATTGTAGACTTTCCATTCTTTGAGAAAGATGAAGAAGGCAACATTGCATTCTCACACAACCCATTCTCACTTCCACAAAGCTCACTTGAAGAAATTAAGAAAGACCCATTTGGCACACTTGCTTATCAATATGACCTTGTTATTAATGGTTATGAAAGCTTGTCTGGTGCTGTTCGCAACCACGACCAAGACATGATGGTTGAGCTCTTCAAACTTGCAGGATACGGCAAAGAAGTTGTTGAAAACAAGTTCCCAGCGCTTTACAACGCATTCTCTTATGGTGCGCCACCACACGCTGGTTCAGCTCCTGGTTTTGACAGACTTATGATGCTTTTGACTCACAATGAGTTCATTAGAGATGTTTACGCATTCCCAATGAATAAGAATGCACAAGACCCACTTTGCAACGCTCCAAACACTGTTGATGAAAAGTTGCTTCGTGATGTTCACATCAAACTTATTGAAGAATAGTTTTAAAACAAAAGGCTTCCTGAGAAATCGGGAAGTTTTTTTATTTGAATTAATTGTTTGAATGCTATTTTTGTGATACAATTAAAATGTAGGAGAGTGTAATGACTTATATAATTTCACAAGTGTTTGTTGTTTTGACATATATTCTTTTGGCGGCAACATATTTCACATCACATAGAACAAAAATTTTGGTTTTGAGTTTGTTTGCATTATTTTGCAACGGAGTGCACTATTCGCTTCTTTCTGCTTGGGCAGGGCTCGGTGTTGTGATTATTGCTGTTATTAGAAATGTGTTATTTTTGATTCAACAAAGAATAAAGGTGCTTGATAAATATATCATTGACGACTGGATTATTTTAATCACACTCTTAATTATTTCAGCTGTGACTGCTGTTATGACTTATGATTCATTCTTTAGCTTGTTTTCAATCGCAGGTTCAATTCTTTATACCATTTCTGTTTGGCAGAAAAATATTAAAGTTTATAGAATTTTGGGAATTATTTCAAGTGCTATGTCGCTTGTTTACTTCATCTATATTGCTTCAGTTTTTGCGATTATTTTGGAGTGCATCATGCTTATCACAATGCTCGTTTCAACAGTGTTTTATTTTAGAAACGAGAAGTTTAAGAAAATTGAAAAAGAGATTATGGCAGACTAAAGAAAAGGGGGTTTTATGGAATATATCTTTTCACAGATTTTTGTTGTTTTAAGTTATGCTCTTTTGGGTGTGACATATTTTGTGAAAAATAGAAGATTCATTTTGATTTATAGTGTGTCTTCACTCGTTGCTAATGCAATTTCATATTTCTTTTTAGGTGCGTGGTCTGGGCTTGTGATGTGTGGTGTTGCGCTTTTAAGAAATGCAATATTCTTGATTCAAAACAAGAAAAACAAGTCTGAAAAAATCACTTGGGTTGACTGGATAATTCTTGGGGTTTTGGTGATTGTTTCAATCGTTTCAGCAGTGTTTACTTATGACGGATTTTTAAGTTTATTCTCTGTGTTTGCGACCATGCTTTACACCGTTTCTGTTTGGCAGAAAAATGTTAAAGTTTATAAAATTATGGGCATATTCGTAAGCATTTTATGGATTGTTTACAACTCGTTTATTTTCTCAATTTTTGGAATTGTTTTAGAATGTGTTCTTTTAATTTCAGAAATTGTTGGAAGTGTTAAATATATCAAAGATGAAAAAACAAAGCTAAAAGAAAATGAAAGTTTAGCTAATTAGAAAAATAAAATTTTGGAGAACAAAATGGAAAAAGTATGTCTTGGAAAAGTTGTTAAGCTTCATGGCTATTTAGGTCAAATGAAAGTTCAAACAGAATATGATAAAGACTTTGATGCAAACAAAATCAAAGAGATTGTGAATGATAAAGATGAAGTTTTTAAAGTGACAAGAATATTCAAAAACACTGACGGCGTTGTTGTGAAACTTGAAGGTGTTGAGCTTGAACAGGCAAAAACTTATATCGGCAAATTGCTTTATATTGACAGAAGTGTTTTGGGTGACAAGATTTTGTTTGAAGACCTTAAGGGTTCAAAAGTTGTTTTTGAAGACGAAAGCGAACTTGGCGAAATCACTGATGTTCAAGATTATGGCACTGCTGAAGTTATCACTTGTTTGATGAAAAATGGCAGAGAATTAATGTTTCCAAATGTGAAAGATTTGATTGTTAATTTTGATTATAAACAAAAGAAAATGGTTATTAATTTAAAACGATTAAAGGAAGTGTCAGACTATGAAAATTGATGTTTTAACACTGTTTCCAAACATGTTTGAACCACTGAAAGAAAGCATTATTTCAAGGGCAACAAAAACGCAAAAACTTGAAATTAATGTGATAAATATACGTGATTTTTCGAAAGATAAGCACAAAAAGTGTGATGATTACACATTTGGTGGTGGTCCGGGAATGCTTATGATGGC
Organism: Clostridia bacterium; assembly: GCA_017507215.1. GTDB lineage: Bacteria > Bacillota > Clostridia > Christensenellales > UBA1242 > RGIG1681. The sequence continues at coordinate 26,503 of JAFWBI010000005.1, forward strand.
ACAGCCAATTTATGATGCAATGACAAGCATTGACGGATATAAAGATGCACTCAAAATTTATTTGAGCCCAAAGGGAAAAACATTTAATCAAACAGAGTCAAAAAGATTATCAAAACATAACCATTTGATTTTGCTTTGTGGGCATTATGAAGGGGTTGACCAAAGGGTTATTGACCTTTTGATTGATGAAGAAATTTCTATTGGTGATTATGTCTTGACCGGTGGCGAACTTCCTGCAATGGTTTTGATTGATTCAGTTTCAAGACTTATTGATGGTGTTTTAGGCGGCGATGAATCTGCTGAAATTGAAACATTCAAAGATAATCTTCTTGAGTATCCCCAGTACACAAAGCCACGTGAGTTTATGGGGCTTTCTGTTCCAGAAGTTTTGATTTCTGGAGACCATGCAAAAGTTGATAAGTGGAGAAGAGAACAATCTGAAAAACTCACACGTGAAAGACGTCCAGATTTGATTGATAAAAAATAAAATAATTATATTTTTATAACAAAGGCAAAGATTATGAGAGAACTATTAAAAACGAATATTTATGATGTTGATGAAACGATAATTATTGTTGGAAGTTGTTTAGAGAGAATGCAGCCAAAAGCGTTTGAAAAACTTGAAAAGATATCTCAAAATATTTATCAGGTTTGTTTAGAAGAAACACATATTAACATGGCTATAACTAAAATTGGTGGAATGATTCGAACAGGTAAGATTAAAAACATTATTTTTGCATCTGTTGATAAATCACCACATTGTGTTCAGCTTCATTATATAGCTAGCGAGCTCGAGAAGATGATGGATTTAGATTTTATTTCCATTAAAAATTATGTTGCTGTTGATGATAATTTGGTTGAAATTGATAAAAATGTTATAAGTTTATCAAAAAATTTAAGCAAAATTGCAAAAAATTTAAAAGGTTAATTAGCTATGAATATTAATGTTGAGTTGAAAAATTATATTGAAAAGGAAATTCTTCCAGAATATGAACTTAATGACAAAGGGCATAATTTAGTACACATAAACAATGTTTTAAATCGTGCTTTTGAAATTTCAGCAAACTATGAAGTTGATGAAGATATGCTTTACACTATTGTTTGCTATCATGATATTGCGTGCCATATTGACAGAGAAACTCACGAAATTTTGTCGTCTGAAAGACTTTTTGCAGATGACAATTTAAGAAAGTTTTTCAGCGAAGCACAAATGGAAGTTATGAGAGATGCTGTTGTTGACCACAGGTCTTCACTTGAATATGTTCCAAGAAATATCTATGGCAAGATTTTATCATCAGCTGACAGAAAAATTGATATTGATGATTATATGCGCTCTTCAATGGGCTTTCAAAAAAATAAAGAACCAAACTCAACAGATGATGAACTTATTGAACATTCTTACACATTTGCAATTAAAAAGTTTGGCAAGAATGGATATGCTGTTAAAAAGTTTTATGTTAAAGATGAAATATATGAAAACTTCTTGAAAGAACTTCAAGATTTGATAGACAACAAACCTGCATTTGTAAAGCGAGCAAAAAAGGTTTTAGCAAATTTGAAAAAGGAATTTTAAAATGGTTGATATTATAAACAAAGGCGACACAAGAAAAAATTTAAAATGGTTTCCGGGACACATGAAGTCTGCGCTTGAAGATATTGAAGACAATAAAATCAAACTTGCAGATGTTATTTTGTATGTGCTTGATGCAAGAGCACCTTATTCTTGCATGAACCCAAATGTGAACAAGATTGTGCATAACAAGCCGATATTTATGTGTTTAATAAAATGGACCTTGCTGATGACAGGAGAATCGCCGAGATTCAAAAAGAATTTATTGATTCAGGCAAAACAACAATTTTGGTTTCAAGCAACAATGCAAACTTTAAAAATGCAGTTAAGAGTGCACTTAAGACTGTTTTAAAAGAAAAGATTGAAAGACACAAAGCAAAAGAAATGACTGCAACTTATAAGGTTTTGGTGCTTGGTGTTCCAAACACAGGAAAGAGCACACTTATCAATATGCTTGCAGGAACAAAAAAAGCGCATACCGGAAATATTGCTGGTGTGACACGTGTGAATCAATGGATTAAGATTGATGAGATGTTTATGCTTCTTGACACACCGGGTGTTTTGTGGCCTAAGTTTGATGATGGTTTGTCACGAAATCTCGCATATGTTGGCTCGCTTTCTGATAAAGAATTTGATATGGTTGACCTTGGATTTGAACTCATGCAAATTTTATATGAGAAGTATCCTGAAAAACTTAAAGAAAAGTTTGATGTTGATTATGAATTTGAAGAATTTATTGAGCTTTATGACCGAATTTGTTTGAAACGTGGATTCATTATGCGTGGAAAAGAAATTGATTATGAAAGAGCTGGAAAGACATTCATAACTGAATTTAGAAATGGAAAATTTGGAAAAGCTACACTTGAATAAGGAAAAATAATGGCAAGACAAAAAAAAGAAAAAGAATTTATTGATAAACTTTTATTTGAAAAACAAGAACAAGAAAAGGGCAATTTTTTGATTGCCGGAATGGACGAAGTTGGGCGTGGTCCACTTGCTGGTCCGGTTTGTGTGGCTTGTGTTATTATGCCACTTGATGATATCATTGAAGGCATTGATGACAGCAAAAAGATTTCTGAAAAGAAGCGAAATGAACTTTATGAAGTTATCAAAGAAAAGGCGATTGCATACGCTATTGAAATGGTTGATGAGCAAAAAATTGACGAAATCAACATTTTGGAAGCAACTAAACTTTGTATGAAAAACGCAGTTAAAAACTTAACATTAAAGCCTGATGATGTTTTGGTTGACGCAATTTCAAAACTCGACACAGATATTCCGATTCGTGGAATCGTTAAGGGAGATATGCTTAGCTATAGCATTGGTGCAGCGAGTATACTTGCAAAAGTGACACGTGACAAATATATGTGTGAAATTGCTAAAGAGTACCCTGAATATGGGTTTGAAAAACACAAAGGGTATGGAACAAAAGTGCATATTGAAGCGCTTAAAGAGATTGGACCTTGTGAATATCACAGGTTGTCATTTTTAAAATTTTTAGATGAGAAGTAAGAAATGTATAACGACGAAACTTGGAAAATGGGAGAGCAACTTGCTCAAGAATATATGAAAAAACATGGGTATAAAATTATTTATACCAATTTTGCTGAGCGTGGATTTGAGCTTGATATTGTTGCGATTCATTCTGCAAAGCAGCAGTTTAAAAACCTTAAAAACGAAACAAAGAAAAAGCTTAAAGATGAAAAATCGCCAAAGGTTAAAAAGTTATTAAAAAATAACTTAAAAAACATAAAATCAACATTGAAAGATGTGCTTGTGATAACAGAAGTGAAGTCGAGAGCTGATGACAGGTTTGGTAGGGGTTGTGAGTGTATTGACCTTAAAAAGCGAAGCCATTTGACTCGTGGGGCAAAATATTTGAAGCAGATGGAAAGGTTTAAAAACATGCAAGTTCGATTTGATGTTGCAAGTGTTGATTTTGGAAAAATTACGTATATTGAGAATTCTTTCTGCCCAAAATGTTAATCAAAAATAAACTCAAAAAATGTAAAAAACTACTTGATTTTATAAAAATAACGTGGTATACTTGTCACGTGAATTATGAGTGGTCCTCTGCACCATAGAGCTAGCACGAACACTCTTACATACTATTGAAGGAGGAGAACCTATGAATATTATTGATTCTATCGAAAAAGAAGGTATGCGCACTGATATTCCTGAATTTGCTGTTGGTGACACAGTTAAAGTTTTCGTTAAGGTTATCGAAGGTAGCCGTGAAAGATTACAGGCATTTGAAGGTGTGGTTATAGCTCGTAAAAATGGTGGCATTAGAGAAACATTTACCGTTCGTCGTATTTCATTTGGTATTGGCGTTGAAAGAACTTTCCCAGTTCACTCACCAAAAATTGACCACATTGAAGTTGTTCGTCACGGTGTTGTTAGAAGAGCTAAACTTTATTATCTTAAAGGCAAAACTGCTAAAAATTCAAGAATTAAAGAAGCTAGATAATTTATTTTTGAAAATCAAGAAGTGCAAATGCACTTCTTTTTTTTGTGTAAAATTTTGCAAGGGTCTTGAATTGTCGGCTTTCAGTGATATATAATAAGTGGGCTAAGGGGAGAATATGAAAAGGATAAATTTTGTTAGGTTTCCATTTGTTAGGTTTGAAAAAGCGATGCTTTATAACTGGGCAAAAGAGTTTTATATTGACAGCGAAAACCGTGCAGAAAAAGAAGTTAAAGAAGCATATAAAAAATGTGCTGAATATATTGAAGAAGGCAATCAAGAAAAGGTTGATGAACTTCGCTTGATTTATGACTTTCAGCCACAATACGACATTATTTTTGAACTTATGAAAAATTTTACACTAAAAGAGCCAAATGAAATGACGCATCAAACATATGCTGGAATTTTGGAAAGTGCAGGGTTTAGGGTTGTTTGTGATAATGGAACTTTGCAAATCTTTGATGATGAAAATAATGAAATCAAGATGAAAAAATTTTCAGATTTAGAGCCGCAAATTTTCAAGGTTTTGCCAGATATCGACAAACCTGAACGTGGTGGAAAGTGTCACCCTTATTCAGTTTTGACGACGCTTTTATATAAAGACAACAAAGAGTTTGAAACTTACTTGGTGACAGGAAGAATTTATCAACTTTCGCATAAATTTAAGTATCTTCACAGCTGGGTTGAAATTACCGTTGGTGATAAAACCTATGTTGTTGACCCATCGAAAAATTTGATTATTGAAAAAGATGCCTTTTATGAAATTAATCATGTTGCTGGAACTGAAAAGATACATTCATCAGTTGTTGCAGAAGACTATAAAATGATTAGAAAATTGACTGATTATGACGGTTATGTTGCAAAAGTTTATTATGAAAGCAGGCATAATGGTTTGAAACTTTATAGAAAACTTGTGAAAATGGGAGAGATTTCAGAAGCTCAGCCGGAATCAAAATAAAAACTTTATTGGTTTTCAATAAAGTTTTTTTTATTTGCATAGATTTAAATTTGAAAATTGATTTCATTGTGCTATTATTAAATTGAGGTATAACATGTTTGCAAAAGTAAATAGTTTTGGGCTTTTGGGGCTTGATGGGTTGAATATTGATGTTGAAGTTGACACAAATATTGGGCTTCCATCTTATGATATTGTTGGGCTTCCAGATGCTGCAGTTAAAGAATCTAAAGAAAGAGTGCGTTCGGCAATTAAAAATTCTGGTTTTAAATTTCCAACGAATAGAATAACTGTGAATCTTGCACCTGCAAATGTGAAAAAGGCAGGGGCGAATTTTGATTTGCCAATCGCAGTTGCGATTTTGGTTTCATCAAATCAAATTCAGGGTTCAAAATATCAAGATTTTGTAATCATTGGTGAGCTTAGCCTTAATGGAAAAATAAAACCAGTTAATGGAATTTTGCCACTTTTGATTTCAGCAAAATCAAAAGGATTTAACAATTTTATCATTCCAAAAGCAAATGCGGCTGAATCTAGTTTTATTGAAGGAATCAACGTTTATGCACTAGACTCTTTAGTTGATGTTGTTTCATTTTTAACGGGTGTGTGTGGATTTGAAAAACAAGAACAAAGTGTTTGGAATAATGAAAGTTATGAAGATATAACTGAAGACTTTGCAAGGGTGAAAGGTCAAAAAATTGCAAAGCGAGTTATGGAAATTGCTGTTGCTGGTGGACATAATATTTTGATGATTGGACCACCAGGTTCAGGAAAAACAATGATAGCAAGATGTGTTCCATCAATTATGCCAAAACTCACTTTTGAAGAAGCACTCGAAGTGACAAAGGTGCACTCTATTGCAGGGGAACTTGACCAAGCAAGTGGAATAATTAAATCAAGACCATTTAGAACTCCACACCACACAGCATCAACTGTTTCGCTTGTTGGTGGTGGAAGAGATGCAAAACCTGGTGAAGTGAGTCTTGCAAGCAATGGTGTGTTGTTTTTAGATGAACTTCCAGAATATTCAAGAACAACACTTGAAACGCTCAGGCAACCACTTGAAGATGGTGTGATAACTGTTTCAAGGGCGAGTGGTTCATTTGAATATCCGGCAAACTTTATGCTTGTTGCTAGTATGAATCCATGCCCATGTGGAAACTATGGAAGCAAAACGTCAACTTGCACATGTTCGGCAGCTCAAATTCAAAGTTACTTAAAAAGACTTTCTGGTCCACTTCTTGATAGAATTGACTTGAAAATTGATGTTGATAGAGTTGACTTTTTAGACCTTTCAAGTAAGTCTTTGGAAGAATCAAGTGTTGAAATTAGAAAAAGAGTTGAGCAAGCTAGAGATATTCAAACAAAAAGATTTGAAGGAACTTCTATTCACACAAACGCAAAAATGAATTCAAAAATGGTTAATGAATTTTGTAAATTAAATGAGCCATGTGAAGTACTTGTGAAGCTTGCTTTTGAAAAATATAAGATGTCTGCAAGGGGATACACAAGAATATTGAAAGTGGCAAGAACGATAGCTGATTTAGATGGCTCTGAGAAAATTAAAGAAAACCATATTGCTGAAGCTCTTGCATATCGAAATGTTGATAAATTTGGATTGTAAAAAGGAATATAATTTTTATGTTTAATGATGAAGAATTGGCACTTATTTGGTTTGATTACAACGATGTGAGTTTTTCAAAAACTGAAAAGATTTTAGATGAATTTGACAAAATTGATGCTATTTTTGATAAAAATAAAGTAAAAAGTGCGATTTTTAAAGAAAATGACTTAAATGAAATAAAAGAAAAATTGTTAAAAGTTGACAAAGATGAGTTTTTAAAATTTGTTGCAGATGAGTTTTATAAATATAACATTTTTGCTGTAACTTTTGTGTCAAAAAATTATCCTGAAAAATTGAAGAACATTGATGACTCTCCACTTGTTTTATACACTCGTGGAGATGCCGGTTTGCTTGGCAAAAAATCAATTTCAATTGTGGGCACAAGAAAGCCAACAACCTATGGAAAAATTGTTGTTGAAAAGTTCACAAAAGAACTTTCATCGGCTGGGCTTGTGACTGTGTCGGGTCTTGCTTATGGCATTGACACTTGCGTTGCAAATGCAACCATTGACGCGGGTGGAAAAACAATTGCAGTTCTTGCTGGTGGTCTTGATTCAATTTATCCTGCGTCAAATGCTGGGCTTGCAAACAAGATTGTTGAAACAGGTGGTCTTTTGATTTCTGAATATAGACCAGGAGTTAAGCCACAACAATATTCATTTATAAATAGAAACAGAATTGTGTCTGCATTAGGACTTGGACTTTTGATTGTTGAAGCAGGAAAAACTAGTGGAACAATGGCAACAGCAAGACACGCCTTAGAGCAAGGCAGAGAGCTTTTTGTTGTGCCTGGAAACATTAATTCGATTCAAAGTGAAGGAACAAATAATTTGATTGATGAAATGCCAGACACTTTCACCATTTCACCAGAGCGTATATTATATAGACTTAAGATAAAGAAGAAAAAAGAAGAAACAAAGTCAGTTCAAGTTGGAATTTCTGATAATCAAATTTTGGAAATTTTATCTCAAGGCGAACTCACATTTGATGAACTTGCTGAAAAAACAAATATGAAACCTTCTGAACTTTCGGCTGAACTTATTAAAATGGAAATGTTTGGGCTTGTTATGAAGGGGTCAGGAAACACTTATTACAAAATTTAACATTATAATTTGTTATAATACAAATTAAGATTATCGCCAGAGCAAAAACAAAAAAAATTCGTGATTTTGAGTTTGACAACTTGAATTTGTTTGTGATAATCTTTGTTGGAAACACTTGGGGGAAAAGCTATGCAAGAGAGAACAAAACTTTTTGAAACGGAAAGACTTATACTTCGAAAGTTTGAAAAAACAGATGCTGAAAATGTTTTTTATAACTACGCATCAAAGGATAATGTCACAGAGTTTTTGTCTTGGAAGTCGCATAAGTCGCTTGAAGACACAAAAGGTTATCTTGATGGTTTTGTTCTTCCTGCATATGAAAGTGAAGATACTTACAGGTGGGCAATCGTTTTGAAAAGCACAAACGAAGTTGTTGGTTGCATTGACGTTGTGAGACTTAACAGAAACTTCAAAAAGGTTGAGCTTGGCTGGGTGCTTGATGACAAGCATTGGGGCAAGGGCATTATGCCTGAAGCTGCAAAAGTTATTCGTGACTATTTAGTCAAAGAAGGTTTTGTTCGAATTGAAGCACACCACAACGTGGCAAACCCAAAAAGTGGCAGGGTTATGGAAAAGATTGGAATGCAGTATGAAGGCACACTCAGAAAGTCTGCCATGAACAATGACGGTGAACTTGTTGATATGAAGATGTATGCCTACATCGCAGAGTAAGTTAAAAATTTGCTGTATATAATATAGATATAGAGAGAATTGAAGGAGATTTTATGAAACTCGTTTTAATAGAAGGTCCTGGTAAGAAAGACAGTGTTCAACACTACCTAGGCGACGAATATAAAGTTATGCCAACATTTGGTCATTGTAGAGACCTTCCACAAAAGGGTCTTGGAGTTGATGTTGAAAATAACTTTAAGCCAGAATATGTTGTTGTTCCAGACCACAAAAAGTATGTTGACAACATTAAAAGAGAAATGAAGAATGCAGAAGCTGTTTATTTTGCATCCGACCCTGACCGGGAAGGTGAAGCGATTGCTTGGCATATGTGTCATCTTTTAGACATAGCACCAGAAAAGGCAAACCGAATCACATATAACGAAATCAGTGAAGAAGCAGTTAACTATGCGATTCAAAACCCAAGACCAATCGACAACAAGCTTGTTGATGCACAGCAAGCACGTCGTGTTCTTGACAGACTTGTGGGTTATAAAATTTCTCCAATTCTTTGCAAAAAGATTCAAAGCAACTTGTCAGCAGGTCGTGTGCAATCAGTAACACTCAGACTTGTTGTTGACAGAGAAAGAGAAATTGAAAACTTTAAGCCAGAAGAATATTGGACACTTCAAGTTATTCTTTCAAAAACAGATGGCTCGACAGAAACATTTAAGGCAACTCTTAATCTTGGAAAAGACAAAACTGTTAAATCGAAAGAAGAAATGGACAAGATTTGTTCCGAAATTTTGGGACAAGAGTTCATTGCAACAAATGTGAAAAAGTCGGTTACAAAATCTTCACCAAGTGCGCCTTTTACAACTTCAACAATGCAACAAGATGCACTTAACAAACTTGGCATGAGCTTGAAGACCACCAGCAAGGTTGCTCAAACACTTTATGAAGGTGTTGAGATTGCAGGTCAAAATAAAAAGCAACCACTTGTCACATACATCAGAACCGACTCAACTCGTGTTGCTCCTGAAGCTCAAGCAAAAGCAAAAGCGTTTATAAAAGACAACTATGGCGACAAATATGTTATTGAAAAGCCAAGAAACTTCAAAAATAAAAAAGATGCACAAGATGCGCACGAAGCAATTCGTCCGATTTCGCTTAAATGGAAGCCAGCCGATTTGAAAGACAAGATTTCAAAAGATGAGTATAGACTTTATAAACTCATTTACGACAGGTTCCTTGCAAGCCAAATGGCTGATGCAACATATAACTCACTTTCAGTTGATATTGAGTGTAATGGTTATAAATTCAAAACTACTGGAAGAAGTTTAATTTTTGATGGTTACACAGCAATTTACAATAACCAAAGTCAAGATGAAGAATCAGAAGAAACATCTTCAAGACTTCCAAATATTGAAAAAGGTGACAAGTTTGTTTCAAAAGAAACCAAACCTGAACAAAAATGGACAAAGCCACCTGCAAGATACACCGAAGCTAGTTTAGTTAAGGCGATGGAAGAAAAAGGCATTGGACGTCCATCAACATACACTCAGTCAGTTTCAACACTCTTTACAAGAAAGTATGTTGACAGAGAAGGCAAATCAATCATTCCAACAGAACTTGGAAAAGTTGTTGTTGATATGCTCATCAAGTTCTTCCCAGACATTATGAACATTAAATTCACTGCCGAAATGGAAGAAACCCTTGATGATATTGAATATGAAGGAAAAGAATGGACAACTGTTATTTCAGAGTTTTATAACGGTGGATTTGAAACAGCTGTTAAACAAGCAATGACCGACGGCACAAAAGCAAAGGTTCCTGATGAAGTTTCAGATGTAGACTGCGACAAGTGTGGCGCAAAAATGGTTATTAGAACGGGAAGATTTGGAAGGTTTTTGGCTTGTCCAAACTATCCAACTTGCAAAAACACAAAACCACTTGAAGAAGAAAGAAAAGTGGTGGCTGTTTGTCCAACTTGTGGAAAGAATGTTATTGCAAAGAAATCTAAAAAAGGCAAAGTGTTTTATGGCTGCGAAGCTTGGCCAGAGTGCAGCTTTGTGTCTTGGGATATTCCTGCAAATGAGAAATGTCCAAACTGTGAAGATGATATGATTGTGAAGTTATATAAAAACTTAAAGGTCATCTCTTGCAAAAAATGTAATTATAACAGACGTGAAAAAATTGAAAATGGTTCAGTTGCAGAAACTGAAGATGCTCCAGTGTTTGAAGATAACACAAGCGCTCCAGAAAATGCGATTGATATTTTGAATAGGCTTGATGGTGCAAATGAATAAAAGAGTTAATGTTATAGGATTAGGCCTGGCTGGGGTTGAAGCAACCTATCAGCTTGCTAAGCGTGGAATTTTGGTTGATGCTTACGAAATGAAGCCAACCAAATTTTCTCCTGCGCACGAAAGTGAGAATTTTGCAGAGATTGTTTGTTCAAACTCGTTTAAGAGTGCCGACCCGGGAACGACGTCAGGTTGTCTTAAAGCTGAAATGAAAGAACTGGATTCAATTATTTTAAAGTGTGCAGAACAGGTTCGAGTTCCTGCAGGTTCAGCACTTGCTGTTGACAGAGACAAGTTTAGTGAACTTGTCACAAAAACGATAAATGAAATGGACGGGGTGACGGTTCACAGAGAAGAAGTGACAAAACTCGACCTTTCAGTTCCAACAATAATTGCAACAGGTCCACTTACAAGTGATGCACTCTCATTGGAGATTGCAAAGCTTATTGGCAGTGACAACTTGCATTTTTACGACGCATCTGCACCAATCATTGATGCAGACACACTTGATAGAAGCAAAACCTTCACAGCTGGAAGGTATGGCAAAGGTGATAGTGACTATATCAACTGCTATATGGATAAAGATGAGTATTACGCATTTATTCGTGAGCTTGTTTCAGCAGAAAGGGTTGAACTTCATTCGTTTGAAAAGAAAGAAATTTTTGAAGGGTGTATGCCTGTTGAAGTTATGGCTTCACGTGGAGAAGACACCTTAAGATATGGACCACTTCGCCCAGTAGGTTTAAGGCTTGATGACGGAACAAGACCATTTGCTGTTGTTCAGCTTAGAAAAGAAAGCAACAGCAATAATCTTTATAACATTGTGGGATTCCAAACAAACCTTAAGTTTGGAGAGCAAAAAAGAGTTTTCTCAATGATTCCAGCACTTAAAGATGCTGAGTTTGTGAAATATGGCGTTATGCACAGAAACAGTTATATCTGTGCTCCAAAGCACTTGAACTTTGATTATAGCGTTAAGGGAGTGGATAATCTTTATATCGCAGGTCAGCTTTCAGGTGTTGAAGGTTACATGGAAAGCACAGCTAGTGGACTTATTGCAGGAATGTTTCTTGCTCGAAAAATTCTTGGCGAAAGTATTGCGTTTCTTCCAAAATCAACTATAATGGGAGCTATAACCAGTTATATCACTTCGGCAGATGCTGAAAACTTTCAGCCAATGAATGCAAATTTTGGAATACTTCCAGAGCTTCCTGAAAAAATTAAAGATAAGGCGCTCAAAAAACAAGCGTATTCAGAACGTGCTGTTCGTGATATGAAAGAGTTTAAGGAGAAACTTGAAAATGATAGAATTTAGGGGAACAACCATAATCGGCGTTAAAAAAGATGGAAAGATTGTTCTTGCTGGTGACGGACAAGTGACTGCAGGTGAACACACAATTTTTAAAGGCAACGCCAGAAAGGTTAGAAGAATTTTTAATGACAAGGTGGTTATTGGTTTTGCAGGTTCAACTGCAGATGCTTTTAACTTATGTGAACACTTTGAAAAGATGCTTGAAAAATATTCAGGCAACTTAGAACGAGCTGCTGTTGAACTTGCTCTACTTTGGAGAAGTGACAAGGCAATTCGTCAACTTGATGCAATGATGATTGCTGCTGACAAAAATCAGTTTTTAATCATTTCAGGAAACGGTGACGTGTTTGAGCCAGAAGGTGGCGTGTGTGCCATTGGTTCTGGCGGCAACTATGCGCTTTCAGCAGGCAAGGCACTTTATGACAACACAAAACTTTCAGCTCGTGAAATTGCTGAAAAGTCTATGAAGATTGCTGGTGAAATTTGCGTTTACACAAACGACCACATCACAGTTGAGGAGGTGTAATATGAAAATGGAATTATCACCAAAACAAATTGTGACTGAACTTGACAAATATATCATTGGTCAAGATGATGCAAAAAAGGCAGTTGCAATCGCACTTAGAAACAGATATAGAAGAAGTAAACTTCCTGCAGAAATGCGTGAAGAAATTACACCAAAAAATATTATTATGCAAGGTCCAACTGGTGTTGGTAAAACCGAAATTGCAAGAAGACTTGCAAAGCTTGTGAAAGCTCCATTTGTTAAAGTTGAAGCAACAAAGTTTACCGAAGTTGGTTATGTTGGACGTGATGTTGAGTCAATCATCAGAGATTTGGCTGAAGCGTCAATCAGACTTGTTAAAAAAGAAAGATTTGACGAAGTTCGTGAAAAGGCAGAAAAGGCAACTTATGAAAGACTTGTTCTTGCACTTTTCCAAAACTATAAAACAAAACACCCAGATATGGCTGATGATACAATCAAAGACCATATCGTTGAAGACATCAAATCACACAAGCTTGACAATGAAATTATTGAAGTTGAAGTGCTTGAAGAAAACAACTCAATGCAAATGCTTGGTGGAATGGGAATGGAACTCAACATTTCTGAAATGCTTGGTGGAATTCTTCCAAAAAAGAAAAGAAAGAAACGCCTTGCAGTGGTTGATGCTCAGCACATTTTCTTGAATGAAGAAAGCGAGAAGCTTATTGATATGGACAACGTTTCAGCAGAAGCAATCAGACGTGCTGAACAAGACGGAATTGTTTTCATTGATGAAATTGACAAAATCACAGGAAAGAATGGTTCTGGCTCACATGGTCCAGATGTTTCAAGAGAAGGTGTTCAAAGAGACCTTCTTCCAATCGTTGAAGGTTCAACCGTTTCAACAAAATATGGTCCAATCAGAACAGACTTCATTTTGTTTATTGCAGCAGGTGCGTTTCACTTGTCAAAAATTGAAGACTTGATTCCTGAGCTTCAAGGACGTTTCCCAACAACCGTTGCACTTTCAAACATCACATATGAAGATTTTGTGAAGATTTTGTCTGACACTGAAAATTCACTCATTCTTCAATACACAAGTCTTCTTGGTGTTGACAACATCAAGCTTGACTTCACAAAAGACGGCATTGAAGAAATTGCAAGAATTGCAGTTCTTGCAAACGAAACAAATGAAAATATTGGTGCAAGAAGACTTCATTCAATCATGGAAAGTTTGCTTGAAGATGTTTCATTCAATGCAACAGGTGACCACCCAGTGATTGTTATCACCATTGACAAAAAATATGTTGATGAACATTTGTCTAACATCTGCAAAAAGTTTGACCTTAGCAAATATATTTTGTAAAATATCATCATAATAAATTTAAAGGAGAACTATTATGCTTAATGCTGGAATTATGACTAACGAAGAATTTGAAGAAATTGTTAGCTCTAAAGATGTATGTGTTATAGACTTTTCTGCTTCTTGGTGTGGACCTTGCAGAATGATGGCTCCGATTATGGAAGATATTGCAGATAAATATAAGGGCAAATATTATTTCTATCAAATTGACATTGATAGTGCTGAAGAAATCGCAATGAAATATAATATCACTGCTGTTCCAACAATTGTTGTGACATCAAAGGGAAAAGAAATTGGCAGAACTTCTGGCTATCAAGAATTCGACGAATTTGAAAGATTTTTAAACAACACAATTCATAAGGCTGACGAAAAATAGTCAGTCTTTTTTATTGTTTAAATTTCACAAAAATCGCAGCATTTTTGTAAAAATGTGGGTTTTTGACAGGTAAAAGGGTGGTTATTTTGAAAAATTTGCGAAAATTTTAAAATTACTATTGATTTTTAGGTTATAATAATAGTATTATTATATTATCAAACTAGGGAGAAAAATATGGAAAAGAAAATCTATTATTTAGACTATGCATCAACATCTCCACTCTCTCCAGAAGTTTATAAGAAGATGTTAGAGTGTTATGCAAAATGTCAAGGCAACAATTCAAGTATTCATATGCTTGGTCGTCAGGCTCAAGCTGAACTTGAAGCAGCTAGAGAAAAAGTTGCAAAAGCTATTGGTGCTGATGCAGATGAAATTTATTTCACATCTGGTGGCACAGAAGCAAACAACTGGGCTATTAAGGGAATCGCAAGAGCAAACAAAACAAAGGGAAACCATATCATCACATCACAAATTGAACACCCATCAGTTCTTGAATCTTGCAGAGAATTAGAGCGTGAAGGTTTCAAAGTGACATATGTTCCTGTTGATGAAAATGGTGTTGTTGATTATGCTTCAATCATCAAATCAATCGGACCAAACACAATTTTAATTTCTATTATGACAGCAAACCACGAAGTTGGTTCACTTCAACCAGTTCGTGCAATTGCTGAACTTGCAAAACAAAATGAAGTTTACTTCCACACAGACGCTGCTCAAGCTATTGGAAGTTTAAACATCAATGTTAAAGAACTTGGTGTTGATGCACTTTCAATTTCAGCACACAAGTTTAATGGGCCAAAAGGCGTTGGTGCACTCTATGTGAAAAAGGGCACAAAGATTAACAAGTTTATGTCTGGTGGCAGACAAGAAAGCGACCTTAGAGCAGGAACTGTGAATGTTCCAGCTTGCGCTGGTCTTGGTGTTGCAATCGAAAATGCAACAACTGACCTTGAAGACAAGGTGAGAGAAGTTAGAGTTCTCAGAAAATATTTCCAAAAGAGAGTTTCTGAAGCAATTCACAACATTTCACTCAACGGTCACCCAACACAACGTCTTGCAAACAACTGCTCAATCTCATTTGAAGGTGCTGAAGCTGAAGCCGTTGTTATGCTTTTAGACAAAGAAGGAATTTGCGCTTCAATGGGTTCAACATCTGAGCCACAAACAAACGCACCATCTCACGTTCTTGCAGCAATGGGCAAAGATTCAGAAACAATCCGTTCAACTGTTAGATTTACTCTTGGGGCAGACCTTTCAAGAGAAGAAATTGATGACATCGTCGAAACACTTCGTAAAACCGTTAAAAAGATTAGAAGTGTGTCAGCTATAAGAATTTATAAGAATAAGGTGGAACTATAGTATGTATTCAAATGTTATTATGGAAGAATTTTATAATCCACAAAATTATGGCGTTATCAAGGGTGCAAGTGGAGTTGGAAAAGTAACTTCTGCAATCGGAAATGAAATCATTAAAATCTTTATCAAAGTTGAAAGTGAAGCAATCGTTGATGCTCAGTTTCAAACTTTTGGTGGTGTTGTTGCAATCGCTGCTTCAAGTATCGCAACCAGACTTATGATTGGAAAAACTTTAAAACAAATCAGAAACATCACAGTTTCTTCAATTCTTGAAGTCACTGGAGAAATTCCAGAAAACAAAATGTATATCATTCAAGCAGTGGTGAGTGCTGTTCACGCATCAGTTGACAGCTATTTCAACAAATCTGCAAAAGATGATTAATGAATAAAACAAGCAAAAAGATGGCTTTTGCCATCTTTTTTTATGCTCTTGAAATTTATAAAAAGTTATGTTATAATAATCTATATGGGGGCTATATGTTTTTTGAAGACTTAAATTTCTTAAATTTTCCAGCAATTAGATTTAAAAGACCAAAACAAGGAACTTTGGCGTCTTTTTATGCTGAGATTTTTAAAAAATTTAAAGAAGATGAAGACGCTGGGCAAGTGTGGGAACAAAGAGCATATGATGCCTTAATTAAAGATGATAAAGAAGAAATAGCACGCCTTGAAAAAGAAGGTGGCAAAATCATTTTTATTGATGAAGTGATTGATATTTTGATTGATAAATATATGATGAATGGTGGAATTTCCGACGAAGAAGCTGAATCTCACAAGCAAACCATATTGAAGGGTGGTTATATCAAAGATATTGAATTTAAGCACAATCCAGAACAGATTGTGTTTAAGTCGAAAATAGGAACATTTAAGGCTTCGAAATTTTCAGATGTTTTTCCAATCTTCAAACAAATTGAAGAACTTGGAACAAGTGAAAGACACAGCAAATGTCATTCTGCATCAATAGACCTTTCAACTGTTATTGAAGATGAAAATAGAGTTGCAACGGGGTATGTGTATACATTTGGTGAAGGGAGCAAATTTCTTCACTCGTGGATAGAAGTTAAGTTTGATGGCAGAATGTTTGTTATTGACACTACAAGAAATTTATTTATGCCAAGAAAATTTTATTATTACATCAGAAACATCAGGGGACCGGTTTACAAAATTTCTAGTGAAACACTTATTAAAGATGAAGCGATGCGTGATGAACTTTCTGCTGAAAATGAGTGGCTTAACAAACTTTATCTTTCAAACCGTCATCAGGCAATTCAAGTTTATAAAATGATTCAAAAAGAGAAAGAAAGAAAAAAGATGCAAGACCCACTGTATGTGGCTGCGAAACATTTTAGAGAATCAATGGTTAAGGTGCAAAGGCAAGAAGAAAGAAAAAAGCAAAAAGCAAAAACCGAAGATTCTCAATTACATCAAGGCTGAGTTTCAGCCTTTTTTGTTTGACTTTTTTGAATTTAGTTTATAATATAAGTCTAGGTGAATTTATGAAAAAACTAATCGAGTGGTATAAGGCTTTTGATGAAAAACACAAGAAGTTTTGTGAGTTTGCAAGATTTGTTGTTGTTGGCTGTTTAACAACTGCTTTAGACATGCTCATCATGGGTGTTATTTTATATGTTTTTGAGCCAAGCATTTATCCAAAATTTTATAATGTGTGGTTTGGTGAAGCTGGTGACCCAAAGGTTATAGCAACAGTTATTGGAACGGGTGCAGGTTTCACAATCTCGTCAATATTCAGTTATATTCTTTCCGTTAAGGTGGTTTATAACAATCAGGGCAACTCAAAAACAGCGTTTGGTGCAATTTTATATTTTGTGCTTGCTGCAATCGGTTTGTTCTTGAATATGGGTGGAATGTGGCTTGGATATGACATTCTTGGAATCAACGAATGGATTGTTAAAATTGCCATGACACTTATTGTTATGTTCTATAATTTTGGAACAAGAAAGCTCTTGATTTTCAGAAAAACAAAAAAAGAACAACTTGAAAATAACAAAATTTAAATTGTTGCAAATAAAAACTCTGCTTTAAGGCAGAGTTTTTTGTGTTGTTGATTTTTGTTCTTTCTCGAGTTTAATCCACTCAAGAAGCCCATAGATGTCATAGGTTACTTGAAACAAATAGTAAATGCACATTGGAAGGAATGAAAAATCGCCTTGAATGACGAGAAGAATCCACAAAATAGGAACAATAAAGTCATTCAGCAAAAATGCAACTTGATTCCATTTGCATCTTCTAATCAAAAGATAAACTGCTGGAAGCATTGAAACAAACGATAGTGTGCTTATCAAGAGTTGGGCAGTGTTTAGCACTTTTAAAATTATAAAAACAATAAGTGAAACAATCAAAAATGATATCCCTGAAACAATCCATTCGGTTTTTGATAAGTTGCTTTTAACAATGACAACATTGTCTTTTTTATCTCGATTTGCAAGCCAGTGAATGGCTCCATAAATGTAAAGTGGAAGCATTATGATTAAATATAGCAAGGCTTCGCCATAATATTTATTGGAATATGAAATAAAAATGTAAAAGAAGAAATAAATAATGCCGATAAACTGTGTTGAAACTTTTCCTTTGGCTTGTGTGAAAACACAAAGCAGACCAAGAATTGTGTTTATGGTGATATACCATTTTGAGCCAAACAAAACGCTTGAAACTGTCACAACCACAATTCCGGAAAATATCAAAATAAAGTCAACAAAGTTGTAGCCTTTCCAAGTTTTCATAGAATGCTCCTATTTGGAATTTGTGTTTTTCTTTTGTTCTTTTTTGAGATTTAAATAACAATCATAGCAAATGGCTTTATATCTTTCGTCACCACCAATTTCAATAACTGAGCCACGGGTGACGAGTCTGCCATTTGAAAACCTTGCGTTGATGGTTGCTTTTCTTCCACATGCGCAAATTGCCTTAAGCTCGGTGAGAGAATCGGCAATTTCAAGAAGACGTTTGCTGCCTTCAAAAAGTTTTGTTCGAAAATCGGTTTTTAAGCCATAGCAAAGCACTGGCACAAACTTTGTGAGTTCTTTGAGCTGATTGATTTGTGCTTCTGTGCAAAATTGACATTCGTCAACAATGATAACGCCATAGTTTTCAGCTTTTTTTGATTTGAAAAGTCTAACAAAGTTGGTTTTTGAAGTGAATGCAAAAGCGTCAGATTCAAGGCCAATTCTGCTTTTGACAACAATTCTGCCATCTTTTTTATCTCTTGTGTCAAGGCTGGATTTCATTAAAAGAACATTATAGCCTTGCTGTTCATAGTTAAATTTCGTCATTAATGCTTGTGCTGATTTTGAGCAGCCCATAACACCATATTTGAAGTATAATTTAAAAGACATAAAAGCCCCCTAAACAAGTTTTGTTAATTTGATTTTAATATAATTTAAAAAAACATTCAATCAACTTTTGAAAGAAATGAGTTTTTTGGCAAAAATGTATAACATTGTCGAAAAAACACATAATAACCATAAGGAGGGTTACTATGGAAAATTTCTGTAAAGGTGCAGCTTGGGGGCTTGCAGCAGGATTTGTTGCAGGTTCAATTATTGTTGCAAAAAACAAACAACTTTCTTCAAAAATTAGAAAAGGTCTTGGCATTGCAGAAGAGAAAATGCAAGAAGCTAAAGAGTTTGTTGAAGAAAAAATTGAAGAAACAAAAAATGAATTTGGTTGTAAAAATGGCGATTGCACAGGTGGTTATGACAAGTGCTGTGACGAAAAATCTAACTTTGATTCACTCAAAAATGACTCTAATAAAGATTTAAATAAAAAATCTAAAAACTAGCAAAAAAAATTAGACATCTTTTTTAAATTATGGTATTATTCAGTTGTAGATAGTTTATAAGGGGTGCTGCAAGTGAAAATTATTGCACTAGATATTGGAACCGTTCGAATTGGTATTGCAACTTCTGATATTATGGAAATCATTGCATCTGCATATGAATCATATAGAAGAAAAAATACTGACGAAGACGTGAAATATATCTCGCAACTTGTAAATAATCTAAATGCTGGGCTTGTCGTGATTGGTTTGCCATTGAAAATGGACGGAACTGAAGGGCAGAGCGTTGAAATGGCAAAAAATTTTGGCGAAGAACTTGCTAAAGTTGTTTCCGTTCCTATTTGCTATCAAGACGAACGACTCTCAACCGTAACAGCTCAAAAAATTCTTATCGAGTCGGGAATGCGACGCGAGAAAAGAAAAGATAAAGTTGATAGTCTAGCAGCAACAATTATTTTGCAGACATACTTGGACAAAAAGTCTAATATGAAAGTATGATTTGCGTAAAAAAATTAAGAGTTAGGAGAGAGTAAAATTATGGCAGATGAAGAAAAATTACAAGACGAAAATCTTCCAGAATCAATGGAGCACATGGAAAATGACGATGATGATATCGTTACATTGCTCTCAGCTGAAGGTGAAGAAATTGATTTCGTTGAAATCGCAGGTATCGCATACAAAGGTTCATTCTATGCAATTTTGCAACCAGTTGAACTTTTAGACGGTATGGACGATGATGAAGCATTAGTATTCAAAGTAACAAGAGGCAAAGATGGCGAAGACAAGTTTGAAATCGAACTTGATGACAGCACAATCGATGCAGTTTTTGCTGAATACAACAAACTTCTTGATGAAGCTATTGCAGCTGAAGGCGAAGAATAATTTAAAAAAGAATTAAGACAGGCATTTTGCCTGTCTTTTTTTGTGCAGACACTTAATTTTGTTTGACATGAAGTATAGATGATTTTATTATATTGTTATAAAGTTAAAACAAAGGTGAAACTATGAAAAAATTAAAATCAATTATTACGCTCGTTTTAGTTGTTATTCTTTCAAGTAGCTGTTTGGTTTCTTGTTCTAAAAAATCAAAATCTGAAACAAATAGAGCAAAAGATGCTTTTGATAAAGCATATGAAGTTTTGTTAGAGTCAAAAAATTATGTTCAAGAGATAGAAGGTGTTAGTTTTGATGGAAACAATGTGACAGAAGAAACTAGTTGGAAAATTGTTACAAATCGAGTTGGTGAAACAATTAAAAGACATGGTGAAGAATTAAGTGGAGCAGAAAAATTTTATAATGTGATAACTCGCACAAGCACAAACCTATCATTCTTGCATTATGATTTAAATGAAAGAACCTATTCTGAAGATAAAAATGCGATTGACCAAATTATATTAACAGAAGGAAGTGGTGCTGTTGATAAGAAAATATTGCTTATTGAGTCTAGCCTCGGCACTTTGGATTTTGACTATAATAAATATTTTCAAATCGTTTATGAAGAAACAAAAACAGGATACTCTGATACAAAAGTGGAGTACACATATTTTGTTGAAAATGGTTATACTTTCGCATCTTGTTCAATTAATGCCAATGATGTGAAAGTGACATACACAATCTCTATTGATTCAAATGACAAATTGTCAGCAGTGAAAATGTTAAGAGAAAATGTTAGTGATGATGGATATTTGCAAATTATTTCAACGTTTAGATATACTGGTGAAGACTTGACAATAAATGTAAACACAGAAGGATTTACAAAAGAAGAAGCTTAATAAGTTTTAAAGACGGGCTCTGCCTGTCTTTTTTTTGTTTTTTATTTTTTTAAAAATATATTATAAAAACTATTGCCAAAATAAAATTTTTGTGGTAAAATTTCGCTATCACACATTTGTGGTGATGTTTTTGGTGTTGCACAAAATTAAAATTTTTCAGTGATTTTGTGTTCCAAATGCAGTTGACCCACAAAGAGGGATAAACAAAAGGAGAATAGAAAATTATGGCAGTTGTATCAATGAAACAACTTCTCGAGGCAGGTGTTCATTTTGGTCACCCAACAAGAAAATGGTGTCCAAAAATGAAAAAATACATTTTCACCGCAAGAAATGATATTTATATCCTTGACCTTGAAAAAACAGTTACTTTGATTGAT
Organism: Clostridia bacterium; assembly: GCA_017507215.1. Lineage (GTDB taxonomy): Bacteria > Bacillota > Clostridia > Christensenellales > UBA1242 > RGIG1681. The sequence continues at coordinate 47,973 of JAFWBI010000005.1, forward strand.
GAAGCTTACGCTTTCGTTAAATCAACAGTTGAAGCTGGCGGAAACATCTTGTTCGTAGGAACAAAAAAACAAGCTAAAGATGCAGTTATCGAAGAAGCTCAAAGAGCAGGTATGTTCTACATGGGCAATCGTTGGCTTGGTGGTACTCTTACAAACTTCAAAACAATTAGAAGCAGAGTAGACAGACTTTCAAAATTAAATCAAATGGAAACAACAGGTGAATTCGACCTTCTTCCAAAGAAAGAAGTTCTCGAACTCAAAGCAGAAAGACAAAAACTCGAAGATAACCTTGGTGGTATCAAAGAAATGAGAAGTCTTCCAGCAGCATTATTTGTTGTTGACCCAGGAAAAGAATACATCGCAGTTCGCGAAGCTAAGAGCCTTGGAATTCCAATCGTAGCTTTAGTTGACACAAACTGTGACCCAGATGACGTTGATTACGTTATCCCAGGAAACGACGACGCTATTCGTGCAGTTAAACTTATTGCAGGTGCTATGGCTGATGCTTGCATCGAAGCAAGAGAAGGTGCTGAAGGCCTTGCAAAAATCAAAGCTGCTGAAGCAGAAGCAGAAGCTCAAGCAAACCCAGCTCAAGAAGAAGTTAAAGCAGAAGAAGCTCAAGTTGAAGAAACAACAGAAGTTCAAGAATAATTAATAATTTAGATTTTAAATTTAAGGAGAATAAAATTATGTCATTATCAGAAGATATCAAAACACTTCGTGAACAAACAGGTGCAGGTATGCTTGATTGCAAAAAAGCACTCGAACAAAATGATGGAAATATGGACAAGGCAGCTGACTGGCTCCGTGAACAAGGAATTGCAAAGGCAGCTAAAAAGCAATCTAGAATTGCTGCTGAAGGTTCAGTATTCTTATACAACCACATGAATGGTAAAATCGGCGTTATGCTTGAACTTAACTGTGAATCAGATTTCGTTGCTAAAAACGAAGATTTCCAAGCTCTTGGACACGACATCTGCTTACATATCGCAGCTAATGCTCCAAAATATGTAAGAAGAGAAGAAGTTGAAGCTAGTGACCTTGAAAAAGAAAGAGAAATCTTAAGAGCACAAGTTATCAACGAAGGCAAGCCAGAAGCTATGGCTGACAAGATTGTTGACGGCAAGATTAACAAATTTTATAAAGATGTTTGCTTGCTTGAACAACCATTTGTTAAAAACCCAGACATCACTGTTGAACAACTCATCAACGATTCAATCTTAAAGATTGGTGAAAAAATCACTGTTAGAAGATTTGCTAGATTTGTTATGGGTGAAGGTCTTGAAAAGAAGAACGAAAACTTCGCTGAAGAAATCGACAAACAAATGAAAGCTTAATTTGAATTATTAAAACACAGGTTCGCCTGTGTTTTTTTATTCAAAAAATTTGGCGTCTATTGACATTGTTTTTAGTGTAAATTATAATAACAAGGCAATATTTTGCGTAAATTTAAGATAAAAGGTTCAATTTTAGAACGAAAAAAATGTCGTTACAATATTTTATAATAATGAAAAATTGTTAAAATATGGCATTTAAGTTCTTTTTGATTGATAATCATAAAAAAATTTAGTATTATATTGTTGAGACAAAAGGAGATAATTTAAATATGATTACAAATAATGAAAACGTAGATTTAGTTTTTGAAACCTACAAAGAAGAACTTGAAAAAGCAATTAAACACTATGAAGGAGAACTTGCAGCTGTTCGTGCAGGACGTGCAAATCCACATATTTTAGATAAAATTTTGGTTGACTATTATGGCACACCAACACCAATTCAGCATATGGCAAACGTTTCAGTTCCTGAAGCTAGACAAATTATGATTTCACCTTGGGACGTTTCAAATGTGAAAAACATTGTTAAAGCAATCATGGCTTCTGACCTTGGAATCACTCCAACTGACGACGGAAGAATCATCAGACTTAATTTTCCAATGCTCACAGAAGAAAGAAGACGTGAACTTGTTAAAAACACAAGAAAATTAGTTGAAGACACAAAAGTTGTTTGCAGAAATGCTCGTCGTGACGCTATGGACGAACTTAAAAAACTTAAGAATGATTCAGAAATCACAGAAGATGAAAAAGCTACCTATGACAAAGAAGTTCAAAAAATGCTTGACGAATCATGCGTTAAAATTGACAAAATGATGGAAGAAAAAGAAAAGGAAATCATGCAGGTTTAATATGTTTGATTTTAACAGCCTTATTGGGCTTGAACTTGAAAAAGCAAAAGAAAAATTGAATCAAGCAGGATTTAGCAAAATTGAAGTGGTTTGCAATTTTGAACACAATGAAAAGTGTGACTCTATTCTCGTTTGTGCAGCAAGGCTTGGTGATGACGAAGCCGTTACACTTGTTTGTGGTGAATTCTTGATTAATTTAAAGGGGTAAAACATGTTTTTTAAAAGAAAAAAACAGTTAGTTTATGATAAAGAAACTTTGCCAAAACACATCGCTTTTATTTGTGATGGAAACAGAAGATGGGCAAGGTCAAGAGCTCTTCCAACACTTCTTGGACACAAAGAAGGTGTTGAAGCAATTAAAAGAGTTATCAGACGTTCAGCTGAAATTGGTTTGGAGAATTTGACATTCTTCTGTTTTTCTACTGAAAATTTTGATAGAAGCAAAGAAGAAATTGATTATTTGTTTGACCTTTTCAGGGGCATCAAAGAGCTTACAGGCAACTTTGTGAAATATGGCTATAAATTCCACCATTGTGGAGATAGGTCATTGCTTCCAAAAGATATGCTTAAAATCATTGATGATGCTGAAAAAGAAACAGCCGATGGAAAAACCGGAACTGTTAATATTGCCATGGCTTATGGTGGAAGAAACGATATCGTTAATGCCACAAAACGAATTTTGAAAGAAAAAGTTAAAGCTGAAGATATCACTGAAGAAAGCTTTAAAAATTATTTAACAACTGGTGAAATGCCAGATGTTGACCTTTTGGTTAGAACCAGTGGTGAAAGAAGAATTAGTGGTTTCATGCTTTACAACATGGCGTATGCTGAACTTTATTTTGTGAAGAAACATTGGCCATCTTTCAAAGATGCCGACGTTGATGACTGCATCAGAGAATTTAACAGCAGACACAGAAGATTTGGTAAGTAGGAGATTAGATTATGCTAAAGAGAACGATAACTGGTGGTGTGATTTTGTTGATGACATTCTTGTTTGTAATGCTCAAACAAATCTCTCCAATATTTTTTGACGCATACGTTTTGATTATTATGTATGGTTCACTTTATGAAATGTTTAAAGTTCATCAACTTGCAAATAAGCAAGCAGACTTTATCACACTTTGTTTGGTGCCTGTTATTTCGTGTGCGATTATGAACTGGAGTGATAATTTCTATAAATCACTCATATTTGTTGCGCTTCTTGCAATCGCTGTTTTGGTGGTTGTTTTGCTTGAAGAAATTTTTGAATTTGCAAATGATAGAAGATACGGCACAACAGAAAAGAATGTTAGTGTTTTGAATCAAAGGCTTTTCAATAAAACAAAAAATACTATGATGGTGTTTGCTTATCCACTTTTGCCACTTTTGTTTTTAATGGCACTCAACCACATGATTTATGACCTTGCTTATGTTGGAATCATCACAGCATTTGCAGTTTCAATGCTCACTGACACCTGCGCATATTTTGTTGGAAGACTTTTTGGAAAGAGAAAATTTATTCCTGAAGTTTCACCAAACAAAACAGTTGCTGGAATGGTTGGTGGTTTTGTTGGTGGCATTATTGGTGCAATCGCTTGCTTCTTTTTATTCTATCACACAAGCACATTTGCAATCGAAACTTTTGCAAATAAGGGCACTTTGATTTCGCTCTTTATTATAATTGGCGTGATTGGTTCACTCATCAATCAACTTGGTGATTTGGTTGCATCTGCATATAAAAGAAAAAATAATATTAAAGATTTCTCAAACATATTCCCAGGACACGGCGGGTTTATGGATAGAGTTGATGGATTGATGTTTGTGGCATCATTTATCTATGTTTTATTTATTATTTTCTTAGTATAATTCTGTTAAAGATACATAAAATTTATTAAGGAGAAAATATGACCATTTTATATATTTTGCTTGCGCTCGTTGTTTTGCTTGTCATGATTACTGTTCATGAATTTGGACACTATTGCGCCGGCAAAGTTTTGGGCTTTAAGATTAACGAATTTGCTATTGGTTTTGGTCCTACTCTTTTCAAGCGCAAGAAAAAAGATGGTGAACAATTTTCAATTCGTGCACTTCCACTTGGTGGTTTTTGTGCATTTGAAGGCGAAGATGAAGACGGAAAAGACAATTCTGAAGCATTCAACAACAAACCAGCTTGGAAAAGGGTTATAGTTCTTCTTGCTGGCGTTTCATTTAACTTTTTATTCGGAATTTTAACTTCTGTGATATATTTGCTTGTTGCAGGTTTTTCTGTTCCGAAGGTCACAAACATTGTTTCACAGCAGGGTGTTACAACTTATGGTTTTAAAGAAAACGACACCATTTTGGCTGTTAACGGAAAAAATGTTGAAGCTTATAGAAGCTTTACACAAATGACAGCAAAATATGATGAAAACGAAGAGTTTGTTGTGACTGTTAATCGTGACGGCGAAGTTATTGATATAAAAACCAAAAAACAAAAATTTCCAGCATTCTATTTCATTAATAATGATGAAAGTTTGCAAAAAGTTTTATTTAAACTTGATGGCGACAAATATGTTTCTTTAACTGATGCCGAAATAGAAGAGCTTAACAAAACAATGATAAGTGCTTCAACTGAAAGTGAAACAACAAAAGAAACAAAGGGAACTGGTCTTGCTGTTAAGTCATTTTTTGAAAATTATTACTATAAAGATGGAAATGACTACAAACAATTAAACACCAACGAAGTTTTTGACTTGTTGATTAAAGGCGATGCAGAAAAAGAAATTTATCCTGTTATAAGCTATGCGACAGAAGGCGTAAGTTTGGGATTCATTCAAACAGCTGTTGAACAAGACTATTCATTTTTTGAAAGTGTGGGCAAGGCTTGGCCTTTCAGCTTTTATCTCTGTGATATGATTATTGATTCGCTTGTTGGATTATTCACAGGTGCAGTTGATGTTTCTGAAGCTGGTGGAACAATCACAGCGATTTCACAAGTTGCTGAAATCAGCTCGTGGGGAATCACTCCATTCTTGCTTTTGCTTCCACTTCTTGCGATGAACCTTGCAGTGTTCAATGTGCTTCCAATTCCTGCACTTGATGGTGCAAGAGTTGTGTTTGTGCTTATTGAGTTAATCTTTAGAAAACCAGTCAACAGAAAAGTTGAAGCATGGATTCACACAATTGGATTGTTTGCACTTTTAGCGCTAGTCGTCTTTTTGGATATCAATCACTTTGTTTCGGCATTTCGACTGTTGCAATCTTTCAGACTTTAGTGTATAATGGGTTTATGGAATTAGAACCTTTTATTGTAAGTCTTAATGAAAAGACAAATAATGAATATAAGTTTTTATTAAAATCTGCAGTACTTGACCGTAGTGCAGATTTTTGCGTGATTGAAATATTATATAAAGATGGCATAATGCTTGATAAGGCAAAAAAAGATGAAATCACAAAAATTGCTGAAAACATTCTTCCAAAATCATTCAAATATGAATTTAATTTCATAAAGAACTTTATTAGTGAAGAAAGAATTTTTGAAGATGTTTCAGAATTTTTGAATCACAATTTTGCATCTGTTTCATATATCATCGAAAGCGTTAAATCTGAAGGAAACAAGTTTGATATTGTGCTTAAAATTGATGAATCTTCAATGGAACACATCAAGCAAAAAAACTTGAAAGAACTTATTGAAAAACACTTGAAGTCGCTTTATGAAGACTATGAATATAAGTGCGTATATTCTGGGGATAAAGTTTATTCCATTGATGAAGTTGAGTTATTAAAACAAAACTATGAAGAAGATGAAGTCGACTTGTTTTCAGGAAGAAAAATTGAAGTTTCAGAAGTTATTGCGCTTGTGGGTGAAGAGCTTGAAACTTTTGCAAGCTATATCAAAGATTATAAATCGCCAAGTGAAGACATCACATTTTGTGGGAAAATTAGAGACATTAAACCGATAGTTATAAAAAGAAAATCAAAACCAAAAAATGAAGAAGCTGATGGTGTGGTTCAATCGCAAAATGGTGAAGAAGTGCAAAGTAATGAAAATATAACCAAAGAAATTCAAGAAGCAGCTGAAACTTTAGAAGAAATCAATGATGATGCTGAAAAAGAAATGACTGGTTATCAAAGAAAGCTTTATAAATTCACGCTTGAAGATTTCACTGGTGATGTTTCATGCGTATTCTTCTCAAATAAAGAAAACCAGTCAAAACTTGAAAAGCTTGAAGCTGGTTCAGAGATTATTGTTCGTGGCGCTTTAGAAGAAGATAAATATTCTGGTGGTGTGTCAATGCGCGTTAAGCAAATTGGTTATTGCAAACTTCCAGAAAAGTTTGAAGAATTCATTGTTTACAGAAAAGAAAAGCCATTCTATGAATTTGTTGAGCCTGAAAAAGTTGTTATGTATGCACAAGATGATTTGACAAGCTTTATGATTGAAGAAAAGGTGCCAAAACACCTTGAAGGAAAGACTTTTGTTTGTTATGATTTTGAAACTACTGGGCTCCATTATGCACAGGGCGACAAGATTATTGAAATTGGTGCTGTTAAAATTGAAAACGGCAAAATCACTGAAAAGTTTATGACATATGTTGACCCTGAAAAACCTATTCCTGCTGAGTCTTCAGCAATCAGTGGAATTGTTGATGATGATGTTAAAGGTGCTCCGATTGATAGTGAAGCACTTCAAGATTTTTACAAATTCACACGTGGGGCAATCTTGACTGGATACAACATTTTAAACTTTGACAATGTGTTTCTTCGTGGACAAGGAAAAGATTGCAGACTCAATTTTGATAACGAGTCTGAAGATGTTTATCATTATGCGCAAAAGTATGTTCATGGGGTTAAAAACTACAAGCTTGGAACAATTGCTGCAAAGCTTGGGGTTACTTTAGACAATGCACATAGGGCTGTTTATGATGCGATGGCGACAGCTGAAGTGTTTATTAAGCTCTGCAAACTTATGGAAAAGGCTTAAAAATCGGCAAAAACACCAAGTTTTAAGCAAAAAATATGCCAAAGGGACTTGCAATTATTATAATTTAGTTATATAATAATCATATACGATAGCTTGATTTTTGGGAGTGGTGAAAACCACTCCTAAAATTTTGTAAAAAATTAGGAGAGTGAGTATGTCTAAAATATCAGAACAAATTGAAAAGTTTATCGAACCAATCGTGACTAAACTTGGCTATGAAATTGTTGAAGTTGAGTTTGCAAAAAAGCACAATGGAGATAATTTGACAGTGTTCATTGACAAAAAAGAAGGCTACATTGATATTGTTGATTGTGAAACAGTGCATAATGCAATTGACGAGCCACTTGATGAGCTTGACCCAACTTGTGGAAAGCCTTACACGCTCAATGTTTCAAGCCCTGGCATTGACAGACCAATTATTACTGATAAAGACTATAATCGCAATCTTGGTGAAGTGCTTGAAGTTAAACTTTTCCAAGCTATCCAAAAGAAAAAGATTTTCATTGGAAAGCTTTTAAGTTTTGATGAAGAAAGCATTGAACTTGAACTTGAGAAAGAAACAATTAAGCTTGAGCGAAAAATGATTTCAAAAGCAACAAAATATATTGAGATTTAGGAGAAAAAGAGTTATGACAAACAAAGATTTCTTTATGGCACTCGATGCTTTAGAAAAAGAAAAAGGAATTGAAAAAGAATATTTCTTAGATGCACTTAAAACTGCACTCACAACTGCATATAAGAGAAACTTTGACGAAGTTAGACCAGTTGAAGTTGAACTTAAACCAGAAAAATATTCTATTGAAATTTATGCTTATCAAACTGTAGTTGCAGAAGTTGAAAATCCAGATGCTGAAATTTCACTTCAAGATGCAAAACTTGTTAAAAAGACTGCAAAGATTGGTGACAGAATCAAAACACCAGTGACTCCAAAAGAATTTGGAAGAATCGCTGCAGGAACAGCAAAACAAGTTATCACACAAAGACTTCGTGAAAAAGAAAAGAGCTCAGCATATGGCGAATTTTCAAACAAAGTTGATACACTCATGACCGGTGTGGTTAATCGAGTTGACGCTGGAACAGTTTATGTTGAATTTCCAAACACTAACATCGAAGGTGTTATGATGGAATACGACCAAATGACAACTGAAAAATATAACGTTGGTGACAGACTTAAAGTTTATGTTAAAAAGCTTCGTGAAACAAACTATGGCGTTCAAGCAATCGTTTCAAGAGCTGATGCTAGATTTGTTAAGAAGTTATTTGAACTTGAAGTTCCTGAAATTCAAGACGGCGTTGTTGAAATCGTTAACGTTGTTCGTGAAGTTGGTTACAGAACAAAAATTGCAATCCACTCAAAAGACCCTAACGTTGATGCACTTGGTGCGTGCGTTGGAACAAAAGGCGTGAGAGTTAACTCAATCGTTTTCCAACTTGGTGGTGAAAAGATTGATATCATCGTTTGGTCTGATGACCCATTTGAATATATCGCAAGAGCACTTTCTCCAGCAAAAGTTATTTCTGTTGAAATTGACGAAATCACAAAGTCTGCAAGAGTTATTGTTTCAGATGACAAACTTTCACTTGCAATCGGAAAAGGTGGTCAAAATGTTCGCTTAGCAGCAAAACTTACAAACTGGAAGATTGATGTTAAGAGCGAAAGCAGAGCACAAGAAGAATCAAAAGCTCTTGACAGTCACACAGACGTTGGTGACATCGGCGACATCTTTGGTGGAACTGAAGATATCAATTTAGACTAGGAAGGTGCTTTATGCAAAAACGAGAGCCTGAACGCACCTGCATAGCTTGCAGAAAAAAAGGTGACAAGTCATTGTTTTTAAAGGTTGTTTTAAACAAAAATGGCGAAGTCAAAATTGAGAGAGATGCAAAGCTTGATGGTCGTGGTGCTTATATTTGTAAAAACATAGATTGTGCTAAGGCTTGCAAAAAGAATAGAGCACTTAATCGTGTGTTTAAAACTAATATTTCTGAAGAAATTTATGGGGAAATTTTGAATGAATATGAAAATTAATAAAGCAAGAACATATGTCGGGTTCGCGAGCAAATCAAGAGCCATAAAATTTGGGGTTGATGACATATGTAAATGCAAAAGGGCAGAACTTGTGATTGTGTCTGATTCTCTTCAAGAATCAAGCATGAAAAAAATCACAGCTTTTGCCGAAAAAAATCGTAAAGATTTATTGAAATTGAGTCTTGACGATTTTGAAAACTTGTTAGATAATAAAGGTGTTAAAGCATTTGCCATTTTAGACAAAAATTTGGCAATGGCGATAAAGAAAGAATTTAATGACTAATCTGTAGTCTTGGAGGAAATTTTGAACAAAACAGAAAACAAAACACAAGTTGATTTCTCAAACATCAGAGAAATGCAAAACCTTATCAAGTCAAACAGCGTTTCAAACTTGGCTGGTGAATTGAAGTCTTTTAAACAAAGGCTTAGTGTTGTTGGGGGCAAAATTCTTGAAATCAAGAAAGCAAATGAAAAAGCAGAAGTGAAGGCTCCTGCCAAAACAGAAGTTAAAGAAACTGCTCCTGTTGAAGAACCTGCAAAAGCTCCAGCAAAACCAGCAGAACAACCAGCAAGACAAGAAAGACCACAACAAATGGCTAGACCAGCTGCACAAGCTCAAGGTCAAAGACCACAATATGGAAACAATGGCTATCAAAACGGTAGCTATAACAGAAATGGTCAAAGTGGTCAAAGACAAGGTGGAAACAATTTCCAAGGAAACCGTCAAGGTGGAAATGGCAGATTCACTCCAACTGGTGAACGTAGGTTTGATAATGGCAGAGATTATTCTGGCAGACAAGGTTCATTTGGCAATAATGGTGGACAGTTTAACCGTAGTGGAAATGCTCAAGGTCAAAATGGTGGCTTTGGCAAAAAACCATTTGGAAACAACGCAGGTTCATCAACAGGATTCGCTCCAAGACTTCCAAGACCAACTGAAAGCTTTGATGCAAGTTCACTTGCTAAAAACAACAATAGAACTGCAACAAAGAAGAAATCTTATGAAAAGAACGGAGATGAAAAGAAGTCTTTAAACAAGAAAGCTCTTTTGATGCGTGGCTATGTCGATGAAGAAAATGGCATGGACGACGAAAGCATGACAACCGTTAGACGTTATTCTAAAAAGACTAAAGAAGAAGCTGCTCCAGTTAAACCAGTTATTAAAAAGATTGAACATGCAGTTATCACAACTGACAACTTAACAGTTAAAATCTTAGCTGAAACCATTGGAAAGTCTGTTCCAGAACTTATGGGCAAATTCTTGCTTTTGGGAATGATGGTTAACATCAACAGCAATATTGATTATGAATCAGCTGAACTTGTTGCTTCTGAATTTGGAATCACTCTCGAAAAACAAGTTGAAAAAACATTTGAAGAAAAACTTGCTGAAAGCTATTCAAGTGTTGTTGATAATGAAGCAGACTTGGTTAAAAGGCCAGCGATTGTTACTGTTATGGGTCACGTTGACCACGGTAAAACATCTCTTCTTGATAAAATCAGAAAAACAAACGTTGTTGAAGGCGAAGCTGGTGGCATCACTCAAAGCATTGGTGCTTACACAATCAAACTTAACGGCGAAGAAATCACATTTATCGACACTCCTGGACACGCAGCATTTACAGCGATGAGAGAACGTGGTGCAAAACTCACAGATATTGCAATTTTGATTGTTGCGGCTGACGACGGTGTTATGCCACAAACAATTGAATGTATTCATCAAATTAAGCAAATCAATGTTCCAATGATTGTTGCAATCAGCAAAATTGATAAACCGGGTGCAAATATTGATAATGTTAAAACTCAACTTGCAACACATGACGTTCTTCCTGAAGAATGGGGTGGCGATGCAATTATTGTTCCAATTGATGCAAAACATGGTGAAAACATTGATAAACTTTTGGAAATGGTTCTCTTTGTTGCTGAATATCAAAACTTGAAGGCAAATCCAAAGAGAAAAGCACAAGGTTCAATCATTGAAGCTAGACTTGATAAAGGTCTTGGTGCTGTTGCATCAGTTCTTGTTCAAAATGGTACACTTAATGTTGGTGACTATGTTGTTGTTGGAACATGCACTGGTAAAATCAGAGCGATGATGAATGACAAAAATGAAAGAGTTAAATCTGCTGGCCCATCAATTGCAGTTCAAATTATGGGTCTTAGTGGTGTTCCAAATGCAGGCGACGAACTCTTTGTTGTTGATGAAAAGATGAGTCGTCAAGTTGCTTTAGAGCGTCAAAACACAGCTAAGGTTGAAATGATTAAGAGTGCTGACCTTTCAATTGAAAACATGATGAACAAGATTGCTGACAGCAATTTCAAAGACTTCAATGTTATTGTTAAAGCAGACGTTCAAGGTTCAGTTGAAGCGCTTCGTGCATCACTTTCAGAACTTCAAAATGAAGAAGTTAAAGTTAGATTTGTTAGTGGTGGTGTTGGTGCTATTAATGAAAATGACGTGAGCCTTGCTCAAGCAGCAAATGCACTTATTGTTGCATTCAACACAAAAACAGACTTCAAAGCAAAAGTTCTTGCTGATAAATATAAAGTTGAAATCAAAAACTCAAAAGTTATCTATGAAGTGATTGATTACATCACTGAAAAAATCAACAAGATGGTTGCTCCAAAATATAAAGAAGTTGTCACAGGTCATGCAGAAATCCGTGCAACATTTAAGGCAAGCAAAGTTGGTCTTATTGCTGGAACTTATGTTCTTGACGGAAGAATTTCTAGGGGAAGCAAAGTTCGTGTTATGCGTGGCGAAAAGAAAATCTTTGAAGGTGAAATTTCAACAATTCAAAGAGAAAAGAATGAAGCTAAAGATGTTGATGCTGGATATGAATGTGGTGTTACATTCGCAGGATTCACAGACTTTATTGTTGGCGACACATTCGAAACTTACAGCTTAGAAAGAATTAACTAAAATTAAACTGAAGAGCATTATATATTTGTGTAATGCTCTTTAAATTTAGGAGATAAGATGGCAAATAATAGAATGAGCAGAGTAAACTCTGAGATTCAAAAAAGTTTGATGACAATCATTTCAAGATTTGACGATTCAGAAATCGCTTCTGCAATGATTTCAATCATGAAAGTTGATACATTTTCAGACTTTTCAATGTCAAAAATTTACGTTAGTGTTTTTGGGTCTGAAGAACAAAAGAATAAAATTGTTTTAAAGCTTAACCAAAACAAAAAATCAATTAGATATGAACTTGCACATTCGTTAAAACTTAGAAACGTTCCAGAACTTATGTTTATTGTTGATGACGTTGAAGAACGTGCAGAGAGAGTATTAAAATTATTCGACCAAATTGAGGCCGATTTAAAGGAAACCACAACTGATGGACAAGATGATAATGCTTAGCGATGTCGCTAAGATAATTCGAGAATCAAATAACATTTCAATTTACACACACATAAACACAGACTGTGATGCGCTTGGCTCGTCGCTTGCACTTCGTGAAGCGCTCAAGCAAATGGGCAAAAATGCTGATGTTTATGTAAATTCAAACTTTCCAAACAATTTCAAATTTTATGGTGATTTGAGTTTTGTTAATCACAAGACTGTTGAAGGAAAATATGACCTTGCAATTTGTTTAGATTCTGCAACTGAAGGCAGACTTGGAAAGTATAAATTCACTTATAGAAAGGGCGTGAAAAACACTCTCGCAATTGACCATCATCAGTTATCAAATGAAAACTTTTGTAAGGTTAATTTTGTTAAGGAAGCATCTTCAACTTCTGAAATTTTGTTTGAACTTTTGATTTCGATGAAGGTGAAACTTACAAAATATATTTGCAAATGCTTAATTTCAGGTATTTTGACTGACACAGGAAGATTCACACATTCAATCAAACCAAAAACACTTTTTGTTGTTTCAAAGCTTTTGAAATATGGTGAGCTTAAGATGGAAGAAATCACAACACCACTTTTCAATTCAATGACATTTGAAGTGTTCAACTTAATGCAACTTGCTTATGATAAGATTGAATTCTATTCAGATAAGCGTCTTGCAATGATTATGTTTTCAAATGAAGACTTCAAAAAAACATCAACCACAATCAATGATGTTGATGCGTTTCCAGACATTCCACTTCAGCTTGAATGTGTTAAATTTGCAATTTTGGCATCTGAAGATGATAAAGGATATTTCAGAGTATCATTTAGGTCTAAGGGTGAAATTTCGGCAAAAGATGTCGCTGAATCATTCGGTGGTGGTGGACACTTGAACGCAAGTGGTTGCAAAATTTTTGGAACATTTGAAGAAGTTAAAGAAAAACTTTTATCAAACTCACTTGAAATTTTAGGTTGGAAAAAATAAAAATGAGCAATTTAAAAGGATTTGTTAATATAATAAAGCCTACAGGAATGACATCTTCTGATGTAGTGTGCAAAGTTAAGAAAATTTTGCATATGAAAAAGGTAGGGCATTTAGGAACCCTTGACCCAGCAGCGTCAGGGGTTCTTCCTGTTGCAGTCGGAAAAGCTACAAAGTTTTTCGACTATTTTTTGTCAAAAGAAAAAAAGTATACTGCAGTGGTTCGATTTGGAATTCAAACTGATACACTTGATAGTTTTGGAAATATAACCAGAATAGAAGATAATGTGGACATTTCTGAAGATAAAATCAAAAAGGTTATACCTGAATTTCTTGGTGAGATAGAACAATATCCACCTAAATTTTCGGCTTTGAAAGTTGGTGGAAAGAAAGCGTATGAACTTGCAAGAGAAGGCATTGAATTTGAATTAAAACCACGAAAAATAACCATTCACAGCATAGCGCTTCGAGAGAAAACAGAAAAAAACACTTTTGTTTTTGATGTGCACTGTTCAGCTGGAACATATATCAGAACATTGTTTTCAGATATTGCAGAAAAAATTGGAACGATTGCAAACGTTCCTGTTATCATCAGAACAAAAAGTGGAGCATTTAATATTGACAATGCTGTTACATTTGAAGAATTTGAACAAAATATATCAGTGATAAAAATTGAAGATGTGTTTCAAGATTTTGAAATGGTTGATATTGATGAAAATATGGCAAAAAAGGTGCTAAATGGCGTTCCTGTTTCACTTGATGATTTAGGAATTAAAAAGGTGATTAAAATGCCATTTTTAATTAAATTTAATGGTGAAGTTGTTGGATTATATGAATTGAAAAACAACAAAACAAGTGCAATTGCATATGTTTATGATAATTAAAAAGGAATAATGAAAATATGATTAAATTTGGTCCGTCTGGATTTTGTGAAGATTTTGCAGAAAAACACAAATCAACTGAGGAAATGCCAGAATGGTTGAAAGAACATAGCTTGAAGTGCTATGAGCTTTCATTCACAAATGGCGTTAGACTTTCACTTGAAACTGCTGAAAAGTATGGCAGGTTATTTGAAGAGTCTGACATTGAAGTTTCTGTGCATGCGCCTTATTATATCAATTTTGCAAATCCAGACCCAGTTATGATTGAAAAGTCAAATGGCTATATAATTGAAAGCTTAAAACGAATGGAAAAACTTGGTGCAAAAAAGCTTGTTTTCCATCCGGGAACACAAATGAAAATGACTAGAGAAGAAGCCTTTGAAAACACATATAACAACATCAAAAACTTGATTAATGTTTTAGATGAATATGGTTTTTCAAATTATTATCTTTGCCCTGAAACAATGGGAAAGCATGGTCAAATTGGAACGGTTGAAGAAATTGCAAAAATTTGTGCTATTGACGAAAGAATCATTCCAACAATCGACTTTGGTCATGTAAATTCATTTGGGCAAGGTTCGCTTAAAACGGAAGAAGACTTTGCTGAAGTTTTTGAAACTTTTAAAAAGTATCTTGGCGAAAGATTCAATAAGGTTCATATTCATTTTTCAAAAATTGAATATGGAAAAAAGGGAGAAATCAGGCATTTAACATTTGAAGACAGTGTTTATGGTCCAGAGTTTGAACCACTTGCAAAAGTGCTTAAAAAATATAACATTGAAGCATGTGTTATTTCGGAATCGAACGGAACTCAAACAAAAGATGCCTGCATCATGCAAAATATTTATCAATCGGTTTAGTTTTTGATTTAAATACATTGATTTTTGATAGATTGTGTGTTATATTATTTATAGAAATTTTGCGAATGCAATTCGTTTTATTATGGAGGATTTATGATTACAGCAGGCGATTTAAGAAAAGGCGTTACATTTGAATATGAAGGAAAGGTTTATGTTGTTGTTGATTTCATGCACGTTAAACCAGGTAAAGGCGCAGCTTTTGTTAGAACAAAATTGAAAAATGTTATTACTGGACAAGTTATTGAACTTACATTCAACCCAGTAACAAAATTTGAAAAAGCTCAAATTGAAACAAAGCAAATGCAATATCTTTACAGTGATGGTGATTTATATTATTTCATGGATAATGAAACATATGAACAACTTCCACTCAACCATGACCAAGTTGAAGATGCTCTTCAATTCATCGTTGAAAACATGGACGTTACTGTAAGATTCTACAAGGGTGAAGCTTTCAGTGTTGAACCACCAAACTTCGTAGAACTTAAGATTGTTGAATGCGAACCAGGAATTCAAGGTGACACATCAAAAGCTGGAAACAAACCAGCTAAACTTGAAACAGGTCTTGTTCTTCAAGTTCCACTTTTCATTGATAATGGTGAAACAATCAGAATTGACACAAGAACTGGAACATATATGTCAAGAGTTTAATAAAAAATATAAAATATGCCAAAATAAGGCATATTTTTTTTTGCGCAATTTTCATATAATGCTGCTCGAATAAATAAGATTAAGCAGGGGTGATGAAAGGTGCATAATATTTTTCCTGAATGGCTTTACAGCATAATCAATAAAAATTTTTTATATGATTACATTTATGAAATCAGAATAAGGGCAAACAAACCTATAATGATTAACTATAAAGGAAAATATCTAGAGCTTAAAGAAACAAATGAATTTTCAAAAAACACAATAATAGGAACACAAGAGCTGATTTCTTATATTGTAAGCGTTGCAACAAAACAGTCAGTTTACGCATATAACGACCAGATAAAAGAATGTTTTGTGACAACTGATGGTGGAATGAGAATTGGAATTTGTGGCACAGCTATCTATAATAATGGAATGATTGCAACAATCAAAAACATCACTTCACTTAACATACGAATAAGTCATCAAGTTATCGGTGCATCAGAAAAAATTATAAATACGTTATGTTATAATAACAAAGTTAAAAATACATTAGTTATATCTCCACCAGGGGCAGGAAAAACAACTCTAATTCGAGATATTGTCTACCAGTTTTCAAATGAAAAAAGAGTTCAAAATATTTTGGTTGTTGATGAAAGATTTGAAATTGCAGGAATGGGAAGGAATAATCATATTGAAATTGGAAACTATGTCGATGTAATCTCAGGGGCCGAAAAAGGATTTGCATTTTCAAGTGCACTAAAAACAATGTGTCCTAGCGTTATTGTTACAGATGAGATATCAAGAGAAAATGATATCGAATCGATAAAGCAGGCAATAAAATCTGGTGTTGCTGTAATTGCTTCTGCTCATGCAAAGGATTTGAATGATTTGAGATTTAAGGCATATTTTAATGACATTATAAAAGATAAATACTTTGAAAGGATTGTGATTTTGTCAACCAGAAATGGTGTGGGAACGATTGAAGGTGTTTTTGATGAAAACTTGCGTGGGATTTATTTGCCATTAATCATATGAAAATAATTTTGGTTATGGGTGTGATTTGCGTGTTTGGCGCTGTTGGCTATTTATATAAATCGAAGCTTGAACATGAATATAAATTTTTACAATTCATAAGCGATTTTGTTAGCTATTATTATTCGAATATTGTTTTAGTCAAAAACAACACAGTTGAAATAATTAATAATTATATAATTACGCATGAAAATAAAAACGCAAATTATTGCAAAATGTTTTCAAAAAATAAATATATGTATGAAATTAATCCAAAAATATTAAATTATTACATTTCTCAAAGTGACAATGTTTCAGTAATTGAAAATTATTTTTTGCAAATTGGGAAAAGTGAATATGATTATGAAATGGAAAAATCAAAAAACTTTTTAGGATTTTTAAAAGATAAAATAGAGGAAAGTTATTCAAATTTTAAAAATAAAGGAAGCTTATATTTTAAAATTTTGATTTCAATAGGGGCAATATTGGCTATATTAATTTGGTGATATATTATGGATGTTTCAATTTTGTTTAAAATAGGTGCAGTTGGAATTCTCGCCACTGTGATTTCACAACTGTTTCAACATCAGGGAAGAAATGACCTTGCTACATTAACTGGACTCGCTGGATTGGTTATTGTTTTAGTGATTGTTCTTGGAATGGTTGGTGATTTGTTTTCAACACTAAAGGAGCTATTTGAAATTTATTAATCGCAAATATTATTAAAAATGGTTGAAATATGGTATTAAAACTGATAATAATTGCAATAATTTGCATTTTTATATCTTCGTTATTGAAAAAGTATAATAGTGAATTTGCAAGCATGGTCAGCATTTGTGGTGGAGTTTTAATATTTTTGTTAATCATTGATGAAGTTTCTGGTGTACTATATTCTTTTAAGGAAATTTATAATTTAACAGGTATTGATTATGATTTTTTAGAAGTGATTTTTAAGGTGCTTGGAATAAGTTATATTGTTGAATTTACAGCTGACATAGCTGAAGATTTTGGAAATATGGCAGTTGCTAATAAAGTTATTCTTGGGGGTAAAATCATAATATGTGGAATGACTTTAAATGTGGTAAAAAAGTTGCTTATGCTTTTGTTGTCTGTTTTGTCATAACAATATTAATTTTTTTATTCTTTGATTCTAACCCTAAAGGTGATTTTGCGATTGCTAAATCTTCAGAAGATGAACTTGAAGAAGAGTTTTCGAAAAACGTTGATAGTATTTTGTCTGATATTGATTCTAATGAGTTAGATGATTATTTAACCAATGAATTTGGGCTTGATTTTTTTGATGCAAAAACATTTAAAGATTTAGTTGTGAAAATTTTAAATGGGGAATATTTTTCAGAGTATGATTCCTTGCTAGATTTGCTTATTAATTTAGTCAAGTCAGGCCTTAAAGATTTAATTAGAATGTTTTTTATTTTTATTGTAATTATCATTCTTTTCGAGTTGTTTAAAAATTTATACGCAGACAAATTTGTTGATATAAAAAAAATTGTAAAGATTGTTTTTATGTCTATTGCAATCATATTATTACTACAAATATTTAAGACGCTTTCTAATGAGCTTAAAGATGTTGTACAGAAAATTTTTTCATTTTCAAAAGCATTGTTTCCGATATTGCTGAGTTTGATTCTGATGTCGGGGTCTGTTGGTTCTCACTCTGTTTATAATTCATTATTTATATTTTTGATAAATACGGGCTCATATGTTTTTACTTATTTTTTAATGCCGCTTGCGACAGCTATTTTTGTTTTGACATTGGCAAACTCACTGTCTTCAGATAAAAGACTTTCAAAAGTCATAGATTTATTTAAGGCAATATTTAAATATGTTGTTATAATATTCTTTTCAATATTTGGATTGTTTTCGTCAATAAATTTAATTACATCTGGTGTTAAAGATGGTGTCAGTTTAAGATTGACAAAGTATGCAATTAAAAATTATATTCCAATAATTGGGGGTTATGTTTCACAGGGGTTTGATTTTATTCATTCATGTTCGATTGTGATAAAAAATGCGTTTGGTGTTTGTGGAATATTAATATTAATTTTGATAGTTATTAAACCAGTTATCATTTATGTTGTATATCAATTCTTTTTCAAAATATTATCTACTATTTCTGGGCTTGTGGGTAATGGTTTTTATTCGGATTTATTTTCTAATATTTCAAAGGCGCTTACATATTTTTTAATTGTTTTGGTTGGGTTGTTTTTCTTAATGTTTGTCTTTTTATATTTGCTTATAATATCAATATCGGTGGTTTAATTTTGATTTATGAAATTGTTTTTGTGATTGTGGTTTTAAATTTATTAACTGATATGTTAGAGATTCTGCTGCCATCAAAAAAGCTTGCCAGTTCTGCAAAAACATTTGTTTTGGTGGTTTTGCTTTTTGTGATTTGTGAGTATTTGTTTAAAGTATAAAAACGCAAAAATAATAAAATATAATTGAAATAATGATTAAAAATGGTGAAATAATGAGTAAATTTGCATTTTTGGTTGGTTTTAAAGAAAAATTCAAAAACTTGTTTTCTGACAAAAAGAAGTCATTTATTTTTGTTTTTGTTGCGATTGTGGTTGTTGGTGTCTTGCTGGTTTCTTCTTATTTTGAAACAGACTCAAGCAAAAAACAAATTGAAAATGAAAGTGATTTTTCTGTTCTTGAGTATTCAAATAATATTGAAAAAAAACTTCAGTCAATGATTCTTTCAGTTGAAGAAATTGAGTCAGCTTCTGTGATGGTGATGGTTGAATCAACTCCAAAAATTAGCTATTTAACCGAAGGTGAAGAAACAACTGAAACAGATGAAAAAGGGTCTTCATCAACAAAATCAACAACCGTGGTTTTTGAAAAGAATGGCTCTGTTTATGCACCGATTGTTGTCACAACTTTAATGCCAAAAGTTACTGGCGTTTTAATTGTCGTCAATAATATTTCTGCTTCGACAAAACATTCATTATTAAATTCGGTTGCTGTGGTTCTAAACATAGATGTTTCAAGCATAAGTATTTTACAGAAAAACTAAAGGAGATTTTTATGAAGATAGTTTATTTTAGGGAGGTTGGTAAGATGTTGACAAAAAAGAAAAAAGCATTTATTTTGGTTGGAATGGTTGCACTTTTGGTTGTGACTGGTTGTTTAAATTTATTTTTGTCAAAAGGTAATGAAGAAGTTCCTGCGTCGTCTTATGAGTCTGCAAGTTTCTTGACAAGCTATCGTGCCAGCAAACTTGAAACAAGACAAACAATGATGGAGTATTATGATTCAATCATAAGCACATCAACAGATGCCGAACAAATCACTGAAACAAATGCTCTCATTTCAGACCTTGCAAGTCGAATGGAAAAGGAAACTGTTTTGGAAGGAATGATTATGGCTTCGGGTTATGAAGATGCTGTTGTGACAAATTCAGATGAGTCTTATACGGTTATGGTGAAGTCTGGAAATTTTACACTCGATGATGCAGCAAAAATCCTTGGGATTTTGGTTAAAGAAACTGGGGTTTCAGCAACCAATGTTAAAATTTCTTCAGTTTAATATGATGCAAAACGGCAGGGGAAAAACCTTGCTGTTTTTTTTGTGCACAATAAACTACATATATATTATTTATAAAATATAAATTGATTTTAAAAACTTTCTGTGTTATAATCTCATTGATATTAGTTTGGGGGATTATGTAATGGCTAAACGAGTTAAGATTATAGTTGCAGATGAGACAGAAGAAAAAGACAACGTAACCTACAAAAAGAATGTTGTAATCAGCATTGTTTCGCTCGCAACACAAGAAATCAATGGTGTTGCATCAATCAGCAGAAAATCGGTTTCTGTGATTCGCAGTGCACTCAGCAAAAATATAAACCGTGGAATCATTGTTGATTTTGAAAAGAACCTTGTTCATATTGACGTTTTTGTGAATGTTAAATTTGGATATTCTGTGAAAGATGTTGCTTTCAGAGTTCAAGAAAACATCAAATCAAGTGTTGAATCAATGACAGAGTTTAAAGTTGATTCTGTTAATGTTCATGTTGTTGGTGTTACATTCAATGATGTAGATAGTGATTTTGTAAGCTAAGAAAAAGGTTTTAAGATGGGTAAATTTTCAAATGGTGGACTTGTTGAATTATATAAAAAAATAGGGCTTCGTGACCCTAAGTTTTTTAATGGTAAATCAGTTGTAAATTTATTCAAGATTTTGGGTGTTGAACCTGAAATGAAAGAAGATGGAACAAGACTTTTAACACCTTATGAAATTTTGGGTGTTTTGCCAAAATTTTCTCACGGAGAAGAAAAGCCTATAGTTTTTGCAATTAAAAACAGGGCTGTCAAAATCGGAAAATATGAAGGGCAAATCACAAGCTTTATTTACAAAAAGCAAAAGGTTAAAGAAGAAAAAACAACAATTCAAACACTTAAAGAACGTTATAGGTCAGCAATCTTTTCAGGTAATGAAAACGAAGCTGAAAGTTGTTTGAAAATGTTAGAGTCGCTTTCTGGCGACGAAGCAAGAGCTTTCAAAGATGCTTTTTATAACTACACAAAGTTTTATAAGAGAATGAAGCGTCAGCTTTTGATTGACCTTTTTGCCCATTTCTTTTTGATGTATGTTCAAAACAGGTCAACATTAATCAAAAATGGAATCATTAGAAAAAACAAAATATTCAAACCATACCGTGAAAAAGTTAGGGTTGAATATCAAGATAATGTTTATGGTTCAGATTTTGAGCCTATAAGCTTTGCTCCACAAATTGACCCGATTGCATTCGGTTTGCAAAATGTGAAAAAGGTTGTTGTGAGCAATAAAGATTCAGAGAGTGTTGCCGAGTTTGATATTTCAAGCAAGGGTGTGAAGGTGAAAACCAATTCAAATGCTGGAAAAGACGCTCCGCAAGATTCGTCATTAAAAGTTGAAGAAGAAAAAGAACATCAACCAGTTCAACATGAAACTGAAAAGACTGAAACTGAACACGAGCAAAATCATGGGCTGTTAAAGTCGTTCTTAAAAAGAAAACGTAAGAAATTGTTTAGAAAACTTAGTGGAATGGTTCCGACTTGTGTTCGTGATGAATCTGAAGAAGAGAAAGTGCCATTCTCAAAGAAAGAAAGATTGTTTTCAAGAGAAAGAGAAATTGAAATTTAAAGGAAGATTATTATGAGTAGACGTGATGCAAGAGAAGTTGCTTTAAAACTTATTTTTGAATATGTTTTTACAAAAGAAGAAAAGAGAGACCTTGTTGATGAATATACAGAAGCATTTGATTCAGATGATTCTTCTTATGTGAATGTTGTTTATTTTGGCGTCATTGGACACTTTGACGATTTGATGGAAAAGATTTCAAGTGTGGCTGAAAAGTTTTCGCTTGAAAGACTTTATAAAATGGACCTTTCAATCATAATGCTTGGGCTTTATGAAATTTTGTATATGGAGTCAATTCCATATAAAGTTAGCGTTGATGAAGCGCTCAGCTTGGCTCAAAAATATTCAACTGAAAAAAGTGTGAAATATATCAATGGTGTGCTTTCTAAGTTTGCGAGGTAAAAATGAAAACCATCACATTATCAGTTGTTCAGTTTAACACATTTGTTAAAAATATTCTTGATGCTGAAGAGTTTTTGTCTGGACTAAGTGTTTATGGCGAAGTGACAAATTTAAAAATATCTGGTGGTCATGCTTACTTCGATTTGAAAGATGAATCGGCAATGCTTTCATGTGTTAAGTTTGGGGCGAGTGACCTAAATATTAAAAATGGAGATTTGGTTACTGCGTTTGGAAAAGTTAACTTTTATGTTAAGTCGGGCAGATTAAACTTCATTGTTGGAAGAGTTGCGCAGTCTGGTCTTGGCGACCTTTATCAGAGATTTTTGTTGTTAAAAGAAAAACTTGAAAAAGAAGGGCTTTTTCGAGAAGAAATCAAAAAGGCTATTCCAAGGTTTGCCAAAAATATTGGCGTTGTGACAAGTGAAACAGGGGCTGTTATTCGTGATATCATTCATGTCACTCGTCAGAAAAATCCATACACAAACATTATTTTATATCCATCAAAAGTTCAAGGAAATTTGGCAGAAAATGAACTTGCTGAAGGAATTGAATATTTTAATACTAGGGAAGATATAGACACAATCATTGTTGCTCGTGGTGGTGGTTCACTTGAAGACCTTTCACCATTCAACACCGAAAAAATTGTCAGAGCAATTTATAAAAGCGAAAAACCAATCATCTCAGCAGTGGGTCACGAAACAGATTTCACTCTTTGTGATTTTGCTGCAGACCTTCGAGTTCCGACTCCGTCGGTTGCTGCCGAAGTTGCTGTTTTTGACTATTTTGAGCAGATTAAAAACATTTCAAACTTAAATAATAATATTTATTATTTCATAACCAAAAATATTAAGAGTTTGAAAAACGATATTGCAGCTGTCAGCACATCGGTTATTGATAAAACTAAATTAAAATTAGAAGAATCAAAAGCAGAATTATTTTTAATTTTGAAAGAAATTGAGTCTGCTGTTTCGTCTAATTTGAAACAAAAAGAAGCAACTCTCAGTGTTGTTTCAGGGTTAATTTCAAAAATGAATCCACTTGAAATTTTGAAAAATGGATATTCACTTGTTGAAAAAGACGGCAAAAAATTATCTTCATCAAAAAACGTTAAGGTTGGTGATGAAGTGACCATCAACTTATCAGATGGAAGGGTTGATGCAAAGATTATAAAAATTAATTAGTCAGGAGAATATTATGAAATTCGAAGAAGCACTTGAAAAATTGAATGAAATAAAAGAAAAACTTGAAAGCAAAGATATTACTCTTGATGAATCAATTAAACTTTATTCAGAAAGTGTTGAATATACAAAACTTTGTTTAGATGAGCTTAAAAGCACAGATGGAAAAATTGTTGCCATTAAAGCTGAAATTGACAAGCTTGTTGAAAAACCATTAGATGTGAGCGAGGAATAATTATGCTTCAAAGTTTAACAATCAAAAATATAGCTTTGATTGATAACTTAACTATCGATTTAAGCACAGGATTTAATGTTTTGACCGGTGAAACAGGTGCAGGAAAGTCACTTATTATTGACTCTCTTGCTTTGCTTCTTGGTGAAAAAGCAGATAAGAGCCTTATTTCATATGGTTCAAATTTTGCTAGTGTTGAAGCTGTGTTTGAAACAAACTCAGAAAACATTTTGCAAAAAATGGAAGAGTTTGGGCTTGATAGAGAAAATACTGTAGTTATTTTTAGAAAACTATCTATTGACGGTAAGAATGAATGCAGAGTAAATGGAAAAACATTCACGCTTTCAATGCTTAAAGCCTTAACTGCGCCACTTATGGATTTGCATGGTCAGTTTCAACATCAAGATATTTTGAAGACATCAAGTCAGCTTAAAACTCTTGATGATTTTGGTGGCAAGGCAATAAAAATTGCAAAACAAAACTATAGAGAAACTTATCACAAATTAAACTTGGTGAAACGAAAACTTTCAGAGTTTAATTTTGACAGCAGAGACCGTGAAAAACTTATTGATTTATATAATTATCAAATCAATGAAATTGAAGAAGCGAACTTCAAAGATGGTGAAGAAGAATCGCTTAAAGAGTTTAGAATGAAGGTTTTAAACCAGGAAAAAATTGCACTTTCACTTGATAGGGTGTCATCATATTTTGATGGTGCTGGCGAGAATTATGGAATTGTTGGGCTTATCAAGAAATGTGATTATGATTTTTCAGAAGTATTGAAATATTTGCCAGAAAATGAAGAGCTTGCAAAGAGAATTTCATCTGCAAGGTATGAACTTCAAGATATAGCTGAAACGGTTGAAGATTTGAAAAACAACCTTACATTTGACGAATATTTGGCAAGTGAGAATGAAAAGAGATTAGACCTTTTAACATCACTCAAAAAGAAATATGGTGCAAACATTCAAGAGATTAATGAATATTTGGAAAAGATAAGAGTTGAATATGATAAGCTCCTTAATTCGGCAGAGATAATTGAAAAACTTGAAATTGAAAAAACTGAGCTTACAAAACTTTTGGTGGCTCAAGCTGAAGAGCTTTCGTCACTCAGAAAACAGACAGCTGGTGTTTTTGTTTCAAGTGTTAAAAATGAACTTAACGAGCTTTCAATGAAGGGCGCTAAGTTTGAAATTGATTTTGTGTTTGGAAATGAAGAAACTGCAGACGAAACGGGTTTTGACAAAATTGAATTTTTGTTTACTGCAAACTCTGGTCAGCCATTAAGACCACTAAACAAGGTGGTGAGTGGTGGTGAAATGAGTCGATTCATGCTTGCTGTTAAAAACATCACAGCAGATATTGACAATGTTGACACAATGATTTTTGACGAAATTGACACTGGAATTTCTGGTGACACAGCAAATGTTCTTGCACAAAAACTTGCCAAGATTGGAAGAAAACATCAAGTTGTTTGCGTAACTCATTTGGCTCAAGTTGCAAGTTATGGAACAAACCATTATTACATTTCAAAAGCAGACAATAATGGTGTCACAAGAACATCGCTCAAGCTTCTTGATTATGATGGAAGAGTTCGAGAAGTTGCAAGAATTATTGGTGGCACAATTTCAGACTTTTCAATCGAGCATGCAAAACTTATGCTTAATGCAGGAAAGATTCAAGAATAATCAATTTGCTTACATAAAAATATAAATATTTCAAAAACTACTTTTATAGGAGTAGTTTTTTTTATGACAAAAATATCAATAAAGTCAATATTGTTTAAAATTTTTATTGCTATTTTTTGTCTGCTTAGTTTGGGTTCGGCGATAGTGAATCCAATCGAATTATCAAACACACCAACTGAACTATGTTCAGTTCAAGTGGCATATGGTTTGCCAAGTTTTAAAGATGTAATAAGGTCGCTGTTTAGAAAAAATGAGCCAGAACAGGTTGCAAAAAAAGAAAAAGTTTATGTTTATCTTGGTGGGTATCCTTTGGGGTTCACATTGTCTTGTTCGGGGGCTATAGTTGTTGCAAATTCAAATGAAAGTGCAAAAGATTTGGCTGAAGGTGACATAATCATAAAAATCAATAATGAGTATGTTAATGGTGCTGAAAAGATTTTGGAAATATTAAATAAATCTGAGTATTCTGGCAAAGAAGTTGATGTGACCTACATAAGAAATGGAAAACACCAAAAAACAAAAATTAAGCCGATTTTTGACGAGTTGAGAAAGATATATAAGCTTGGAATTTGGGTTCGTGACAATGCTGCAGGTGTTGGAACGCTCACATATATAAGGAAAGACAATTTGCGTTTTGGTGCATTAGGGCACCCTGTTTGTGACATCGACACTGGTTCGCTTCTTCCTGTTGATGATGGAAATATTTATAAGTGCAATATTGTTGGATATAAAAGGGGTGTGAAGGGTGATGCCGGTGAACTTAAAGGATTGTTTTTAAGAAGTGGCAGAGTGCTTGGCTCTTTAGATGCAAACAATAAATTTGGAGTTTATGGTGCTTTCAATAAAGATATATTGAATTTTTATGAAACAGAATGTGTTGAAGTTGCAAGTGCGAATGAAGTTAAAAGTGGCAAAGCTGTGATTAGATGCACGATAGACGGAAGTGTTCCAAAAGACTACGAGATTGAAATTGTCAGAACGTATTTTCAAAGTGAAAAAGACAACAAGAGTATGTTTATAAGAGTGACAGACAAAGAACTTATTGAAAAAACTGGTGGAATTGTTCAGGGTATGAGTGGAAGTCCGATAATTCAAAATGGAAAACTTGTAGGCGCTGTGACACATGTGTTTATTTCAGACCCAACGAAAGGATATGGTGTTTATGCTGATTATATGATTGATAATTAAAAGTCAATGACACATAATTAAATATATTCAAAAGTGTTCAAAAATGATTGATTTTTTATAAATATGGCTTTATAATAAAATCATGGAAACACTTGAAGAATATTTTGAAATTGAAGATAGTTACAGAGATTTATATTTGAAAAATTCAAATATAGATGATATTTTGTCAAGCAGTGAATTCTTTTCGCTTATTTCAGAAGATGCTGAAATTGTTCTTTCAGCTCTTGGTGTTTCACCGAGCAGAAGTGGATACAAATATTGGAAAGATGCTATATTTTTATATATCTGCTATAACAAAAAGAATGTTGGCATCTGTAAAGATATCTATCCAGCAATAGCAAAAAAATATGGCAAAACTCCAATGTCAGTTGAAAGGGCTATGCGACTTTGCTTTGAAAATGTGATGTATTATATTTCGAAAAATGAAAATAATTTTATAGGTGAATATTTAAAATCAAGTCTGCTATATCCACATAACGGAGAAATTTTAGTTAAGCTTGTAAATTTGATTGTGTCTAAAAATTTTCAAAAAAATAAGAAAACATATTTCAATATATAATGTTCTTTGCATAAAATATAATGTGAATATAAATAAAATTTCGACATATGATATTAAGTTTTATTTAAAACGACACACATGGGTTTATGTCAGTTTTTTGGCATTGCTTTTAGTGGGTGTCGTGTTTGGTATTTTTGTTGGAATGTCGAGTGATAGTTATTTGAAAATTTTAAATAAAGATAATAAAATTTTATATTCAATAATTAATGGAACTTTTTCATCGGGGGCGTTTTTTGGAAAAAAATTAATTCAGCTTTTGACCCCAATGGTTATTATTTTTTTGTTGAATTTTAATTTTTATATTGGGCTGTTAAGCTATTTAATTGTTGCGTATCAAGGTGGATTATTGACGCTTACAATTTTTGCAATGGTTTCATCTTATGGAATTTCAGGAGTGTTAAATGTAATGTTTATCATTATTCCAATAAACTTGCTTTATATTGCCGTCATGATATTTTTTGCAGGTGTTTGCAAAGAAAGAAGTAAGCTTGCCTGTGACAATAAAAATGTGTTTTTTGGCATCAAATCAAAAGATTTTATATTATTCAATTTGATTTCAGTTGGGCTTGTTTTTGTTATAGTTTTTGTTGGAGTGATAGTTTTTCCGTTTGTTTTAAAAAATGCAATTTTTGTTATTTTCTAATAAAAAACTTGTCAAAAACGCATAAAACGACAAATTTTGACAAATAATAGACGTAAAAGGAGACTTTTATGAAAAAATCTATTATTTGTTTTTTGTTGGTTGCTTTTCAATTATTATTAATTTTTCCGGTGGCTAATTGTGGCAAGGCAAATGCAGCTTCAAAAGTTGAAACAAGTGCAGATGATTTAAAATTGAATGCCAAGTCGGGACTTTTAATTGATTACACAACTGGAAAGGTTTTGTATGAAAAGAACGCAGACGAAAAACTTCCGATTGCTTCAATGACAAAACTGGCAACTCTTTGGGTGGTGTTTGATGCTATTGATAAAGGTGCAATTAAGGAAACCGATTTAGTTACTGTTTCAAAAACGGCATCAAAGGTGGGTGGTTCATCAGCATTTTTAGACGCTGGTTCAAGTTATAAATTGACTGACCTTATAAAAACGGTGATTATTGCATCAGCGAACGACAGTTCAGTTGCTCTTGCAGAGCATGTTGCTGGCAGTGAAGATGTGTTTGTTTCAAAGATGAATAAGTTTGCAAAATCACTTGATTTAAAAAACACAAACTTTGCAAACTGCACGGGGCTTCCTGCAGAGAATCATTATTCAACAGCAAAAGATATGGCTGAAATATATAAGCAAGTGTGCAACAATCAGATTTACAAAAAATATTCAAAACTTTGGATTGACGAACTGGTGCACCCTTCAGGAAGAAGAACCAGTTTGGTGAATACAAACAAACTTGTTAAGTCTTATGAAGGAATTGAGGGTGGAAAAACAGGATTCACAAATTCGGCAAGATTTTGTTTAACGGCTTCAGCTTGCAGGGGGAATATGCGACTTGTTGCTGTGGTGATTGGTGCAAATGACAGCAAAACCAGATTTGCTGAAATGACCAAACTTTTGAATTTTGGATTTGCGAATTTTGACAGCAAGCCTGTTGCAAATGCAGATATCCCTGTAACAATTAAAGAAGTTTTGAAGACTGATAAAAGTGTTGAAGTTTATCCAAAAAAGAGCATTTCAATTTTAGTTAATAAAAATGATAATAAGGTTTTCACAACTGATTTTAAAATTGACGAAATAAAAGCACCAGTGAAAAAGGGCGACATTGTTGGAAAACTATTTGTTTTTGATGAAAACAATATGGTTGTTGACGAGATTGAACTTATAGTTAAAGAAAGCGTGAATGAACTTACATTAAAAGAAAGAATGAGAAAGTTTGTTAAAGTTTGGTAATATAAAAGTCGACAATTTGTGTCGACTTTATTTTTTGTTTAGTGATTTTTAAAATTGACACATTTGGTTTGCTTTGATATAATTATCATGAGGTTTTAGGTATGCTATTTCCAGGTTCTAATGTTGAAGTTAGTTTTTTATATACTTTGGTTTATATAGTTGCTATGGTTATGGCACTTTTTGTCGCCATGCCGTTTCATGAGTTTGCTCATGCAGCAGCGGCTAAACGAGAAGGTGATTATACTGCTGTGGCATACAGAAGGTACACTCTTGCTTTTCACCGACATTTCGATTGGCGTGGCTTTTTGTTCTTGCTTTTGTTTAGATTTGGTTGGGCAAAGCCGGTTCCTATTGATGAAAGAAATTTCAGACGTGGAAAGAAAAGTAAATTTTTCGTTTCAATCGCAGGCATTCTTGCAAACTTGATTCTTGGCACAGTGTTCTTGTTTTTGCAATTATTGATTTATAGATTCTTTCCAAAAGTTTTTGCAATTCCAGTTTATGGATTTTTGCTTGAAATGTTTTTGGAAATTTCAGTTTCATTAAACTTTATGTTGGTGTTTTTCAACTTGCTTCCAATTTATCCACTAGATGGATATAAAATCGTTGAAAGCTTCTGCAAATATGACAACAAGTTTTTAGATTTTATGAAAAGATATTCATTTATAATCTTCTTAGTTGTTGCG
Organism: Clostridia bacterium; assembly: GCA_017507215.1. GTDB lineage: Bacteria > Bacillota > Clostridia > Christensenellales > UBA1242 > RGIG1681. The sequence goes on from JAFWBI010000005.1 coordinate 77,796, forward strand.
TTCACTGGGCTTTATAGTTTGTTTTATGAAATGACAGCAGGGCTTTTATACACTGGTTTGTTTAAGTTGTTTACTTGGATTTTAGGATTTTAAAATATGGAAAATGTTTCAGAAGAAAAAGTTTTAGAAGGGCAAAAAATAGAAGATGATAACAAGGTTCAAAACGAACCTGTTTTTGACATGACAAAATTAGACAAAAAGTCACTTGAAATTTTGGAAGAAACAGAAGAAGATGATTACAAGTTTAAACTTCGTGAATTTGAAGGTCCACTTGATTTGCTTGTTCACTTGATTAAAATCACAAAAATTGACATTCGTGATATTTTCATTTCAGACATCACAGAGCAATATCTCGAGATGATGAAAGAAATTGATGATGTTGACGTTGAAAAAGCCAGTGAGTTTATTGATATGTCGGCAACACTTTTGGAAATTAAATCAAAGCATTTGCTTCCACGTGACCCAGAACCAACAGATGATGAAGACCCTGAAGAAAGGCTGTTTAGACAAATTGAAGAATATAAACTTTTCAAAGAACAAAGTGAAAAACTTTCAAAAATCGAAGACGTGAATAAATTTTTCAAAGAGCCAGACAGCTCGGTTGGTGAATTTAAATATGAGCTTCCTGAAAAGTTGTCACTCGATTTGCTTGTTAAGGCGTTTTCAGACCTTATGCAAAAAATGACAATCAAAGCAGAAGTTGTTCAAGAGAAAAAGATTGTTAAAGACAGATTCACAGTTGCGCAAAAGATTGCTCAAATTAAAGATGTTTTAATTTCTAAAAAAGAATTTAAATTTTCAGATATGTTTGAAGCAAGTTACACAAGAAGTGAAGTGATTAACACATTCTTGGCGCTCTTAGAGCTTTTGAAAAGACAATATTTGACAGTTAAACAAGACAACTTGTTTGATGATATTGATATCGTTAGGAATGATGATGTTGATTCAAGACTCACTGAAGAAGTTTCAAATGAGTTTGATGGAGAAAAATAATGGAAAATTTAGAGAATATTATTGAAAGTATTGTGTTTGTTGCAGGTGAGCCGGTTTTGATTTCTGACCTTTGCTATAAATTTGAATTAAAGCAAAAAGAAGTTGAAACTGCTGTTAAAAATCTTCAAAAGAAATATGATGAAAATAGTGGAATTAAATTATTATGTTTTAATAACAAACTTCAATTTTCATCTAACTCAAACTATGTAGACTACGTGACTGCAATTTTAAATCCAATCAGACAAAGAAATTTAACAAAAGCAACTCTCGAAACTATTGGAATTATTGCATATAAACAGCCAATAACACGTATGGAAGTTGAAGAAATTCGTGGTGTAAACTCAGACTATGCCATGAATATTTTGCTTGAGCATAAACTCATTCAAATTGTTGGACACAAAGAATCTGTTGGAAAACCAGCACTATTTGGAACAACAGATGAGTTTTTGAAAAGGTTTAGCATTTCAAGTTTAGATGAGCTTCCAGATTATAATGAGCTTTTGGAAAAAATTCAAAAAATCAAAGAAACCTATTCAGACAGTTTGTTCAATCATTTTGAGCCAGTTATCAACGAAGCTGAATATGATAAAAAGCTTGAAGAACTTTCAAAAACTGAAAATTCAAAGCCAAATGAAGATTTATAAAATTTAATTATAAATAAAATTTAATATAACACGCAAACTATAAGTATGAGAGAATTGCTTATAGTTTTTTTTATTGTTGTTTTGGTTATAATGGCAATGGCTTTTCCTTTTAAAACACGCATTTTGACTCATATAAATTTTTTAAACACAAAGGGATACTATAATTTAAAAGTTATGAGAATAAAACTTTTAACCGGCAGATTTTTTATTGATGAAAGCGATGGTTTTATGATTGAAAATTCAGTCGATTTTTTATCACAAAACTATAACAAGCCATTTGTAAAACAACTGCTTAAAGAAATTGCTTTAAGGCTTGAAGTTAAAAAAGTTGAAGCATATTACACGGGTGGGCTTAAAGACGATTCATATTTGTCGGCACTTCTAGGTGGTGCTGTGTCATCAATCATAAGAACGGGCTATTCTTATTTTTCTGAAAAATATGAAAATGTGAAACTTTATGAAGATGTCGAAGTGACATTTTTTGATAATAATTTAGAGTTTACTTTTGATATTGTTGTAAGCATTAGTTTGTTTGGAATTTTTAAATCAATAATAAAGGCAAATAAGCAAATAAAGGTTAAGGAGTGATTATGAAAGAAAATAATAAAAATAATAGAATTGAAGAACTTATGAATGGAGCAATCAGAAACATTCGTTCGCTTATTGATGTTGATGTGGTTATTGGAAGCCCAATAGAAACGGTTTCGAATTTAACAATCATTCCACTGACAAAAGTGACAATGGGTTTTGTTTCTGGTGGTGGAGAATATTATTCTGAGCTTAGAGAAATTAAAAAAGATAATGAATATCCATTTGCTGGTGGAGCAGGTTCTGGCTCGAGTGTTCAGCCAATAGGTTTTTTGGTCATTGATGGAAAGTGTGTTGAAATTGTTAAAATTGAGATGAAATCAGCTGTTGAAAAATTAATTGAAGCTGTGCCTGAAGTTGCAAAGTTCATTTCTAAGAATTTTTGTAAAGATAAAAATTGTGAAGAATAATATGTGAAAATGACGCAAATTTTATTTAAATATGATAAAATTTGCGTTTTTTGTTTGATTAAAATTTTAAACGTACCGGGTTTAAAACATGTATGCAATCTTGCATACAAATAATTGTTTTCAAAATAACTTGATTTTTTTACTAAAAATTTATACTATTATTAATAGTAAAAATATAATAGGTATAATTATGAGAATTAATAAATTTTTAGCAGGCACAGGTCTTGCTTCAAGAAGAAAATGTGAAGAATATGTGACATCTGGAAGGGTTCAAGTTAATGGCAAGGTTGAAACAAATCTTGCTTTTGATGTTGCTGAAAAAGATGAAGTTAAGGTTGATGGAAAGGTTGTTGTTCTTCCTGAAAAGTTTACATATTTGATGATGCACAAGCCAAAAGGATATTTGACAACTGTGACTGATGATAGAAATAGAAAAACCGTTATGGAAATTTTGCCACCTGAGTTTAAACACTTGATGCCAGTTGGAAGACTTGACTATAACTCTGAAGGTCTTCTTTTGTTTACAAATGATGGTGCAGTTGCGCAAAAGATTATGCGACCAGCAAGAGAAGTTGTGAAGACGTATTCAGTTAAGGTTGAAGGTGAAGTGACTGAAGCACATGCAAAGGAAATGCAAAAAGGTGTTGAACTTATTGATGGCACAAAGTTTAAAGAGTGTAGAGTGAAAATTCAGGAAATTAAAGAAAGAAAAACAAAACTTGAAGTTTCAATCACTGAAGGAAAAAATCGTGAAATCAGAAAGATTTTTGATAAGTTTGGCTATAACGTTATTTTCTTAAAAAGAATTTCAATCGGAACAATTAAACTTGGTGGGCTCACTCGTGGAACTTGCAGACTTTTAAAACCAAGTGAAATTATGTATTTAAAATCGTTGTAGGTGAAAGATGAAAGTTTGTGTGATTGGTGGTGGTGCTGCTGGAATGATGTGTGCAACAATGATTGCACGAAAAGGTCATCAAGTAACACTATTTGAAAAGAATGAAAAATTGGGAAAGAAAATTTATATCACTGGCAAGGGACGTTGCAATGTGACAAATGCTGTGGTTGGTAATGAATTTTTGCAAAATGTTGTTAGTGGAAAAAAGTTTGTCATGGGCGCAATAACACGATTCAATTCAAGTGACACAATGTCATTTTTTGAAGATGTTGGCATTCCACTTAAAATTGAAAGGGGAAACAGGGTGTTTCCAGTAAGTGACAAATCAAACGATATAATCAAAGGTTTGGAAAAAACTATGCAATGGGCAGGTGTTGAAGTTTGTTTAAATTCGGCTGTTGATGAAATCAAAGTCAATGGTGGGCTTGCTTCAGGCGTTGTTGTTAATGGAAAAACTTTTGAGTTTGACAGAGTTGTTGTTGCAACTGGTGGAATCAGCTATGCGTCAACGGGTTCAACTGGAGATGGTTACGAATTTGCCAAGGCTGTTGGACATTCAATTATTGAGCCAGTGCCAGCACTTTGTGCGATAAGGCTTAAAACTGATGAGTGCAAAAAAGTTGAAGGTTTGAGTTTGAAAAATGTTACACTCACATCAAAGGTTGGCGATAAAGTTGTTTATAAAAGTGATATTGGCGAAATGCTTTTCACTGCTCACGGAATTTCTGGTCCGATTGTGCTTTCAACTTCAAGCTATATAAACAGGCTTGATTTTAAAGAGCTTAAGTTGTTTATTGATTTCAAACCAGCGCTTTCATTTGACGCACTTCAAGTTAGACTTGATAGAGATATTGCAGAGCTTAAAGCAAAGCAAGTTTCAACGCTTCTTGAAGGGTTGCTTCCAAAATCATTGGTTCCGTTGTTTGCAAAAAGACTTGACGTTTTGCTTACGTCTAAGGCAAATCAACTTGACAGAGAAAAACGCAAAAAACTTGCGATGCTTTTGAAAAATTATGAATTTATTCCAGAATCTCTTGAAGATTTCAATCAAGCAGTGGTCACTGCTGGTGGCATAAATTTAAAAGAAATTAATCCAAAATATATGAAAAGCAAGCTTGTTCCAAATTTGTATTTTATTGGAGAAGTGCTTGATATTGATGCGCTTACTGGTGGATTTAATTTGCAGCTTGCATTTTCAACAGCTGTGACTTGTGCAAGTGATTTTTAAAGGAGAATGATATGTTATATTGGATTGCATTTGTTATTTTGTATCTTCCATTGATTATTTTATATCCAACAAAAATTATTCATAAAGAAAGGTTTGATAGAAAGAAAAAATATGTTGTTGCAAGCAATCACTATTCGAATGCTGACTCATTAATTTATAATGTTAAATTCACAAAAAAATTCAGATACGTTTCTAAAAAAGAACTTTTTAAAACAAAATTCACAGCATGGGTTATGAGAACCATTGGGGCGATTCCTGTTGACAGGGGAAACATTTCTCCAAGTGCATATAAAGAAATTTTGTCAGTATTAAAAAACAATGGTCAACTTTTTATTTATCCTGAAGGCACAAGAAACAAAATTGAAGATGGCGAAATGCAACAGGCGAAAGAAGGTCTTATTTTGTTCGCGTCAAAAGGCGAAGCAGAGATTCTTCCTATGCTTATTTATAGAAAACCAAAGATTTTCAGAAAAAATTATATCATTGTTGGCGAGCCATTTTTTGTTCAAGGCGAGAATCCAAAGAAACTCACAAAAGAAGAAGTTGAAGAAAACTTGAAGGCTTATTCAGAGAAAATGGAAGCACTTCGAGCAGAACTCAAGACAGTTGTTGAAAGAAAAAAGAAAAAAAATAAAAAATAATAATTGTGTTTTGTGTTTGTATATGTATAATAAAGCATAAGATTTAATAAGGGTTAATCCCTTATATGCCCGAATAGCTCAGCTGGTAGAGCAGCAGTCCCGTAAACTGCAGGTCGCGGGTTCGAACCCCGCTTCGGGCTCCAGAAAAACTCAAACTTTTGTTTGGGTTTTATTTTTAATTTTAAATAGTTTTAAAAAAATAACTATAATAAAATATTGATTGTGGGGTTTAGTTGTTTTGCAATTTATTTATTTTAGTGTATTATTATAAGTGAAAAGTAAACTTTGTGGTGAACGTATGGATTTAAAATTAAAGCGAGCTTTAGATAAAAAACTTGAAAAAGTTTCTGATAAAATCAATAAGGTTTGGTTTTATGAATTTTTTGAGTTGTTTTCAAAATATGAATATGATGGTGATGTTTATGAAGTTGTTGAAGCATTTTTCAACACCGAAGAAATAAACAGAATGAATATTAAACCCCCAAGATTTTTGATTAATTCAAATGCGTCAAAAAGAGCCATGGGGCAATTTATGCGATATTTAGATGAAAAACTTGATTCGCTAAATGGAAGAGAAGTTCAAGTTTATTTTGATGAGATGCTTGAATTTTTTGAAGAAAATATTGACACAGAAATTTCATCTTCAACCAATTTAATCAAATTCACAACTTTGAAGTTTAGCAAAGATATAAATGTGAAAGTTGAAAATCAAGAGAAATTTTTGGGTGACCCTGAACACAACAGGCTTTATGTTTCAGCGAAACTTGGTGAGTTTACACTTGCGAGCATGAATGCTCATAAACGCATGAATGCCGACACCTTAGAGTTTGACCATTTAAAAACACTCACTGGGCTTGAAAGACAACATTTAGGGTTTATGGTTATGCAAAAGTTTTTTTCGTTTGTGAGAAGATATGCGCCATATCTTGATGCGTTTGGTGTGGGGCTTAACAAAAGGAATATAAAAGCGCAGATGTTTTATGAAAGATTGGGTGGTGTGTTTTACAGCATGAACAGCATGCAGCCAATTCCATATTACAAGCTTTCAGAATATGCAAACTCGTCAGCACTAGGAATTTATTTTGATAAGCGAAAAATTAAAGAGCTTGCAGACCAGCACATGCTTTTGGCGTTAAACTTGCAAGAGTTTAAAGATAGAAGATTGGAACAAGAAAGAGCTAGGCAAAGACACAGATAAAAGGAGAGATGAGATATGATTATTGAACTTGTTGGAATTTTTGCAACAGTGATTATTTTGATTGCGATGAGTATTAAAACAACAACATATAAGGGTGATGTTTGGATGCGAATCATAAATTTGATTGGTTCGGCTGTGTTTGTGGTTTATGGGGTTTTGCTTCCAGCTATTTCAACAGCAATTTTAAATGCAGCACTTGTTGTTGTGAATATTGTTCACTTAGTGATTTTGAAAAAAGAACACAACAAAGAACTTCAAGAAAAATCAAATGAAAATAAAGAAAAAGAAGCGTAAGGCTTCTTTTTTTTGCAAAATGCGAACTTTCTGTTTAACTATTTTGTTTAAATGTGGTATTATTGGCGTATGAATAGAAATGTGCTTAAAATCATAGCTCTTGTAACAATGATAATAGACCATATCGGTTGTTATTTGCTTGATAATAATATTGTTTTTCGAACGATTGGAAGGCTTGCTTTTCCAATTTTTGCATTCTTTATTGCTGAAGGAATGAAATATACCAGAAACAGAAAAAAATACGTTTTGCTTCTGTTTATTTTTGCGTGTGTTTCACAAATTCCATATCAGCTTTTGCATGAGTCTTTTAAATTTAATATTTTGTTCACATTTTTAATTTCAATCATATTAATAATTTTATTTGAGAAGTTATTAAATAAAAACAAAAACATAAGTCCAATCAAGTCAATTTTATTAATTTTATTGATAGCTTTCATTTTTGTTGCGTGCATGATTTGTGACTTGTTTTACATCATCGACTATTCAATTTTTGGCGTTTTGATGGTTGTTTGTTTTTACTTTTTTAAAACACCAACAAAATATATTTGTGCGATAGTTTTGATTTGTTTAATGGTTGTTAAAAACGTGATAATTTCAGGGTTTTCATATATCACGACATATCAAATGATTTCAGCTGTTTCAATTATATTTATGTTATTATATAATAACAAAAAGGGAAGGCTCAACCTAAAATATTTATTTTATGTTGCATATCCATTACACCTATTGATTATCTGGTGTATAAAAATTATGTTTTTATAACTATTTGTGTTTTTAATATATTAGTTACATGTAAGTTTTTTTGAAACATTTTTGATTCAAAGAGATATTTTAAATTTAAAGAATGTTGACAAAATTCGATTTATTTAGTATTAATATATTATATAAAGAAAGGAGAAACTTATGAAAAAGGCTGCAAAATTAACATATATCTGGCAAAGAGCCTTGATGGTGATTATGTTTGTCATAGGTATTCTTGGAATGATTTTCAATGAAGACCAATCAGCAAAAGCAGAATATCTTTTTATTTGTGTGCAAAGTGGATTGTTTTTGATAATCTCACTTGTTCCTTTTGTTTTAAATAAAATGCAAATTGATGTTCCTGATTTTATCTATATCTTCTTCATATGTTTCTGTTTAGCACATTTCTTCTGTGGTGAAATTTTGGGCTTTTATGTTAGGTTTAAGTGGTGGGACGCAATGCTTCACACAATCTCAGGAGTTATGCTTGCACTTTTAAGTTTCTCGCTCATTAACTTGCTTAATGACGAAGATGGAAACTTTAAACTCAGTATGGGTTTTTCAATTCTTTTTGCATTCTCGCTTGCAGTCACAATCGGTGTGCTTTGGGAAGTTGTTGAATTTATTATTGACTGCTGGTTTGGTTCAAACATGCAAAGGGCATATGTTTCAACTCACGATGGACGTGGAGCTCCATTCGTTGGTCAAAAAGCACTTTTAGACACCATGAAAGATTTGATTTTAGATTCTATTGGTGCGGCGATAACTTGTGTCACATGTGGTTTTCTTGCAAGAAAGAAAAAACTTAGAAATGATGATTTTTCATTTATCAAGAAAAGAAAGAAATTTGCACCAGTAAGTGCAGAAACAAATACTCAAGAAGTTGATGTTTTGACTTATGATGCTGTTGTTGAAGAAGTTAACACAAATGAAAATTTGATTGCAAAAGAGCTTATTGCTTTAGAAGAAAAAGAAAAGCAGCAGGCTGAAAAGAATTCTGAAGAAAAACAGGAAGATGAGAAAAAGCCTGTTCAACCAGTTCAAGAAGAAAAGAAAGTTAAAACAAAAAAATCACCTTCAAAGAAAGTTAAGGTTGCAGCTTCAAAAACAGGCAAGAGCAATAAAAAATAAGAAAAATAAAAAACTTTCAACCAAAACGGTTGAAAGTTTTTTTATTGTGCAAGTTTTGCAGCTTCATATGGTGAAGAATGTTTTGGAGTTTCAAGTTCTTTTATGCTGCTTTCGTGAATCACAAAGCTGTTTGATTCAAACATTCGTGGCCCGAGCATCTCAGTTCCAAAAATCATCATCATATTTCTCAGTGATGTGGTTATCACTTTGCCAAACATTGAAGTTTGTTCGAAGTGTCTGAGCATCTCATGACCAAAATCTTTATATGTATCTAAGTAAAAACTTCTTACTTTTTCGTAGCCTTTATCTGTTAAAAGAACTGAAACAGTTGAGTCTAATCCAATCAATTTAAAGTCTTTTTCAGTTTCCATTTGTCATCTCCTATATTAATCTAATGCAAATTGTATCACAAATGGATTATAAAATAAATTTATTGAAACTAATTTTTTATATGTTTTATTTATGGCAAATATAAACAAAATGTTATAACAAGATTGAATTTTTTAAATTTAAGATATAAAATCATAACCATTGACTAATGTGTTTAATTATGATATAATTAAAGAGTTATGAGATATTTAATAAGCACACCAGTAAGTTCAATAGCCCGTGCAAGTGACGATAGATATATCGTCACCATTTCTCGTGCAGACAAAGTGCGTGAAAGGGCGCTTATGGACGAGTTTGGCAGAATTTCTGACGTGGGTTATTACAATTTGTCTGGCAGGAAAGATGAATATTTTGAAGCAGAAATCGATGCAAAAACAAAGCATATTATTGACAAAAATGGAACAGAACTCTTTAGATGTTTAGACAGCAGAGATAAAGTTTATAGGTTTAGAGATGGAATTGCTGTTTATCAAGGGTTTAAAGCTGATAGAAGATATTTTGTGACAACGTCGGGCGAGATTTTAGGCGGCGAATTTAAAAACGTTTGTGGGTTTGCAAATGGTCTTGGCGTGGTTGTTCTTGAAAATGGCAGCTATGTTATGGTTGACAAAAACATGCAGATTGCAAGTCCTGAATTTGAATTTTTATATCCTTTTTATAATAAGGATTATACCATTGCAAAAATTGATGATAGGTTTGTTGTTATAAACAGCGATTTTCAAATTGTGAGCACAGGAATCAAAAACGAAAATGGTGAAATTTCACCTTATGGTTTTATTTTTGGCATTGATGAAAACGGAATAATGTTTCATCAAGAAGCTGAAGGGGACGGTCCTGCTTGGTCTTATGTTGACGTGTTTGGAAACAGGCTTGGTGGGCTTCATAATTTAATCCACCCATTTGTTGAAGGTGTTGCAAGAGTTCAAGACCCTGAAGGAACTTCTTATGTGAACATGCAAGGTGAATATATCACAAAAGACCATTTCATCAACTGTTCAGATTTTTCTGAAGGATATGCAGTTGTTGGAAAGCAAAAACAAAATGTTGAAACGGGAATCACAGACCCAGATGTTGAGCAAGTTTTTGCGTTTATGAAGAAAGACGGAACATTTTTGGAACTGGATTATGGATATTTGAAAAAGAATCCTGAAAGAAGCAGAATTTGGGTTCCTTATGCGGCTGATTTTTCAGACGGCATTGGTTCAGTCATCATCAATGGAAACACCATTCATGGTGTGACAAAAGACGGCAAGGTGTTAAAGGGAAAAGGCAGACTTGGGTTGTTTCATGAAGGAATGGCGACGTATGCTGTTTCTGCAAAAAAGTGGTCTTATGTTGATGAAAAATTTGAGCCATTTAAAGAAGAATTTGATTCGGTTTCGCCATTTTATAATGGTTATGGCATTGTTTCAAACGATAAAAAATATGATTGCACAAGAAAAACTGGCATCAAACTCAGCGCTGTTAGTGAATGTGTTGCAAAAATTGATGCAAACCCATATAATGTGCTAAGACTTCCTGAAAGTTTTTATTTTGATGAAGAACTTGTTTCGAAACTTTTGGAAGTTGCGCTTGATTCAGCAAAAAGACTTGGAAATGAAAGATTCATTTCGTCAGTTTCACACATTTCAGATGTTCTTGCTGAAAATGTTGCAAATGCTAAAAAAATATTTGATTAATTTAGGTGAGCTAGATGGTTAATGTTAAAACATATAAAAATGGATTAAGGCTTTGTCATGAAAAGAATGACAAAAATGTTGTTGCTGTGAATATTCTTTTCAATGTGGGTTCTTGCAACGAAAGTGAAGATGAGCAGGGTTATTCGCACTTCATTGAGCATTTGATGTTCAAAAGTTCTGAAAAATATTCAACTCTTGAAATCATGGATAAGCTCAGCTATTATGGCGCTGATTTTAATGCGTACACTTCAAGAACGGTCACAAGATATATCTTTAAATGCTTAAAAGAAAATTTTGAGCCTTGTTTTGAGATTTATTCAAATATGCTCATTCACCCAAAATTTGAAGAAAGCGAGATGGATAAAGAGCGTGGGGTTGTTATTGAAGAAATGAAAAAGTGTGATGATGACCCTGTTGAAGTGCTTTATCGAACTGTTATGCAAAATTATTACACTGACAATTCTTATGCACATGACGAGCTTGGAACTGAAGAAATTATTTCAAATGTTTCAAGAGAGCAGCTTTTGAAATATAAAAACGAGCACTACACAGCAGATAACTGCGTGATTTCAGTGGCTGGAAACATTGAGTTTGATGAGATTGATAGCATTGTTGAAAAATATTTCGTTTCTGAGTTTGAAACTGAAGGCAAGCCTTATAAGGTGAATGCAGATGAGATTGTGCCAAATATTTCAAAAAAATATGATGTTGTTGAAAGAGATGACAACCAAGTGAATGTTTGTGTTCACATTAAGTCACTCACAGCACTTGATGAAAAGAAATATATTTCAGATATATACACCAGCATTCTTGGAAATTCACAAAACTCAAGGCTTTACAAAATCATTCGTGAAGAGCTTGGCTTGGTTTACACCGTTTATGCCTTTTCAGATATGGTTGCGTCAACTGGTGGAATTTTCATTATTTTGGGCACTCGTCCAAAAAATGTTAAAAAGGCAATTTTTGAAATAAAACGAATCATCACCGAACTTGCAGAGTTTGGAGTGACTGAAGAAGAACTTGAAAGAGTTAAAAACCTAAAGAAGTCACTTATTGAGTTTGGAAGCGAAACAAATTCTGATATTGCCGAATCAAACGGAAGCATGCTTCACTTGTTTGAAAAATGCAAAACAATAGAAGAGCGTAAACAAAAAATTGATAGTGTAACAAAAGAAGATGTGAACGCTTTTGCAAAAGTGATTGCAAGTGAAGATGTGTTTAATATTGTTGCAGTTGGAAAGGGTGTTGATTTAAACGACCTTAAACAATTTTAGACAAATTTAGAAAAATTTTAAAAATGATATAACAAAATATTGTCACAACTTAGTTGACAATATTTTTTTTTGGTATTATAGTGTTAGCAGTTGCACATTAAGAGTGCTAACTTTTTAAAACAAAATTTGCTAATTTAAGGAGATTTAAATGAAAAGTTTTAAAACGGAATCAAAAAGAATTTTAGATTTAATGATAAATTCGATTTACACAAACAAAGAAATCTTTTTAAGAGAACTCATTTCAAACTGCTCAGATGCTATTGACAAGCTTTATTATAAAAGCCTTTCTGAAAACATTGGTTTGAATCGTGGTGATTTTGAAATTAAGATTTATGCTGATAAAGAAGCAAGAACACTCACAATTTCAGATAATGGAATTGGTATGACTGCTGAAGAACTTGAAAACAACCTTGGAACAATCGCAAAGAGTGGTTCACTTGCTTTCAAAAAAGACAATGAAAAGAAAGAAGATATCGATATCATTGGTCAATTTGGTGTTGGATTTTATTCAGTGTTTATGATTGGCGAAAAAGTTGAAGTGCTTTCAAAAGCATATGGTGAGAAAAAGGCTAATGTTTGGGTGAGTTCTGGTGCTGAAGGCTATGAAGTGAAAGAAGCTGAAAAAGAAACATATGGCACAGAAATCAAGATTTACTTAAAAGCCGACTCTGAAGATGATAGATATTCAGAATTTATGGAATATTATAAGCTTCGTGAACTTATAAAAAGATATAGCGACTATATTCGTTATCCAATCAAAATTGAAAATGAAGTTCCTGCTTCAGCTGAAACTGCTGATGGTGAAGAAAAGAAAATCACAACCGTTAAAGAGTGGGAAACCATCAACTCAATGGTGCCAATGTGGAGAAAGTCAAAATCAGAATTAACAGATGAAGATTATAACAAGTTTTACAAAGATATGTTCTATGATTTTCAAGACCCATTTATGCACATGCACTATCAAGTTGAAGGTTTGATTGACTATAAAGCACTTATTTATATTCCTAAGAAGTGCCCAGAAGCGTATTTTTCAAAATACTTTGAAAGGGGCTTAAAACTCTATTCAAACGGCGTTTTGATTATGGATAAATGCAAGGAGCTTATTCCTGAATATTTTGGCTTTATTCATGGTCTTGTTGACTGCGAACTTTCGCTCAACATTTCACGTGAAACCGTGCAACAAGACAGACAACTCAGAAAAATTGCTTCAAACATTGAAAAACAAATTAGAAAAGAACTTCAAGAAATGCTTGATAACGACAGAGCAAGATATGAAGAGTTTTATAACAATTTTGGCTTGCAACTCAAGGTCGGAATCTATAACAACTGGGGTATGGACAAAGACAAACTTCAAGACCTTGTTATGTTCTATTCAGTAAAACAAGACAAACTTGTGACATTTAAAGATTATGTTTCAGCAATGCCTGAAGACCAAAAGTTTATCTACTATGCAACTGGCAGCTCAATTCTTTCAATTAAGAAAATGCCAAAAACTGAAAAGATTTTAAATGCTGGTTATGACGTTCTTTGCATGACCGACAATGTTGACGAATTTGCAATTAAATATGTTGCAGAATATGACGGAAAACCTTTCAAAAACGTTACTGATGGCGATTCACTTGCAGAAACAAAAGAAGAAAATAAAATTTCTGAAGAAGATAAAAATATTTTAGAATTTGTGAAAAATGCCTTAGATGGTGAAGTTTTAGAAGTTAGGCTTTCAAAGAATTTGGGTTCACACCCAGTTTGTTTGATGGCAGAAGGCGAAGTTTCAATCGAAATGGAAAAAGTGTTTAAGAGCATGCCAAAAACTGATGGGGCTCAAGATGTTCGTGCAAAGAAGATTCTCGAAATTAATGCAGAACACAAAATCTATGAAAAGATGAAGAATCTCTATTCGTCAAACCAAGACGATTTGAAAGAAATTTCAAGAGTTCTTTTAGACCAAGCAAAACTTATTGAAGGGCTTGAAATTGAAGATATGGAACAGTTTGTTTCACTTGTTTCAAAGCATATTGCAAACTAGAAAAAATGAAAGATGAATTTGTAAAAAATTCATCTTTTTTTGTGTTAAAACAGTTGACAAATTAAGGTTTTGACATTAGAGTTCCAAATTTTGAAAAAATAAAATTTTCCTTTTGACTAGAAATTTTGATTGTGATATACTCTCGTATGTTTTGGTGCTTTTTGAAGAACGTGCCAAAATAATAGGCATTTTTTATAAATTTTACGAGAAAGGAAACTACTAATGAGAAATAAAAAATTGACGTTTATATTAAGTGTTTTATTTGTGTCACTTTCAATAGTTGCAATTTGCGCAGGAATCATTGTTCCAACGCTTAAATTCAACTCAGATACAGCAGAAAGTGGAAACACTCACATAAATAAAAATTATGAGAGCAACAGCTCAGAAATTGATGTGTCAAACCCATCAAAAGATGACACAAATGCTCAAGAGCCAACTGAAGAAAAGCTTGAGTATTTCATCAATGAACAGTCTGTTTCTAAAACAAAAACCATTGTTGGCGAAACCACAATGTTCACAGTTTCATTTAAAGTTTTTGTGGTTAATGAAACAAAGACTCAAAAAACATTCCGAGCATCAGCCTTTACTGGAAAATATGACATTTCTGACTACGCATCATTTTATAAAATTGAATGTAATGAAAGTGTCAACACAAAAGTTCTTCCAGCAGGCGAGAGTGAAGATTTTGACTTTTCACTGGTTTATGTTGTGACTGATTCAAACAATTTTAAAGATAATGAAAAATATAACCTTACCATCAGCTATGTTTCAGAAGAGATTATTTCAACTGAAATTTAGAGTTTGGAACGCTTTGTTCCAAACGTGGTAGGGTTTTTCTGTGCCCAAAATTTCCATAAATAATTGCATTATAATATAAATTGTATTATATTATAACTATGAAAGTTAATATTGTATGCGTTGGAAAAATAAAGGAAAAGTTTTTTACAGATGCGATTGCTGAATATGCAAAGCGTCTTTCTAAGTTCTGCTCATTTAACATTATTGAAGTTGATGAAGCATCAAAAATTGAAAACTTAGAAAAGAAGTCTGAAGCAGAAGGCAAGCTTTTGCTTGAAAAATGTTCAGGAGTAATCGTGGCACTTGATGGAAAGGGCAAACAGCTTTCAAGCCCGGAACTTGCTTCATTTATTAAAGATTTGGGCGTTTCTGGTTCAAGCGAGATTTCGTTTGTGATTGGTGGCTCAAATGGTTTGTCAGAAGCTGTTTTGAAGTCTGCAAGGCTTATTCTTTCATTTGGAAAAATCACTTTTCCACACCAACTTTTCAGGGTCGTTTTAAGCGAACAAATATATAGGGCATTTTCAATAAATGCCGGACTTCCATATCACAAATAAAGGAGAGTTTATGCAGTATAAATTTAAGCTCTTAAAAATTCACTGCGCTGGTTGTGCACTGGCTCTTGAGCAAAATTTGAACACCATCGAAGGCGTTCATGCTGAAATTGCATTTGTGACTAAGGTTTTGAAACTTGAAATTTCAACAGAAAATCCTGCTGAAACTTTAACCGAAGTCAAAATGGCGATTGAAAATTTTGACCATTCGATTGAAATTGTCGATTATGTCAGTGATGAAGATATAGCAAAAAAAGAAAAAAAAGAGCGAGATTTTAATATAATCAAAATTTCAATATCTATTGCACTTCTGCTTCTTGCAGTTTTGGTTCCAGCAAAGTGGTTTAAAATTACACTTTTTGTGCTTGACTATTTGCTGGTCTCACACAAGGTGTTAATAAAAGCCGCAAAAAACATATCTCATGGAAAAGTGTTTGATGAAAATTTTTTGATGGGAATTGCTTCGCTTGGAGCATTTGTAATTGGCGAATATGTTGAAGCAATATCTGTTATGATTCTTTTTAGCATTGGAGAAATTTTAGAAGACCTTGCTGTGTCAAAATCAAGAAAAACAATAAAGTCACTGCTTGAAATAAAGCAGCCTTATGCAAACTTGGTTGTTGACGATGAAGAACAAAAAGTTGAACTTTCAGAAGTGTCTGTTGGAGATTTGATAAGAATCAAACCGGGTGAAAAAATTCCACTTGATGGTGAAGTTGTTGATGGCACATCAAATCTTAACATGTCTGCTTTAACAGGTGAAACAAAAGAAAAGATTGTGACTGTTGGTGATGAAGTTCTCTCAGGTTCAATCAACGGCGCAAGTGTGCTTCTTGTTAAAGTTACGAAACTTGAAGCTGAAAGCACAATCACAAAAATTGTTGAAATGGTTGAAAAGGCAACCGAAACAAAAGCAAAATCTGAAAAGTTTATTTCGAAGTTTTCAAAATGGTATACGCCAACCGTCATCGTGCTTGCTGTGCTCATTATGTTTATTCCACCAATCTTTAGTGGATATAGCAATTTTTTAACATATGTTTATCGTGGGCTCAGCTTTTTAGTTGTTTCATGTCCTTGTGCATTGGTGATTTCTGTGCCACTTGCATATTTTGCAGGGATTGGCTCATTTGCAAGGATTGGTGTGCTTGTCAAAGGGGCTAGTTTTGTTGAAGAACTTGCCAAAGTTGATGCTGTTGTGTTTGACAAAACTGGAACACTCACCAAAGGCGATTTTGAAGTTACAGAAATTAATGTGTTTGGAAGCCACACAAAAGAAGAAGTTCTTGAAACTGCGGCTTATGCTGAAAGCTTTTCAAATCACAGAATTTCAAATGCCATAATAAATGAATATAAAGAAAAAACAGGCAAAGATATAAACTCTGCTTGGATTAACGATTACACCGAAATTGCAGGAAAAGGCATTTCAGCAAATATCTTTATGCAAGATGTGCTTGTTGGAAATGCAAAGCTTTTAAAAGAAAAAGAAATTTTATTTTTTGAAGTTTCAAGAACAGGCTCTGTGATTTATGTTGCGATTGCTGGAGAGTGTGCAGGCTTTATTGTGCTAGAAGACACAATCAAAAAAGATGCCGTTCAGACAATTCGTGGTCTTAAGGGGCTGGGAATAAAAGACATTTCAGTTTGCACTGGAGATGAAGAAAATGTTGCAAAAAACATTTGTGAAAAACTTGCAATAAAAAATTGTTATTCTAACTTGCTTCCAGAAGATAAAGTGCTTATAATAACAGATAAGGTGCAAGAAGGCAAAACGGTTGCGTTTGTTGGAGATGGAATCAATGATGCTCCATCAATCGCAAATGCGAATGTGGGTCTTGCAATGGGGGCTCTTGGAAGTGATGTTGCCATTGAAACAGCAGATGTTGTTTTGATGAAAGATGAACCTTCAAAAGTTCCACAAGCAATAAAGAAAGCAAAAAAAGTGCACAAGATTGTGCTTCAAAACATAATAGGGTCAATTCTGGTTAAGGTGGCAACGCTCGCACTTATCGGATTTGGCTTTTCAGGAATGTGGCTTGCTGTGTTTGCAGATGTTGGTGTAAACTTAATTGCAGTCTTAAACAGCTTAAGAGCTATGCTTAAATAAATGATAGGAGAAAGATATGAATATTAAAAAGATTTTATATAAGGCACTTGAAGATAGTTTTTTGCATTGTGATTATTCATTTGATGACATCACACTCACTTTTTCAAATCGTCCAGAAGAAGCAGACTTTCAATGTAACTCTGCATTTGCAATAGCAAAAAAGGTTCATACAAGTCCAGAAGTGGTTGCAAATTCGATTATTGCAAACTTAAACCAAGATGTTGCAGATGTTTCTTTTGCAAAGCCGGGTTTCATCAACTTCAAAATCAAAGATGAAGCGTTGTCTAAGGCTTTGAATGAAGCACTTGCAAATGAAAGACTTTGCCTTGATGAACTTGAAGAAAAAGAAACCGTTGTTATGGACTATGGTGGTGCAAACGTTGCAAAAGAACTTCATGTTGGACACCTTCGTTCGCCAGTTATTGGTGAAAGTTTGGCACGCCTTCATAAAATTCTTGGAAACAAGGTTATCACAGACACCCACCTTGGCGACTGGGGTCTTCAAATGGGGCTTACTATCGCTCAACTTAAAGATGACGGATATATTGATGGATATTTTGACCCATCAAAAAAGAACAAAGAAATCACACTTGACACTTTAAATGAAGAGTATCCAAAGGCGTCAAGAAGAAAGAATGAAGAAGAAGACTTTAGAAAAAAAGCTGAAGAATACACAAAACTCATTCAAGATAAGGTTGAGCCATATTGGACTGTTTATCAAGAAATTCGTGAAATTTCAGTTAAAAGAATCAAAGCAAACTATGAAAATTTAGGCTGCTTCTTTGATTTGTGGTATGGTGAAAGCAACGCAGCTGAATATGTTGACACAGTTGTCAAAATGTTTGTTGACAAAGGCTTAACAAGAGAGCATGAAGGGGCTATTGTTGTTGATGTGGCAAGAGAAGGTGAAAATATTCCTATTGAAAAGAAGAATCCTGATGACCCACAACTTTATAAAAATCCAATGCCACCAGTGTTTCTTAAAAAGAGCAATGGCGCAGATGTTTATGACACAACTGATATTGCAACAATCTATCAAAGAAACCAAGATTATAATCCAGACAGAATGATTTATGTTGTTGACAAACGTCAGGCTTCACATTTTGAAAAATGCTTTAGAGCTGTCAAAATGGCTGGAATTTCTGAAGCATCACAAAAACTTGAGTTTTTGGGTTTTGGAACTGTTAATGGCAAAGACGGAAAGGCTTTCAAAACAAGGTCTGGTGACACAATTAAGCTTGAAGACATTATCAACTTGATTTCAGATGGTGCTAGAAAGAAACTTGCTGAAAACGGAATTGTTGACAATGAAAAACTTGCACTTCAAATTGGTGTTGCTGCCATGAAGTTTGGTGACCTTTCAAACGCTCCAAGCAAAGATTATATTTTTGATATTGATAAATTCTCATCATTTGAAGGAAAGACTGGTCCATACATTCAATATACCGGTGCAAGACTTAATTCACTTCTTTCAAAAGCTGAAATGACCGATAAGTTTGATTATCTTTCAAGTCTTAACTTAATTGATGTTGCTGACGAAAATCAAAGAAAGATTGCAGTGAGTTTCATCAAACTTCAAGAAAGTTATTTCACAGCTTATAAAGAAAGCTCACTCAGTGCTCTTTGCACAGCGCTTTTTGACTTTGCTTCAAGCTTCTCAAAATTCTATAACGACACAAGAATTTTAACTGAAAAGCAAGAAACAAAGAAAAATTCATACCTTGCACTCTGCTTGCTTATCTTAAAGGCAATCAAACAAGCTGCAAGTGTTTTGGCGTTTGAAATTCCTGAAAAAATGTAGGTGAAATATGAAAAAGAAGATTTTGCTTCAGTCTTGCTGCGCTCCGTGTTCAACGGCTGTGATTGAAAGACTTGTTGATGAATATGACATCACAATTTTATATTACAACCCAAATATCTACCCAGAAGAAGAATATTTGAAACGCAAAAATGAAGAACTTAAATATATCAAAATCTTTAATGGCAAAAATCCAGAAAATCAAATTAAATTTTTAGACTGTGATTATGAAAGCGAAAGATTTTACGAAAAAACAAAAGGTTTTGAAAATGAGCGAGAAGGTGGGGCAAGATGTGCAATTTGTTTCAGGCTTAGGCTTGAAAAGACGGTGACACTTGCTAAACAAAATGGGTTTGACATTTTTGGAACAACCTTGACAGTGAGTCCACATAAAAACGCAGAAGTTATCAATGGCATAGGTCTTGAACTTCAAAAAGAATATGGTGTTGAGTTTTTGGTTTCAAACTTCAAAAAACAAA
Source organism: Clostridia bacterium (assembly GCA_017507215.1). GTDB lineage: Bacteria > Bacillota > Clostridia > Christensenellales > UBA1242 > RGIG1681. The sequence continues at coordinate 97,664 of JAFWBI010000005.1, forward strand.
ACGGTTATAAACGAAGTGTTGAACTTGCCAAAGAGAATGAACTTTATCGTCAAAACTATTGTGGGTGTGAGTTTGCACTGCGTGTTCAGATGGCAGAAGCCCCTGAAAGTTTAAATAAAAAGTATTAAAAAGCACGTGATTTTCACGTGTTTTTATTTTTTGTGAAAATTTATCTATATGAAATATAGATATTTTTTTTGTTGAAAAAAACTTTAAAAAATTTTCAAAAAACACTTTACAACTTTAGCGAACTAAAGTATAATGACATTGTTTACTTTAGTTTGCTAAAGTGCACGAGCAAAGGTAGGTAAATATAAAAAGACTTGAAAAGGAGAAAAATTATGAAGAAAATATTATCTTGTTTTATTGTGTTTGCCATGATGCTCTTTACATTCGTGGGTTGTTCGAAAAATGACAAAGACACCCTTGAAGATGGTGTGCTCACAGTTGGCTACACAATTTATGACCCAATGAACTATTATGATGACGAAGGAGATTTTGTTGGGTTTGACACAGAACTCGCACTTGAAGTTGGAAAACTTCTAGATGTTGAAATTGAATTTGTTGAAATTAATTGGGACAACAAAGTTATGGCACTTGACAGTTATGAAATTGATGCTGTTTGGAATGGTATGACTATAACAGAAGAACTTAAAGATGCTATGTCGATAACAGATTCTTATCTTGAAAACAGACAAGTTGTTGTTTGCAGAAAAGGAGAAGAATCTAGATTTGACACCAAAGAAGAAATTAAAAATGCAAAAGAAGTTGTTGTTGAAGCTGGTTCAGCTGGGGCATCTGCTGCTGAAGGGCTTGGAATTGAGCCAATCACAATGACAGCTCAAAAAGATACACTTTTAGAAGTGAAAGCCGATTCAAACAAAGTTGCAATCATTGATATCACAATGGCAAAATCTCTTGTAGGTGAAGGCACCAGTTATTCAGATTTAACATATGTTGATGTTGGATTTGAAAATGAAGAGTTTGGAATCGGATTCAGAAAAAATGATACCGAAACAATGAATAAAGTTAATGAAGCAATCAAGACTTTGACAGAAAATGGAACAGTTGACAGATTGCTCAAAAAGTATTTCGGCTAATATGACATTTTCAGAGATTTCATTAGATTTATTAAAAGGTTTTGCAGTCACTCTTCAGTTGTTTTTTGTGACACTTATCTTTGCAATTCCTTTGGGTATCATTTTAACAATTATTCAAAAGTGTAAAATTAAAATTGTAAAAGTCGTGATTCAAACATTTATTTGGGTGATTCGTGGAACTCCGTTGATGCTTCAAGTTATTGCTGTTTATTATGGCCCAGCGATACTCTTTGAAGCAAAAATGTTGCCGAGATTAGTTGCAGTTTTGGTTGCGTTTATTGTAAACTATGCTTGTTACTTCTCAGAAATTTTCCGTGGTGGGTTTGATAGTGTTTCAAAAGGGCAATATGAAGCAGGGCTTGTGCTTGGAATGACAAGACCACAAATCTTTTTCAAAGTCATATTGCTTCAGGTTGTGAAAAACATCGTTCCACCAATGTCAAACGAAGTGATAACTTTGGTGAAAGACACTTCACTTGCAAGGGTTATTGTCGTTGCCGAAATTTTGAAAGTGGCAGGTGATTACACAGCCAAAGGTCTGATTTGGCCGCTGTTCTATACAGCTGTTTATTATCTCGCATTTATTGGAATTTTAACCATAATCTTTAAATGTTTGGAAAGAAAGTTAGATTATTTCAAGGTGTGAAGATATGGCATTTTTAGAAGTGAAAAACTTAAAGAAATCTTTTTCAAAAACAGACGCATTAAAAGGCATTTCATTTTCACTTGAAAAGGGCAGAACTCTTGCTGTGATTGGCCCATCTGGAAATGGAAAAACAACACTTTTAAGATGCTTGAATTTTCTTGAAATTCCAAATGCAGGAACCATCAAACTTGGCGGAAAAGTTGTGTTTAATGGTTCGAAAAAACTAAAAAGAGAAGACACTTTGTGGGTTCGAGATATGTTTGGATTGGTGTTTCAATCATTCAATTTATTTCCGGAATACACAGTGTTAAAAAATGTTACACTTGCACTTGAAATTGTTGAGAAAAGACGAAAAAAACAAGGCAAATCGAGTTTGCTTGAAACTGCAAGCGTGCAAGACGAAGCGAAGTCTGTTTTGAAAAAACTGGGGCTTGAATCGAAACTTGAAAGTTATCCTTGTGAGCTTTCAGGTGGCGAGAAGCAAAGAGTCGCAATCGCTAGGGCATTGGTTTTGAAACCAAGTGTTTTGTGTTTCGACGAACCAACTTCTGCACTTGACCCAAACCTTACAAGAGAAGTGGTTAAGCTGATTAAAGAAATAAAAACAAAATTCAATATCACAATGCTTATTGTCACTCACGAAATGAAGTTTGCAAATAGGGTTGCTGATGATGTTATGTTTGTTTATGACGGAAAGGCTTTAGAATTTGGTGAAACTAATGAGATTTTCGAAAGACCAAAGACACAAAAATTAATAGAATTTTTAAATATAAATGATGACTAAAGGAGATTATTTTATGCACCATAGCAAAGAATTGAAAGAACTTTTTAAAGCAATTTTGAGTTTGGAAAACGAGCAGGAATGTTATGACTTTTTTGAAGACCTTTGCACAATCAAAGAAATTGAGCAAATGACTCAAAGATATGCTGCGGCAAAGCTTTTAAATGAAGGAAAGACCTATGAAGAAGTTATTGAAATGACAGAAATTTCTTCTGCAACACTTTCTCGTGTTTCAAAGTGTATAAAATATGGAAAAGGTTATAAAAACATAATTAATAAACAAAAATAAAAAACACGTAGAATGGTTCCACGTGTTTTTTTTGTGCAAAAAATTTTAAAATTTTATGAAAGTTCAATTTCTCTTTCTTTCAAAAAATCAAGACCGATAAGTTCACGTCTGAGCATTTCTTTTAAAAGGAGCTCAATGCACTCATCAACAGGAGAAAGTGAAGTGTCGATTAAATATGCGTTTTCACACATGATAAGTGGTGAAATTTCTCTGTGCATATCACGATAATCTCTGTCTTTCATGTCGGCAATAACTTTTTCAAGTGTAACTTTATCACCGAGAGCTTCATAATCTTTCATTCTGCGTTTTGCTCTTTCTTCGATTTTGCAGTCAACATAAACTTTGAAGTCTGCATCAGGGAAGATTACCGAGCCGATATCTCTGCCTTCCATAACGATATGTTCATTGTGAAGGGCAGTGTCTTTTTGAAGTTTTCTAACAAATTCACGAATGAATGGTTTGCAAGAAATTTTTGAAACAAAATTGCTAACTTCTTCAGTGTGAAGTCTGTCGTAAACATTGATGCCATCAAGAAGCATAACGTTTTTAGCACCGTCATAGGTGTAGACGATGGTTGTGTTGTCAATCATATATTGAAGTTTGTCATCTTCATTTTCGTTTATGTGAAGATTAAGTGTTTTAACAGTGATGGCACGATATAGGTCACCAGCACTAAAAAATCCAAAATTAAGTGTTTTTGCTAAGCGTTTAGCAAGAGTTGATTTTCCAGAACCAGAAGTTCCGTCTATTGCAATAATCATAATATCTCCTTTGCTTTTACTTATTCTATAATATAATAATTTTCATAATCTTCAAAATAAAAAAACTAATTATTTGGAATTTTTTTCAATTTAGTATATGCTTTATTTATGGGGACTAGAAACAAAAATTCAAAAGAAAACTTCATTGTTAAGCTGATAAGGATTATCCTTTTGATAGTTCTTTGTCCTTTTGTTATGGTGTTTTTGATAAAGACCAAAATCAAAAAAGTGCAAACTGCAAAATCTAATGAAGAAAAAGTTAAGATTTACAGCATTTCGCAAATAAATTCACTTTCAGGGGTTGAGTTTGAAAACTATTTGAAACTGCTGTTTGAAAAAATGGGTTATATTGTTCAAACAACAAAAAAATCTAAAGATTTTGGAGTTGACCTGATTATTGAAAAAAACAAGAAGAAAACCATTGTTCAAACAAAAAGGTATTCTCACACGGTTGGGATTTCTGCCGTTCAAGAAATTATTTCTGCAAGAAACCATTATGGCATATATTCGGCTATGGTTGTTTCAAATCAAAATTTTTCAAAAGAAGCAGAAACTTTGGCAAATGAGAACAATGTTATGCTTGCAGGAAAAGCTGAACTTGAAAGTTTGGTTGCAAAATATCCAGTTTATTTTAAACGCGAAAAGAGAAAGTATGTCGCAACCACCCTTGATGCCGTGAAAGAAATTGAAAAAAGATATCCCTATTGGATTTAAAAAAATTGTCTAAGTTTATAAACCGTGATTAATTTTAGGGCTAGTCGCATAAACTAGTCTTGAGGTAAATTACTTAAATGTTTGAACTAACAATCAGCACTGGTTTAAATGAATGGCATTACATATCAAATTTGCATAAAAAACTTTTGCCAGAAATAAAAAGCGTGTCTGGGGTTGCCATAAAAGAAAACCACAATGGAAGATGCTGTTTTTCACTGGCAGTTAAAGATGAATATAAAGAGCTTTTCAAAGCAAAAATTTTAGACGGAATTGTTGACATAATTGTCAATGAATATAAGTTTAATTTTTTTAAAGAAAGTTTGAATGTTCTTGATGAAAAGGTTGTTTATAATTCGTTTTTGAAAGCGATTTCAATTTTTGATGCAGATGCCGACAGAGAATATATAAAAAAACAAATTGATTTTTCAGGCAAAATTTTGATTGATAGCCTTTATAACTTCAAACTTCAAGAGCTTAAAAAAAGATGGCAAAAAACGGTTGATATAATCGAGATTAATGGAATTTCGAGAAATGAATCAGCCATCATTGACATACTGAAATATTTAACCACAATGTCAGACTGTGTGGTTGAATCAGCAGATATTTTCATTTCAGATGAAAAGCTCAAAATTAAGCACTACTCAAACACAAAAAATTTTAAAAATGATTTTTTGGGTTTTTCAAATTTTTTGACGGAAATGATTGAACTTAATCCTGCAAAAATTAATGTGAGAAGCGCAAATGAAAAGTCAAAAGAAGTGGTGCAAATGCTTGAGAAAATTTTTTATGACAAAATTAATTTTTAATTACTTTAAAATATTGACAAATATTTTTTTTGGAATATAATAATGTTATACTTGCAGAACAAGTAGGTTGCAAACACTGATTCAAGAGAGAAGAAATCATGGGCTGGAAGTTTCTTCATTAAAGATTGCGATTGAAACCACCTGCATTTTAAACATCTAAATACTTTTAATGAGGTTGAATTTTCAACGAAGTAAGGTGGAACCACGATAAATTATCGTCCTTATGCTAAAATTTTTGGCATAGGGATTTTTTTTATTCCTATGCAAAGGAGAGAACTTATGAAAATCACACTTAGAGATGATGTAAAAGAGTTTGAAAAGGGCGTTTCAACACTCGACATCGCAAAATCAATTTCAGAAGGTCTTGCAAGAATGGCAGTTTGTGGAAAAGTAGGTGACGAACTTATTGACCTTAATGCGCCAATCAAAGAAGATTGCAAGCTTGAAATTATCACAAACAAAAGCCCAGAATATCAAGAACTTTTAAGACACTCAACAGCTCACGTTTTGGCTCAAGCTGTTAAAACAATTTATCCAACAGCAAAGTGTTGGGTTGGTCCTGCAACTAAGGACGGTTTTTACTATGACTTTGATTTCAAAACACCAATCACAAATGAAGACCTTTCAGTGATTGAAGATGAAATGAACAAAATCATCAAAGCAAACTTTGAAATCGTTAGAAAAGAAGTTTCAAAAGAAGAAGCTATCAAAATCATGAAAAAAGAAAACGAACCATATAAGGTTGAACTTATTGAAGGTTTTGATGATAACGCTGTTATTTCAACATACACACAAGGTGACTACATTGAAGTTTGTGCTGGTCCACATATCAAGTCAACTGGCTTAATCAAAGCGTTTAAACTCACAAAGATTTCAGGTGCATACCTTAAAGGTGACAGCAAAAACAAAATGCTTACTCGAATTTATGGTGTTGTGTTTGAAAAGAAGAGTGAAATGGACGAATATTTCAGACTTTTAGAAGAAGCTATGAAACGTGACCACAGAAAACTCGGCAAAGAACTTGATTTGTTCTTCTTTGACGAAACTGCTCCAGGAATGGCTTATTGGATGCCAAAAGGTTTCACGATGCTTAACACTCTCATCAATTATTGGAGAGAACTTCACAGAAAGAAGGGTTACAATGAATTTTCTGGTCCACAACTCAACTCAAGCGTTTTATGGAAAACTTCAGGTCACTGGGACCATTATAAAGAAGATATGTTTGTTTTGACAGATGCTGATGGTGCTGAACAAGCATTGAAGCCAATGAACTGTCCTAACTCAATCAAGATTTTTGAAAGTAGAATGAGAAGCTATAAAGATTTGCCACTCAGATTAAATGACGTTGACGTTATTCATAGAAACGAAAAGTCTGGTCAACTCAATGGTTTGTTCAGAGTTAGAATGTTCCGTCAAGATGACTCTCACAACTTTGTAACAAAAGACCAAATCGGAAGCGAAATCAAAGAAATTTTGAAGATTGCTGGCGAAATTTATGACGTGTTTAATCTTCCATATGTTTTGACACTTTCAACAAGACCAGAAGATTTTATGGGCGAAATTGAAACTTGGAATCAAGCAGAAAGTGAACTCAAAGATGTTTTGAATGAGCTTTGTGGCGAAGGAAAGTATAGAATCAATGAAGGCGATGGTGCTTTCTATGGTCCGAAAATCGACTTTAAAGTCAAAGATGCTATAGGCAGAACCTGGCAGTGTGCAACAATCCAGCTTGATTTCAATTTGCCGGAACGTTTTGAAATCAAATACCAGGATAA
>JAFWBI010000006.1 GCA_017507215.1 Clostridia bacterium
CAATTCTATCTTGTTCAAGCTCAGCCATTTCTTTTTCATAAAGCTTATTGAACATCATGCAGTCAAATTCACCATAAATGTCTTCAATGGTGAGAATCGCCATTTGCTTGTTTCCCTGCTTTGTCATAATCTTTTTAAGCACAGAAACCACACCACCACAATCAACTTGCATGCCGTCTTTAAGGTCACTGACAAAGTCGTTGTTGCTGTTGCCCATTTCGTCTTCTTCTGAGCCAGAGTCACCATCTTGAATCATTGACGAATTAAAGTTGTATTCAAGCATTTCAGACATATAGTCATCAAGTGGACTGCCTGAAATATAAATTCCACAAATCTCTTTTTCTTTTTTAAGCCTTTCCATTGTGTCATATTCTTTGAGATTTGGATAATTGATTTTAATAGCTTCATCTTCAGACATAATGTCACTGAACATTGAAAATTGACCAGCGACTCTAGATTTTGCATCTTTTGCAGCTTGTGCCATTGCATTTTCATAAACTGAAATAAGTTGACTTCTGGTTTTTCCAAAGCAATCGAATGCACCTGAATAAATAAATCCTTCAATAAGACGTTTATTCAAGCCAAAATCAACTGTTCGAGATAAGAAGTTTTCAAGTGATTTAAACTTTCCATTCTTTTCTCTCTCTTCAATAATTTGGTCACAAATCGCACCACCAATACCCTTGATTGCCGAAAGTCCAAATCTGATATCATCGCCCTTAACTGAGAACAATGTTTTTGATTCATTAATATCCGGTGGCAAAATTGAAATATTTTCACTCTTTGCATAAGCAAGGTATTTTTTAAGGTCATCAGACTTGCTTATTCTGTTGTTTAAAGTTGCAGTCAAGAATTCTGGACGATAATAATACTTCATATAAGCAGTTTGATATGTTACATATGAATATGCCGCAGCATGCGACTTGTTGAACGCATATGAACCAAACTTTTCCATTTTGTCCCAAAGAGCATTTGCAACATCTGCAGGAACACCATTTTTAACGCAACCATCAACGGCAGGTTTTCCGAGTATTGACGGACAACCATTAACAAAAACATCTCTTTCTTTTTGAAGGTCTTTAAGTTTCTTCTTACCCATCATCTTACGCACAGCGTCAGCTCGAGCAAGTGTGTAACCCGCAAGCACTTGAACAATTTTCATAACCTGCTCTTGATAAACAATAACGCCATAGGTATAGTTCAAAACAGGTTCAAGCCTTGGGTCAACATAAGTAACATCTTCTGGGTGGTGTTTGTTGTGAACGAAGTCAGGAATGGTATCCATTGGTCCCGGACGATAAAGTGAAACGCCCGCAACGATGTCTTCAAGACAGGTTGGCTTAAGTTCTTTCATGAATTTTTGGAAACCACCACTTTCAAGCTGGAACACAGCTGTTGTGTTTCCAGAAGCAATCATTTTGAAAACATCTGGGTCGTCATAAGTATTTTTTTCGAATGAAACATCAATCCCACGATTCTCTTTAACATATTGAATCGCAAATTTAATATCGGATAAGTTGCAAAGACCCAAAAAGTCCATCTTAAGGTGACCCAAATGTTCCATTTGTCCACCATTATATTGAGTTGTGATTTCTTCGCCAGACCTTGAAAGTGGAACAAAATCGTCAAGTGCCTGCTTACCAATAATAACCCCGCATGGGTGCACTGAAGGCTGACGTGGCATATCTTCAAGCTTGATTGCAATATCAACAACTTCTTTAAGTTGTGGATTGTTGTTGTACAGGTCAACAAGTTCTTGAACAACGTATTCATGTTCTCTGCCAGCATCTTTAGCTCCCGGTTTTGCCTTATAAAAACCAAAAACCTTTTTCAAAATATAAGGTCTTCCAACAGTGTTTGGAATCGCCTTTGTGATTTTATCTGTTTCAGAATAAGGAACTTTCATGGCACGACCAACGTCTTTAATTGCGTTCTTTGCAGCCATCATACCAAGAGAAATAATCTTGATAACTCTCTCATTTCCATATTTTTTTCTTACATATTCAATAACGTCTTGACGGCGACAGTCTTCAAAGTCAACGTCAAAGTCAGGAGCAGACACACGGTCTGGGTTTAAAAATCTTTCAAAGAACAAGCCAAATCTGAGTGGGTCAAGTTGAGTGATTCCCATCAAATATGCAATAACCGAACCAGCACCAGAACCACGTCCCGGTCCAACAGAAATGCCCATTTTTCTTGCAGCATTGATATAATCCCAAACGATTAAATAATATTCAATGAAACCCATTCTTGAAATAACGCCAAGTTCATATTCAATTCTATCAGTGAGTTCTTGTGTCACAACCGGATACTTCTCTTTCACACCTTGGTCGATAAGCTTTCTAATGAATGTCATTGGGTCATCGCCATTTTCAGGAATATATCTTGGGAACAAATAATGACCATATTCAAAGTTATAGTTGCACTTATCCATAATTTCAAGCGAGTTCAAAAGGCTTTCTTCTTCAAAAAGTTGACTCATTTCTTCATATGTCTTGAAATAAAACTCATCAGTGTCAAATTTCATTCTATCTGGGTCGTCAACAGTTTTTTTCATGTTTACACACATCAAAATATCTTGAGCAACAGAGTCTTCTTTTTCGAGATAGTGCACGTCATTTGTGGCAACTGTTTTAACTCCAATCTTTTTAGCAAGTGCATAAAGCTTTGGAAGAACATATTTTTCTTCTTTCAAAGCGTGGTCTTGAACTTCAATATAAAAGTCACCCGGAGCAAACATATTTTTAAGCCTTAAGGCAACTTTTTCAGCTTCGTCGTCTTGATTGTTTAAAAGAAGCTGTGGAATGGTTCCAGCAATACAAGCCGACAAACAAACAAGACCTTCGCTATACTGTTCAAGCAAATCATAGTCAATTCTTGGCTTAAAGTGAAATCCATCACGGAAGGCTATTGCGTTGAGCTTTGAAATATTTTCATAGCCCTTTGCATTTTTCACAAGAAGCACCAAGTGTTGCAACTTTTCCCTGCCTTCTTTAAGCTTATAGTTGTAAGAAACATAAAACTCGCAACCCAAAATTGGCTTAACAATAGGCTTTCCATGTTCTTTGTAATACGCTTCATCAAGTGACACACACGCATCAAAAAAAGTTACTGCACCATACATGTTTCCATGGTCGGTGACGGCAACAGCACGCATGCCAAGTTCTTTAGCCTTTTTCACAAGTGCATCAATTCTGGTCGCACCATCAAGAATGGAATATTCAGAGTGCAAGTGCAAGTGAACAAAGTTCTTTTCATTGATAAACTTGCGCATCTCTTCATGTGGACGCTTCAAATTCTTCTTGTGCTTAATTTCAGGAAGAATCTTTTTTCCGTCTTCACTTGATTTAAACTTTGCACCCTTCTTGTGAGAATATAAAAGTGGTGAATATTTATTTGTCATCATTCTCTCCTAGTTCTTCTGAAAGTTTTATAATTTTATCAAAACGTTGAGCGAGCGCCCCTTTGCTAATTTTATTATCAAGCGCAAACAAAAGTTCTTTAAGCGAACCTTCAGGGTTTGCGATTCTTGCAAGAGCTGCTTCTGCAAGTGTTTCTGGCAAGTTTTCAATGCCTATGGTGTTTTGAATAATCTCAATTGCCTGCATTTGTTTAAGTGCAGCATTCACAGCCTTGTCAATGTTTGCAGAAATGCAATTCACTTGCCTGTTTGCATTGTTGTTGACATCACGACTCACCTTTTGACTCATAAGTTCTAGAAGCGTTTTGTTTGCCCCAAGAAGCTGAAGCGTATCGCAAATAAGCTCACTATTTTTTAGATATAAAACAAAAAGTTCGTTTCTTTCAACAATCTTTGGAAATATATCAAAGTTAGAAAGAATCTCTGCAATCAAGTCAACTTGTTCTTTTGATGTCATCACAATTTCCATGTGATAGCCATATTTGCGTTTTTCACTTGTTTCGGTTGGCACACTGAGTGAACCAGAGCCCAAATAAACCCCAGTCAAAAACGCCTGCATTGTTTCCTGCGATTTCACAAAGCTTTTATCACAAACATCTGAAAAGAATGTTTCACCATCTGCTGTTTCTTGAATGATTCCAAGGTCACGCAAAATCTTATCGTTATAGTCTTCTTGAACAGAAAGCTCATATCTTTCTTTGTTTTTGAAACTTTTAACAATTTGAACAATATCAATTTCGATATCACCATAAAGTTCAATAAGCTTTTGCTTTAAATATAAAATGACACTTTCGCTTTCATTAGACACCAAAAAAGACAGTCTTCCACCTGAAATAATCAAACTTCCAGAAGACAAAAACAAGCCTTGAACAATCGCCTTTGTTTGAGCTTTATGAATATTTTTCTTAATAATCTCGTCTTTAACGGTTTTTGAAAATGACATTTCACACTCTCCTAAACTTAATTATAACGTTTTTTTATTTTTATTCAATAAAAAAATGTCAAATACTTTGACATTTTTCTTTTATAAATTATTTATATAATATAACGTGGCAGTCACTATTTATTGTCATCACCAATTCCTTCAATTTGAATAAACACACCACCCCTGCCTTTTTTAGCAACAGGCTTTTGTTTTGGTTCTTCTTTCTTTGGTTCTTCAGGTTTTGGTTCTTCTTTCATTGATTGCATAAATGATTCGAGTGACCTTCCGTTTCTTGCACCAACTTTTGGTTTTGCAGGTGCTGTGTTTTTAACGATTGTCGAACCCCTTTGTGGAGCTGAAACGCTTGGTTTTGGAGTGCTTGGAGCTGGAACAACTTGAGTTCTGTGCTGCATAATATCCAAAATCTTTTCATCAGAAGAAACTTCTTCAACTTTCGCTGGCTCTGCTTGAACAACTGGTTTTTCTTCAATCACAGCAGTTTCTTTTGTTTCTTCAAGCTTGCTTTCTGGTTCACGTTCATCAAGATTGTCTAAAATAAACTCATCTTCGCCTTCAACTTTCAAGTTCTGCATATCGAACTCTTGAAGTGCATGTTCATTGAGATATTCTTTTGCCCTTTTAATGATTTCTTCAGTTTCACCGTAAACCATTTTAATTTTTTGATATTCTTCAAAAAGGTCTGGCTCTTTCTCTTTTTCTTTATATTCCAAGCCCTTCTCTTTTGCAATTTCACGAAGTTTTGATTCCATTTCATCAGAAAGTGAATCTGTAAACTCAGTTTTCTTCTTTTCTTCAAGAGCAGCTTCTTTTTCTTCTTTTTCTTTCTTTCTTGCCAAATATAAGCTGTAGTATTGTTCAACTTCCAAATCATCAGCAGATTTTTCAATTTCATCAAACTCAACATTTGCAATCAAGTTTGGTGGAATATTATATTTTCGAATAACGTTAAACGCTCTCTTCACTGCGCCAACATCTTCGCTTCTATGAGCATCTGAAGACACAACAAACATACAACCGCTAGCAATAAGGTCATTAACCTGGTCTTCTGTCCACTTGCAGTGACGGCTGTTAATTTCAACCATAACACCCTTGTCTGCACAAGCTTTGCCGATTCTGTAAAGGTCTGTGGTCAAAATTGAATCTAAATGAGTAACGATTGTTACTGGGTATTTATTAATTGCATTGATAAACGCGTTTGTGGCTCTTTCTCTGGCTTCTTTTGTGTCTTTTTGTTTTCCAAAATAGTTCACAAAATCGGTTTTGATGAGCCTGTGATAACCAATAAGCAAAATATCAATAATTTCAAGAGTGTCTGAATCAATATCAAGTGTGCCATCTTCTGAAATAATATCAGCTTCAACACCAAGCAAAACCTTGGTTTTTGACCACTTGTTAATCTCATCAATTTCAAGTCTTGCCTTTGCAATTTTATAAAGACTTGTGCCGCACCAATGGTTATATCCATGGTCGGTTATTGCAATTTCAACAAGACCCATTTCGTTTGCAGCAAAAGCCATTTGCTCAATGGTGCTTCTGCCATGGAAAGGTCCACTATATTTTGAATGTGTATGAAGGTCGGCTAAAAGTTTCATTAAAATCACCTACTTTTTCAATTTCTGGAACAAGCCACACACCAAACTGTTTTTCAACTCTTGCTTGAACAATTCGCAAAAGATGCAAAAAATCAGATGCCGAACCACTCTTATCATTCACAAAAAAGTTGGCATGCTTGTTTGAAACCATGATGCCACCTTCACGAAAACCCTTCATTCCAGACCTTTCGATAAAAAAGCCTGCAGATTTTCCATTAACTTTTTTGAACACTGAACCGAGAGATAATCCCATTGGCTGAGTTTTTCCACGCAAATAAGTAAACTTATTTGATAAATCAATTATATCATACTCATTTTTAATTTCAAACAAAAAAGAAGCTTCTAAAATAACAAATGTATTTAAATTTGAATAATGATAAGAAAACTTAATTTCATTCTTTTTCAAATTAAAAATTTTACCTTTAAAATAAACCTTAACACTTAAAAGTTTGTCTGAAATTGAAAACCCAAATGCTCCAGCATTATTTTTGATTGCCCCACCAATCGTGGCAGGAATACCTATAAGCCCTTCCACTCCCGAAAGATTATTTCTTCTCATAATCTCAGCAAACTTTGGAAGCATCATTCCAGCCGACACTCGAACCCTGCTGTTTTCAATATAAATTTCTTCATTCATTTTGTTTGTAACAATTATCGGATAACTAATGCCACTCATAAACAGCACATTACTGAGATTTCCAAAAACATCAAATCGAACTTTTATAGCCCCAAAAAACATCAACAGTTTTTCAAGCTCTATGGTGGTTTTAGGAAATATAACAAGCTTTGCAATCGAGCCTATCTTTATTGCTGATATGTTTGAAATGTCATAATCAACGAAATATTCAAAATGATTCTTATCTAAAAATTTATAAATTTTATCCACCAAAACTCCCAATTTTTATCAATAAAAACTTTGGAGTTTTTTAATTTCATTTTCAGAAATAAAAATGCTTAATGTGGCATAATCGCTGAAATTTTGGGGTGTTATGTTTTGCATAATACCCTTATTGTTTGCAAAATCATCACTTTTTATAACCGAAAGAAGCCCACTTTTATAAACAATTTCTTGAGCATCTTTTGCTGTCAAATATTCAGCAAACTTTTCAGCGTACTCTCTTTTTTCTTGAGATATGTTTTTTGAAAGCATCACAAACTGAATCAAATCAGTAAACCCTGTCACCTGCTCATAAATCACATCTGCCACCTTTCCATTTTTAACTCTATTTTCCATTCGAAAGACATCACGAATTGTTCCGAGCAAAACCGAACTGTTTTCTGCAATAAAGTTACAATATGCAGAATATGAACTCTGCGACAAATTTTCTGCGTTCAGTGACTTATCTGAAATTAATTTAACTCCTTCTTTATTATATGTTTTAAGTGCATTCAATGGCATTAAATATTTAGAACTTCCCACTTCCATTGAATAAATTTGTTTTTCTGATTTCTTATTCTTTTTCACATAATCTAAACTCAAACAGATGTCTGACAGTTTCACTTTTCCGGCATCACCTTTGCCGGCCTTTTCAAGTCTTTCTTTTGTTGAAATTAAATAGTATGAACTTTTGCACCAAGCCACACCAAACAAATCTTCACCAACCTTTCCAGCTGTTTGTGCTGATAAATCAACATTTGAAACATTCACATTCTCATATTCTGAAACATAGTCTTTAAGTTTTTCAGCAACTCCAAACGAACATGAAAACAAATCAGGAAAAGTCCCCTGCAAAATCAAATTCAAACATTCTTGTTCAGACAGGTCTCGAACCAAAACATAAAGTCCAAGATTCCTTTTTTGAAAGCCTTTTGCAACTTCGTTAAGCACCCCACTTTTCGAAGTTTTTCCACTTTCAAAAGTGTCAATATTCCAAATTTCTAAAATTCCTTGATATTTGCTCTTTGTTCCGAGAAAAGCTCTGTATATTTGATTTAAATTGTCATCACTTGAAATTTTCACACTTGGCAAAAAAATCAACATTACAACAACCAACACGCAAACAAAAAATCTATAAATTATTCTTCTTTTTTTCATACAAAATTGTATGCTCAAAAAAACAAAAAAAGAAGAACAAATCGTTCTTCTTATCTTGTTATATCTTTATGAAAATAATCAAATATTGTTTTTGCATGACTGCTTCCGATTCCTTCAACACTCATCAAATCTTTTTCACTTGCCTTTGCAATCGCATCAACTGATTTAAAGTGTTTCAAAAGTGCTTGAATCTTCACTTTTCCAATTCCTTCAATATCCGAAAGTGCACTTTTAAGTGATTTTCCACGAAGCTCTCTGTGATATGTGATTGCAAATCTGTGGGCTTCATCTCTCACTCTTTGCAAAAGCTTCAATATATAATCTGATTTTTTAAGCACAATAGGCGTGCTGCTTTGAAGTGTGCAAATCTCTTCGTTTTTTTCAGCAAGTGACACAAGTGGTATATCAAGCTCAAGCTCGTCAAGAATCTTTTTCACTGAAGAAAGTTGACCAAAACCACCATCAAGCAAAATCAAATCTGGTCTTTTGTTGAAATTTGCCTTGCATTCTTTAAGGTCTGTCAATCTTCTAAACAGTGTTTCTTTCATTGAATCGAAGTCGTTATTCCCAATTTCTGAGCTGATTTTAAACTTGCGATATTCTTTGTATGCCGGTTCACCATTTTCAAAAACAATCATGCTTGCAACGCTGTTTGTTCCGCTGATATGTGAAATGTCAAAGCACTCAATTCGATTAAGTCTTTTAAGCCCAAGCAAATCTTTAAGCCCATCAAGAGCACCCGTTGTCATTTTTTGTTTCTTTTCAATTCTCTCTTTTGAGTGAGTCAAATATTCAACAACGTTCTTGCGACAATTTTCAAGCAACTCAACCTTAAGCCCAATTTTTGGAATTGTGACTTTCACTGCCCTGTTAAAAGTTGTCAGCAAATAGCCTTGAAGCATTTCTTTTTGATTATCATCAAACTCTTTCACAACAATTTCTTTTGGAAGCATATTCGCACCAGAAGAGTAATAATTTGAAATAAACTGCAAAAGAATTTCATTTTTCTCAGATGCAACATCTGTGAGTGCAAAGCTAACTTGCCCCACATTTTTTCCTGCTCGAATCATCATAACATTGATGCCATAAACTTCATCAAGTTCATCTATTGCAAAAATATCTATATTCTTCTCGCCTGCAAGTGTTGTGATAAGCTCTTTTTCAATATTTTCAACAGCCTTTAAGTTATTTCTGCAAACCAAGGCTTCTTCAAACTTCAATTCACTTGCAAACTTATCCATTCTAAGTCTTAATTGTTTTTTAATATCACCAGTTTTTCCATTCAAAAAATCAATAACATTTTGAAGCATCAAAAGATATTCATCTTCATTTGCCTGCGAAACACAAGGCGCCAAACAATTTCCTATTGCACCATGCAAACAAGGTCTTTCATTTCTCGCCTTTTTGTCAAAGTTTGTATTGCACCACCTAATTGGATACGCCGACTTTATAAGGCTCAAAAGCTCAGAAATTCGAGTTCCTGTCACATATGGTCCAAAAAGCATAACACCCGGTTTTGACTTTGGTCTGCGAACAATTTGAACTCTTGGAAATCTCTCATTCATATCAATTTGAAGATATGGAAAGGTTTTGTCATCTTTAAGCAAAATATTATATTTTGGCATATACTTTTTGATTAAATTGCACTCAAGCGAAAACGCATCAAGTTCGCTGTTTGTCAAGATATAATCAAAATGGTCGACATTAGACACCAAAGCGTATGTTTTTGGTCGCTTTGGCGAATTATCAAAATAACTTTTCACACGTTTTTTAAGTGACTTCGCCTTGCCCACATAAATAACTTCGTCGTCTATATTTTTCATAATATAAACGCCGGGACTGTCTGGAAGTTCACTTTTCACACGCTCTAATAATTCTTCTTGTGTCATAAACAAATTATATCACAAACAGAATAAAAAAAACAACACTAAACAAGTGTTGCTTTTTATTATGGTTCAAACGACATATTCACATTCTTCAAAACTTCAGCAGCTTTTCGCTTTCCCAAAAATGACTGAAGTGTGTTAAATGCACTCATATAAGCCTTTGGATTGGTAAGCTTTGGGCTATCGCAATATTTATTCATCACTTTCAAAACCCTTTCAATAGCAGCTTTTGAAACTTTGTTGTTTTTTTGCTTATAATATGAATAATCTCTTTGATTTGATTTGTCGAGCCCATAAAGCACAGCATTTTCCAATCTTTTAACATTGTCATTATAAACAAACAAATTAATAAGATTTATAAAGAAACTATCAATCAAAATGTTTGGTGGAATTCGCCTATCTTCTGAATCCACATAAATATGCGTATCAATAATATTCATTTTTTCGCCATCAACCAAAACGTTGCAAGGATAAAGGTCAGGTTCAGAGTGTTCACCCTTCATATGCAGGTCATATGCCGAAACAACAAGCCTAGCAAGTTCGTCTTCTGAAACCGACTCTAAAAACTCATTCATTTGAATATAATCTTTCAAATACATTCTAACAATTTCATCAATTTGAATAAGGTTTTCATTTGGATTATGCACAATATTCAAAAATTGCTTTTTTGTGAACTTATGCACACACTCAGGATAAAACTCTTCTAAAAATCCATAATATAAACTTCTGCCCTTAACCTTTTCTTCCAAAATATAATATCTGTTTTTATTAGGCTGACCAGATGTGTAATGCCCCATGTTTGGAATTTTAAGCCAAGCATAAATTTTTGGAACATTATATCCTTCATTTGCAAACTTTTGCATTTCTTCGCAGTAAGTTGAAAAAACAATGTCAAACATTTGCCAGTTGTCGGTGTCAAGATATTCTTTCACAACAAAATCGCCATCAAGAAAATAAGCAACCCCTTCGCCACCATGAACTTTATGATAAGAGCTAAGGTGTGGAATCACATTCAAAAGCATATCGTTATAGCTGTCAAAAATTAACCCTGAATTTTCTTTCATATATATTATTATAACACCAATATTTTCAATGTAAATAGCAACGCCAAAATTTTAGCATAATTTGACTTAAATTCCGAAAATAAAAGGTGTTATGCGAAACATAACACCTTGAAATTATGATTATTTTATTCTTCAATTTGAGCAAGCTTTGCTTGTTGGTCAGCAACAGTTAAAGCTTTCACCATATCGCCAATATCACCATTCATAAAGTTTTCAAGTGAATAAATTGTCATATTGATTCTGTGGTCGGTAACTCTACTTTGTGGATAGTTATAAGTTCTAATCTTTTCACTTCTGTCACCTGTTCCAACTTGCGACTTTCTCTTTTCAGCATATTCTGAATCTTCTTGTGATTGATAAAAATCATAAAGTTTTGACTTGAGCCAGTTCATAGCTTTTTCTTTGTTCTTGCCTTGGCTTCTTTCATCTTGACAAGCAACAATGATTCCTGTTGGAAGGTGTGTGATTCTAATTGCAGATTCGGTTTTGTTTACGTGTTGTCCACCAGCACCACCAGCTCTGTAATAGTCAATTTGTAAATCTTTTTCATTGATTTCAATTTTAACGTCTTTTGCTTCAGGAAGAACAGCAACTGTTGCAGCAGAGGTGTGAATTCTGCCAGAACTTTCAGTCACAGGAACTCTTTGAACTCTGTGCACACCACTTTCATATTTAAACTTAGCATAAGCGCCCTTTCCCGTAACCATGAAGTTAACTTGTTTAATGATGCCACCTTCTGCACTTTCTTCGTCTAAAATTTCAATTTTGAAACGATTTCTGTCAGCATACATTGTGTACATTCTAAAAAGGTCACCAGCAAAAATACCTGCTTCATCGCCACCAACACCTGCACGAATTTCAACAATAACGTTGCCTTCGTCGTTTTCGTCTTTTGGAAGAAGCAAAATTTTGAGTTCTTCTTCAATCGCTTTAAGCTTGTCTTTTCCTAAGTAATACTCATCATTAAGCATTGCAAGCATATCTGCATCAGTTTCTGTTTTCATCATTTCTTCTGCATCGTTCATGTCATTTTGAACTTTCACATATTCATCATACTTTTCAACGATTGGAGCAAGGTCTGCTTGTTCTTTTGACTTTTTTTGCCAAACCGACATATCAGCAAGAACATTTGGGTCAATAAGTTCTTTTGTGAGCTCTTCAAATTTTTCTTTAATCTTTTTTAACTTTTCAATCATAATCTATCCTTTTAAAACTCCCCTGACAACTCTGTCGTTGCCACCATAATCTTTAATCACTTCAATCATTTCAAAATCATCTTTCATCAAAGCAGAAACACTTTCGCCTTGATTATATCCAATTTCAAAATAAAGCTTTCCATTTTTGTTTAAGTGATGTTTTGCATCTTTTATTATTCTTCGGTAAAAGTCTAAGCCATCTTCTCCACCATCAAGCGCCAAATTTGGCTCATTTGAAACAACTTCTTTGTCAAGTGTTTTAACAACTTCGGTTTCAATGTAAGGTGGGTTTGAAACAATAAAGTCAACCTTTAAATCTGAAATTTTCTCAAATAAGTCAGATTTAACAAACTCAACTTCAGCTCTGTTTGTTTTTGCATTTTCGGTTGCAACTTTGAGTGCTGCACTCGAGATATCAACTGCAAAACACTTTGCATTTGTTTCTTTTTGAATCGTGATGATTATTGCACCACTGCCCGTTCCAATGTCTAAAACCGAAACCTTTTCATTTCTGCTTTTAATATCTTCAATAAGTTTTTCAACCAAAACTTCGGTGTCAAGCCTTGGAATAAGCACATTTTCATTAACCTTCAGGTCATAGCCATAAAAATTGGTCTTTCCAAAAATGTATGCCACTGGCACGTGATTCACACGTTTTTTCGCAGCTTCCATAATTTTATGTTCTTTTTCGCCATTTATATCGCCATAAAATGGAAGCATGCTTCTGGTGACATCTAAAATTTCAACCATAATCCAGTCAATGTCAGCAAACTCATCAATTCCATTTGCTTCAAACATAGCTATTAACTTTTCTCTAAGTTCTAAATATCTCATAACTTTACCAAAAAAAATGTGCACAAAAATCTAGTCGATTTATGCACACAAAAAAGTGCAGAGAGACCCCTGCACAAAACAATCACTGCTATTTCTTAATGCCGTATCTTTTGTTGAATCTTTCAACTCTACCACCAGCATCAACAATTTTTTGAGTTCCAGTGAAGAATGGATGACATTTGTTGCAAATATCAACTTTGATTACTTCGCCTTCTTTTGTTGAACCAGTTTCAAAAGTATTTCCACAAGCACAAGTTACTTTAACTTTGTGATAGTTTGGGTGAATAGTTTCTTTCATTTTAATACTCTCCTTCAAATTACATAAGCATTGAAATTATATAATACAAAAGCTTTCTTGTCAAGTATTTTTATTTTTTTATTAAATAAAGAATAAATTTTTTACTCACCTGCCAAACTAAGATTAACAAAGGAGCAAAAGCGATGAAACAATATTCATATCCAATAAAAGATGAGCTTATTGAAACTCTTGGAACCTACTCTGAAGATGCCTACATTTTCTGCGCCCCAGAAACAATAGATTAAAAAAACACTTGGTTTTTCCAAGTGTTTTTCTAAATTTCAATTTCCATACCATCATATGCAACAAAATATCCATACTCATCAAAAATCTTTTGCAATTCGTCATGCAAAGGATTACCGTCATGTGTTAAATGAGTGGCATACACAAGCACATTTTCACTTAATAAATCATTTGTTTTTAATGTATCCACATACTCGCAAAAACCTTTAATGTTAAGATGCGCAAACATATAATCATTCACTCCAAACGACTCATCTAAAAATATGCAATCAATTTTTTCACCAGCAAGTTCATTTATTGCCTGCTCTGTGATTGGTGGAGTGTCAGTGGCATACAAAAGAGTTTTGCCTTCACTTTTAATCAAATAATTTTGTGTGCCAATCTCTTTGTGATGCAAACAATGAATCGCTTTAATTTGATACTTTTCAAAATCCAAGCTTTCGCCATGGTTTAACACATTTGTTGCAAGCTTAATTTTCTTCAAGTATTCAGCGTCAAACAAATTCATTTTTTCATACATTAAAAGTTTTTGTTGAATGTCATCTAAACAGAGCTTAGAACAAACCAAATTTAATTTATTTTCTTTTTTTATTGCATATTTATAATCAAGCGTTATAAACAAATTCAAATCAAAATGGTCTAAATGTGTGTGAGTTTGCAACAAATAATCAACCTTGCTCATATCTTTATCATACATATTCATCGAAGTTTGAGCATCAGGAGTCAAGTCTACAAGCATTTCGTCATTAATCAAAATTGATGCTCGTTTTCTTATATTTTTCCCTTTCAATTTTCTAGCTTCTGCACAATATTCACAATCACAAAAAGCAAGTGGATATCCAAATCCGCCAGAACCTAAAACAGTAATCTTCATAATATATCACCTACCTAAATTAATTATACCACAAAACAATTTAAATGCCACAAAAAAACCACCCTTTTCGGGTGGCTTTTTGCTTTAAACTTTTTTAAGAGCAAGTTTAACAGTTTTTCCGTTAACATCAACTTCTGCCATTTCTGAAACTTCTTTTTGTTCCATTTTATCAGCAAGAGTGTCTGCCATAACATCTTTTGCATATTTTTCAAGAGTTGCAGCTGTTTCAGCGTCAGCAACATAAGCAATTTCAATATGGTCAACAACTTCAAAACCTGAATCTTTTCTTGTTTGTTGAACTTTTGAAACAAATTCACGAATTAAACCAATTTCAGCAAGTTCAGGAGTGATTTCAGTTGAAAGAACAACTGTGTATGTTCCGTCACCTTCAGATGTGAAACCTTCTTTTGAAATCGGAGAAATCAAAAGGTCTTCTTTTGAAAGTTCAATTTCAGTTCCGTCAGCATCAAACTTAACGGTTCCACCAGCATTCACTGTGTCAACAACTTGAACAGCATCGCAGGTGTTAAGATAGTTTCTGATTGCGCCAAGCTTTGAACCATATTTTGGTCCCAAAACTTTAAGTTGTGGTTTAAGTTCATAATTTAAGTATTCTTTTGCATCATGTCTAAATTCAACAGTTTGAATGTTAAGTTCATCAGCAATAAGGTCAACAAGTTCGCTTGAAAGTTCCATTTTTTCAGCTGTTGCAACAATGATTTTTGAAAGTGGTTGTCTATTTTTGATTCCAGATTGGTTTCTTGCACTGTGTCCAAGATTTGAAATTGCAAGAACAGTTTCCATACCAACGTTGAGTGTTTCATCAATCAAACTTTCATCAGCTTTTGGATAATCGCAAAGATGAACAGAGATTGGAGCGTTTTTGTCAACGCTTCTAACAATGTTTTGATAGATTTGTTCTGTGATTGCAGGAACAAATGGTGCAGCAAGTTTTGACAATCCAACCAAACAGTAATAAAGTGTTGCAAATGCAGCCGTCTTATCTTCTGTTTCTTCATGAACCCAGAATCTTTCACGACTACGTCTTACATACCAGTTTGAAAGACTGTCAACAAACTCATTAATGAGTCTTGCAGGCTCTGTTGTGACATAATCACCAAGGTAAGCGTCTACTTGTTTTGCAAGCTTATTAAATTCTGAAACAATCCACTTGTCCATCATTGAAAGTTTGCAATCTTTGATATCGTGTTTGCTTCCGTCAAATTTATCAATTTCAGCATAAAGCACATAGAACGCATAAGTGTTCCAAAGTGTGCCCATAAATTTTCTTTCAAAGTCTTCAAGAGTTTCTTTGTTAAAGTTTGTTGAAATCCAAGGAGCGTTAGAAATATAGAAATACCATCTTGCAGCATCTGAACCAGCACTGTCAAACACCTCCCAAGGAGTAACAACGTTTCCAAGACTCTTACTCATCTTTTTACCGTTCTTATCATTAACAAGACCAAGTGGCAAACAACGCTTAAATGGAGCTTTTCCAAACACCAAAGTGTTTACAGCAAGAAGTGAATAGAACCAACCACGTGTTTGGTCCATACCTTCAGAAATAAATTCTGCTGGGAATGATTTTTCAAATAATTCTTTATTTTCAAATGGATAGTGAAGCTGTGCAAATGGCATGCTTCCACTGTCATACCAACAGTCAAGAACTTCAGGAGTTCTAGTCATTGTCTTTCCACATTCAGGACAAGCAAATGTGATGTTGTCAACATGTGGCTTATGCAAATCAAGTTCTACATTTTCGTCTAAACCGCCAAGTTTTTTAAGTTCAGCAGCACTTCCAACAACGTGAATGTGACCATCTTCACAAACCCAGAATGGAAGTGGAGTTCCCCAATATCTATTACGAGCGATATCCCAATCGATAAGTGATTTTAAGAAACCACCCATTCTTCCTTCACCGATTGTTGCAGGACGCCAGTCAACACCAGCATTATTCTTGATAAGTTCATCTTTAAGTGCTGTTGTTTTAACAAACCAGCTGCTTCTTGCGTAATAGATGAGTGGAGTTTTGCATCTCCAACAGAATGGATAAGAGTGAACGTGTGGCATTTCTTTCAAAAGTTTGCCAGTTTCTTTAAGGTTTTTGATGATGAGTGCATCAGCATCTTTAACAAACTTTCCAGCAAACTCACGAGTTTCTTCTGGAAGAGTTCCGTCATCTTTAACAAGTTGAACAAATGGAAGGTCATATTCTTTTCCAACCTTGCTGTCATCTTCACCAAATGCAGGAGCAATGTGAACGATGCCAGTACCGTCTGTCAAGGTTACGTAGTCATTGTTTGTGATATACCAAGCTTTGCCTTCGTGTTTATCTTTGACAAAATCGAAAAGTGGTTCATAGAATCTTCTTTCATATGCACTACCCTTCTTTGTTTCAACCTTTTCATATTCTTCTGCTTTGAAAAGTGTTTCAATGAGTGCGTCAGCCATGATGTAATATTCATCACCAACTTTAATTTTTGTGTAGTCTTCATTTGCATTCATACAAAGAGCAACGTTTGAAGGAAGTGTCCAAGGTGTTGTTGTCCAAGCAAGATAATATGTATTTTCTTCATCAAGTGCTTTAAATTTAACAAACACAGTTCTGTCTTTAACATCTTGATAACCTTGAGCAACTTCGTGGCTTGAAAGTGATGTTGCACATCTTGGGCAATAAGGCACAATTCTGTAACCTTTGTAAACCAAGCCCTTTTTGTGCATTTCTGAAAGGCTCCACCATTCAGATTCAATATAGTCATTTGTGTATGTAACATAAGCATCAGTGGTGTCAACTGTGTAACCCATACGGTCTGAGAATTGTTCCCACATATCCTTATATTTCCAAACACTTTCACGACAATGCTTAATGAATGGTTCAATACCATATTTTTCAATGTCTTGCTTTCCTGTTGAACCAATGATTTTTTCAACTTCAAGTTCAACTGGAAGACCATGAGTGTCCCAACCAGCTTTTCTCAAAATGTTCTTGCCTTTCATAGTGTTATAGCGCAAGAAAACGTCTTTAATTGTTCTTGTTAAAACGTGACCAATGTGTGGTTTTCCGTTTGCTGTTGGTGGTCCTTCATAAAAGGTGTAAGAATCACCATTTTTGTTCTTTTCAATCATTTTCTTGATTAAGTCATTATCTTTCCAAAATTTAACAACTTCTGGTTCACGACCAGCAAAATCAAGTTTCGTGTCTACTTTTTTATACATTTTTGTTCTCCTTGAATATTTACTCTTGAATATAAAAGACCAACTTTTTTCTAAAAAAGAAAAAGCCCCAAAGCAAAATATAAGAACTTTGCTTTAGAGCCTAAGTCACCACTTATATTTTAGAATGTGCCAACACACACCACCTTTTTAACGGTCAGTCCCCGTAAGCAACTACTGCCATTTCATCGCTTCTGCTCGACTGGTGATACTAGAACTAACTTTACTTATTTGCTTTCACCCACCGCAAACTCTCTCGAAGATATTACTTAGCCAGCGTGTCCAATCTCGAACGCATTTATATTCAATATAAATACATTATAAACCTAATCTAAAATTTGTCAATATTTTATAAGCCATAATTTAAATTATTGTTTTTGTTTTGATTCAAGTTCTTTGCTTGTTTGAAGAACCCTTTCAGTATTCTCTTTTATATATGAAATATACTCTTTTTGCATGTCTTTGTTTTGAATATATTTTTCAATAAACTCAACATATGCACGCTTTCTGGTAAACAGGTTTCTTTTGTTGAATTTTTGAACGTGAGCAATAAACTTTTCATAAACATCAGGATATTTTCGATATACATATTTCACAGCATCTTCAAGACCATATCCCTTTTGTGAAATAAAACAATATTCAAAGTCAAGCGTTGGGCCAAGTCCAAACGAATTTGTCTTTTCATTGTAAACAAACCCCAAATTTCTTGAACAGAAATCGAAATCTGCCAAAAACAATCCCCTAACAAGATAAATGTAAAGATAATCTCTTTTTATTCTTTCAATGTCATAATGTGCACGTTTTCCAATTTCTTCTTGAGTCATCGCTGAAAACATTTTCGCTTTTTGCTCAATTGAAAACAAGTTTTCAGAAATTGGATTAAACACGTCCATTGTTGAGCCACAATCAAACTTATCAAGTGAATAATAATGCTCAAATGGTTTCACACAGTCAACCGACAAAACATATTCATCATCGCCTTCAAACAAGATTTCATTATACACAGTTTTGCAATCAAAAAAGTCTAAAATTCTAGACACAATCTTTTCATTGTAAATCTGCTTGTCGTCTTTCAAAAACTCTTTTTTGCCTTTTGCATTTATCTGTTTTAAAAGCACAGAAATATTAACCGGATATAATCCATATTTTGCAACATCTTCATCATTTAAATATGTTGAATAATTATGGTTTGGATATTTCTTTTTAATTGAATGAAACAGCTCTCCAAAATAACCATTAAAAAGCCTAACAAATCGCTTTGCGTGATGCCCCAAAATTTGGTTGTCACCACTTTCATCAATAAGGTCATACTCAACAACCTTATTAATATTTTGACCAATTCTCTCAGCGTCAGAAGATGGATTTGAAAAACTTTCAAACGATTTTATATATTCTTGATATTCTTCACTATCGTCATTTTCATCAAAAACTCTGTGGTCATAAAAACTGCCATATTCTGTTTTTTTCATAATGCCATCTCCTTCATTAATAAGAAGATTATACCACATTTAAAACCCATTTTCAATAGTCATCAAAATTTAACAGCTCACTTGAGAAAATTTTAACAAATCGCCATAAATGCTGAAAATAAAAGGTGTTATGTTTCTCATAACACCCAAAATTTAAAACATTTTAGCAAGTTTTTCAATCGTTCCTGCCCCTAAGATTAAAACAACATCATTTGCTTTGCAAACTTGCAAAACTCTGTTTTTTATTGCTTCAAAATTTTCAATATATTCAACATTATCAACAAACCGTTTTGTTTCATTTGCAAGCTTTAGTGAATCATAGCCTTCACTTGGTTTTTCACGAGCTGAATAAACCGGAGCAAAAACAACCTTGTCTGCCTGAGAAAAACTTTCAGCAAATTCATCAATTAAAAACTTCGTTCTAGAATATGTGTGTGGTTCAAAAACAACAATAACATTTCCCTTGCTTTTTCTCGTTAAATCTCTTCCAACTTTAATCATCTTTTTTATCTGCTCTGGGTGGTGTGCGTAATCATGATAAATTTGAACACCATTAATCTCTGCCACTTTTTGACATCTGCGCTCCACTCCCGAAAATTTTTCTATTGCTTCTTTTGTATCGCAAAAATCAATTCCAAGTGCAAGCGAAACCAAAACACAAGCAAGTGCATTCAAAACATTGTGTTTTCCCAAAATGTTTAGTTTAATGTTTCCTAACTTAAACCTTGAAAACACAACATCAAATGAGTAATAACACGGCTTATACTCTTTTATATTCACAGCATAAACATCAGCACTTTTCAAAAGCCCGAAAGTTGCAACATTATTCACTTTCAAAAGTTCACCAGAATTCTCGTCATCTTGAAAAACAACATTGATTCCACCACTTTTTGTTCCTGAAACAAACCTTTTATAAGACGCTTTAACCCCATCTAAATCTTTAAAATAATCCAAGTGGTCAGCATCAACATTCAAAACAACTGAAACATCTGGCTTTATAAACAAATAATTATCTTTATATTCACACGCTTCAGTAACAAAATACCTTTTATTTCCAACCTTCAAATTCGAATGAATTGAATTTAGAACCCCGCCAATATGAACAGTCGGCTTTAATCCTGCACGAATCAAAATTTCTGAAAGCATAGCTGTTGCAGTTGTCTTTCCGTGACTGCCAGCAATCGCAATCACACATTTATAGTCATCAGCAATCATTCCAAGAAGTTCTGCCCTTTTCAAAATAACCAGCTTCTTTTTTAATGCAAATTTAAGTTCTTGATTATCGTCGTGAATAGCCGAAGAATAAACCACAACATCAACATTTTTTAAATTGTTTTTGTCATGTCCCTGAAAAACTTTTATGCCCTTTTTTGCGAGTTTTTTTGTTTCAGCATTTTCACAAAGGTCTGAACCCTGAACATAGATTTTGTTTCTTTTCAAAAGCTGAGCAAGCGCACTCATACTGATTCCACCAATGCCAATAAAGTGAAATTTTTTGTCTTTCAAATCTTTGAGTTTAACATTTTCCATATTGTCATTTTATTCATAAACTCAAGTTTGTGTTAACGCTAAATTTTTGCACCAAAAAGGGTGTTATGATAAACATAACACCCCATAATTTCAGCATTTACGTCAAATTTTTATATTTTTTCACTGGTCAAAAATTGCATAACTTTTTCAGCACATTTGATGCCATCAGCAGCTGAAGATGTGATTCCACCAGCATATCCTGCCCCTTCACCACACACAAAAATTCCTTTTTTTGTTGCCATAAAATTTTCATCACGAACAATCTGCACTGGAGCACTTGACCTGCTTTCCACCCCAATCAAAAGGTTATCATCTTTTGCAAACGAATCAATCTTTCGATTAAATCTTGGAAGTGCAAGTTTCAAACTTTCAGTCACAAACTCTGGCAAGCATTTTGAAAGGTCTGCAAGAGTTATTCCCGGTCTATAAGTTGGCAAAACATTTGAAAACTTTTCATCTTTAACTTCTGCATTAGAAAGAAAATCTTTAACCTTCTCTGCTGGTGCATTATAGTTTCTTCCACCAAGTTCAAACGCAAGTCTTTCGTACTTATGTTGAAACTCAACACCTGCAAGTGGGTCGTCACTTCCAAAATCTTCTGGCACAACATTCACAAGCACAGCCGAGTTTGCATTCTTGCCATCTCTAGCATGCTCACTCATACCATTTGTCACAACTGTTCCTTCTTCTGAAGAAGATGCAACCACGTATCCACCCGGACACATGCAGAATGTGAAAACACTTCTGCCATTTTCCAAATGCTCAACAAGTTTATAGTTTGCAGCAGGAAGCTTATCATCAACCTTTCCATATTGTGAAAAATTGATATCATCTTGGTTTTGCTCAATTCGAACACCCATCGCAAATGGTTTTTGCTTCAAATTAAACTCTTTTTGTTTTAAAAGCTTATAAACATGGACTGCGCTGTGTCCCACAGCCAAAGTCAAAGAGCTTGTTTCAAACTCTTGAATATCTCCTGAAATCACGTTTTTTGCCACAACTTTTTGAATATTTCCATCATGGTCAAGCTCAAAGTCTTCAAACTTTGTGTTAAACCAAATTTCGCCACCGTTTTCAATGATTTTGTTTCTTATATTTTTCACAACTTTTTTGAGCTCATCACTGCCAATATGTGGAGCATGGCTATAAAAAATCTCACTTGGTGCGCCATTTAAAATAAACTCATTAATGCACCTTTTTGTGTATTCATTTGAAACATTTGATGCAAGTTTTCCATCTGAAAAAGTTCCTGCACCACCTTCACCAAACTGAACATTTGAAAACTCATTAAGTTTTCTGGTGTTCCAAAACTCATCAATATCTTTCTGTCTTTCATCAACCTGTTTGCCCTGTTCTAAAATGATTGGCTTAAAGCCAGCAACAGCAAGTGCAAGTCCTGCAAACATTCCAGCAGGTCCAAACCCAACAACAACCGGTCTTTTGCCGTCAAAATCAACCCTTGAGTACTCGACTCCACGGCGATTAACCGAAATTTCATTCAACTTTGAAAGCTTCTTTTTTGCAGAGTTTTTCACACTTGCAGCAACATTGAGTGAATAAAAAACATCTGGCTTCTTTCTTGAATCTAAACTTTCTTTAACAATTTCAAAAGATTCAATTTCATCACGAAAAACGCCATATTTTTTGCGAATTGCATCAAATATGTCGCCTTCATTATATCCAATTTTAACTTTAAGTTCAGTGAGCAGTTTCATAAAACCTTCCTTACAAACAAATTATATCACAGCTTTTTCTTTCTCTCAATGATTTTTGCAACAAAAAAAGATATGCGAATTCGCATATCTTTAAACTAGCATCTATTTTTAGAGTAGAATATTACTCTTCAGTAGCGTTAGCTTTAGCTTCATCGAAAGCTTTGAGAACGATGTCTTTAATCATTTCTCTAGTTTCTGTGTTTAATGGATGAACAATATCCTTAAACTCGCCATCTGGTGTTTTTCTGCTTGGCATTGCAATAAAATAGCCTTCATTACCTTCAATAACCTTGATGTCATGAACAACAAAGCATTCGTCGATTGTAATTGATGCACTTGCCTTAATTTTGCTCTTGTCTGTTTTTACAATGCGTACTCTTACGTCTGAAATTTTCATTATTCTGCTCCTTGAATTTATGTTTCCCATTATCTGGTACTTTTATTTTATAACAATGAAATAAAAATAGCAAATAAATTTAATATATTTTTAAATAGTCAAAATTAGTTCTTTTTTGAGAGCATTTGTCTTTCAGTTATAGCCATAATTTCTTTAAGTCTTGAGCGAACAACAGCAGCTGAATCTTTGTCAGTTAAGCCAACATAAGCATTTGCAAGAGCGTATCCAGCCTTGCTTCCACAATCAAAATATTCACCATCAAAAATGCAGGTTGCAGCACCCCTTTCTTTTGCTCTTGTTTGAACAACGTCAGTGATGCAATATTCCCCATTTGCTCTAGGTTTTGAATTTAAAATATCTTCAAAAACAGTGTTGTCAAACACATATCTTGCAAAGCCCATAAAGTTGCTTGGCTCCGTTCCTGGTTCTGGTTTTTCAACAATGTCGAGCATTTCAAATCCCAAACCATTTGCAACAGGGTTGCCAAACACAATTGCTGAATATTTATAAATTTGGTCACGTGGCATTTCTTTTGCATATTCAACAGTTTTTCCAGTTGCAGCAAAAACATCAATAACTTCTTTTGTTGCAGACTTTCCATCTGGGTAAATGCAAAGGTCATCACCATTCACAACAACAAATGGTTCGCCATTTGTCCAGTTGATTGCAGTGTAAACAGCGCCTGAAGAACCACGCATTTCATAGTTTGGGTTCTCATAAGTTTTGCCATCAATCACTTGAACTTTGTCATATTGGTTTAAATATGTGATTTTCACATCTTTCATCAAATCAAAATATTCTTGCAAAAGTGGACGCTTTCCGTCTGCCGTGATTTTTTCAATATATTCTTCAGATGGTGTAATAAAGTTTCTAAAACTTTCTTCTTTAAGTTTGCTACCAACAATCAAAATATCATCAACACCAGCTTTAAGCAAGTCTTGAAGTTGATACATCAAAATTGGGTTGTTTCCAATGGTTACAAGTTCTTTAGCAACGGCAAGAGTTCCTGGCAAAAATCTAGTTCCAAGACCACCAGCAAGAACGACGCCTTTTTTTACTTTTAATTTACTTTCAATTAATTTATTTTCGCTTAATTCCATATCTCATCTCCCTGTCGTTAGTAGCATAACGCCCTAATTCTATTTTATCATATTATATTGTATTATCAAAATATTTACAATTTCAAATTAAAAATTAACCATAACAATTTTTTCTAAATGATATAACCTATTTTAAAACGTCATAGTCAATAAGTTTCTTTTCAAACTTGCAAAGTGCAAGGCTCACAAGTGCATAGAGAATAATAATAAACACAAAGTAAACCTTGAGTGCCAAAACAAGCCCATCTGCGCCAAAATAAGCACCAATAATGCCTGTTAAAATCATAAGTGCAAATCCAACAACCCTGCTCATTTCAAGCAAAATCTCGATTGTTCCTTGATATTCAGCGATGTCGTCATACATATCAAGTTGCTTCAAAATCACATTTCTATAAAGGTCATAATAATATGAATAGAATGTGCTGCAAGCAATATAAACAAAGTTAAAAATAATAAGGGTTGGCTTTGAAGTTGAAAGTGTAACCACAAGAGTTGACGCAACTGATGCCACTGCACAAATCACATAAATTGGAGTTGCCCTTCTAGTTTTTGCAAGTTTTTTCGCAATCACAAGCATAATGATTGAAACTGCTGAAAACACACCTGTTAAAAGACCCAATGAAAAGTTTGATTTGAACGTGAGCATAACAATAATTGTGTTAACTGGGCTCACAAGAGTTGTTGCACCAAACAAAAGTGTTGAAATGAAGCAGATTTTAAACAATTCTTTATTTTTTTCTGAAGCCTTCATCTCTTTAAAGAATGTTTTCATATCAAATTTTGAATTTTCAGGTTTTCTTGACTTTATGAAGAAAGACAACACAATTTGAATTGATGCCATAATAAAGATAACAATCGCACTAGTTTTGAACGAATCAGCATCAATAATGGTTCCAAGAATAATTGGAACAATGAAATTTACGCCTTTGTTTTCGATAATTTGAAGTGTTGTGTATCTCTTCATGCACGAATTTGGAATAAGCTCGTTTTTCATAACGTTAAAGCTGCACCAATACCAAGCTTCTGAAAAGCCATGAAGCATACCAGCTAAAATCACAAGACTTGCAAGCCTTTCACCTAAGAAAACAACCGACAAAATAAACAGTGCACGAACTATAATTGCGACTCTATAGCACACTACCCTGTTTGTTTTATCAATAATGCTTGAAACAATGTAAGAAAAAATCCCCATTGTTAAATAGTTAAAACAGTAAAAAAGACCTATGTTCAAAACATAGTTATCTGAAATTTTATAAATATATGAAATCAAGAATGTGCTAACAAATATGCTAACCACATAGTTAAATCCATGAGCCGAAAGAAGCGCATAGCTTGTTGCATTAAGCTTTTTCTTTGGCTTAGATTCTGACACTTCTTGAGCGATTTCTAAGTTTTCATTTGTACTTTTTTCCATAAATCCCCTAACAATGCTAATTATATCACATAAAATTTATTATACAAACAAAAAAATATGATAAATTGTTTGCTAAATCAAAATATTATCTATATAATAAAAGTAACAAAACGGAGGGCACTATGGGCTTATTTAATTTCATAAAATCAAATTTATTAAAATCAATTGAATGGACCGATAACTCAAATGACACAATCGTTTATAAATATCCAATGGACGGACGTCAAATTCAATACGGTTCAAAACTCACAGTTCGTGAATCACAAGTTGCAATTTTCTTAAACAAAGGTAAAATTGCAGACATCTTTGGACCTGGCATGTATGCACTTCAAACAAGCAACTTGCCTATCTTCACTCAACTTATGAGCTGGGGTCACGGTTTCAAATCTCCATTCTATGCTGATGTATACTTTGTAAACACAAAGCAATTCACCAATCAAAGATGGGGCACCAGCAACCCAATCACAATGAGAGATAAAGATTTCGGAACAATCAGAATTCGTGGTTATGGAAACTACGCATTCAGAGTTAGCAATCCAGAACTTTTCATGAAAGAACTTCTTGGAACAAACTCAACATTCTCAACAGAAGACATTGATTCATATTTAAAGAGCATCATTGTTTCATCAATTTCAGACACAATCGCTGAATCAAAAATCTCTGCTCTTGACCTTGCATCAAACTTGCTTGAATTCTCAAACATTGCAACTGAAACACTTTCATCAACATTTGCAAACCTTGGTTTAGAACTCACAAAGCTTATCATTGAAAACATTTCCTTCCCTGAAGAAGTTGAAAAAGCTATTGACCAAAGGTCAAGCCTTGGCGTTCTTTCAGACCAAATCGACACATTTGTTAAATATCAATCAGCAAATGCAATTCGTGATGCTGCAAACAATGAAGGTGCTGGTGGTCTTGGAGCACAACTTGGCTCAGGCATCGCTCTTGGCGAAATGATGAGAAACAGCTTTGCTTCATCTCAACCACAACAAAACGAAGTTCAAGGCGACGTTAAATATTGCCCAAAATGTGGTGCAAAGAATGCAAAAACTTCAAAATTCTGCACAGAATGTGGCGAAAAATTGAAATAAGATTACTTAATCAAACAAAAAACACTAGCAAATCGCTAGTGTTTTTTTATTCAAATTTAAATTCTCGAACAGGTTTATGACGATTTCTCATCATATCTTCCCTTTCAGCAACAATTCTTTGCTTTTCTGACACAATTTCTTCGTATGAAAGCTTTTTTATGTCTATGTTCGTTTTTGACAAAATGTCTTTTATTTGTTTTTCTTCACTTTCATTAAAATTATATGGCGTCCAAAAAGCAAGTTGAAACAAATATCTATCTCGAACTTCACCAGGCTTTGCCTTTAAAAGCATATTCATAACATGCTTTGCAAACTGTTCATCATAGTTAAGTTCTAAATATTGACAAGCAACATCTAAAACCACTTGCGAAATCGTATCTGGAATAAGCTCTGCCCCTTCACTGTTTAATGTGTCCACAAAGTCCGTGCATCTAAACAACTGTTCAAGAGTCTTTAGTGCTGCTCCCCTAACTTTTCTTACAACTCTTGGGTCTTGTCTAAGCTTTTTATAATGCTCAACTTTATAATCATATGTTTTAACGAGTGGAATAGACTCTTTAATCGTTTGCAAATTGCGTCTTTCTTTTTCAGAAAGTTGCATTTTATCTGCCGTTTGAACAATATATTTCAAAACTTCAACAGAAAACTTGTTTGCTTCAACTTCATAAGACTGAAGTTCATAAAAACTAAAGAAATAATCATAAAACATTGCAAGGTCGTCGTTCATATCTGCAACAATTTTTGGTCCAAGCATCTGCAACGTTCCAAAATATTTAGGATAAAAGAACTGAACAATAAAGAAAAACATTGGTTCAAATCTTTCAGGCGTATAGTTAAAACTTCTGCCTGAAATAATGTTGTCGCTTGCATTTTTGCTATGCTCTTGTGCATAGTGGCACACTTCATGTGCAACATTTGTAATGTCGTTTGCAAATGCGTGTGGAGTGCTGTCTAAAAAGGCTGTTTCTGACAATTTCATAAGCCCTTCGCCATAAGAGCCACCACCCATTTTCGCACTTTCAATTTTAAGATGATTTGGAACATCAAAATAATTTGTTTTCTCAAGCAAAAATAACGACAATGCCGTGATATTTGCCGTAAGTTCATCTCTTTTTTCTTTTGTTGAACTGCGAACATCATAGTTCAATATGCTTTTTATTATTCTTTCCATATATCAATATTATACCACACTTTTGGTTATATTTCAATACCTATTTTTAAATTAATTTGCTGATAAAAACGGCATAATAGCACAAAATATTATTATGCGAAAAAACATATGCGTTATTGCAAAAATGCGAGAAAATGGCTCAGTTATTCCACTTTCAATCTTGTGGGAAGATGGCAGAACTTTTGACATCGACAAGGTTTTAGACATAAGAAAAAAGGCCAGCACCAAAGGTGGTGGCAAAGGCCTTAGATACACCTGCCGAATAAAAAATCAAGAACGATTTTTGTGGCTTGATGAATATTTTTGGTTTATTGAAATTTAATTATCTTCACCAGTGTTTTTGTTTTTTCCTAAAGAACCCAAACTGTGGCTGTCTTTAATATCCAAACCAGCAAACTTCTCATCTCGAAGCACAACTGCTTTGTTTATCACTGTTCTGCCAAATCTTTTTCGCAGGTTTTCAACAGTGTTTTCTAAACTCTCTTTTTTAGATTTTTTTTCTAAATCAACATAAAAATCAAGTTGGTCATCTGCTTTAAAATCAGACACTGCAACGCCAAGCCCCCTAACATTTGTTCCCCAATCAAAATTAGCTTTAAAAAGACTCATTGCTGCATCTGCAATTTCTCCAGAAATGCAAGTTGGGTGCTTTATTTTTTTCATTCGAACTATCGAATTTAAAAGTGATGTGGTGATTGTGAGCGTCACACTTCTAGCATGCTTATAGCCATAGTCTTTCATTCTCGAGCAAACACTTTCTGAAAGCAAAATTATAAGCGTTTCAACATCAAGTTCATTATCTAAATCTCTGTAAAATGTTATGCTGTTGCCGATTGACTTATATTCATCTTTTTCAGTATACTTTTTCACTTCTGAATAATCATGCCCATTTGCATAAGCATAAATCACAGAGCCCCACTTTCCTAAGTGCGCATTTAACAAGTTTTCATCTGCGACTGCAAGCTCACCTATTGTGTGAATATTGAGCTTATTTAGTTTTTCTTTGGTTGCTCTTCCAACATAAAGCAAGTTTTCAACAGGAATTGGAAAAATCTTTTCTCTAAAGTTTTCATAAGAAATAACCGTCACAGCATCTGGTTTTTTCATATCACTTCCAAGCTTTGCAAAAACCTTGTTGAAGCTCACACCAATCGAAACGGTGAGCCCAACTTCGTCTTTCACTCTGTTTCTTATTTCTTCGGCAAGTTTATAAGCATCTCCACCATATTTTCTAGAAGATGTTACATCAAGCCAAGCTTCATCAATTCCAAACGACTCAACATAGTCTGTGTATTCATAAAAAATATTTTTAACAACTTTTGAATACTTCATATATAAATCATGATGAGTTTCTCGAATAATTAAGTCTGGAACCAATTTTTTAGCCTGATAAACCGTCATGCCGGTCTTTATTCCAAGCACTTTTGCCTGCTGATTTTTTGCAAGCACAACACCGTGCCTGTCAGAAACAGCACCAGAAACAGCAACCGGCTTTCCAAACAAAGACTCATCAAGCAAGCACTCAACGCTTGCATAAAAGCTATTCAAGTCAATGTGTAAAATTTTTCTCATAATTTTAGTATATTTATTTGCAAAAAAAATACAAATAAAATAAAAGCAATAAAAAAATGTTTTTAAAATAAAACTTGAATGTGTTATAATAAGCATGATTATAGGAGGAATTATGAGCTCAAATCAAATCGACGTTGAATTTGCAAAATCTTGGGATTTAAGCCACGGCCATTTTTCTAAAGGCATTGCTGAAAGAATTCTTGAATTTGCTAATGAAAATAAAATTAAAATCAAAACTGCTCTCGACATTTGTTGTGGAGCTTCAAACTTGCTTGATGTTTTCAATAATCATGGAATCAAATGCGCAGGAACTGAAACTCGCCAAGGCATGATTGACTATTCAAAAGAAAAATATCCTGACATTAATTTTTATTTAACAAAAAATATGTATGATGTTCCACCAAAAGCAAAGGCTGACCTTATCACCTGCAACCACGACATTGTAAACTATTTTGAAAATTTTGACGAATGGAAATTGTTCTTTAAAAGTGTAAGCAAAAACTTGTCTGGTCATGGCATGTTTGTTTTTGACTTCTACACAAAATATAAACTTAAAGACTGGAAAGAAACAACCTTCTCAACTTCTGAATGGCTCGACTGCTTAACACAAGTTAAACCAGGTGTTTACGACAAAACAATCATCACCTATACCTATTTCATTAACTGTGGCGACCATTTGGTTAAAACAAAAGATATTGTTGCTGAATCATATTATGAAACAAATCTTGTTTTAGACGAGCTTAAAAAAGCTGGCTTTAAGAAAATTATGATTGTTGACGAACGTCTTAACCCAATCGAACAAAACGACTATATTGAAAGAATGCACATTGTTGCACTCAAAAAATAAGGAGCAATTATGGATAATGTTTTAGATTCAAATTTCAGCAAAGCATTTGCGATTGCGTGGAACGAAAATCAAGGTGGATATTCTGAAGGTATTGCAAAAAAGACACTCAGCTTTGCAAAAAATCAAGGTCTTAAAATCAACACTGTTCTTGACATTTTGTGTGGCTCAGCAAACTTCCTTCTTGAAATGAGAAATGCCGGAAAAACCTGCACAGGAACCGAAACACTCGACAGTTACATCGAATATAATAAGCAAAAATTTCCAGATATGACATTTATTAAAACTGACGAAATTTTGGCTTTCGACCATCTTGGAACATTCGACCTTATCTCTTGCAACCACGACGTTGTAAACTATCTCCCTACCCTTGAAGATTGGAGCACACTTTTCAAAAAAGTTTATGCTCACTTAAACAATGGTGGCATCTTCATTTTCGATTATTACACAAAACGTCGTCTTAAAGGCTGGAATGAAGTTATTTATGATGAAAATGAAAAGCTCGACTATGTTAAACATATTGAGTCAGACGGTGAAACAAAAACCACCATTTCAAACATTTATTACATCAACTTAAACCCAAAAACAAACGAAAACCTTGATGAAAAAGTTTATGGGCTCACAAACGAAAATAATAAATATAAAAAGACTGAAAATGTAAACGTTGAATATTTCTTTGAAAATGATGAAGTTCTTGCCGAAATCAAAAAAGCTGGTTATAGATACTTAATCACCACAGACGCAAACTTTGCACCAGTTTCAAGCATTTCAGACATGAACAGAATGCACATTATTGCAATCAAACGTGAAGCAACAACAGCAAAGCCACAAGCTCCTGCTGCTCCACAACAACCAGCACCTGCAGCTCAGCCAGAAACTCCTGCACCTGCTCAAAATGCCGAAGAAAACAATTCAACTGAAACTGTTTAATATTTTAAACAATTAATAAAAGCAACCACAAATTATGGTTGCTTTTGTTTTTATTTTGCAGCAAAAAAGACGCTTAAAAGCGTCTTTTTGTTATCTTACACTCTTTGCTGTGTTAATAAGCCCCAAGAAGAGTGGGTGTGGTTTATTTGGTCTAGATTTATTCTCAGGTTCAAATATAACACCAACAAAATATGGGTGTGATTTATTTTCAATAACTTCAACAAGTTTGCTGTCTGGATTCATACCAGCAAAAAGCATTCCTGCTTGCTCAAACTTGTCATAATATGCTGAGTTAAACTCGTAGCTGTGACGGTGACGTTCTGAAACAAGTTCTTTTCCATAAAGCTTTGCAGCTTTTGAAGATGGGTCAAGAACGCAGTTATAAGCACCAAGTCTGGTGTTTACACCATTGTTAAGCACTTTCTTTTGCTCTTTCATAACGTCAATAACTGGAAACTCTGTTTCTGGGTCAATTTCAGTTGAGTTTGCATTTTGAAGCCCAACAACATTTCTTCCAAATTCAACAATTGCAAGTTGCATACCAAAACCAATTCCAAGATAAGGAATCTTGTTTTCTCTGGCATATCTGATTGTTTCAAGCATACCATTAAAACCACGGCTTCCCCAACCTGCAGGAACTAAAATTGCTTTAGCACCTTTAAGGAACTTTTCAGCACCAACTTCTTCAATATCTTCAGCATCAATGATGTCGATTTTTGCTTTAACTTGGTTATATGTGCAGGCATGATGAATTGCTTCTTCAATAGAAAGATAAGCGTCTGCAACCTTTGTGTATTTTCCAACAATGCAGATGCGAATTTCTGGATTGTTTGCCTTAAAGTTGTTAACCATGAAGCTCCAAGAGTTAAGGTCAGCCTTTGGGAAGCTCATTCCAAATTTCTTCAAAATAACGTCATCTAAACCTTCTTTTTGAAGTGTGATTGGAATTTCATAAACTGTGTCAGTATCAGCATTCTGAATAACACATTCTGGTCCTTTAAGGAAGCATCTTTTTGCAATAACAGACTTAACTTCTGAGTTCATAACAGCATCTTTTGAAGTTCTGCACACAATAGCATCAGGTGTGATGCCATAAGAGTTAAGTTTTTGAATAGAAGCTTGAACTGTTTCAAACTTTGTTTCTCCAGTTGCACCAATATATGGAAGCAAGTCAACATGAAGCAAGAACACGTTTTCTTCCCCAACTTCGCTTTGAAGCTGTCTGATTGCGTGGAAATAAATTCCTGATTCATAGTCACTCACAATGCCACCAATTTCAACAATAACAATATCAACATCTTTGCCAGTTAAAGCCATCATGCAGTCTTTGACTTCAGTTGTGATATGTGGAATGGTTTGAACGGTTGCACCAACATATTTTCCCATTCTTTCTTTGTTGATAACTGAAGAATAAATTCTACCACTTGTGATATTGTTTGCCCTGCCAAGATTAATATCCAAAAATCTTTCATAGTGACCAATATCAAGGTCGGTTTCAGCACCATCATCAGTAATGAAAACTTCACCATGTTGATAAGGACTCATTGTTCCAGGGTCAACGTTCAAATAAGGGTCAAATTTTTGCATGGTAACTTTAACCCCCCTGTTTTTGAGAAGTCTTCCAAGACTGCCTGCAGTTGTTCCCTTACCTAAACTTGAAACAACACCACCTGTTAATATCACGAATTTGCTCATAGCATTCTCCCATAATATCTTATAATACACTTTATATTATATTTATTTTGTTTATACAGGTCAAACTTTAAACTGGTTTTTTAATGATTTTAATTGAATTTTTTTAAAATAAAAAAAGCCTTTTAAGGCTTTTTATTTTTGATTTTTAACATACTCGAGATAAGCAGAATAAATCGCATCTCCAGTTTCTTCGATAGAAAGATTTGTGTTATCAATCACAAGGTCATAATTTTCTCTATTTTTGTTGTTGAAACCATAAATTGACATATATCTTTTATTTTCAAGTTCCCATCTTTCATCAAGCGAAGCAATAGCTTCTTCAACTGAAATATCAATTTTTTCAGTGTTTCTGCCAGAGCTAAGCAAACGTCTTGCCTGTTCATGACCTTCAACATCAATGAACACCTTAAACGACTTTGGAACAAAGTGCCAAGCTGTTCTGCTATCAAAAATCATATTATTATTAATGTTTTCTGTTCCAACTTTAACAATTTCAGCATCAACAAGATGGTCGATTGATGTATCATTCAAACGGTTAAGTTCCAAAATGTCAACCCCACGTTCAGCTGCAATTTTTCTAAAA
This sequence comes from Clostridia bacterium, assembly GCA_017507215.1. Taxonomy (GTDB): domain Bacteria; phylum Bacillota; class Clostridia; order Christensenellales; family UBA1242; genus RGIG1681. The sequence continues at coordinate 33,114 of JAFWBI010000006.1, forward strand.
ATGTCACCTGCACTATATTTTTTAAAACCATACTTATTAACTAAATATCCAGTAACAGCCCCCTTTCCCGAACATGGCTTTCCTGTGATTGTAATAATCATTTTATTTCTCCTTTGTTAAATGTTTTAAATTTTCTAAATAATTTTCAAATAAATTGAATGCAATTTCATAAGTATCATCTGAAAGTATATCAACTTCTGCGATTTTAAGCGAAGCAACTGGGTCAAGTGAACCACCAAGGCTTAAAAACTTCTTATACTTTTTCAAATATTCACCCGTTTTGTCATTCATAATTTTGTGAGCAACTGTCGCAGCCGAAATGAATCCAGTTGAATATTTGTAAAGATAATAATCACGGAAAATATGATGCTTTCTACTCCAATTATAAACATATTCATCAAGAAGAACAACATTATTTCCCAAATATTTTTTATTTAGCTCCAAATATTTCTTATTAAGTTCTTCTGCTGTGAGTGAAACACCCCTTTGAAGTTCTTCATGCACATAAATTTCAAATTCTGCAAGAAGAGATGCGTCAAACACATTCAAATAAAACACTTGCAAAAGCTCTGAAATAATCTGGATTTTTTTATCTTTATCAGTTTCTTTTTGAAGCAAATAATAATTATACAAAATTTCATTTGTAAGCGAAGCAACTTCAGCCACAAAAATTGTATATTGTGCCTTTGAATAAGGCTGCGAAGATTCTGAATAATATGAGTGCATCGCATGTCCAAATTCATGGGCTATTGCAGATGCCCAGCTTTGAGTATTGTCAAAATTCAAAAGAATGTATGGGTGCGAGCCATAAGCACTGATGGTGTAACCCCCACTCGCCTTATTTTTTCTTGGAAGAGCATCAATCCAGCCTTCATTTACTGCCTTTTCAAACATTTCAACATAGTCTTTCCCAAGTGGAGCAAATGAATTTTTAACATCTTCAACAGCTTGAGAATATTCAACATTTTCTTTGCTTTGAGAAAAGTTAGCTGAAATATCTGACGAATAAAAGGTTTCTAAGTTCAAATAATTCTTTTTTGCTTCAAAATATTCTTGAACCAAATTCACCTTTTTGCTGACATTTTCAATATTTTTGCGAATAATATCACTGCTAACTTCTTCTCTATATGTATACATATCAAGCGCAGAGTCAAATCCCTTTTCTTTCGCCACGAAGTTAACGTGCTTAACATGTGACAAATAAAGCGCTGAATAAGTCAAATTAAGTTTTCCGTATTCTGCAAGAAAGCTTTTCATTACGGTTTCTCTAAGCTCTTGAGATGGTGATTTCAAATAGCTCACATAATTTCCGTTAGTAAGTTCTGTTTTTTCACCATTTTCATCAACAAACGAACCATGATACATTTCAACATCAGATAAATTTGAATAAATATCGTCATTATTTTGAAATGATGAAACAAGAGCAAGCAAAACTTCTCTATCTTCTGAAAGAGTGTGCTTTTTATTTCTTAAAATATAGTCAACAACTCTGTCATAGTCTTTAAAGTCTTTATCATTTTTAATTTCATTCAAAAACTCATCTGAAAGACTTGCCAGTTCTGTTTTTGAAAACGCGAGCTTTTGATTGATTTCTGAGAAGAAATCTGAAATCATTTGATAGTTTTTCAAATTAGTCACATCTTTGCCATCATCATCGAGCTTACATTTGGCATAAACTGCCAATTTTTCGAGAGTTACAGACACTTCATCATCTAATTTGAAATAGTCTAAAATTATTTTTTTATCATTTTTTTCGAGTTTATTTTTGAATTTTTCAAGATTTTTTAAACCATTTTTTGCAAGTTCAAAATCAGCCAAAAAATCATCATTTGAACGATATAAATGAGTTAAATTCCAACTAGTATTAATCATAGCTTCTCCTTATTAATTTAGTATATACCCCTTACCCAAAAAAAGTCAAAAAAATAAAAATAAAAAAGATAGAAACCTATCTTTTTTACTTCTTTTATCTTCTCATTGTTTCATCTTCAGTGAAAAGACGTCTTCTTCTCACACAAAGCTGAATTAAGAGCCACACACCACAAAGACCCACAATCGCATACAAAATTCGAACAAAGATGCCTGTGCCGAAAATCCATGCAAGCAAGTTCCATGAGAATACACCAACTAAAAACCAGTTGAATGACCCCAAAATGAGCACGCAAAGCGTAATGATATTTGCAATAATCATAATTTTCTCTCTCCTTTACAATTATCTTTTGCAAAATTCGAGAAAATTATACATAAAAAAAGGTATAACCTAAGTTACACCTTAAATATTTCCAGCATAAATTGTGTTTAACACTAAAAATGCAATGCAGAGAACCAAAATCAAAACAGCATCAATGATTGTCAAAATTTTGAGCTTTCCTTGAAGAGTTGCACCTTTATTTCTGTTATAGAATGTGTTAGATTGTCCTGTGATTGCAGCAGAACTATTTGTGTTGCTCTTTTGCATAAGATTCATCACAATCATAACAACGGCAAGAAATGCAATAACGCCAACGATAACAGCTTTGATAACTGGGAATGAATTTTCAACCCAAGGAGCTACTGCTTTATTTTCATCTGCACAAATTAAATTACTAATATTAAAAAACATAATTCCTCCAAACACATGGATTATAACACATAATGTTTTAAATTTCAAGTTATTTATAAAATATAAATAGCATAAAGATAATTATTATAACCAAAATAAAGAGAACTATCAAAAAATTTCGCATGACACTCTTTTTTGGCACAAATCTCCCCTTAACTGTTGTGTCAACAATTAAGAAGAACAAAAAGCCTGCAAAGAAAGCCAACCCAACATAGGTCAAACTTTTTTCTTCGGCAGTTTGAGCAAGCATTAGTGCTAACGAAGAAATGTAAGAAATCATAGTCTACCCTTTTATTTTATCTACTTTTTGCAATCTGAGCAAAACTGTCGGCTTTAAGACAAGCACCACCAACAAGTACGCCACCAACATCTTCAAGTGCCATAATTTCAGCACTATTTTCTGGTTTAACGCTTCCACCATAAAGAATTGGAAGGTCAACGCCAAATTTTTCTTTCAAAACTGACTTGATGTATGCGTGAACAGTTTTAATATCGTCGATTGTTGCAACAACGCCTGTGCCAATAGCCCAAACTGGTTCATAAGCAACAATGATGTCTGAAAAATCAGTGATTCCAGCAAGACCATCAACAATTTGTTCATTCAAAACTTCTTTAAAGTTTTCTTTTTGTTCTAATTTTTCACCAATGCAGAAAATAACTTTAAGACCAGCAGATAAAGCTGCTGCAATTTTCTTAGAAACAATTTCATTTGTTTCTCCAAAATATTGTCTGCGTTCGCTGTGTCCAATAATAACATAGCTTGCACCAGCAGATTTAACCATTTTTGCAGAAGTTTCACCTGTGTAAGCACCTTTTTCTGCAAAGTAGCAGTTTTCTGCACCTGTTTCAACAATTCCATTTGCTGCATCAGCAAAGGTCTTAAGCATAACGTGTGGCACACAAACCACAACGTTATTCTTATTTTCCAAATTTTTATCTAAATATTCAACATATGATGGAATATCTGAAAAATCATTATTCATTTTCCAGTTGGCTGCAATATATTTATCCATATTAGCTCCTATTTCTTTGTTGTTTTTGTTTTTGAAGATTTAACTGTAGGTTTTTTAGCTGAAGCTGCCTTTTTTGCTGCTGGTTTTTCAAGAGTCTTCTTGTCAACTGAAGCAAAATCAGGTGTTTTAACCTTTTTCTTTTCAGAATCTTTATCTTCAAGCATAGCAACGCCAGGAAGTGTTGCACCTTCTAAGAATTTAAGTGTTGCACCACCACCAGTTGAAAGGTGTGTAACTTTGTTTGCAAATCCAAGTTCTTGAATTGCAGCAACACTATCTCCACCACCAACGATAGAAACAGCACCACTCTTTGCAACTGCCTTAGCAACTGCAAGTGTACCTTTTCTGAACTTCTTGAATTCAAAAACGCCCATAGGTCCGTTCCAAATAACGGTTTTTGCATTTTTGATTTCTTTAGCAAAGAGTTTGCGTGTCTTTTTGCCGATATCAAGTGCTTGATAATTGCTTCCAATGTTTTCAACATCAAAGTTTTTACGCTTAGCTGTTGGAGAAAATTCGCTTCCACCAACAACGTCTACAGGAAGAACCAATTTAACGTTCAATTTTTCAGCTTCTTCCATAATTTCTTTAGCTACTTCGATTCTGTCTTCTTCATATTTAGAAAAACCAATGTTATAACCTTTTGCAACTAAGAATGTGTTAGCCATAGCACCACCGATTAAAAGTGTGTTAGCTTTGCTCATAAGTTTCAAAATAACGTTGATTTTGTCAGAAACCTTTGCGCCACCAAGAATAACAACAAGTGGCTTTTCAGCATTTTCAACAGCGTTTGAAAGTGCAACCACTTCGCTGTCCATCAAGAAACCAGCAACAGCTGGAATGTGTTTTGCAATGCCAGCAGTTGAAGCGTGAGCCCTGTGAGCTGTTCCAAATGCGTCATTAACAAAAACGTCAGCAAGACTTGCAAGTTCTTTTGCAAACACTTCATTGTTTTCTTCTTCTTCAGCGTGGAAACGAACGTTTTCCAAAATAACGATTTCGCCTTCTTTCATTTCGCTTGTCATTGTTTTTGCACTTGTTCCAATAACATCTTTAGCCATTTTAACAGGCATGTTCATAAGTTCTGAAAGTCTTTCAGCAACTGGAGCAAGAGAATATTTATCATTAAACACGCCCTTTGGTCTGCCAAGGTGTGAACACAAAATAACCTTTGCATTTTGTTTAACTAAATAGTTAATTGTTGGGAGCGCTGCTCTAATTCTTGTATCATCTGTAATCTTTCCACTATCATCTTGTGGCACGTTAAAATCTACTCTGACAAAAACTCTTTTGCCAGCAACATCAATATCTTTAAAAGTTTTCTTTTTCATAAAAGTTCCTCTTTGTCTAATTATTATACGTGCAGTTTATATCGCACATTACAATTATATTAAAAAAAAATATAAGTTGTCAAATAATAACAACCTATATTTTAATCAATTTAACCAAATATTTTGCATAAATACTCTAAAATTTCATCATATTTATCAATTTTAAGAATTTCCACAAGTGCTTTTGAGTTTTTGTAATCCCCTTTCAAATATCCTGCCAAATGTGAACGCATATAAAGCACCACATATCTTTCTGGATAAAACTTAAGCATGGTTTCATAATGCCATTTAATCTGCTCAAATTTGTTAACCTTCGCAACGTTTCCAGAAACAATTTCTTCAAAAATTTCTGGCCTTCCAACAGCAGCCCTTCCAATCATAACACCATCAGCTTTTGTTTCAGCCATAATGTTTTCATAGTCTTTTCTTGACCTGCAATCTCCATTTGCAAAAACCGGAATAGAAACGGATTCTTTAACCTTTCTAATCACATCATAATTCACCTTTCCTGAATAACCTTGCTTTGTGGTTCTGCCATGAACGGTGATTGCTGCTGCCCCTGCCTTTTCACACATTTTCGCAAACTCTTCTGCCACAATATCGTCATCATAAAACCCAATTCTAAACTTAACAGTAACCGGTTTTTCTGTTGCTGCTACGCACGCTTCAATAATTCTTCTTGCAAGGTCAAAGTCTTTTAAAAGCGATGAGCCATCACCATTAGAAATAATCTTTGGTGCAGGACACCCCATATTTATATCAATGATATCAAATTTTTGAAGAAGTGGATTCCTGCAAGCTTCTGCCATAACTTCAGGTTCATGCCCAAAAATCTGAACAGCTTTTGGACTTTCGCCGTCAAGTGACAAAAGCAAATCTTCTGTTTTTTTATTGTTATATGAAAGCGCTTTTGCACTAACCATTTCAGTCACTGTGAGTCCGGCTCCAAATTTTGAGCAAGCAAAACGAAAAGCAAGGTCTGTAAACCCTGCCATTGGCGCTAAAATTAAACCATTTTTCACTTCAACATTTTTGATAAAAACGCTTTTCATAAGATTATTTTATCAAAATATTAAATTATTTTCAATAACTTATTGCTAGTTATATAGTTTTTCTTTGATTTGCCCCTGTTCTTTTTCATACACAAAAAACACATAAAATGTTATAAAAAACACAGACACAGAAACCACTCCTGCAATAAAAAGTGACACTGTTTCTGTAAATAAAATTGAGCATAAAATATTAGAAATAAACGCAAACAAGCACACAAATAAGGCTTGAATCGAAACATAAAACACTGTATTTTTCAAACTGACCCCAGTGAGTTTTTTAACTTTTTTAAAGTTCAAAATAAACACCACAAAATAACATATTGCACCCGAAATAATTGCGCCAAAAATATTCACTTTTTGAATCGGAATCAATATGATGTCAAACCCTATTTTGAAAACACAACCAATAAGCAACGACCTAACGGGAAGTTTTGAATGACCCAGACCCTGCAAAACCCCTGCAGTCACCTGCACAAGCGATAAAAATATAATATTAAAACTGCCAGCAAACAAAAGTTTTGTTGAAGTTAAAATTTCGCCATCACTCAAACTTGAGCCATATAAAAAACTCAAAATTTGCTTTCCAAAAATAACAAAACAAATAGCACATGCAATAGAAATGCAAAGACTTGTTTGAATGGCTTTTTCCACAATATTTTTAACATCTTCAGAAGAATTTTCTGCAGAATATTTGCTAATATTTGGAAGAATAACTGTTGCTATTGACACAGCTATAATAACAGGGATATTCACAAGTGGCTCAACAATTCCCGACTGAAGTCCCAAAAACATTGTTGACACTTCACTCGAAAACCCTGAAAACATCAACAAATTAACCACAAGCAAACTGTCAATCATTGCAGTTATCGGTCCAACAATTCCACCAAGAGTAATCGGAATTGCCAGCCCAAAAATTTGACCACCTAGCACCTTGAATCCGTCAGCTTTAATCTCATTTTTATTTTTATGAGTAAGTCTAAAAATAACATAACAAAAAATTAAAAATACAACAGCAGCAAGTTCACTTATTGAAATACCAATTATTGCACCAAGCACTGCATATTCAACGCCATATATAGATAATCTTTCAGCCAAGATTAATCCAAAAATCATCTTAACAATCTGTTCAACAACCGAAGATATCGCTGTTGGAAACATTAACAAATTACCCTGAAAATAACCCCTGAAAGCAGAAAGCACTCCCACAAATAAAATTGCCGGCGCAATTCCATAATAGCAAATATAAATATTAAAATTTCCCTGAATTCCAGCAATAAACTTTGCCCCAAACACAATTAAAACTGCCCCAACAAGCGAAATCGTTGTAAGCATTAAAAGTGAAATAGACAAGATTTTTTTAGAATTTGAAAAATTGCGTCTAGAGTTGTTTTCAGCAACAAGTTTAGATATTGCAACAGGCACACCAGATGTTGAAACTGTCAAAATTAAACAGTATAACGGAAACACCAACTGATACATTCCCATTCCAACAGGGCCAAGCATTTTTGCAAGTGGAATGCGATAAACTGCACCTAAAACCTTTCCCAACAAATTGCATAAAATGAGAATTGTTGCACCCTTCAAAAAAGTATTCTTTTTCATACTTCTATTATGTTTCTTTTATCTTAAAAAGATACTGCAATTATAAATAAAAATAAAACCCAATTTGGGTTTTAAATCGGTTTAAATTCAATATCAAAGCTAATTTTCGAGCCAACAAGTTCATCGCCAGAAAGTGCGTCGAGCCAAAACAAAAACACTATCTCTCTTGCATCTTCAGAGCCTTCAAATGTCGCTATTTCAACCACATCTTCTTGAAGTGGCTTTGTGCTGTTTTTTGTGCCCTTAATTGCAACAAAAATATGTTCTCTTTCCTTTTCTGCCTTTTCCTTATCTTTGTCATTTTCAATTTTAATATTTGTCACCAAAACTTTAAACGCCACACTTGATTTCACATAAATCTTTTCGTAATACCCTTCACTGCCATTTTTGTCAGTGATTGTTGACGGAATCTTTGTTTCTTCATCAAGGTCACCAGTTGCAGGTTTAAGTCCAAGTTTCATATCAGAGAGCTTCAATTTTGAAATTTTATTTTCTAATTTTTCATCATCAAAAACTTCAATGCTTGACGCAGCAACCACTTTAATTTCCTGAAATTTTATCATTTTATCTTTATAAACAAATATTGCAAAACAAGCTCCAACAACAGCAAACACAAGTGCCAAAAACATTACCAAAATGCTGGCAGAAACAGATTTTTTATTCATACTCAAATAATTTCCATCATATCAAAAATTATTCAAAACTTGGTGCAAAAATCTTGCATAAAAAAAACGGACAAGTTTGCCCGTTTTTAATTTTATTTTTTATATGCTTTTCCGTACTTCCAAATGAGTATTGAAGAAATCAAAATCATAACACACACAGCAACGAAAAGTGAAAGTGCAAGTGTGCTAAATTTTGTAACAAACAAACATACAACACCAATAGCAAGAAGTAACAAATCAACAATTAATGTGACAATTAAAGTCTTTTTAGAAATATCCATAATACCCCTTCCTTTTTTTTAGTAATGTAATTATAACACAGAGTTTAAGAGATTTCCATAGTTTTTTATAAATTATTTCCTGTTTTTTAATAAAAATATGGTTCTTCCTGCATCTAAATTAACTTTTTCTTGCACTTCATCGCTTTTAAATTCTTTTCTAACCAAATTTTTGATGATTGTTCCACCATGATATCCATGAACAACAACCAAACATTTAATGTTAAAATCAACTGAATTTATTGCATAAATCAAATTTGCTTTAGCATCTTCTTTTGTCATATTATGAAGGTCAACAACTTTATATTTTCCATAATAATACTCAATAAATTCGTCTGGAATCATCGGCCTGCTCCCACATAATGTTCATATTAATTTTTATCAACTTTAGCCTAGTCTAACAATACATCTATCAGTGTATTCTGTTCCGTTAATCTTCACTTTAATTTCAACAATAATAGGTTCAAAACTTGAGTTTGTAACAGTGAAAATACCATTTGCATTAATAGTGAATCTATATCTATTTGCAGCTGTTCCATAATCAACAGGTTCAAATCCGACAAGCTCAATCACAGCATCAGCTGGAACACAATCATATGTAAGTTCAAATGGAACATTATATAAAACTTCAAAGATAGCCATGCCCGATTCTTGGTCATATAACTCAGAAACAAACTTAACACCTGTTTCAACAACTTCGTCTGGAATAAGCTCATCAAAGTCGATTGAAAGACCACCAAAGTCAACAATCTTTCCATCTGGGTCACAGAATTCATTGCTATATCTTGTTCTTAAATCCCAATATTTATATATGAATGACAATGTTTCCACATCAAATTTATAGAAATCAAATAGGTTATCTTCATTAAATTCTTTAAATTCAAATTTGAATGTGCTGCTTTTGCTCAAAAAGTCACCAAGTTGCAAGCTGATTTCATAAGAATCTGAACCACTTGCTTCAAAATATTCTCTGTCAAGTTTAAGTGTGTAATATTCTTTGTTTTGAGATAAAATCAAACGTTCATCTTCAAAAGTAAGGTTGAATGGATTTTCTTCTTTTGAAAGTCCATCCAAATAAACAACATCACCATTGGTATAAACTTTTCTAAATCTTAAATAAATTTCAGAAACTTTATCTGTGAAGAATGCTGTGTAAGATGATTTTTCTTCTTGATTCAAAAGATATTGTTCTGCCTTTTGGAAACTTAAGAAGCTTTCGATATTTGCAGCAATTTCTTCTTCTGTTGCACTTGTGAAATCTTTCGTATCCATCAAAATATAGCTGTTTTCAAAATCAGGAGTTGCAGCCATTTCAACTTGCAAGAATTCAGGAGCATCTGGAATAATGTGAACATCAACAATATATGATTTTGAAGGTTTTTTCTCCCCTTCTGATGAATAATAATATGATTGAATAACGATTGATTCATCTAAATGCAACTTTCCTTCAGAGTTCAAAATTTCACTAAGTGAAGATTTGCATTGAATTGAAAGTTTTCTTGTTGATGCATCAAGCTCAACGTATGTAAAAACATCTTCATTAACAGTTGTTCTATCAATTTCAAGAAGGTCACCATTAACAGTTTCATCATCGTCTTTGAAATCAATAATTGGTTTTTTCTCTTCTTCTGGAAGTTCCCCTTCTGGAAGCTCTTCACCATCTTCAACTTGTGGCTGAGCAACTGGAGCTGTTGGTTCTTCAACTTCTTCATCGCTTTCTTGATAGAATGCAGATTTTGTTGAAAAGTCATATTCATAAAGTTTATCGTCGGCATATGCAACAATCTTATTTGCAAACTTTTCAGCATATTTTCCGTAATAAGTTAAATCATAAACATTAAACTCATCAGCAGGTCTATTGTAAACATAAAGCATAAAGCTGTCTTTAACCATATCAATAGAAACACTTATTTCAGCCTGACCAGCTTTTTTGTATTCCACAAAGCACTTACCATTCAAATAAACAATATCAGCAACACTTCTATCAGAAGATTGGATTTTGAGTTTGCTAAGGCTTGCTGTTGTATCCAAGAAAATGGCAATTTCCAATAAATTGTCACCTTCTGCAGTCATATAAACTTTCTGATTTTTAAGCGTCGAATATGTGTTGTTTGCATTTGTATAAATATAGGTGTTTGCTTCTGCGATTGGTTCAATAATTCTTATATCATCAATGTAATAAGTTTTATTGTTCTGAATTAAAAAATACACAGAAAGACCGCCGGTGATACCGACGATTAAAATTGCCATGAAAATACCAACTAATTTGAGTGTTTTTTTCATCTTCCACCCCTAGATAATCTTATACATTATAAATATATAATAATTATCCAAAACTTGTCAAACAAAAACCAAACCCATTAAATTTTTAGAACAAAAAAAGAGATGCAGAACTGCATCTCTTTTTGATTGATTAAAATTAGATTTTAACAACTAAACCATAGCCATAACCATTGTTTTTGCATCTTAAAGTTTCAATGGTTTGAATTTGGTTGTAGATTGCGTTAGAAACAACGACTTTAACATTTGCAAGGTCACCAATTGCATCATATGAATAAAGTGATGCAGCAACCACTGTTGGAGTTCCTGTAAGTCTAACTGTTCCAGTAAGTTTAATGTTATATTCAGCATCATTTTCAACATCTGCTTCAACTTTTGAAAGGTTTATTGAAACGATTGCTTTGTTTGCTACTGATTTAACAAAACCGAATGCTTGAAGAGTGTTAACATTTGATTTAGCAATAACATCTGTGAAGCTTACGCAAGCACCTTCAGTTGCTTTTGACCAAATTTCAACAACAACGCCAGCATAAACAACATCAATATCAACATCAGCTGTGATATTTGCATTTAAAACAGTTGTTGCAAGTTCTTCACTTTCAGCTTGAATGATTGCAACTAAACCTGCAACCCATGTGTATTGTGAAGCATTGATTGTGTCGCCTTTTTCAACTGTTTTGCGTTCGCCTGTTTCGCCCACTGCAAGTGTAACGACAGCGTTTTCAACGTTTGCGTTATAAGCATATCCAATCAAACCACCAATATAAAGAGCTTGTTCATAGTTTGCTGAAACAGTCATTTCAGCTTCAACATCTTTAACTGTTGTGTAGTAAGCATAACCTGTTGCACCACCAACAAAGTAGTTCTTTTGTTCACCTTCCACTGCAGGAGCTGTTGTAAAATTTACTTTAATTTTTGCATCTGAGATAACGCATTTGCTTGCAACTGCAACAAGACCACCGAATGCGTTGTAACCTTGAACATTGTTTTCTGCATAAATTGAATAAGCATCTGCATCAACAGTTCCAGTTACTTCAACACCTTTGATTGTTGAGCTTGTAGCAACTGCTGCAAGTGTTGAAACTGTGATTTCATTCATTGCGTCGCCGTATTCTTCAGCAAATTTACCATCATAGATATATGTGTAAATTTCATCAGCAACTTCAACTTTGATGTTGTCAAGTTTCATGTTTTCAATTTTAGCATTTTCAACGTTTCCAAACATTGCGATATGAGCATCATATCTGTTGTTATTTTTAGCATTTTGATAGATGAATTTATCAATATTTTCTAATGTTACATTAATTGAAATATTCTTTAAAGCAAAACCTTTTCCATCAATATCAGCATTGAATGGCTTGTCTTGATTGAATAATGTGATGAAGTCAACACCAGCAAAATCAATATCATTTGCAAGAGTCAAATAATACTTTGTGATATAGATTGTGTTGCCATCTGCATCTTTAGCTTCAACTTTAACAGGCTTGCCTTCTTCGTCAAGCTTATCTGTATAAAGAGTGTTACCTTCTTCGTCTTTAGCTTCTGTCAAAATCACTTTGCCATCTGCATCAACTTTGTCTGTATAAACGGTTTTGCCATCTGCATCTTTCATTTCAACCATAATTGGTTTGCCATCTGCATCTTTAACTTCTTTCATAACTGGCTTACCGTTTGCATCAAGTTTTTCAACCATGATAACATTGCCATCTTCGTCTTTAGCTTCAATCATTACAACCTTGCCATCTGCGTCAAGTTTTTCTGTGTAAAGAATGTTGCCGTCAGCATCTTTTGATTCTGTCATCACAATATTGCCATCTGCATCAGTTTTTTGAACATAAATAATGTTGCCATCTGCATCTTTAGCTTCTGTCATAACAACATTGCCATCTGCATCATAAACCTTAACCATGATTGGTTCACCATTTGCATCAACGCGAATGTTGCCATTTCCATCATAAGAATAAACCATTTTTTCAACAAGTGCAGGTGTGAGTTCAGGAATCATCACTGGAACCATTTCTGGAACCATTTTTGCAACCATTTCAGCTTCCATCTTTGGAGTCATAACTGGTGTTTTTTCAGGAACCATCACTGGAACTTTTTCAGTAATCATAACTGGTTCTTTACCTGTTGCATGGCCATACATTTCCATATAATCGAAGAAAGATTCAACATCTGTAATGATGTATGGGTGTTCAGCTGTTCCATCTTCAACAGGAACTTCTGGTTCAACTGGATTTTCTGGTGTAGGTTCTTTATCGCCATCACCTGTTCCGTCAGAAACGTTACCACTGTTGTCTGTTGACACGTTTCCCGCTGTTGGGCCATCATCTTTCTTTTTGTTCTTGTCGATAACGCCAAGAATAGTTGTTGTAGCAAGTGCAATTGTTAAAATAATGCTACAAATCAAAGATAAAAATAAATTACGTTTTTTCATTTTTACCATCTCCCTTTATTTAGATTTACTATATTATACTACTATATGCAACAAATGTCAATATGTACATGAAAAATTTTTAGCGTGAAAGCGCTAAGTTGCGATAATAACAGCATTTGCAGTGGTTAAAAAGTTTATATTTTATAACCAACTGATTATATTATATCATAACTAAACCAAAAAATCAATACCTGTGCTTAATTTAACCCCAAAATGCACCCATATAACATATGTTTTTTAAAAAAATAAAATAACTATTTCTTTATATTAGAGAAGTTTCTGACACAAAAAAAGGATACAATTTCGTATCCTTTTATGTTTATGGATTTGTTTTAGCAATAAATTTTATCTTAAATGTTATTTGAACTGACTTATAATTTCCATCATCTCCAAGAGCAAATAAATCAGTGTAAATCGCAACATCTAATTCAACATCATATGCTGATTTAATTTTGATAATTTGATTGTTTGCATCAAATGCAACATAATCATTATTGCTTGATGATAAACGATATTCACCATCATATTCAATAAATGTTCCTTGCTCACTCATAAACAATGCGTCATAATGAAGTTCATATTCCCCTTTTGCATTTGCTGTGAGTTTATTTGCATCAACTTCAAGTGAATCACCTGTTTCAACAAAGTTGTCAAAATTTTCAAATCTCAAGAATGCTTCTTTTGCAATTTCAACAACTGTAAATTCAACTTTAAAACTCATTCCCTTAGGTTTTCCACTTCTGTCATTCAAAGTTACTGTAACTTTTGTTGTTCCAGCAGTTTTAAGAAGTGAACAAACCGTGAGTCTTTGTTCGTTTGGAACACTAATAATTGGTTCACTTTCAGTTGTTACTGTGAAATTAAAGTCTGATTCAGTAAGATATCTTTCTTCTGTTGTTCCATCTTCAAGTTCAAAAGTTCCAAGTGCACGAATTGTGTATGATGAACCAGCATTCAAAATAACACTTGTTTCAAGTGGACGCATGCTAACTGGATATTTCTTTAACCTAACAATACATTGGTCGGCGTATCCACTTATGCTTATTTTAATTTCAATTTGTTCAAAATCGTCATAGTTGACAGTTATTTTGCCATCTTCAAATGTAAATCTTGAACGGTTATAACCTGCATTAGTTTGACCTTCAACAGGAATAGTGTAGTCAATTTTTCCACTTGCAGTTGATGGGTTGCACTTATAAGTTAATTCGGTTGCAACATTAAGGTCAACTTCAAAAATTGCCTTTCCTGTTTCTTCATCATACAAGTCAGAAACAAACGCAACTCCTTTAACAGATTCACCAGGAGTAGCACCACAAGCCACCAAAAAAGATGCTAATGGCATCATCACCATAAGCATTAAAAATATTAATGACCTTTTCAATAATTTTTTCATGAAAATTCTCCTTAGTCAATTTCAGAAACAACAATCATGTTAGAGCCAGTTACACCAGTTTGAATGCCAGCAGTTTGAATAACCACATCACCCTTTTTAACACACTTAAACTTCTTAGCTTGTTCTCTTGCAGAAGCCAAAAGCTCATCAGTGTTGTAATATGTTTGGTCTAAAAGTGCTGTAACACCCCAATACATTCCAAGTCTGTAATATGTTTTCAAGCTTGGAGTGAGTGCAACCACGTCACAATTTGGTCTGAATCTGCAAATGTTTGCAGCAGAGTTTCCTGTTGTTGTTGTCACCAAAATAGCTTTAGCAGATAAACTTGAAGCAAGTGCACAAGCTGCATATCCAACACCACAAGTAACACTCTTTGTTGGAATATAATGTGCGAGTGCTTTTTTGTCATCAATCACATCTTCGGTTTCAGAAGCAATCTTGTTCATTGTTTCAACTGCAAGAACAGGATATTTTCCTGCACTGGTTTCGCCAGAAAGCATAATTGCACTTGTGCCGTCATAAATTGCATTTGCAACGTCTGAAATTTCAGCTCTTGTTGGTCTTGTGTTTGTCACCATAGATTCAAGCATTTGAGTTGCAGTGATTGTATATTTTCCCATTTCATTTGCTGTCGCAATCATCTTCTTTTGAACTTGTGGAAGTTTTTCAAATGGAATTTCAACACCCATGTCACCACGAGCCACCATAACACCGTCAGAAGCTGCAATAATCTTATTCATTTTTTCAACGCCTTTTGCAGACTCAATTTTTGAAATAATGAAAGCATCTTCTTCGCCAAGACTTTTAAGATATTCTCTCACAACTCGAACATCATCATCAGAGTTAACAAAAGAAATTGCATAACAGTCAACACCCATTTGAACGCCAAATGCCAAATCTTTCTTATCTGTTTCGCCAAGATAATCCATATTGAGTTCAACGCTTGGAATGTTGATTGATTTATTATTTGAAAGTTCACCACCCACAACGACTTGTGTGTAAATAAGCTTTCCTGAAACGCTTACGACTTTAAGTTCAATAAGCCCATCATTCAAAAGAATCTTTGTTCCTTTTTTCACAATTTCAGGAAGCTTGTCATATGTGACAGAAACAATGCTTGAATCACCAACAACATATTCAGTTGTAAGAGCAAAGTCTTGACCTTTTTTGAGTTGAACTTTTCCAGATTTAAATTGTTTGATTCTAATTTCAGGACCTTTTGTGTCAAGCATGATTGCAACAGGCACACCCATTTCATATCTTGCTTGCTTCACAATATTAATCATTTCTTCATGACTTTCGTGAGTTCCATGGCTCATGTTGAACCTTGCAACGTCCATACCTGCACGAATCATATCTTTGATAATTTCAATGTCATTACAAGCTGGTCCAATAGTACAAACAATTTTTGTTTTATTCATAAATCTCTCCTATCTTTTGATTGCCGTCATTTAAGTATAACTTAAATGCAGTTCACAAAATGCAAATTCTTCTACATACTTATTATATTAAGAAATTTAATAAAACGCAAATAAAAATAAAAGGTAAAACTACCTTTTATTTGATTATTGAAAAATATTCATTTGGATTTGTCAGTTTATCTTTTTTTAGCACTTCAAGATGAAGGTGCACACCATCTGCTTTTTCAGCCAAAAAACTTGTAACCTTTCCAATCACTGAGCCTTTTTTAATCTGGTCACCTTCTTTCACTTGAACTTCTGAAGAAAGCCCTTTATACACCACCGTCACTTCGCTTGAAACCTTCAAATAAACCACTGTTCCATACATCATTGAACTCTCAATTTTTGTGACAACACCGTCATAAACAGCTTTAACTTCTTGCCCTTCAATCGCCGAAAAATCAATAGCTTGATGAGTGCACCAAAGCTTAGTTGTCGCATCATAAACCAGTGACGAATCTGTGTAATCTTTAAGCACTTTTGCACTTTCAAATGGAAGGTCAAAAACTAAATTCACAACCACAGGTTTTGATGGCTCTGGGTCTTGAACATTGTCACCAGCACCACCCGTTTCTGTTTCATCATCAGTCTTGTCTGCAGGCTCTTCATTTTCAGAAATTATCGGATTGTTTGTTTGTGTCACAACTTCATTGCTTCGCCTGATTGAACTATATGCCGAAACCGTAATTATTCCAAGCACCAGCACAGTGCACATTGTGACCGTAATTGGATAAATATTTCTTTTTAAAAAATGTTTTGCTTTTAGTAAAAAAGTTCTCATAAATCCCCCGTTACTAAAATCATTTACACATTTTTTTTATTTATTCAAAAAGCAAATAAAAAAGAGAATTTATTTCAATTCTCTTCTTTTTTTATTTTTAATAATATTCTTTGTTATATGAAAGAGTTCGTGAGTGAATCCATGAACCAAAATCATGTAATATGATAAAATTCTCCAAGCAAGAAGTGCCCAAACAATGTTGTCGCCAACAATCAAGCCGAACAAGAATATGAACGAAATTTCCATGAGTCCTGTTCCACCAGGAAGTGGCAAAAAGCAACTTGCCATTGAACAGATATAATATTGTGAAATGCAAATAATAAAGAATAAACCTTCACTAAATCCGATTGAAGTGGCAAACGCTCTCGTAACAAAATAAGGCATAATTGCATAAGAAAGGCACTCTAAAACGCACAAAATAAGCATTTTCACAAGCATTTTCTTTTTCTTCCACATAAACCTGAAAGAAACCTTATATTCTGCAACTTGGTCAAGCACTTTTTTAAGTGTTTGACGATAATTTTTGACTATTCCAAGTTTATAACCAAAACGAATTATTCCACTGATAAACGAACGAGTTACAAGCCCACCTGCCCCAACCAAAAATGTAAACAACACAATGATAATGGTTATGATGAGCCCAATAACACCAAGAATAATGAGAAGTGTTAAGAGCAAATTATTGAACGCCGAAGTTGCCGGAATTTTAGGCACACCAAAAATGAAAAATAGAGTCGCCAAAATAACGTTAACAAAACTGTTAAGCATCATTTTGATAATTGGAATGCTGGTTGAAGTTCCAGCCGACACACCATTTTTTGTAAGTCTAACAATTTGCATTGGTTGCCCACCAACAGCAAAAGGTGTCACGTTGTCATAATATTTTCCAACAATAGCAACATCATAAGCAAGCCCCAAACGTTTTTTGCCTGTGATATCTTTAATCAAAACATAATACATCAAAACTTGCACTACGATATAAACAATATAAATTCCAAGCCCACCTGCAAGCCACCACATCTTTTTGCCTTGAGCTTTCACAACATCTAAAAGATTGACTTCACCAACATTTGCGATAAGTCCCTTTATGATGAAAATCATAAAGATAAGGTTTACGAGAAGCAAACACAAATTAATAATCGTGCTTTTCTTCTTTTTCTTAGGGTTTTGAAGTTCAATAACCTGTTTAACTTTTTCTTCTGAATACTCTTTATTGACTTCAAGTTCTTCGTTTGAATCAAGCTCTTCTTTTTCAAGCCCAAGTTCTTGCATCATTTCAGCAATTTCTAATTCTTCTTTTTCTTGAACAACATTTTCAGGTTTTTCAGAATTTTTCTCAGCAGAAAAGTTAGAAGACTTTCTCTTCTTTTCAGTTTTAACTTCGTCAGTTTTTAACTTTTTTTCAATATCTTCAGCTTTTTTGCTTTCAGCCATAGTGTTATTATAATATACCATTCACCATTTTGACAAGAAAAAAAGAAAAAAAGCTAACATTTTAGCCTTTTTTCTTTTATTTTTTATTGATTTTTTATTAATTTTCATTAACCAATAGAGTTCATAAGTTCTTTATATGTCACTTTGTTAACATATTCAATTTCATCGGCTTGATAAAGCTCATAGAGCCATTCATATTCAAGTTTCAAGAAATATGTGCCTGATGTTGCATTTTCAGATGTATCACCAAGCCAAGAAGAACCAACAAATCCTGTATAAAGTTCATCAAAATAATAATCGTAAAGTGTTTGATTTGATGCTGTGCAAACAAATGTATTTTTCATAGCTTTGATAACTTCGGCAACATGTGCTTCAGTGTTCAAATCAATTTGATTTGAGCCAAGTGTTGTTTTGATTGCTTCAAAATCAACAATAGAAGAACCACATTCATAAACATTTTCAACTTTAATGATATGATAACCATATGTTGAAATAATTTTAATTGTTAAGTCATTAACGTCTTTTGGAACTGTTCCACCATTTCCGTCAGAAACCAAAACTTCACCTTTCAAAATAGCTTCTAAGCCTTCTTGAACTGTTTCAAAGTCATTAGCACCATTTTCTTTGATATTTTTAATAAGTTCTCTTGCACCATCAGCAAATTCTGGAACCCATGAACCATGCTCGTCTGGATAGTTAGACATAACATAACCCATTTTGTTTGAAAGCGCATTTCCAAGTGAGTCACTTGAAAATAGCCATTCAAGTTCAACAAAAACATAAGATGCAATTTTTTGCTTAATTTCAAGAGTGATAACATCTGCTGGTTTTCCAGAGTTTGCAATAACTTCAACTGTGTCAAACACATAACTCATATCAGCATACTCTTCACGCATTTTATCGATTTCAGTTTGATTTTCAGCAGTTAAGTAATCTCTATAAGTTTGAGCGATTGCAAACCAACCTTCATAATTTTCTTTATAGCATGCTTCAATTTGCTCGTCTGTTGCAAGATATAAAACCTTAGATTCTTCAATTTCTTTTGTTTCATCATATCCTGGGTCAGCTGCAATCTTTTCATAATATTTGAAAGCATCTTCCCCATCTGGAATTTTAACAACTGAAATGTAACCCCAGTTATTAGCTTCATTTGCACGAGTTTCGTCATAGTAATAATAATCAGCAAAACCATCAATTTCAATAACATCTTTAATGTTATCTTTATTCACAGCAGCTGCCATGAAATAGTTATCTGTTAAATCTTTTCTATCTTTCAAGAATTGATTTGCAACTGAGCTTTCTTCAGATGCATCATAGTCAAAGTTTCCTGTTGAATCATAACCTGGAAGCTCTTTAATTTGTTCAGAAATGTAATCATCATTTTGAACCAAAATGTGTTGAACTGTGAAGAAATAGTTTTGACCGTCATAATGATAAAGCACAAGTGATGCTCCATCTTTATTTGTCATTGTTGTAATGTAAGCATCTTCAAATTGATATGTTTGGAAGTCTGAATAATAATCATTCAAAAATGCTTCAGCAACTGCCTTTTCTGTGAGTGGTGTGTCACCTTCACTGTCAAGCAAATAGTCGTTTAAGTAATATGTTTGAAGAAGTGTTGTTACTTCTGATTCATAATATGCTTCATAAACTCTCACAATTTCTTCATTAAACAACACTTCTTCGTCAACTTTTTTGCCAGCTGATTTAGCATTGTTTTTAAGTGATTCCATGTAAGCTGTGTATGCTTCATTTCTTGCATTTACAATAAATTTATCTTTTTCGATTTCAGTGTTATATCTTTGTTCTTCAGCAATAATATCTTTGATTTTCTTTCTTGTCTCATTGCCATCTTCATCTGTTTCAACAGCATGTTCGAACAAATATTTCATAAGACTTGTGTCATCAGCAACAATTCTGTCTAAAATTTCTTCTTCTGTTGCTCTTTCAACAGCTTTAGATTTGTCTAAACAAACGCCTTCTGGGCTGATTTTTTCATATGCTTCAAAAGAAGTTGCTGTTTCATCATCAGTTTCACCAGAAATCCAAACAGGATAATTTGCTTCAGCATATCCAGCACTCTTATAAATATTCTTTTCATAAGAGCTGATTTGACTATAAATATAGTCATAAGTGTTCTTCCAAACATTGTCTTCATTTTCTTGTGAATACACAATGAAGCCTTCTGGATTTGTTTTAGCATTATAAATTGATTCTGCAGATTTTTGATTGATAAGCTCTTTAATTATTGCCCATGTATAGAATGATTCTTCAATGGTTTCTTCATCATAATATGAAAAATATGAGCTGTTATTTTGGTAATATGTGTAGAATGAGCTGAGAATATCACTTTTTGTGAACTCAGTGTCCCCCATTTTTAAAACTACTGATTTGTTTTCTTTCTCTGTATCAGTTGAAACGAGTGAACAGCTTGCAAGTGAAAAAACACTAAACACCATCATAAACACGCCACAAACAAGAGAAAATATTTTCTTTTTCAAAAGTCTAGTCCCCCTAATAAATCATTTCACAAAAAATTATAAATTAAACCACAAAAAAAATCAACCCTTTTATGAAATAAAAAGGCTGATATTTTCTTAATTTTTTATTTTTTTTGTACTGTTTCTTTCAAAATGTCACCCGACACAAGCAAAAATCTCTGCAAAACTTCAAAATTTTCTCTGCAAAGACGCTCTTTGTTAAACTTAATCATAGGTTTTTCTGAAAGGTCAATAGCACAATTCATTCTAAATTTATAAATCGTTTCGCCAATAATGTTGTTTGATGTGATATCTTCCGGTTTTTCAAAAACAAGCTGCACTTCTGCCCCAAACGAAACCACTTCAACAGCTCCTAGATTAGACGCAAGTTGACGAACGAGCGCAATTTGAATCAAACTCAAAACTTCATTTGGAATCTTTCCATAAGTTTGATTGAGCTCACTTTTAAGTTTTTCAACCGACTCAACTGAATCAACTGTTGAAATTCGTTTATAAACAATCATTCGCTCTTCACTTGTCGAAACATAAGTGTCAGGAACATAGGCATCAAGAGCAATTTTAACAAGCACATCTTTTTTCTCTTGCACCTGCTCACCTTTTGCTTCTTTCACAGCATCTGCAAGCATTCTTGCATACATATCATAACCAATCTTTTGCAGATGACCACTTTGCTCAGCACCCAAAATGTTTCCACCACCACGAATTTCAAGGTCACGCATCGCAAGCTTAAATCCACTTCCAAACTCGCAAAATTCACTCATTGCATCAAGTCGTTTATACGCTTCTTCTGTGAGCACTTTGCTATATTCATAAGTGAAATAAGCATATGCCATTCTTGAGCCACGACCCACTCTTCCACGAATTTGATAAAGCTGTGAAAGACCGAGTTTATCAGCATCATAAACAATAAGCGTGTTTGCATTTTCAATGTCAATTCCGTTTTCAATGATGGTTGTGCAAATCAAAATATCTGCTTTTCTGTGATAAAAATCGTAGATGATTTTTTCAAGTTCACGAGCCGGCATTTGACCATGAGCAACCAAAATTTTCGCATCAGGAACAAGCCTTCTAACCCTTTCAGCATAAGTGTAAATTTTTTCAACGCTGTTAAACAAAATAAACACTTGCCCATCTCTGTTCATTTCACGAGTAATTGCGTCTTTGATAAGACTTTCGGAATACTCTGTGATATATGTTTGAATAGGAAGCCTTTCGCTTGGTGGAGTCGCAATAATACTAATGTCACGAATGCCAGTGAGCGACATATTAAGCGTTCTTGGAATAGGAGTTGCTGAAAGTGTCAAAACGTCAACATTTGGATATTTATTTTTGAGTTTTTCTTTATCTTCAACACCAAACTTTTGCTCTTCATCAAGCACAATAAGTCCCAAATCTTTAAACTCAACATCTTTGCTTAAAATTCTGTGAGTTCCACAAAGTAAATCAACCTTTCCAAGTTTCAAATCTGAAATAATTTTATCTGCTTGAGCTTTTGATTTAAACCTGTTAAGAACTTCAATATTGATTCCAAAATCATACATTCTCGCTCTTGCAGTGTTATAGTGCTGCTCTGAAAGAATAGTTGTTGGCGCAATAAATGCAACCTGTTTGCCGTCCATAACAGCTTTAAAAATTGCACGAAGTGCAACTTCTGTTTTTCCGAACCCAACATCTCCACATAAAAGCCTGTCCATAACTTTTGCGTTTTCCATATCTTTTTTGATTTCTGCAACCGAAGAAAGCTGGTCTTCAGTTTCAGTGAATGGAAAGGCGTTTTCAAATTCTCTTTGAAGGTCGTTGTCTTCAGAAAATGCAAAACCACGAATTTGCTCACGCTTTGCATAAAGTTCAACCAAGCTAAATGCTAGTTTTTTGATTGATTCACGAACTTTGTTTTTAACAGCCGAAAAGTCTTGCCCACCAATCTTGCTGAGCTTTTTTGGTTCTTCTCCCCCTGAAAACCTGTCAAGCATATCCATATGCGAAGTTGGAACATAAAGCTTGTCGCCGTCACGATAACGAATAACAACATAGTCTTTTGTTCCAAGATTTCCAGTAAGTTGAGTGATGCCTTCACACACACCAATACCGTGATATTGATGCACAACAAAGTCACCAACTTTCGGAACACTAAACACATTTCCCCTAGCAATTTTCAAACTGTTTGTTTGCCTTTTTTTAGGGAAAATATCGTAAGTTCCAACCACAACAATTTTTTCTTCAGGAAGCACAAAACCGGTGCTGTAACCCGTGATTAAAACTGCTGATTTCTTGTTTGAAATCACAGCATTTTTATCAATTTCAATATCAATATCATGTGATTTTAAAATATTTTCAGCATTATGTGCTTGGTCTTTGTCACCTGCAAACACAAACACATTAAACCCTTTTGCAAGGTAACTTTTGACATCAACTGAAAACTCTTTCAAGTTGTGAGTGTATCTGTTTGAAGCGAGTGTTTTAAAATTAAACACTGACTTCGAGTTAAAGAATTTGTTTGAGTTTGTAATCTTCAAAAAGGCAACAGCTGTTCTTGTTTTAAAACACGACAAAAGCTCATCAACTGAAAAGATTGTAGGCTTCTTTCCAGCAATCAAAGTTCCTGCATCTTGAAGTTCTTTAATTCTTTCGTCATACTCTTTTTTATATGACTGCATTGAATCAAAAAGTTGTTTACATTCATCTAAAACAACCAAATATTCCCCTTGTGCAGCCTTGTCTAAATAGTCAAAAATATTAGACTTAAAATCATCTAAATATGGCGCAAGAGCATCAAGTGCATAACTTCTGTCTTTAAGGTCTAATCTTGAAATAATCTCATCAAGTGACGCGTTGAAAATCGTTCCTGTGTCAACGTCGCCAGACTCTTCTTTTTTAAGTGAACTTATGACTATTTTAAGCCCGTCAATTTCCCTATCAGTCAAAAATAAATCTGAATAAGGGCAAACCTTAATAACCTGAACAGGCTTTGTTCCCTTTTGGGTTGTTATGTCAAAAACCTTAATGGTTTCAATCTCGTTGTCAAAAAAGTCAATTCTATATGGCTCTTTTGTGTTTATTGGAAAAACATCAAACACTTCGCCACGTCTTGAAAATTGACCATTTTCTGAAATAATCTCTTCCCTTTTATAACCCGACTCAACAAGCAATTTTTCCAAAACTTCAGGCTCAATAACTTGACCCGTTTTAAGCTTTAAAATATGTGATGAAAAGTCGCTTATTGATGGCAAAAATGCAAACAATGATTCGATTGGTGCAACAACCACATCAAAGTTTTTACTTAAAATATTATAAAGCACTTCTGTTCGCTTTTGATAAAGCTCTGTTGACATTGCTCTTTTATATAAAAAGCTGTCTTGAACTGCAGGAAAAACAAACGATTTCATTCCCATAAGCTCAAAGTTTTCACTTGTGGCAGCAGCTGTCACACTGTCAGCTGTGATATATAAAAGTTTTTTGCCAAATCCAGAAACAATGGCTGGTCTTGCAGAATTTTGCACACCAAAAATTGAGCAGGAATTTCCTGCCCCAATTTCATTATATAATTTGCCAAAGTTTTCACTTGTGGCTTTAAAATTAAACAAATTAGTGTTTTCCATTGCTATCTGAATCGCCGTTATATTTAGACATCACATTATCTATTGTGTCGCCCAAGATATAATCATACACTGCTTTTGCAGCTTTTTCAAGACCCTGTTTTTGTTCATCAGTCATTCTCATTTTTGCAAGCACAAAACTTGCAAGGTCTTGATTTGGATTTTTCAAGCCAATTCCAACTCGAATTCTTTTAAAATCACCTGAACCAGTTTCTTTGATAATGCTTCTAAGCCCATTGTGAGTTCCAGCAGAACCACTCTTTCTGATTCGAACGTAACCAGGAGCAAGGTCAATGTCGTCATTAATCACAACAACATCTTCAATTTCAAAGCCAAACTTTTTCATAAAGCTTTTAACTGACCTGCCACTTTCATTCATATATGTTCTTGGCTTTGCCAAAATGACTTTTTCACCATTTTTGTTAAACTCAGCATAATCTGCATCGCAACCATTTTTCTTAATGCTTTCGCCAAGCATTTCAGAAACCCTGTCAATAACCATAAATCCAACATTATGGTTTGTGTCGGCATATTCTTTTCCAATATTTCCAAGCCCAACAATCAGTTTCATACTTCTACCCCGTCAACATCTTCAGAAATCTTTTGATTAACTGTTATTGTGACATTTTCACCAACAGTTGCACCCAAAACTTCAACATTTGCATCTAAAATTGAGTTAGACAACACAACAGCCGGTCTAAGCTCGCCAATAAGCTTGCAGAACTTTCTAATTTTAACACTTTCACCAACTCTTGCCTTGTTGATTTTTGAACATTCTTCAACTAAAGAGTTTGCCTTGATTCCTGAATTGATAACACTTACATTTTCTTTAATAACAACATTTTCGCCAATAACTGAATTTTTGATAAATGCTCTTGAATCAATTTTTGCACCATCTTTGATAATGCTTGAAATAATGAACGCACCTTCACCAATCATAACATCATCACCAATTTTTGAATTTTTGATGATAGCGTCTTCTTTGATTTCACAAACATCGCCCACTGTTGAATTTTTAACAATAGAAACGTTTGACGCAACGGTTGTGTTATATCCAATTTCAGAAGTTGCATCAACCGAGCCAACTTCAGGTCTTTCAAAATAAACCCCATGAAGCATGTGATATGAAAGAACCTTTTTTGAAAGGCTTTCTTGCGCAACTGAAAGGTCTTCAAGAGTGTTCACTTCAAAAAAGTCATCTGTTGAAAACTCATAAGTATCAACAGAATACATTTCGTCATTATGCAAAATGTAATCATTTCTAAAAATGTAACCCTTTTTAAGTTTCAAAGCGTTCATATGCTTTCTGTTCATATATGCCAAAACATCTTTCAAATGTTGCTTGTTCACAAGTGGCGTGTTTGCAAAAAGCACAACAGAATATTCAGCCCCTTTCACATAAGGTCTGATAGTTTTGATAACATTTGCGTTGTCGTTTGCACGAATAACAACAGGTTGCGACTCACAAGCCCTTGCCACCCAGTTGAGTGAAGACATTCCACAAATCTCATATTCATAAATTCTTTTAACTAAATTTTCTTGCCCAGAATTTTCACACAAAATAAAGTACGTTGCAGAAATATCTTCATCAGTTTCTGCAACAAATTCTGGTTCTTCATCAACGACAATATAATTGCCTAATTCTTCTTCATACATTTCCATACCAAAAGTATATAATTTTAAAAAAATAATTGTCAAGCAAGCAAAAATGAAATTCATTTTTTTGCACAAAAAAAAGAGCTCTCGCTCTTGATTTTTGAATTAAATTTTATTCGCCTGGTTGAATTTGCTTTTGTGGAGCACTTTCACCTGCAAGTTTATATGTTTTATTTTTAGCATCAATATCAAAAGGAATCATCTGAATATCACCGTCTAAAATGTCAGCCTTAACCCCAAAAAGAATGCTTCCGTCTGAAAGTTTGTAAGGTTTGCCAAGGCTCTCATATTCTGAATTTAAAAAGTAAATAAATTTGTCACCATTCATATCAACCGTTCCAAACACTTCAGCTGGATATGCAACCCCGTTGATAACAAAAGTTTCCATTTCAACACGGTAGTTCGAACCCTTTAGCTTCTTTGGTTTTGAAAATCTAAATGGAAGTGTGTAAGCAGTTTGTGTTTTTGCTGAATATTCCCTAATGATTTCTTCTTGAACTTCTTCGATATTTTTCTTATCTAAAAATGTAAACATAACTCACTCTCCTAAACATATATGTTACATTTAGAATAAATTAAATTTCTAGATTCGTCAATACCCAAATTTTATAAATTTTTACGTTTTTGCTTAAAATATGAAGACACAAGCTTAGAGCATTCATCTTTCAAAAAGCCACCTTCCACTTGAGTTTTGTGATTAAGCTCTGCTCTTGAAATAAGTTCTTCGCAAGAAATTGAACCATTTGTTATGCTTGCACCATAATAAACCTTTTCAATTCTCGAATTCAAAATCGCACCTGTGCACATAACACAAGGCTCGAGCGAAACATAAAGTTCAGCACCCAAAAGCCTAAAGTCACCAAGTTTTTTGCAGGCTTTTTTAATTGCCAAAACTTCTGCATGAGCAGTTGCATCTTGACTTACTTCCCTTTTGTTGTATGCACTTGCAATCACCTTGCCATCTAAAACCAAAACAGCCCCAACAGGAACTTCATCAAGCTCATATGCTCTTTTTGCTAAGGCAAGTGCCTTTTTCATAAACTTTTCTTCATATGCCATAATTATTTTTCCTTAAACCTAACAAAAACATTATAAGCAAACTTTAAATCTTTTGCAATAAGTTTGTTGCGAGAAAAAATTTCATTCAAACTATCTTTTTTAATCGGGTGCGAAAGTTCATCACTTCCAAGCTCAATCGTCAGCGATGGAATTTTAAGTTTTTCAATCACATAATCTTTCAGTCCACCAGAACTTGTCATTTCAGGATTTTTAATCTTATATCCAGTTGATTTTGCAAACTTTTCAACAATAATTTTATCCCTTTCAAGTTCTTTTTCACTTTGAAAGAAATTGAAATAAATTTCTTCTCCTTTGGTGTGATAACAAATCACAATAAACGGATTTGTGTTTTTCAAATATCTCACAATCGCTTTTGTTTCATTCTCACTTTCAGCACACTTTCCAACAAACCCCGAGCTTGAAGGAATTTTTGAGTTCACATTTGTTCCAAATCTTGCATCAAAATTGTTGTTTAAATCAACCCCGTTTGCATTAGCTTTCCAAAGTCGAAAATCTTGCGAGTTTTGATTCATTTTCAAAAGATTTTTTTGATGTTTTTCAGGCACACTTGAAATGCCATTTTCCACCAGCTCAACCCCGTCAGGATTCGCCATCAAAACAAAACTCAAATTAAAATCTTTAATTTCTTCAAAAACGCCGTCATCAATCATTTTGCAAACCAAATCAGTCGCAATATTTTCTCTTGCATGAATTGAGCACACAAAAATTGCAGTGGCGAAATTCTTATTCAAATTTCTCTCCACTGCAAATATTTTTCTTTTGAATTTTGTTTTTCCTATAACTCGAATTTTATATTGATTTTTATAACTTTCAACTTTTTTTAAAAGCTCTAAGTAATTCACTAAACAACACCAAATCCAACAAGCAAACTCACTCCCCACATAAAGGCAAAATATGCGCCTGCGATTGCAAACATAATTGCTATTGGAAGTGGAATAAGCTCTTTTTCTTTCTTTGCTTGAGCACCTGCAACATTTTCTTCAGATGCCACATTCTCTTGAGTTTCTCCATCAATGGTCACAGTTGTTTCAACTTCAACACCATCAACTTTAATTGTTTCACTTTCTTGAATGACATTTTCATTGTTAATCGCTTGATGCTCTGCAAAAACTTTTCTTACAATCCTTCTAATGATGATATATCCAAGCACAGCCATAACAATCGCATAAATCAAATCTCCAAAAAGATTAAGCCAATCATAACCATCTGGAAGCATTGAAACAGCTTCAGTTGATGCCGAACCATCATCAAAGAAACTCAAAACATACATAAGTGTTACTGATGTGAAGTTATTGATAAAGTGAACAATCACACCAATCCAAATGTTTCCTGTTTTTAAGAAGATGTAACCAATCACAAGACCAATAATGAATTGATGAATTGTTTGGTCTGGAGTTCCGTGCATAAACGAAAAGATAAGAGCCGAGCCGATAAGTGCAACTTTCATTCCCTTTTCTTTAAGACCTGAAGCAACTGCACCCCTAAACAAAAATTCTTCGCCGATTGCAGGAGCCACACAAAGCACCAAAACATAAATCAAATAAATTCCAAAATTATTAATTTCAATAGATGGCGAATCTGAAACATATCCTAAAAGTGACAAAAAATACATAAACACATCTGTAATCTTTCCAAAGAAAATCAAACAGATAAATGAAATCAAAACGCCGTAAAGCACTAAGTTTCCATTAATCTTCTTGTCTGCCCCAATACCCTTAACAAAATCAACACGCCTTGTTGTTGCAACCACATAAGCCACAACAGCAAAAAGCATTTCTATCACAAATTGTGCAATAAAATATGCAGCATATGGTGCTTTTCTAAACTCTCTTGGAACCATTCCCCAAAAGAATGAAAAAACATTAGTGAAAACAATATACAAAATCAAAGCAAGTGCAGCTTCATAAAGCCCAAACTTCTTCTTTTTTGCGTTTAGCAAATTATTCTCCATCATTTTCTTCCTTTACTTTAAAATTATTTCCATGTCTATTTTGAAATGATAATCTAATAAAAATATCCTTGTCAAGAACAAAACCTTGACTTTCAAAATAGTTTGCATAATTCAAATATGCCAGCTCTGGAGTGTTGTTATTTTCAGAGATATGCGACAACACAAAGCACTTTGTACCACCATCAAACAAAAACTTAGCAAGTTCAAGCGACTGCTCATTTGAAAGATGTCCCTGCGTGCCGTCTATTCGGTTTTTAATAATCTTTGGATATTTTCCACCAAACAGCATTTTCTCGTCATAATTTGATTCAATAAAAACAATCTTAGCCCCTAAAAGCTCTCTTTTCACAGTTTCAGAAACCACCCCAAGGTCGGTCACAAAGCCTGCTTTTGAATTATTTCCAAAAACACGAACAGTAAACCCAACCGGCTTAACAGCATCGTGTGAAACTTCAAACGGTTTAACTTCAAACTCTCCAACTGAAAACACATCATTTTCAAACTTGAAAAGCTTTCCTTCTTTAAACTCCACATCTGAAAAGGCAGAGCTTTCAGCCAGTTCTTTTCTAACATAAAACACCATATCATATTTTTTCGCAAGTGTTTTTACAGCTCTTATGTGGTCAATATGTTCATGAGTGATGCAAACCCCTTGAATGTCGCTGATATTTTCTCCAATTTCAGCAAGTGTTTCTTGAAGTTTTTTCTCAGTTAGCCCTGCATCAATCAATATTCTTGTGTCGCCATAATGCACAAAAGTTGAGTTGCCTTTGCTTCCAGATGCCAAATTAACTATTCGCATAAAATTCTCCTAGCAAACACATTTTAGCACAAACGCCAAACCAATAACAACAATTAATGCCTAATTTATTTTTGAAATTATGGCAGTTCCATTCAAATACCCTTCAAAAAAAGTCTCCAAATCTTTGTGGCACGCAGACTTAAATGCTGAATAAAAATCATTTTTATCTGCAATTTTAAATTTATTTTCTGCATAATATTTTGCAAGTCCAGAAACAAGCTTTTTCTCACCCACAGCCGATTTTAACGAATCAAACATTATCACGCCTTTCACATAAACCATATATGAATATTCGTAATCGTTTTTATATTCATGAACAGGAAGATTCATTTTTGTATTCACTTCACCCCTGATTGTTTCAATCACATCAACATAAAGCAAATAACTTGAAAGAGCATTTGAAACAAATTCGTCATAAGTTAAGCCATATTTTTCATGTGCTCCAAAAAATAATGCTGTTGAATATTCAGCAAGCGACTCGTCAAGCCAAGCTTCTTTTGATTCATTGTTGCCAACCACGGCATACCACCATTGATGCGCAATTTCATGAACAATAACCTTTTTATATTCATTTTCATCTTCAATCGAATCTGAAATAAACACCAACCCAGGATATTCCATTCCACCAAACAAAAATGGTGTTTTTGAAACCGTCAATGTTTCATAAGGATATTTTCCGAATGCTTCATTGAAATAGCTCACAGCATCTGCTGCAACTTGAAGCGAACTTGAAATATTTTCATCATTTTCATATCCAACATATCGAATCAAAGTGTCACCAACTTTCGATTCAACCATCGCAGCGTTTTTTGAAAGGCACAACGCAAAATCTCGAACAGCAGTGGCTTTCATTTTCAAAACCTTTGTGTCACCATCAACTTTTTCTTCTGCCACTCCACTAGCTGAAACAAAATAATCTTTCGGACACGAAAATTCAATTTCATAATTCGAAACATCAGACATAAACGGGTCACCGGTTGAATAATATGGCGTGGTGTCAAAATCCCCATCTTTAAACACGCACACAATCGGATACCAATTTCCAAGATTCACATTCGCATCAAAATATCCAAACCGGTGCGTTGAATTTGGAATAGTCACTAAAAAATCAATAACCACATCTGCTCTGTCATTTTTTGAAAGCACAAACCCAAAAATAATTTTCAAAATATCTTCGTCTTCGCCAACAATCTCAAATTCTTTTTCTTGTCCTTCAACCTTAACTGACTGCACTTCCAAATCACCATAACTAAGCCCATTTGGAAAACACGTTGCCACATTGAGTGCACTATATGGCTTGATGAGAGCGTCTTTTCTAAACGCTCTTGGATAAAGGTGCAAACACAAACACTCAAGCCCATCACCAGTGACATTCACATATTCAATTTTTTCACTTGCTTGAATCTGTTTTTTCTCGTCATCAAACTTTGCAGAAATTGCATAAGCTGTTAAATTTTTTGAAATTTTGTCTAAATCATTATTTTTACAACTTGAAAGTGAAAATGTAGAAATTACACAAAATATTGCCAAAATTGACAAATAAAAAAACTTTTTCATAATTCTCATAATAAACTTTATGAACAATTTTAACTAATTATGAAAAAGTTATTTGTTTTTTAAAACGAATTTAAAACTTCAGCTTTTGTGAGCGTGTCATAGTGTCCAGGATATGCAGTGTCAAAATCAATCCCTTCAAGTTTTGCAAGGCTTTTTTCCATTTCAAAATAACTGCTATCATAAAGGTCACACCTGCCCGTTGTGCCACCAAGCACAAGGTCACCACAGAAAAGTTTTTTCTCGACACACAAACAAACGCAATCTGCAGCATGCCCCGGAGTGAAATAAACATCAATGTCAAAATCAGCAATTTTCAATTTTTCTGCATAATATTTTATATTTTTTTGTGGCACTTGAAACACACTATTTTCTCCAATCAAAACCGAACAGTTTTTGTGTGCGTCTGAAAATTTTTCTTCTGCACCTTCTTTAACATAAACATCTGCGTTCCATTTTTCAACATAATCTTCCACGCAGCAAACATGGTCAAAATGACAGTGTGTGATTAAAACAGCAAGAACTTTTTTATCACCTATCACACTTTCCACATCTTGCACTTCAGCCCCTGCATCAATCATGATAACATTGTCACCATCAATCAAAACATGCGACATTTGTTGAAGCATTCCACCATATCTTTTTGACATTATTGAATGAATTTCCATCATATTCTCCTTGATTTTTATGCGTAATTAATTTACAAAAAATGCGTCAAATTGAAAGCTTAACCAACAACTTGACGCCTTATGTTATTTATCAAAATTGATTTTTTCTCGAATTATATATTTTGGCCTATCTTGCACTTCAAAGTATATTCTTGCAGTGTAAATGTTTGAAATTCCATTAAAAATAAACATAAGTGAACCAACAAACGTAATAGTCGGAAACAACCATGCAGTAAGTGGAAGTGACACTTTGCAAATTGAAAGAACCACAAATGTCACAAATGCAAGAAGCGAACAAATTGTTCCAAAAATTCCAGTTTTGAGCGAAAGTGAAAGTGGATAACTGCTGTTTGCAACAATTCCATTAGTTGCGAGTTTAAAGAGTTTTTTGATTGTATACTTTGTTTCGCCAGCAACACGTTTTTGTCTTTCAAATTCAACATAAGTCTGCTTAAAGCCAACCCAAGCAGTGATTCCACGAAGGAATCTGTCTCTTTCTGGCATTGATGTAATCACATCAATAACCTTTCTGTCAAAAAGCTTAAAGTCTCCACAATTTTTTGGAATGTCAAGACCAGTAATGTTTTTATAGAATTTTGTGTAAATGGTTGAAGTTGCTTTTTTGAAGAATGTTTCCCCTTTTCGAACCAAACGCTTTCCATGAACAATGTCATAACCTTCTTTCCACTTTTCAATCATTGGAAGGATTGCTTCAACAGGGTCTTGAAGGTCAACATCAATATCAATCACAGCATCGCCTTGAGACGCTTCAAAACCTGCAAGAAGCGCAGCTTGTTGACCAAAGTTTCTTGAAAAGTTGATAACTTTAACCTTTTTGTCTTTTGACGCAATATCTTTCAAAATTTCTTCAGTTTTGTCACGACTTCCATCATTCACAAAAATAAGCTCATATTTTTCTTTTGTCTTTTCCATAACGGGAACAACAGCAGAATAAAACGCACCCACTGTTTCTTCTTCATTGAAACAAGGAACTACAACTGAATATTTAACTGCCATAAAATTCTCCTTTTGTCACTCTTATTATGCTTGAATTTGCATTTTTTTGTCAATATATTCAATCAAATTTTCAAAAGTGCCCTGATTTAATGTTGAAATATCTTCATTTTTTCGATTAATCAAACACTCAGTCACCAAAAACACATCAAGACCAAGTTTTTTTGCCACCATATCTTCAGAAACATCATTTCCAACCATCAAACATTCTTCAGGTTTTGCTTGAATCACATTCAAAATATCTTGATAATATTTAAGATTTGGCTTTGCAGAAGACGAGTTTTCATAAGTTGTGACAAGTTCAAAATCACTTCTTTCAAGTCCAGCCCATGAAATTCGCCTGTTTATTGCAATTTCTGGAAAGATTGGATTTGTTGCAACAACAAATTTTAGCCCTTTTTCTTTAAGTTTTTGAATCATTTGTGGCACAAACGCATTTGGCTTGCAAGCTTCTTTAGCCAAAACAAATTCATTTTTATAAAACTCTTCAAATTCTGGAATATACTTTTTCGCATCTTTTCCATAATCTTCTTCAAAAGATTTCCAAAAAAGTTCTTCATTTGTTTCGTTTCCAACATTTTTAATCATAAAAGCAACGCCTTTCCAAATCGAATCACCAAGTTTGTGTGGCTCAAAACCAAACTTTGCCATTTTTTTGCAAAGCGCAGAAAGATAATATTTTGTAAATTCTTCCTGACTCATAGGAAGCAGCGTTCCATCTAAATCAAATAAAACATATTTAAGCATAAATTCTCCTACTTCAGTTTAATTGCTGTTGCATTTTCAATACGCTTAAATTCAAAATCATAGCCTTCAATATTATTCAAATATCTATATAGCGCCCTATATACGCCACCATGCGCAACAATCAAAATATCTTTATCATAGTTTTCAATTTCTTTGAAAAATGATTCCACCCTTTCGCATAGATGCGCAGAAGTTTCAATTCCTAAGCTCTCTGGATTTTCATACATCAATAATTGCACATCATTTGAACGTTCATCTTTTCTTGTGCCCTGAATTTTCCCACCATAAATTTCTTTAATTCTATCATCTAAAACCAAATTCACATTTTGCTTTTCATTAATGATTTCAGCAGTTCTTGAAGCTCTTAAAAGCGGCGACGAATAAATCAAATCAAAATGAAACTTAGCAAGTTCATCTCTTGCCTTTTCTGCCTGAGCAATTCCGTTTGCATTAAGTGGAATGTCTAAGTGTCCTTGAAATCTACCTTCTTTGTTATAATCGGTTTCACCGTGTCTAATAAAATAAATCATAACGTTATTTTATCACAAAAACACGTTATCAGCAACAAAAAAACAGGGCTATATCGCCCTGCTTTTATTTCTTTTGATTAACAATAAATTCGCCGTCACTCTCGGAAATTTCAAGTGTTACGTTTGGCATAACACCACCAGAAAGAATGGTTTTTGCCAAGACTGTTTCAATTTCATGCTGAATGAAACGTTTGAGTGGTCTTGCACCAAAAGCAACGTCATATCCTTGCTCAATGATTTCATCTTTTGCCTTTTCTGTCACTTCAAGTTTGATTTGTTTTTCTTCAAGACGCTTTTTTAAGCCATTCAAAATCAAATCAACAATTCCCCTGATTTGAAGTTTTGTCAGTGGCTCAAACATAATGATTTCGTCAAGCCTGTTCAAAAATTCTGGTCTAAATGCTTGTTTCAAAATTCTGTGAACTTCATTGGTTGCTTCTGCCGAAATTGTGCCGTCATTTTGAATACCATCTAAAATCACATTCGCACCAAGGTTTGAAGTTAAAATAATGATTGTGTTTTTAAAATCAACAGTTCTTCCCTGGCTGTCAGTTATTCTTCCGTCATCAAGCACTTGAAGCAAAATGTTAAACACGTCTGGGTGTGCCTTTTCAATTTCATCAAAAAGAACAACCGAATAAGGCTTTCTTCGAACAGCTTCAGTGAGCTCACCACCTTCGTCATATCCAACATATCCCGGTGGTGCACCAATAAGCCTTGAAACTGAAAACTTTTCCATATATTCGCTCATATCAATTCGAACAATGTTTTTCTCATCATCAAAAAGTGCCTGAGCAAGTGCTTTTGAAAGTTCAGTTTTTCCCACACCGGTTGGACCCAAAAACAAAAATGAACCAACTGGTCTGTTTGGGTCAGAAATTCCAGCTCTTGCCCTTAAAATTGCCTGCGAAACCTTTTCAACAGCAGTGTTTTGACCAATAACTCTTTGATGCAAAATTTCTTCAAGTTTGATAATTTTTTCCCTTTCGCCTTCAGTGAGTTTTGAAACAGGAATACCAGTCCAGCGTGACACAATTTTTGAAATCTCTTCTTCTGTCACCTTGTTTCTAAGAAGATTGTTTGATTTGCTTTCTTCATAAATCTTTTCTTGTTCTTCAAGTTGTTTTTCAAGACCTGGAAGTGTGCTATATTGAAGCTCAGCAGCTCTGTTTAAGTCATACTCTTTTTTCGCATACTCAATATCTGCTTTTGTCTGTTCTAACTTTTCTTTGATTTTGTTTATGTTTTCAATGGCATTCTTTTCATTTTGCCACTTTGCAGTCATTGCATCATATTTTTCTTTATGTGCTGAAAGTTCTTTTTGAATCTTTAAAAGTCTTGATTTTGAAAGCTCATCAGTTTCTTTTTTAAGCGCAGCTTCTTCAATTTGAAGCTGAATAATCTTTCTGTTGATTTCGTCCATTTCAGTTGGCATTGAATCAATTTCAGTCTTGATGCTTGCACACGCTTCGTCAACAAGGTCAATAGCCTTGTCTGGCAAAAATCTGTCTGTTATATATCTGTTTGAAAGTGTTGCAGCGGCAACAAGTGCATTATCTGCAATTTTAACGCCATGGAACACTTCATATCTCTCTTTAAGCCCACGAAGAATAGTGATTGTGTCTTCAACTGTTGGCTCGTTCACCAAAACTGGTTGAAAACGACGCTCAAGCGCAGGGTCTTTTTCAATATATTTTCTATATTCATCAAGCGTTGTCGCACCAATACAGTGAAGCTCTCCACGAGCAAGAAGTGGCTTCAAGATGTTTCCTGCGTCCATTGCACCATCACCCTTTCCTGCACCAACAATCAAATGCAATTCATCAATAAAGAGAATGATTTTTCCTTCGCTTTTTTTGATTTCAGTGAGCACTGCTTTAAGTCTTTCTTCAAACTCACCACGATATTTCGCACCAGCAACAAGGCTTCCCATATCAAGAGCAAACACTTCTCTGTTTTTGAGCGAACTTGGAACATCTCCCTTGAAAATTCTAATTGCAAGACCTTCTGCAATTGCAGTTTTTCCAACACCAGCTTCTCCAATCAAAACTGGATTGTTCTTTGTTTTTCGAGAGAGAATTCGAATAACGTTTCGAATTTCATCATCTCTGCCAATAACAGGGTCAAGTTTGTTTTTCTTTGCCATTTCGGTCAAATTGTTGCCATATTTCTTCAAAACATTATAAGTGTTTTCAGGGTTTTCATTTGTCACCCTCTGATTGCCACGAACTGCAAGAAGTGCCTTCAAAAACGAATCTTTCGAAACACCAAACTTAGAAAACAATTTTGAAACTGAAGTTGTTGCTTTCAAAATAATTCCAAGCATAATGTGTTCAACAGACACAAAATCATCTTGCATAGATTTTGCCTGTTTTTCAGCTTCTAAAAGTGCCTTATTCAAATCAGCAGACATATAAACCTGAGAAGAGCCCGAAACTCTTGGCTGCTTTTCAATAGCTGATTTAACTTCATTCGCAAACGCCGAAACATCAACGCCTTGTCCCTTCAAAATTTCAGGAATAAGCCCGTCTTCTTGAGTCAAAAGCGAATATAAAACGTGCTCTTCTAAAATCTCACTATTGCCATATTCTGCTGCAACATTTTGAGAGTTTTGAATTGCACCAATAGATTTTTGTGTAAACTTTTGGAAATCCATATAAAATCCCCCTTAACAAAAAAACTTGCCTTATGAATTATCTCCATAAAACAAGTTTAATATACCACCATAAATTAGCACTGTCAAGTTAAGAGTGCTAATTTTTTAATTTAATTTTCTCTATTTGTTCTGTTTTTGATTTTCATTTTGAAGTTCTTTCAGTTTTTTAATCACTTCTTCAACCTTTTCATTTATAACGAGATTTGCAAGTTTGTCAAAAGGAGTTGCTTGAAGATTGATTAAAACTAAGTTTTTTCCAGCAAAATAGTTAGTTATAAATGATGATGCTGGCTGAACAACCAAACTTGTTCCAACAACAATCAACGTATCTGCTGAAGCGATTGCATCAACGGCACCTTGAACCGTTTTTGTGTCTAGTGCTTCTTCATAAAGCACAACATCAGGTTTGACAACCCCACCACATTTGTCACATAGTGGAATGCCTTCAAAACCCAAAACATAATCTAAATCAAAAAACTCATAACAGTCTTCACAATGGTTTTTATAAATATTGCCGTGCACATTAAACACATTCTTGCTTCCTGCCTGTTCATGAAGCCCATCTATGTTTTGAGTCACAACAGCCTTAAGTTTTCCTTGTTTT
This sequence comes from Clostridia bacterium, assembly GCA_017507215.1. Taxonomy (GTDB): domain Bacteria; phylum Bacillota; class Clostridia; order Christensenellales; family UBA1242; genus RGIG1681. The sequence continues at coordinate 70,801 of JAFWBI010000006.1, forward strand.
TCAAGTTCAGCAAAAAACTTATGTGCCACATTTGGCTTTGCGTCTTTAAAAACCATATTGTTTTTATAAAACTCAAAAAAGTCTGCTGTTCTAAGTTCGTAAAAATGATGTGAAATTGCTTCTTCTGGTGACACACCATACTTTGTAAGCCCACTATTATAAAGCCCATTTGCTGACCTGAAATCAGGTATGCCTGATGGCACACTGATTCCTGCCCCAGTAAATAAAACAATATTATCTGACCCATCAATAATTTCTTTTAATCTTTTAATTTTATCTTCCATAAAAACACCTAAATTTTAAACTTGCCTGAAACAATTTCTTCAACTTCTTGTGCAACAGTTTTGTTATCTGTTTGCAAAAAATGTTTTTCATCATAGCCTTGATTTAAAAACTTTGTGATGTGAGTGTCAACCCTGTTCACCTTAAATTCTTCGCCACGAGCATTTTCTCTTTCAGCCACCGTTTCTCTTTTTGCCATAAGACAAACAAAATGAATCTCAAATTTTGAAAGTGAATTTTTAATAAGTTCAAGTTTATCTTTATAAACAATATAGTTCAAAATAACATCAATGTCATCTTCAAGATAGTTGTTTGCAAGACAAATCATATTCTTCCACATAAGGGGCAAATGGTTGCCTTCCACCCAAGGTTTTGTTGCACCATAAACCTGATGATAAATTTCATCACCTTCCAAAATTGCACACTTTGAAAATCGCTCGGCGAGTGCTCTTGTCACTGTTGATTTTCCAACCCCTGCAGGTCCAGTTATCACATAAATTTTTGCCATAAAACACCTTCCTTTTTATTGTTTTTTAAATTTTCAAAATTTTATCAAATCCAACGTAAATTCAAATAAAATAAGGTATTATGCTTAGCATAACACCTTAAAATCTTTATTTATCTAAGCATTTGTCAAGTTCAGAAATGATAGCTTCTTTGTCCATCTTTTGTCCAATGAAAACAAGCTTAACCATACGGTCACCAACGCCTTCTTTCCAGTCTTTTTTAATGTCTGGATTCTCTTTGATATACGCTTGTTTTTCTCTTTCTGGAAGTGCATCAATCCAATAGTCTGCTCTAAACACAGAAGTTTGTGGACCAGCTTGTTCAAAGATATACATGCTGTCATTGTCATTTGAAAACCACATTAAACCCTTTGCACGAATAACGCTCTTTGGCAAGTTTTCAGCAAACACTCTAAACTTGCTTTTCACAATAGGTTTTCTTCTAAAGTAAACAAATGAGCCAATGCCATAAGCATCTTCTTGCGTGTGTGCGTGATGACATTTGCAATTTGGGTCATGACATTCGTGACCATCATGATGATGGTGCTCATGTTCGTCGTGGTCGTGATGATGGTGTTCATCATGCTCATGATGGTGTTCATGATGACATTCTTCACAATGCTCTTTATGATGTTTTTCACAAGGTTCATCATGGTGATGATGCTCGTGATGTTCGTGATTATGTTCATCGTGGTCGTGGTGATGTTCTTCTTCATCACTCACTTCCTTTTCAATTTCTTTAAGCCAACCTGCAGACCTGCAAGCCTTGTCAAAATCAAAAGCATTTGTGTCCATAATCTTTGAAATTGGAACAACACCAAACTCTGCTTCAATAAGCTCTGCTTCTGGTTGAAGTTTTTTGATTACAGAAAGAACCTTTCCCTTTTCTTCTTCGCTAACTTGGTCAACTTTGTTGATGATGATTTTGTTGCAAAATTCAATTTGTTGAATAATTAAATTAACAATGTTTTTATCTTCATTTTCATCTTTAACAAGATTTTCGCCACAGCCAAACTCTTTTGCGAGTCTAAGCGAGTCAACAACGCAAACAACGTTGTCAAGTCTGCAAATGCTTGGCAAATCATAAGCTTCGCTCATATCCACAACCATTGCGATTGATTGAACAATCGACATAGGCTCACTTGCACCAGATGCTTCAATCAAAATATAATCAAACTTATCAGATGCCACAAGCTCAGCAATTTGCTTCATAAGGTCTTCTTGAAGAGTGCAACAAATGCAACCATTTTGAAGTGCAACTAAGCTGTCATCAGCAGTAGACACAACCTTTCCTGCTCCGATTAAATCAGCATCAATATTAACTTCGCCGATATCATTCACGATAACAGCAACTTTATAATTTTCTTTATTATTCAAAACATGGTTCAAAAGTGTGGTTTTTCCAGCACCAAGATAGCCAGTTAAGAGTGTGATTGGTACAACTTTTTTCATAATATCTCCTTATTTAACCATATCATTATAGACTAAATTTTGAAAATTTCAAATAGTTTATCAAATTATTTGTCAAGAAGCTTAATTATGCCTTTGAGCACATTTCCATATTTTCCAAGAGCAGTTTCTCCTTTGTTAACCAAAAACTCAGAAAAATCAACCCTTTTTGCTTCCATAACCATTTCACCATTTCGTTTTTCAATCAAAAATCCGTCAATTTGCCCTTCTTCTTTTTCAAAAAGGTCAAGAGCTTCATCAGCTTTCACTTTAACAAGCCCATCAAGCTCGTTCGGGTCATATTCAAACTTTGAAATATCGCCATCAAACTCTGAGGCATAAATGTTTGCAAAAACACGGTCATGAAACTCGCTTCCGTCCTTTTTGATTTTGTCTAAATAAAATTTAAAGGTTTCTAAATGAATTGCCTTTGTGTATGGCACTTCATAGCCGATTTCTTCCCTGATTTCACGAGCAAACCCCTGCTCAACAGTTTCTCCTGCCATAATGTGCCCAGATGCTGTTGTGTAAAGCGTTTTTTCGTCGTGACGAATTTGAAAATAAACATAACCATCTTTGTCAAAAAGCCAGCAATGCACAGTTTTGTGCCAAAGTCCTTCAGCATGAACCTTTCCCCTTTCTTCTTTTCCAAGATGATTGCCACTTTCATCATATATATCTAAAAATTCCATATCAATCTCCTACTTTCATTATATCATTTTAAACTAGCAAAACACAAATATTCACAAACAAAAAAGCACCAAAACTGGTGCTAAAAACTAAAACAAAAAAACAAATGCTTATTTAGCATTTGTTTTTCTTCTCTTTGATGAAGCATTTTTATTTTCTAACTTTTTGAGTTCTTCAAGTACTCTTATGATAAGATTTGTAACCTTCTTTGTGTCTCCTTCACAAACGGTATCAATATTATCGAGTTTTTCTTGAAGCATTTCTTTTCCAACAGGAGTAATGTTATAATAAATTTCTCTTTTATTATACTTATCTTTATGGCTTTCAATTTGTCCATCTTTAATCATTTTCTTGGCGAGAATGGCAAGATTTGACTTCGCAATGTTAAGCTCAGCAATAAGTTCTTTAGGAGTAACTGTTTCTTTTCTATCCAAAATGTAAAGAATTTGATAAGTGTTGCTGAAAATGCCAGCAGATTCCCCTTTTCCTTCTGCGATTCTGTCAGAAATGAGTTTTAGCTCAACAATGTTTCTTGAAAATAAATTGCTTTCTTGTGTGTTTATCTGTTTCATAGCCTTAATTATATTTAAATAACAACTTTTGTCAACCCTATTTTTAAAAATAATTATAAAAACATATCAAAAATTTCTTTTGTCTTGTGATTTTTTCCAAATTTTGCCGGTAGACTTTGCCAAAAATGCTTTTGAAAATGGCTTGCTTAAAACCACCAAAAACTTGTTAAATCCACCAGTGACAACGTTTTTCTTTTTTCTTGAAAGCGCTTTTAAGGCAATCTTTGCAACCTTGTCTGTGTCGGTGCAAGAAAGTTTTCCACCAAGCCCCATTGATTTGATTGACTCTTTCATAGCTTGAGAAGTTGCCATTCCACCTGGGCAAACAGTTGTGACAACAACATTGTCTTTTTTCACTTCTTCAGAAAGTGCCGTCATCATTGACACTAAAAATGATTTGGTTGCAGCATAAACTGCCATATGTGGAATTGGATAGCTTGAAGCAACAGACGCCACTGTTAAAACTTCAAATTTTTGAGATTTGTCTTCTCTTGCCTTTAAAAATTTTTGAGTAAGGTCAAGAGTTCCAATGCAGTTCACTTCAACAGCATTCAAAATTTCTTCATCTGAAAATTTGAGAGTATCCCCTTCAATGATAACACCAGCATTATTTATAAGCCTGCTTACATCAAGCTTGTTTTCTTTAACAAATGAGATTACATTTTTTCTATCTTCCATTTTGCCAAGGTCTAAAACAAGTGTTTTAACATCAATGTCTTTAAACTCTTCTTTAAAATCGGTAACAAGCTTTTCAAGTTTCTTTTCACTTGTGCCAGTGAGAATCAAATTCTCTTTGTTTTTGGCACACATTTTAACAAAAGACCTTCCAAGCCCACCACAAGCACCAGTGATAAGTGTATATTTTTTCATTAAATTCTAAGCCCCTTTGGATATAAATTTTTAAGTCTGTTCCCCACAAGTTTCACACCACCAATCGCAAAGCCATTTTTGGTGACAACTCCATAACCCTTTCTGCTTTCACTTGAAATAAGTTCTTCACCATGAAGATACTTCTTCACTTCAGCATCTAAAAGCTCAATTTTATGCTTAAAAAGCTCTGGGTATGCCATAAAAATTGAATGATTTGGCTCAAACCTGCCCTTTTCAAATGTTCCAACCTTGACGCCAATAGTGTTAAATTTAAGCCCATCTAACGCAGTTTGCAAATCAGAATCAAACATTTTTGGAACCATATAAACCGTGTCACCAACTTCATAAATTCTGCCATCAATTCGCTCTGTCAAACTTTCATCTTCAAAGCTTTCAAAAAGCGCACGTTTTGTTCTGCCGATTCCTTCAATCGCTCTGAAATGCTTTTTGGTGTGCATTTTTGTTTCTCTTTCATCATCTTTGTTTTTAAACACAGCAACAAACTGCCCTTCACCTTTTCCAGCATGTGGCAAAAATTTTCTTGCAAAATCAGCATTTTCCACTTTTGCCTTTGATGAAATCGTTGATTTTTTCACAGTTTCAGGAACGTCGACAATATCATAATTAAAATTATTTAAAAACCATTCCACTATTTTCTCATCTTCATCTAAAGAATATGTGCAAGTTGAATAGACAAGTTTTCCGTGTGGTGCAACCAGTTTTTCGGCCACTTCCAAAATTTGCTTTTGTCTGTCTGCACACATTTTCACATTTTCTTCAGACCATTCATTAATAGTTTCAGGAACACGCCTAAACATTCCTTCTCCAGAGCATGGCGCATCGACAAAAACATAATCAAAAAAACCTTCAAAAATAAGCAAATTTTCAGGTTTTTCATTTGTGACAATCACATTTTTAAACCCTTGTCTTTCAACATTTGAAAACAAGACTCCTGCCCTTGAAGAAATAATTTCATTTGAAACCACAAGTGAGTCATCACTCACTCTGCAAACAATTTGCCCAGTTTTTCCACCCGGTGACGCACAAAGGTCTAAAACCTTGAGTGGTCTGCTTTCATTTTCTATTCCAGAAGAACAAACAGGAATCATGCTTGATGGCTCTTGAAAATAATATAGCCCAGCAAGATGACTTGATTCGTTTCCAAACTTTTCATCTGAATTTAAAATAAACCCATCACTTGAATATTCAATACTTTCAAGCTTTTCATTAAGCTCAGTTTCAAAAAGCTTCTTGCAATCTGATGCAGAAATCTTTTTGGTGTTAACACGAACACCACGAACCGACCCATCATTCATTGAATTTTCAAACTTTTCATAATCTTTGCCAAGCATATTTTTCATGCGATTAACAAATGCTTGTGGCAATTTTTCAGTTAAATTTTCCATATAAAAATCATACAACAAATTTTTTTTCAAGTCTATATTTTTTGATAAGATTTTAAATGCAAAAAATAATGAAAGTGAGCATTATAAAAAATATTAATATTTTTCAAAAAATTTTTTTATAATCTTGCCAAATGAAAATCGTGGTGCTATACTTATATAGTTAGTATATTACATCTGACAGATTTTGTTGGTGTAATTTTTTTTATGTTTAGGAGTTTTTATGGAAGAAAATATGATTAGAAATATAGCTATAATTGCACACGTTGACCACGGAAAAACCACACTTGTCAACGCACTTTTAAAAGAAGGTGGCGTATTCCGCGAAAATCAAGCCGTTCAAGACAGAGTTATGGACTCAAACGCACTCGAGCGTGAACGTGGCATCACAATTTTCAGCAAAAACGCTTCCCTTATTTATAATGATGTGAAAATCAACGTTGTTGACACACCAGGACACGCAGACTTCGGCGGCGAAGTTGAACGTATCTTAAAAATGGTTGATGGTGTTCTTTTAGTTGTTGACGCATATGAAGGCACAATGTCACAAACAAGATTCGTTTTAGAAAAGGCACTCGCTTTAAACCACAAAGTTATTGTTGTTGTAAACAAAATTGACAGAAAAGACGCAAGAGTTAAAGAAGTTATTGATGAAGTTTTAGACCTTCTTTTAGACCTTGACGCAAATGAAGAACAGCTCGACTCTCCATTCGTGTTCTGTTCAGCTCGTCAAGGCATCTGCTCTCTTGATATGGACACCGTTGGAACTGATATGAAACCACTTTTAGACACAATCTTAAAGCATATCCCTGCTCCAAAGAGTGAACAAAACAAACCATTTAAAATGCTCGTTTCATCTTGTGAAGCAAATGACTATCTTGGAAAACTTGCAATCGGAAAAGTTGAACAAGGCTCTTGCAAGGTTAATGAAACAATCGACATTGTAAACTTCCACGACGAATCAAAACACAAGACATTCAAAATTTCAAACATCTTTGAATTTCAAGGTCTTAAAAAAGTTGCCGTTCCTGAAGCTAAACCTGGCGACATCGTTTGCTTATCAGGAAGTGACGAAGTGACCATTGGCGACACTGTGACAAATAAAGAAGATTTATCTCCAATCCCATTTGTTAAAATCAGTGAACCATCAATCGAAATGGAATTTTCTGTGAACGATTCCCCATTTGCTGGAACCGAAGGAAAACTTTTCACATCACGTCACGTTCGCGACAGACTTTTAAAAGAAGCTGTTAAAGACTTATCACTCAAAGTTTATGAAACTGAAAGTGCTGACAGATTCAGAGTTCTTGGCCGTGGCGAAATGCACATTTCAATCTTAGTTGAAAATATGCGCCGTGAAGGATACGAATTCCAAGTTTCAATGCCAAAGGTTATCTACAAAGAAGAAAATGGCGTTAAGCTCGAACCAATCGACAACTTAACAATCGACGTTCCTGAAAACTGTGTTAGCACAATCATGGGTTCAATGGGAACTCGAAAAGGTGAACTTCAAAACATGTCTCCAAAAGGCAGTCGAATTCGCCTTGAATTCAAAATTCCATCTCGTGGACTTTTTGGATATAAAAGCCAATTCTTAACCGAAACCAACGGCGAAGGCATCATGAGTTCAATCTTCTCAGGATATGAACCATATAAAGGTGCTATTTCAACCAGAAACTTCGGTGCGCTCATTGCATACGAAACTGGTGAATCTATTGTTTATGGTCTTTTCAACACACAAGAACGTGGACGTCTTTTAATTGGACCTGGCGTAAAGGTTTATGGTGGCATGGTTGTCGGAATCAACCCAAAAGCAGAAGACATTGTTGTTAACGTTTGCAAGAAGAAACAACTTACAAACATTCGCTCAAGCTCATCTGACGAAGCATTAAGACTCACACCAATCAAACCACTCACCCTTGAAGAAAGCCTTGAATTCTTAGACGAAGACGAACTTTTGGAAGTTACACCTGAAAATCTTAGAATTAGAAAGAAAACTCTCGACCACACAATCAGGGGTCGTGAAACATTCAGAAAGAAACAAGAATTGAATAATAAATAATTTATTTGGTTATGGAGAAAACAATGGAACAATTTGCATTTGACAATCAAAAGTATATAGATTTACAAAAGAAAGAAATCTATGAACGAATAAACAAATATGGAAAACTTTATATTGAAGTTGGTGGGAAACTCTTCGATGACAATCACGCGTCAAGGTGTCTCCCCGGTTTCGACCCCAATGTTAAAATGCAAATATTCAAAGAGCTTAAAGACGATTTAGAAATTGTCTTTTGCATCAACGCAAGAGACATCATCTCTAGAAGAGTCAGAAGCGACAACAACTTAACCTACGATAAAGAGCTTTTAAGACTCATCAGCTGCGTACAACAGGAAGGATTATCTGTATGCGGCGTTATGATTAACTTCCACACTCAAAATCCACTCATTGAAGATTTTGAAAACGAATGCAAAAAAATTAATATTCCAGTTTACAAAACATACCATATTGAAGAATACCCAAACCACATTGAAAAAATCTTAAGCGATGACGGATTTGGAAAAAACGAACATATCAAAACATCTAAAAACATTGTTTTAATCTCAGCCCCTGGCGCAAACAGTGGCAAACTTGTGGCTTGTTTAAGCCAGCTCTATAACGACAAAAAACGCAATATTGCTTCAGCATATGCAAAATATGAAACCTTCCCTGTTTGGAATCTTTCACTCGACGACCTTGTGAATATTGCATATGAAATGGCAACAGCCGACATTGTTGATGTCAACATGGTTGACCCATATTATGAAAAAGCTTATGGCAAAATTGCAACAAACTATAACCGTGATGTTGAAGCATTCCCTATTCTTTCAAACATTTTAAACAACATCACAGGACACGAAATTTACCACTCACCAACCGACATGGGCATCAACAATGTTGGGTTTGGAATCACCGATAACGCAGCCGTTCAAAAAGCAAGTTTTGAAGAAATCAAACGCAGACACAACAAAAACTTAAACAAGTTTGCAAATGGTGAAATCAACGAAAGAACAATGAATCGAAGCACTGAACTTTATGAACGTGCAAAGGCTATTTATAATTCACTCTTTCCAAATGAATCGATTTAATTAAAAATAAAAAAACACCGATTTCTCGGTGTTTTTCTTATGAAAAAAAGATGATTTATTAATCATCTTTTTTGTCAATTTTAACTTTATTAACCATCATATTTCCAAAAATTTCATTTTCGTCAACAACGTTAACTTCTTTGTTTTTTGGAACAGACTTGATAACTTTTGTTTTCTTTGCTGCATCACCAGTGGTTTTTTTGATGGTCATGAGTTGAATTTTTTGATGAACTTCATCATCGCCATTGTCAAACACATCACCCCTGTTGATTTCTTGGAATTTTTCAGCATCGGTTTTGTTGTTAAGTTCAACAACAACACTTGAACCTGAACGACGTCCAGCAAGAATGCCTTTTATTTTTGGATTAATGCTTGTGATAGCATCGCCACGAGCTTCTTGTTTTTCACCAAAACTTACAGCTGTTTGTGGTCTTTCTTTCACAGGTGTTTCTGAAACAACCTTGAACGACTCACCTTCTGTTTGAATAATTGATGAATTTTTTGTTGATGTCACAGGAACGCTGTTGAATGAAGCAATAAATGTCATGTCTTTTGTGAGCGACATTCCATCTTCATAACCCTTCCAACCAGCAAACTCATAAACGATTTGCTTTGTGTTTTCTTTCTTTGGTGCAGCCGGAGCCACAATTGGAGTTCCATAAACTGCTGTTCCTTGGTTCAAAACTGTTTTTTCATCTTCATCTAAGAATGTGTATGTATATTTCTTTGGAATTGCCTTATAAACAGCATAAACGTTTTCATGTTTATAGAAAGCATCAATATCTTTATCCCAACCAATAAACTCATAAGAGAATTCTTTTGTGTCTGGTTTTGAAAGCTTAACATCATCAAGGTTAATCCCTGCACCATATTCAACTTCTGCTGATTTGATGAGAGTTTGTTTGTCGTCATCAAAAACATTAATGCAGCATCTTGTTACCTTTTGAAGATAAATCGCGCGAACAACAGTGTTTCCATTTGAATCAACGCCGTTTTTATCCCAGCCAACGAATTCATAGGTATATTTATCAGTAGGTGCTTTGGTTGGAACTGGCAAAAACTCTGTACCCGAATAGTTTAATGATTTGTCTGAATAAACGGTTTTAACTGCTGTGTTTGCAGTGAAAAAGTCATGGATTTTTCCAAAGAATGACATAAACCCATCAGCAATAGCCTTTCTCAAATCTTTTAATGTTTTCTTTTTAACATCAACCCAGAAAAGCAAGAACATACTCACCATAAACACAAAAACTGTAATTGTTGTGAAAACCACAGCGATTGTTGTTCCAGTAGAAGCTGCTAAAAAACTATTAAATTTAACCATAGCCACCCACCTTGATTTTATATATTTATATTTTGCAATTTTTTTCAAAAATTGTCAAACAAAAACACCCTATCAAAACTCTTAATCAATTCTTTTTAAAGATTCAGCCATATTAATCTTTCTAATTCGAAGATAGCACACAACCAAAACTGCAAAAATTGTGATTAAAACAATCAAAATAGACGCAAAAAAACTCAAGAAACTGATTGTTGACACATAATTGATAATTTGAATTTTATTCACTGCCAAAATCCAAAGCATTAATGGATATCCAGCAAAAAGCCCCAAAATAATGCCGATTGCAGCCATGAATGAAACTTCTAAAATCACTGAAATTGAAACCTGCCAAGAATCAAGCCCCATAACTTTAAGTGTTGCAAGTTCAATATTTCTCTCTTTCACAATCAAGAACACCAAGTTCAAAAGCACAACAACAGCAAGAAGAACTGCAAATATTTTTATTGTTGTTGTCATTGCAGATGTAGACATGATTCTTTCTTCAATGTTTGCCCTTTCTTCTTTCATTGTTTTTGCTGTGTTTGTTCCGTTGATGTTGTTCACAAACTCTGCCACGTCACTTGCGTCAGAATCGCATTTTATAAACACTCCACGAGAAACAAATTCGTCTGCAAAATCATAATCGTCACAAACATAAAGCCCATTCAAAATCGTGGTTTCAACCAGTTTTGTAATCTTTAACTTCTGTTCTTTTTCTGCCACTCGAATATTTATTTCATCACCAATTCCAACACCCAAACTCTTCGCTGTTGATTTTGAAATGCAAACATCTCCAGTCTGAAGTTTTATTTTTGAAATCTTAGAATCTTTTTGAATTGAGTAGAGATAAATATCTTGTCTTTTTTCACCAAATTCAAGTTCAACAAACACTTTTGAATAATCTTCAACATATGAAATTCTTTCATCTTCTGCAAGTTTTTCTTTGAAGTTTTCTGTGTTATAGGTTGTTGAAACGTCATATTTAAACAACCTGCCATAGTCATTCGAAACGCTTTTTGAAAGTGTGTCTCCAATTCCAAAACCAGCCACCAAAAGTGCCACACAACCAGTGATTCCAATGGTTGCCATAACGGTTCTGAGTGGCTTAATTTGAATATTTCGGATTGCCATTTTGAGTGATATTGGCAATTTTTTGAAATATTTATTTTTATTTTTCTTTTTAAGCTTTCTTGATGAACCAAGTTGGTCATATTTCAAACACTCAATCGGATTTTTATTTAAAATGCTGTAGCATCTTGAAAGCGAAACAACATATCCCAAAACAACCATAGTGACAACCATCAAAACCAGCCACCAAACAGGAATTTGAAGTTTGACATATTCTTCAGGAATGCTATAAATTGCACCATATCTCGAAAACATAATTTCAGGAATCAAAAGCACTCCCAAAATCGTTCCCACCACTGAACCAAAAAAGCAAAGTGAAGAGCCATATTTTGAATAGTGTTTCAAAATCTTTTTATTTGGAACACCAGCACACTTCAAAATGCCAATTCTCTTTCTTTCTTGAATGATGAGTTGGTCAATAGTTGTGAGAATTATCAAAACAGCAACAATCAAGAATATGATTGGAAAAACATAAATCATCTTTCTTGACTGACGAACTTCTTGTGTCAAAAGTTTAACCGACTCAATTGATTCCCTTCCAAATAAATATAAAAGTTCACTTTCGGTTGACTCATTCAAATAATAATCTTTCAAAAGTTCTTTTGTTTTTTGAACATCATCTGTTTTAATCAAAAGTTGGTTGTATGGAATTTCAAAGTTTTCATAGTCAACACCATCAACCTTCATAAGTTTTTCTTTTATGTGACTCAAAAACATTTCTTCTTCAATAACAAGCGACCAGGTTGCATAGCTATCAGCACACTCGTCAAGACTCATTGTTCCAGTCAGCCTTTCTTCAAAATCTAATGTCAATGGCTCACCATTCACATCAAATGTGCATGAAAACAAAATGCTTTCAAGCCCAGCTCTGATATCGTTGTTTTTTGCAACATTTTTATCAAGCAAACAGCCATAACCAGCACTCGCCTTGCCTGATTCGATATAAGGATTGCAAATTCCACTATAAGGTTCTGAAATCTCAGCCTTGCAGACATAAACTTTAACAGCGTTTGTTATTTTGAGTGACTTTATTTCAGCAACTGCTTCAAAATAAAATCTTTTGTTAAATTCAATATCATTATCAATCAAAAATTTCTCATCTTCTTCAGTCACCTTGTCGGTATGCACCCAAAGGTCAGCAAGATTTGTCTTTTCAAAATAATTATCTATTGAAGAATTTAAGGTGTGAGAGTTAGTCATAAATCCAGAAAAAAGCATGGTTGCTAAAAGCACGATAAAAATAACAGATAAAAACTGTTTAATATTACCTTTTATATTCCTGCTTCTTAATTTCTTTAAAACTTTATTCACTATAATTCAATATCCTTAATATCTTTTGGAAATTTTTGTGTTACGTCACTAACAATTTTTCCATCAGAAATTTTCAAAACTCTGTCTGCAACTTCTGCAATAGCGCTGTTGTGAGTTACCACAACAATAATTTTATCTTTATCTTTGTTCATATCCATCAAAAGTTTGATAATCTTCTTTCCGGTTTTGCTGTCAAGCGCACCAGTTGGTTCGTCACAAAGAAGAATCTTTGGATTTTTAACAAGCGCACGAGCAATCGCAACTCTCTGTTGTTCACCACCAGAAAGCTCTGACGGAAAGTTGTCAGCTTTATCTTCAAGCCCAACAGCTTTAAGCGCATCAATGGCAAGCATTTCACCCGGAAGCTCAGCAAGTTCAACATTTTCAAGAGCCGTAAGGTTTGGCATGAGATTATAAAATTGAAAAATAAATCCAACAACTTCTCTTCTATATTGTGCATAAACCTTGTCAGGAAGCTGAGTGATGTCAACCCCTGCAAAATTAATCTCGCCAGCCGAAACAGTATCCATTCCACCAATAACATTTAAAAGCGTAGATTTTCCACTTCCAGACGCACCAAGAATAACAACAAATTGACCAGTGAAAAGTTGAAGCGAAAGATTATCAAGAGCCTTCACTTCCATATCTTCACCATAAAACTTTGAAACGTGGTTCACAGCAACTGAACCAACATAACGTTCATCAAAAATTAATTCATGTTTTTTCATATCAAACTCCAATTTAATTATATATAATTAAAATTTGAATGTAAATAAATTCTAAGTCACAAACCAACAAAAAACACAGCAAAATTAAAAAATCGCTTGAAACTAAGCGATTTTCTAAACAATTATCACAAGTCATCGGCGTCTTGAACAGGTCTGCCATGGTCTTCAGGTGTGCCAACATAACTTCCATTTGGGTCATTTTCATCACCCTGCCAAATATCTTCAAGTGTTTTTTCAAATGATTTTTTGTTAGTTTTTTTGATATTTTTTGTCATATTTTTCTCCTTATAATTATTTTGTACAATTTGACCTAAAATATTTGACTATAAACTGCTTATTTCTTAAAATATAAATGTAGGTGAAATATGGATAAAATAGTTTTCAATCAATCTTGCTTTTTCGGAATCAATGCAATCGACGAAATCGCAAAAGAAGTTAAAAATAGACATTTGAAAAAAGGCTTCATCATCACAGATAATGGCCTTATTTCTTGTGGAGTTTATCAAAAAGTTGCAAATGTGCTTGTCAAGGGCAAAATTCCATCAGTTATGTTTTCTGACGTAAGGCCAGAGCCAACTGTTCGTGACGTTAAAAACGCATACAACGAACTCAAACGTTCTGGCGCAGATTTCATTCTCGCAATCGGTGGTGGAAGCCCAATCGACACAGCAAAAGCAATTTCTGTTATTGCCAAAAACCCAAAATATGAAGACGTGGTTTCACTTGGTGGTCACAAAAACAATCTTTCTGCCCCACTTCCAATCTTTGCAGTTCCAACAACTGCAGGAAGTGCATCTGAAATTTCAAAGAGTTTTGTTATAACAGATGAAGTTAATGAAAAGAAAATTGTTTGCTTCAACGATAAGATGCTTCCAATCGAAACATTCATTGATGCTGAACTCATGACAACAATGCCAGACATTGTGACACTCAGCTCAGGTTTTGATGCTCTTGCACACGCTGTTGAAAGTTTGATTTCAAGCAAGGCAAATATGTTTTCAGACACTCTTTCAAAAGATGCTGTGAAGCTTATTGTGAAAAATCTTCCAATCTGCTATGACGACCCTGAAAATCTCGAAGCTCGTGAAAATATGGCTTATGCACAATATATCGCAGGTCTTGCATATTCAAACTCAGGTCTTGGAATCGCCCACTCAATCGCACACGCAATCAGTGGAAAGTTCAACATTCAACACGGAATTGCCCTTTCAATGGTTCTTCCATCGGTTTTGAAGTTTAATATGTATAGCCCAAAAGCACATATGTATAAATATATTGCAGAAGCTTTCGACATTGACACATCTTCAATGAAAACCGAAGAAATCTGTCGTGCAGCATATCGTGAAGTTGAACGTTTCAAAAATTCATTCAACGTTCCAAAAAAACTTTCAGATTATGGAATGCTTGAATCAGACCTTGATTCCCTTGCCCTTCGTGCATATGAAGATGCTTGCACACTTGGCAACCCACGTGAAGTTACAATGACAGATATCTATATGCTTTTAAAGAAAATGCTTTAAAAAATCAAAGCGACCAAAACTGGTCGCTTTTTTACTTCTAAAATTTTCATAAGTCGCACATTTTCTTGCATAATTAATTAAAAATAAACTTCAAATTTATTGAAAACAAATCCTTAATGAAATATAATGTTTCTATGCACCATTAGCTCAACTGGATAGAGTGCCTGGCTTCAAACTTTTCACTCTTACCATTACAAATCACGAAAATGTATGTATTTATAAGCACTTTTCGCAACACAAAAAATTTAAAGCATCATTTAGCACCCAAAAGGCACCCACTTTTTAGGAGCAAAATGCAACAACATCTCTCCATGGTGAAATGGATATCACAATGCGCTTCGGACGCATTTTTAGGGGTTCGAATCCTCTTGGAGAGACCAATAAAACTTTATAATTTATAGGAGGTTAATTATGAAAAATATTAAAGTTTTTAATCATGATAAATATAACAATCAACAATATAAAAAGATGAAAGATGGAATATATAAGTACAAGACCGAAGATGGTCAAAAACATTTTTGTACATCAATAACTTTTGAACAAGAACCTGAATATGAAGAAGGTGAAAACTCTGCAATAATTTCTCAATACCCAATGGAAGATATATTAGATAAATTTAATGTTCATGTATCTGATTTTTTTGAAGAATTAAATAATGGTGAGAGTAATGTTTGCTATTATGAATTTAGTGGAGTTAAGAAGAAAGATATAATCAACTTAAAGAAATCAATAGTGGGCAAGCATGTTTTCAATAAAGAAACTGAAGATTCTGTTGAGTTAGTTATTGAATAGTGTGAAAGGCACCCAAAACCACGAAAGATTTGAGTGCTTGTAAAAAGGCACCCGTTTGGCACCCAAAGTGCAAAAAGGCACCTAACTAGCACCAAGCACACTCAAAATTGTTGAAAAACGCAAATTTTAAAAAGTATAAGAAAGGTTAATTACTTTTACAAAAAGTGATGAGATGTGCACAATATGGAAAGGTTCAAGTTAAAGTACTTCGAACCAGAAGGTTGCGCGTTCGAGTCGTGCATGGTGCACCAAAAAAGAAGACCACCCAACCATAGGTGGTCTTTCTTTTACAAACAACCTTTTTGTTTTAAAATATTATAAACATTATTAACAGCTTCAATGTAGCATACAAAGGATGGGTGTTTGTTATCATTTCTTCTTAAATACATATTTTTTAACTCTTTATATTCATCTCTAACAAGTTGCCATGCTCCAGCTATACTTTTGATTTGTTTTGTTTTTTTATTATATTCACTTGAATTTGGTGCATCATTCCAAAAATATTCGTCTTTATTCGTATTTCCTGTTTTTTTATGGATTAAACGTTGCCAATTTCCTTTTTTATCATGTTTTACAATTCCTAAATCTATTGAAAACCCAATTTCTGGATATTTAACCAAATATAATTCTTTTGTTGTTAATGATGATTTTGAATCTTCTACATCACAAAGCCCATGTTTTCTCATTATTTTATTAAAGCTGTTTCTAGTTAGTTCCTTTATTTCACGGCATTTCTTTAAATCATAATACGATATTACATTTAAATTATAATCAAAATCTATTGGTTGATTTTCATTCTGCATTACCATATTTCTGCCACCACTCCCAATAAGAAAAATCTGTGAATTTAATCCATTGATTCTTAATTCATTCTCAAGCTCCTTTATTATTTCCGAACACTGTGTTTGGATTATCTTTAATGTCTTCTTATCTTCAAAATACCTATACATATCTTTCTCCTTTTCTTCCCAAACCGTCCATTTATATTTTTATAAATCGGATTAGTATAATTAATCTAAATTATATTGTCAACAAAATTTAACAAAAAGAAGACCGGCCGGTCTTCTTTTTAATTATCGTCTTTTTTCTTTGGTGCATTTTCTTTTGGCTCAAATATTGGGTCTTCTAAAAATTTCACCAAAACTGAAGCATTTGGGGTGTCAAGCTCGTCTGAATAAAGTTCTTCTGCATAAGCCCTTGAAAACACTTCATCATAATCAGCTGGAATATAATCATCTGGTTCTTCTTCCATTCTTCTTTCAGCTTCTGCCCTGTCTTCTGTTAGTTTTTTGTGAGCTCTTTCTATTCCTTCTTGAACGAGTCTATCAAACTCAAGCATGTCTTCTTGTGAAAAAACAAAATTTTCTTTCACAAAAGCTGCAGCTTCAAGTGCATTTAGGTCTTTTAAATGCTTAATGTAAAATTCAAGCATATCTTTCCAAACAGGAGCAGCCTTCTTTCCGAGAGCCTTATAGTCTTCTCGCTTTTCAGAAATCGTTGTGTTGTTTATCTTTTTACCGAACCTTGTATAAAAATCAGTACGAACAAGCTTCGCAGCATCTCTAAATATGGTTGAAAGTGACGCTTTAGGGTTTTGTTTTGCCATCATAAGCACAAGTCTTTGCATATTTGCATAAGCAACCATAACAGGAAACTCAACACGGTTTGCAATTCTTTCACTTGGACGCATTGAAAAACACATAAGCGCAATCTTTCTGTCAAAAGAATTACCAGTTCTTGCAAGATACGCATTAAATCGTTCTTCTGGCATATCACGAAGAAAATTTGTATGCACTTCTTCATACTCCAAAAAATTTATAAGATTCGAATTCACAAAACAAGAGTTGAAATCATTAAAACATCTCGCATATTCTCTTGGATTTGGACCAAATCTTTTTGAAAACAAAAAAGTCAATTCTTTGTTTGTGTCAGCAATCTTTTTTCTTATGACATATCTTTTGAATGTGTCATAAACATATTCCTTAGTTTCAGCATCAAGCTGTTCATAAGGAATCTTTTTAGATTTAATCTCCCTAAAAGTCAACATAAGTGTCTCCTTTGAAACATATATTAACAATTTCATTTTATCAAACAGAATTTTAAATTTCAAGAGCTATTTAATTTTTGTTGTAATATTCCCCGTTTGCACAACTTCAGTTTATCAATTTTCATTGATTTGTGTCAAATATATAACAAAAAATCAAAAAACAGGCAAAAACCTTAGACGCAAATTTTTATTTGTGTTAAACTTGTCATAAGGTGATAATTTATTTATGTATATCTATATAATTGAATGTTCAAATGGCTCGCTTTACACTGGCGTTGCAAAAGATATAGAAAAACGATTAAGCGAACATTTTTATCACAAAAAACAAAGTGCGAAATACACAAAAGGTCATCAAATGACAAGTTTGAAAGCACTTTGGAAAACCGAAACAAAACAAGACGCAATGAAGCTTGAATATCGCATTAAAAAACTAACGCACTCTCAAAAACTCGAGCTTATTTCACAAACAAAAACTCTTGGCGAATTATTTTTGAACACCATAAACCCTGAAAGTTATGAGTTTATTGATTCAAAAAAACAAGAATTAATTATGCAAAAAATTACAAACAAGGAAGATTAACATGGCAACACTAACATTACTCGTTGGAATTCCGGGCAGTGGAAAGTCAACTTATGCAAAAACAAAAGTAAATAAAAAAATCAAAGTCGTTTCGAGTGACGCAATCAGAAAAGAACTCTTTTTTGATGAAGCAGACCAAGACCACAACGACATTGTTTTTCAAACCCTTTATGAAAGAGCAAGAAACTTTTTGATTGAAGGCAAAGACGTCTTGATTGATGCAACAAACTCAAGCATTGAAAACAGAAAGAAAGCATTATCTCATTTTGAAGACTTAAACATCAAAAGAAAAGCCATTGTGATTGAAACTCCTGTTGAAAAATGTGTTGAGTATGACAGAAAAAGACGCAGAAGCGTTGGTGAAAGTATCATCAATGAATTTGCTGAGTCTTACGCCTTCCCAACCAAAGAAGAAGGTTTTGATGACATTTCAATCGTGAAAAACACTGAAGACGGCTTCATGAAGTTCTTAAAAACAACTGTGCTTGTTATCGTTAAAGATGGCAAAATCATGCTTGCAAGAAAAAAGCGTGGTTTTGGTGCAGGATTATACAACGGAGTTGGTGGAAAAGTTGAATGTGGCGAAACCGTTGAAGAAGCCATGATTCGTGAAACCAAAGAAGAAGCAAACATTGTTCCAGTAAACTTCAAAAAATGCGCTGAAATCAATTTTGATGAATTTGTTAAAGACGAACCAGCCATTGTCAATATGCACATTTTCTTGGCAACTGATTATATCGGAACACCTGAAGAAACTGAAGAAATGGCTCCAACTTGGTTCGACCTTGCAAAGATTCCTTATTCAAGAATGTTTCCAGACGACACTTACTGGCTTCCAGAAGTTTTAAAGGGAAACAAAGTCAAAGCATATTTCAAATATGACGTAAACTTAAATATCTTAGAAAAAGAAATTGAAATCACAACTGAAGATTTTGAATAACAAAAAAGACAGGAAACCTTCCTGTCTTTTAAATTGTCTTTTTATAATAAAGCACTATCGCATCACCTTCATCATGGTCCACTTCACTAAACATAAACTCAGTAAAACCAAAATGCTCATAAATCGCCCTGTTTCTTTTTTCATTTTCTTCAACACCGATTGAAAGCTCTTTAATGCCAATAGACCTTGCAAATTCTTCTGCCATTTTCACAAGTTTTGAAATATGCCCCTGCCCTTCATACTTTTTTTCAATTCGAAAGGCATTCATGTTTGCGATAGTTTTTCCGTCACAAAGTTTAGCTTTTTTTAAAACTGGTTTGCACTCTTGCGAAAGCAAAATGGTTATCTCACCAACTGGCTCATCATCAACAGCCACAAATGTCACAGCTTGACCTTTTTCGTTATAAGCAATATATTCTTCTTTCCAGCGTTTCCATCTTTCATCTTCTGGGTGTGAATTAATATTTTTGTTCCAAATTATTTCAAGGTCACTTTTTGTTGCTTTTCTATATTCCATAAAATTCCTTTATTTTGTATAATTGAAATAAATTTTTCAAAAATTATACAATTTAATTCAAAATTTCAAATTAATTTAAAAACAATAATTTCGAATGATTGCAAACGCAATATAAGCAAAATACATAATCAAAAACAATATTCCTTCTTTTTTTGATATGTCACTTTTTCTAATACAGCAAACTATTGCAACAATGGTGAAGACAAGCAAGATAATCATATCGGTCAAAATTGTTGTTGAAATATTAATCTGTGAAATTACTCCAACCACACCCAAAATGAGTGAAATGTTCATTATGCTTGAACCAATAATATTTCCAATTGCTATATCGTTTTCACCCTTTCTGGCAGCAACAACACAAGTCACCAGTTCAGGCAAACTTGTTCCGATTGCAACAATAGTGAGCCCTACAAGAGCTTCGCTCATGCCCATTTGAATTGCCAAAAACTTTGCTGTTGTTGAAACACATTCTCCACCAAAAACCACAGCTGCAAGCCCACCAACAATGTAGATTATAATTTGCCAAGCATGGAGTTCTTTTTCTTGTTTTTGTTCTTCAATTGCATTTGCTTGAATGTGTGAAACTCTAGTTTTTCTCGCATTGAAAATTAAAATAGCAAAATATAAAATCATCATAATTAAAAATAATATACTTTCAACCCTACTAAGCATATTAATTTCAGTATTATCCAAAAACATATCTAAACTAAAAAGAACTAAAATTGAAGTCAATGCAAGCAAAAACGGAAGTTCAATTTTTTTCATCGTCGCTTTGATTGGCACAGGAGCCATCAATGCCATTAATCCCAAAATTAAAAATGTGTTTACAAGGTTTGAACCAATAATATTTCCAACAGATAAATCTGAGCTGTTTGAAATGGCACTGGTTATGCTAACCGAAAGCTCAGGAAAACTTGTTCCAATCGCAACTATGGTCAAACCAATAAACAGCGATGGCACTTTAAGTTTTTTTGCAATTCCACTTGCCCCACCAACAAAAAAGTCTGCCCCTTTAATTAAAAGAATCATACCAATAATCAAAAATAAAACATTAAGAAATATAGTCATAACAAACCTTCTTCAATTATATTTCTAAGTTGATTATAACATCTAGCATAAAAAAAATAAATTAAATTTATTATTATTTAATTTGGCAACAAAAATTAGTAATGCTATAATCATGTTAAGGAGAATATTTATGAAACCAAACAGATTAAAACGTGGCGACAAGGTCGCTATTGTAAGCCTTTCTAGTGGAATTTTAGGAGAATCATTTGTAAAGCACGAACTTGACCTTGGCATCAAAAGAATGGAAGAATTCGGACTTGTTCCTGTTTTTATGGAAAATTCATTGAAGGGTTTAGATTTTATTAAAAACCACCCTGAAAAGCGTGCTGACGACTTAAAACAAGCATTTGCAGATGATGAAATTAAAGCAATTTTCTGCGCCATTGGTGGCACAGATTCATACCTTACCTTACCACATCTTTTAAACGACGAAAAGTTCAAACAAAATGTCAAAAATAATCCAAAAATATTTATGGGCTTTTCCGATTCAACCACAAGTCATTTAATGCTCAACAAACTTGGGCTTACAACTTTTTATGGTCAATCATTCTTGGTTGATATTGCTGAATTTGAACCAGAAATGCTTGAATATTCAAAAAATGCTTTTGAATATCTATTTAATCCAAGCGAAAACCACGAAATTAAGCCTAGTGCTGTCTGGTATAAAAACCGAACTGATTATTCACCAGCAGCTGTTGGCACAATGCGTGAAAAGTTTGAAGACGCAAAGGGCTATGAACTCTTGCAAGGCACTGACACAGTTTCAGGAAAACTTCTTGGTGGTTGCATTGAAGTTCTCGCTGAATATATTGATGCTGGAGTCACTGAAAATCAAGCTGAAATCAATGAAATTATAAGTGATTGCAATCCTTTCCCATCACTTGAAGAATGGAATGGCTCAATTATGCTTTTAGAGTCAAGCGATGGACTCACCAGCCCAGATAACTACAGAAAAATCATTCAAAAACTCAAAACTATTGGTGTTATGCAAAACATTTCAGGGCTTATCGTTGGAAAGCCAATGGACGAAGTCTATTATGACGAATATAAACAAATTTTGAAAGAAGAACTCAAAGAATACGGTTTCCCAATTCTTTACAACATCAATGTTGGACATGCCTATCCACACACACTTCTTCCACTTGGTGAAGTTGTTGAAATCAATTCAACCAAAAAAACTCTCACCATCAAAAGCAACCCATTAAACTAACTTTTTAAGGAACGCCAAAAACGTTCCTTTTTCTTTAATTTTCTTGACAAAACCTGTAAATAAATTTACTCTTTAATTATGGATAAAAAATTAGATTTAAAATCACTTATTTTAACAATTTTCAATGTAATAATTTGCTTAATTTTAATCATTTTTAAGTCGCCTGAAAAAGTGCCACTATTTTTCGATTTTAGTGAAAAAATTGCTGTTTTAGGTTCAAAATGGTTTCTGCTTACGTGTGCAATAATCCCAACAATTCTTGGCATTTTCATCAGCTTAACGCTCAAAAAACCAAACCTTAATTTCTTTCTAAAAATGCTCTTTTACATTTGCATATATGAAAACATGCTTATTTTGATTTACGTTTCAACAACTGATGTTTTCATGATTGGCGCAAAATCAGAAATTCCAATGTCACTTGTCTATTTTTTGCCACTTTCAGCTTGCATGATGCTTGGTGGACTAAAGCTTAAAAACCTTCCTTACAAGTCATTTTCTCCATTCAAAAATAAGCTATCAACAAAATCTGATGTCATTTGGAAACAAACCCACATCTTAGCATCAAAACTTATGTTTGCAATCGGTTTTGTCATGGTTGTTGCAACAATGCTTTTTGCAATTTTAAAACTCTTTATAATCAACTTAATCACCATCATTTTAGCAATCATCGCCATTTATATTTTCGTTTTAAGAGATTCGTGGCTCATGAATAAAAAAATTGCTGAAATGCAAGCAAAAAAAGATAAACTAGATAGCGAAAAGAAATCTTCTGAAGAAAACAAAAACACCCAATAATTTGGGTGTTTTTTTATTTGCTTAATTTAAGTTTAAATAAGTTAAATTTTTGAGTCATCACTTTTGTTTCAACTTCAAACTTTCCTTTTATAGCATTTGTGATATCCATGCTTTTATGAACTGCCACAGCAATCACTTTAACATTAAGAGCAAATGCTTTTTTGAAGAATTCTTCATAAAGTTTTGAAAGACTCACTTCAAAATCATAGTTTATTGATGGCAAAACCGTCACAATTTTATCAATGAACTTAATTGGAAATTTATCGCTTAAAAAATCATAGTTCATAACCGAAAAACTCTTTTCTTTAAGAGATTTTGCAAGCTTTTTGATGTCTTGAACATTTTCTTGTTCTTTTTCATTTGCAATAACATTTGCCTTTTTAAATGAAAGTGCACGAACATAAGCCACTGCGCCATCAAACGAAAATGGGTCAACCACTGCTTCACTTGCAGCTGGCTCAGACAAAAAGTTCAACACATAAGCTGTTTCTGGTTCAACTTGAAGATTTCGCACATTTTTATATTCATATTCAATAAACACTTTTCTCATGAAAAGGTTTGTGCCATCTTCTTTTGCAAGAAACGCAAGTTCTTCAGTTCCCTGCATATAGCTAATTTGTCTTTTTGTTTTCTTTGAAAGCATCGCTTCAACAGCTTGTTTAAGTTTTGCATCAACAGCCACTTTTGAATCTTCTTTCAAAAACAAAAGCTTAAACTTTTTCACGTCTTTTGAAAAATTGATGTGCCAATCCTTCTTTTCAAGCAAATGCTTCATTGCCATATTAAGCGCACCCATACCATCTTTTTGAGTGATATCAATAACGGTGTATGCCGACTTAAAGCAATTTCCTGAAAATTTAAAATATTCGTCACCAAAAAACAAAACTGCATCTGCGTACAGCTTTTTGATAAATGAATTTTTATCTTGTTTCTTTATAATTTTCTTAACAATTTCATCTAAACCTTTTTCAAAGGTTGCATAATATAACTTCTTCATAACGCAATTATAACACAACAATTTAACTTTTGCCACAAAAAAGATAAATTTTGACATTTCTTTTTATAGTAATTTAAAAAATATTGATAATTTAGCCAAAATGGTATAATATAATATTTATATATGGAAGAAAATAAACCATTAGAAAATCAAGAACCTGAAGCTGAAAACACTCAAAAAAATAATGTTCAAGAGCCAATCGAAATCACCGTTTCAGAAAAGAAACCTGCCCTTTTAACGCAGAGTATGCTTTTCAGATTTATGCTCGTTTTTGGCATTGTTTTTATGTGCTTTATTTTTGTTTTTCAAGTGTGGCTAACACCAATAAAAGTTATTGGTTCAAGCATGCAACCAACCATAAACTGCTCAATTATATCAGAGAATGACGATTCAAAATGTGACATAGTTTATTATAATAATGAAAAAAGTTATTCTCATGACGACATTGTTATTATAGACAACACAGATTATAAATATATCCCACTTGTTCTCAAAGACCCAGATGGAAACATATTGTCTGAGCAAGATGTAAACAAGATAATTAAGCGTGTTATTGCCTGCCCTGGTGATTCAATCACATTTTATTTAAAAAATCAAGAACCTGCACTCTTGCCAAAAGTGTTTTATTATGATATAATCGTGAAAGATAAGGACGGAAACATCATAGACCTTGATAATTCTTACCTTAATGAAGACATGATGTTCACAGCAGCTCAACTTCGTGAATACTCTGAAATCTATCCAGCTTTTGGAAAATTCTTCGAAAATATTGAAAACACAGACCTTCCACCTGAACAAAGACAATCAACAATAATCATTCCAGAAAACACATATTTTGTTATGGGTGACAATAGAAACAACTCAGAAGACAGCAGATTTTTTGGAGTTGTTGACTATGATGATATCGCTGGAAGCGTTCGTTTTTCAATCCCATATGGAAAAAACTTATTTCAAGCAATTTGGATTAAACTCAAATCTATAATTTAACAAAGGAAACCTTATGAAACGCAAAATTTTGAACCTATTAGTTGTTGCTATTTGTGTGCCAATATTAATGTTTTGTGCTTGTTCAAACAAACGTTCTAAACTTCCAAAAGTAGACGCAAGCGTTTATTTTCAAGAAAGCGTTCAAGCAAGTATTTATAACAACGCAAAAACTAAAAATTTAAAACTTTCAGACTTAACAAATTCAAGTGTTGACAAACTCAACCTTGACAGTTATGTTGAAATGAAGCTCACAGCAAACAACACTTGGATTTACAAAATGTATATCGACAGAATTTACTTTAAGGTATACACAACCAATGCAACTGAAACAGAAATGATTGTTAACGTGAGCATCACAAACCTTGCAGATGAAGACGACATGTCTCACCCATCTGATGACTTTTCAATTCCATGCTCATTCATTCCAAAAAATAATGGTTCAACAGTTTGCTATGTTGATATTGAAAAAACCGTTGCAACAGCAACAGGCTGCACAATCACCTTCGATATTTACAACTCAACCAGTGGAACAGTCGCTGACAACAACGGCAATTTAACATCGTTCAGATGGCTAATCTACGGCTTAGAAGTTTATGGAGAACACAGAGCTTATTAAAAAAACCACCAATCATGGTGGTTTTTATTTTAAATTTTAATCACAAAAAAAGATGGCAAATGCCATCTTTTTGTTATTATTTAACTTTTTCAATCTTTGTTTTGCCACCCATATATGGTCTGAGTACTTCAGGAACTGTGATTGAGCCATCTTCATTATAGTTGTTTTCGATAAGTGCAATAAGTCCCCTTGGGCTTGCAAGAACTGTGTTGTTGAGTGTGTGAACAAAATATGTTCCATCTTTGCCCTTTGTTCTAATGCCAAGACGACGAGCTTGAGCATCACCAAGAGTTGAACAAGAGCCAACTTCGAAATATTTTTGTTGACGTGGAGACCAAGCTTCAATGTCACAAGACTTAACTTTAAGGTCTGCAAGGTCACCAGAGCAGCATTCAAGTTCACGAACAGGAATATTCAAGTTTCTGAACACTTCAACGGTGTACTTCCACATTTTTTCATACCATTCCATTGATTCTTCAGGTTTGCAAATAACAATCATTTCTTGTTTTTCGAATTGGTGAACTCTGTAAACACCCCTTTCTTCAAGACCGTGAGAACCAATTTCTTTTCTAAAGCATGGTGAATAAGATGTCATTCTAATTGGAAGTTCTTCTTCTTTAACAAGTTGGTCTTTAAATTTACCAATCATAGAGTGTTCACTTGTGCCGATAAGATAAAGGTCTTCCCCTTCAATCTTATACATCATTGCGTCCATTTCAGCAAAGCTCATAACACCAGTAACAACATCACTTCTAATCATAAATGGTGGAATCGCATAAGTGAAACCTTTGTCAATCATGTAATCTCTTGCGTATGCAATCATAGCTTCGTGAAGTCTTGCTGCATCACCAAGAAGATAATAGAATCCGTTTCCAGAAGTTCTTCCAGCACTTTCTTTATCAAGACCATTAATGCTTTCTAAAATATCAGCATTATATGGAATTTCATATTTTGGAACAACTGCTTCGCCAAAACGTTCAACTTCAACGTTTTCGCTGTCATCTTTTCCAACTGGAACAGATGCGTCAATAATATTTGGAATAACCATCATTCTTTGCTTAATTTCAGCATCAAGTTCAGCTTGACGAACTTCAATTTCAGCAAGTCTTTCAGCACCAGCCTTAACTTTTGCCTTAATTGCTTCAGCTTCTTCCTTTTTGCCTTCTTTCATAAGTTTTCCAACTTCAGCCGAAAGTTTGTTCCTTGAGGCTCTAAGGTCGTCCATTTCTTGCTTAAGCGACCTATTTTCCTTGTCAAGATTAACAACTTCGTCAACAAGAGGAAGTTTTTGCTCTTGAAATTTCTTTTTAATGTTTTCTTTAACCAACTCTGGGTTAGTCCTGATAAGATTAATATCTATCATAATTATTTCCTCCTCTTATAATATGGATTAATAATAACACTATTTAGATTAAATTTCAATAAAAAAAGACAGATTGCCCGTCTTTTTTGTCATTATTGCTCGCTTTTTTCTTCTAAATATTTTGTCGCTTTGCCCCTTTTCACTTCTTGGCGCACCCTTCCAATAACAAAATCATCTTTATCAACATCACTGTCAATGGTTGTTCCTGCACAAACATACGCCCCAGAACGTATCACAACCGGAGCAATCACATTCACATTCGAACCAATAAACACACCATCTTCAACAACGGTTTTCTGTTTAATTTTTCCATTGAAGTTTACAAAAATTGCCCCACAACCAACATTGCACCTTTTGCCTATTTTCGCATCACCCACATAAGCCAAGTGACTAACTTTTGTGTTTGAACCAATTTCAGCATTCTTTGTTTCGCAAAAGTTTCCAATTCGCACAAAGTCGCCGATTTTTGAACCCGTTCGAAGATGAGCAAATGGTCCAATCATTGAACACGCACCAATTTCAGATTTCTCAATAAATGACGAATAAATCTTTGTTCCCTTGCCAATAATTGAATCAGAAATATACGAATTTGGAAAGATTGTGACATTATCGCCGATAACTGAATCACCTTCAATTCGATTATTTTCATATATAATCACATTATCACCAATCTTCACTTTGTCATCAATAAATGTTGAATTTTTATCTTTAATCACATAATTTTTTCTTGCGATAACCCACCTCCAGTCTAATCTATAATATGAAAAAGGCCAAAATTTGTAACAAAAGTCATAAAATTATTACTATTTAGGGCTATAAACCATGAAAATTTCAACATTTTTAAAAAAATAGTTAAAATTTGTTTTGAATTATTTTTTATTTATGATATAGTGAATGTAATAAGTAAAGCTTAGAAAAAGCAAAATTAGGAGGAAATTACTTATGAATAAAAATGAATTTTTAAGAGCAATCGCTGACAAAACAGAATCAACAATCAAAGATGCAACAGCATTCTATGATGCTTTCGTTGAAACAGTTCAAGAAGCTATGAAAGCTAAAGACAAAATCACACTTGTTGGTTTCGGTACATTTGTTGCTAAGCACAAAAACGCAAGCGTTCGTCCAAATCCACAAAAACCAGGCGAAACAATCAATGTTGCAGCTTGCGAAGTTCCAGCTTTAAAATTCGGTAAGAGTTTCAAAGATTCAATCAACTAATAAAACAGAAACTCGGGAAATAAACCCGAGTTTTATTTTGCACAAAATTTCTGCCCTGCCCTTCAATGTGGCACAAAAAAACACTCGAAATCGAGTGTTTTTTATTTTTCATTATTTGCTTAAAAATTCATTTACCTTTTCAACCAACAAATCTGGGTCAACACCATGAACGCCAGCAGCTTCTTCAAGTGTTTCCATTTGACTCATTGGACAACCAAAACAATGAAGACCAAATCCCATCAAAACTTCTTTAACATTTGGATTAATTCTCAAAACTTCACCGATTTGAGTTGTTTTTGTAACTTCAACTTTTTTCTTTTTCATATTACACACCTTCTTTATACTTATTCATTGCGTCCATAAGCATCTTAAGTTCTTTCTCAATACGCTTAGCTTGGCTTGCTGAAAGCCCTGATTCGCTCTTTTTCATGAGTTTTTCTGCACGAGATAAAACTTCATCAAATTCTTTGTCATTTTTAATTGTAACAGTTTCATCAAAAACTTGTTTTTTAGGTCTGCCACGTTTTGACTTTTCAATAATTGCTTCTGCCATAGCTGTTTTACTCTCTTTTTTCTTTAAATTTCTTGGTCTTGGTTCATCTTCTTTTGAACGTTTTGCAGCTGACTTTTTAGCTGGTTTTTTAACGTCTTCAACGATTTCGTCATCATCATATTCTTCAATTTCTTCATCATATGATTCATCATAGCTTTCAGGCTCGTTATATCCACCAAAACCTTGTGGTTGCATAGCGCCTTGATAACCTTGTGCACCAAATGCTGGACTTACTGGAGCGTTATAGCCACCTTGTGGATAGCCATATCCTTGATTATATTGTGGAGCACCATAACCTTGATTATACATTCCACCTTGAACTCCGTTATAAACTGGATAGTCTTCATAACCACCAGCAGAGCTTCTAAACGAGTTCAAAATGTTGTCAGTGTTATCTTCAGCGTTTAAATGAGTAATTCCTGCATTTGGAACATAATTGTTATTATACGAATCGTTGTATGAAGATTCTGAATAACTTGTTTCTTCAGGTTCAGAATAACTTGTTACCTTTTCTCTTCTTGCAATAGGTTCATTTCTTTCAATAACAACCCCACCACTTGCAAGTTTTGATTTGGATTTAAATCCACCAACAATAGCAGCGATATTATCTTTCTTTTCTTCTGAAATTTCTTCAACTTCAGGCTCTAAAATTTCTTCAACTTCAGGCTCTGGAAGTTCGATTGGTTCAACATCAGGAATTTCAAGCTTAACATCTTCAACTTCTTCAACAGGTTCAACTTCTTCCTTCTTTTCTTCTTCAACAGCAGCATTTTCTGTTTCATACTTTTCTGCGTTTTCAGCAACTTCAAAATCACCAAGTGATGCAAGTGGGTCTTCAGACTTATCGTCATCACTTGTTTCAGCCAAAGGTTCTTCAGTTTTTTCTTCTATTTTATTTTCTTCAGATTCACCTTCTTTATTTTCTTCAGTTGGCTCATCTTTTGTTTTACTATCTTCATCTTTTTGTTTTCTGATGCTAGACATATCTTGCATCATTCCACCCAAAAGTTCACTTCCGTTTTCTAAGTTTGTGATAGATTTTGAAACTGCTGGAGCTTCGTCATCTTTTATAACATAATCGCTATCAACATTGATATATGGAAGTGATGATGATGTGTTTGGCACTTCACTAATAAGTTTATCAACATCAAGATTCTTCTTTTTGAAGAAGTCATATTTGTCGCCAATGTCTTCAGGTTCAACAAGTTCTTCTTTCTTTTCTTCAGCACTTTCATCAGATTCAGATTGAGTTTCTGATTGTTCGCCAGATTCAGATTGTTCTTCAACATTCTCAGGTTCTAAAGCTGGAAGCTCTTCCCCTTCAGTTGTTGCAATTTCATCTTCACCTTGAATAAATGCACCATTTCCGGCAAGTGATGTAACAACCATGCCTTCTTTTGCGAAAATTGAATCTAATAAATCAAGAAGTTCATATAAACATTCGATATCTGCCTTATAAAGCTGCTGCTTTACTGATGTATAAACAAAGTAGAAAATTTTGCAAATCACAAAGAATATAAGTGGAAGAACCATTGCTTCAGCAACCAAATAACAAGAAATCAGTGTACTGTTTCCAAGATATGCAAAGTTTGCCAAAAACAAAACAAAAGTTGCAACGTTGATAAAACTTCTCATAAATGACTTGCCTTGGTTCAAAACACCACCAGTCACTTCAACATCAAGTGCGTCACGTCTTGTGATAAAATCAGAAGGCTTTCCAGTTGATGAAGATTTAAATCTTTTCCAACCATGCGAAAATCCACTTGAAATTTTGCTAGCTTTTAAATCAACAGAATTAACATCATTTGCATTTAATCCACTCTTTTTAATAAAATTATACAATTTCACGCAATTTCTGTTAAATTTCTTTTGGAAACTAAGTGCGAGTGAAAACATAATCCACAAAAGATAAAAACCTAAAGCGAGTGACGCTGCATAAATTAATCTCTCAGTGGTAATTAATCCTACAATAACTTTAAAAGCTGTTAACAAATAATCATAAATCATTGTCAAAAACCTCCGATTTCTTTACCACTTTACTATAACATAATAATTGCAAAAAATCCTAATAAATTACGCATGAAATTTTAAATTTCTATTATTTTTTGACTATCAATAAAACATAAATATTTTTTTGAAACCCTAACTTTATATGCTCTTTCAGCAACATCAGCATACACATTTAATTGATATGTGTAGTCTTCAAGTTTTTTATCATTCAATTTTCCAGTTTTATAGTCAAGCAAAATAGCGTCATTTCCACGTATTATAAGAAGGTCAATAACACCTTGCATGATAAATTCATCATTTTCATTTGCATTTTCGCCATAAAGTTTTGCTGAAACTTTTGCATAAAACTCTCTTTCTTTTAAAACAACATCATCTTTCTGAATTTGTTTAAACAAATCCAAACTCAAAACATCTTTAATCATTTTTAAATTAACAACATCAAGCTCGTCTTTGAGCATTTTTTGTCTGGCAAGTTCAATCGCATCATCAATATTTTCCAAATTTTTCAAATCAATCATTTGGAAGAATTTGTGATAAATCGTTCCCCTTTCAGCAGCTGAAACGGATTCTTCTGAAAATTTATAATCTTCATATTTATCATTTTCATCTTCTTCATCTTTTGACATTTTCAATATTTTCGATATTGAATTTTTAAGTGGAATTTTAACACTTGAATTAAATGCGTAATTATTTTCGATTAATTCATCGACTTTTTGTTCAACGAGCAACACCTGCTTTGTTTCAAATTTTGGAACGTCCAGAAGATTTTCAATTTCGAAATTTTCAAAATTAATCAATTCATTGTACCTTCCATCAAGTTCTTTCACAATAAATCTTTCAAACCAATGCGCAAAACTCATTGGGTGTTTTGGAAACTCACTTGAAAGAGCTTTCTTTTGTTTTGAGCAAACCACAAAAAGTTTTTCTTTTGCACGAGTCAACGCAACATATAAAAGCCTTTGCTGTTCTTCAACAAGTTTTTTTGTTTCATAAATTCTGATTGCAGAAAGTGGAATTGACGATTTTTTTGTTCTGGTTTCAGTGTCATAATAATCTGCGCCAGCGCCAAATCTTTTATTAAACACAACCATTTCCGTTGTCGTTCTAAGATTGAATTGCTTGCTTGTGTTGATGATAAACACAGCCTTAAACTCAATACCTTTAGATTTATGAATAGTCATAACATTAACAGCATTTCCAGCACATTCATTTTCATAAACAACTGAGAAATTTGGATAGTTCGCCAAAAACTCATATGCCGTTTTTTCAGGAAGTCTTGAAATAAACTTGTCAATTTCGTTATTAATCTTCTCACCATCAGGGTCAAAAAGATTAATTTTATCAAGCTCAAACTCTTGAACAACCAGCCTTGCCATTTCTTTTAAGGTTCTCAGCCCTGCAAGTTTTTTGAATTTTTCAACACTACTTTTAAAATCTACAACTTTTTGTTTTAATTTTTCATCTTCAATTTCGCCTGCATAATCAATAGTTTCATAAAACCTAACTTTCATGTTTAATTTTCGAAGACTAACAAGTTCGCTGTCTGAAAATCCAAAAAGTTTACTCTTTAAAACCTTGAAAAGCAAGATGTCGTCTTGACTAGAACAAACATAAGAAATAAAGTTCAAAATTTCTTGAACATAGTTTCTTGTCATCAAATCATATTTTTCATCACTTGCAATCGGAATACCATAACTTCTAAGCGTGTCCAGAAATCTGATTGTCTTGTCGTTTCTCGATTGCACCAAAATTGCAATTTCACCATATTTTAAAGGTTTTTCACTAAGTGAACTTGTGAGTTCTGCAATCTTTTTTGCAACAAAATTTGCTTCAGCAACCGACTTTTCAGCTTCTTCTTCAATTTCTTGAACGTGGTTTTTAACTGAATAAACACCTGTTGCATTTTGTTTTTCACGTTTTTCTTTTGTTGTGTCGATATAGCATAAATTCACACTAAGTGGTGCATCTGCATTTGATTCGCCAGCCACAAATGTTGAGTCTTTTGCATAATCAACCCCACCAAAATTTTCTGTCATCACACCAGAAAAAACTTCATCAACAAACTTCAAAATCTTTTTATCGCTTCTGAAATTTGCATTGAGTTTAATAAGCCTTGCATAATCTTGAACTTCAGAAAACTCCTTGCATTTTGAAGTGAAAATTTCAGGGTCACAATGTCTGAATCTATAAATGCTTTGCTTGATGTCACCCACCATAAACCTGTTTGTTTTGCCAGAAATCATAGATATTATTTTTTCTTGAACTTCGTTTATATCTTGATATTCATCAACAAAAATATATTTATATTTTTCTTGAACAGCCTTGCAAATTGCGTCATTTTCAAGAATTTTGAGCGCATATTTTTCCAAATCATTAAAGTCAAGACCATTGACATCTTTTTTGAATTTTGAATAGATTTCATTAAATTCTTGAACAAGCGCAAAAAGGTCTTGAAGATTTTGTTTAATTTCAACAAGCCCATCAATCAAAACGTTTTCATCAGAGGACACAAAATTGTCTTTATAATTTGTCACCTTGTCTTTTGTTTTTGTCTTTAAAGTTTCTGCATCATCTCTCAAAAATTCAAATTCTTCTGGAAGTCGCTTTGCTCTTGGATAATTAATTTCAAACAAGTTTCTTGCATTAACCAAATAAGAATTATGCTTGTTGACCGTCTTTAACAGCGAAGCCATTTCTGAAAAATAATCATAATATGTCAAACAGCCAAGGTCTGCACATTTTTGAGCAAACGCTTCACATTCTTCTGCGTCTTCTTTGATTCTGCTGGTCACATAATCATTAATCAGTTTTGCACAAACATTACTTTCAAGATTTGACTCATAACTCTCTTCAAGTTTTTGTTTAAACCACTTTTCACCATCATTGATTGAATTTAAAAAGTCATTAAACTTATAAATCACATCTTTAAGAGCAGCATTCTGTCTTTTTTTCTGATAGATATCATAGAGCCTGAAATATGCCACATCACCCTGCTTTTCTTTTGCTTCAAACAGCTTTGAAATGGCTTTTTCTTTCAAGTTTTCACTTTCATCTCCGTCAACAATTTTATAAGACGGGTCAATATTCACTTCATAAAAATATGTTGAAATAAGCTTCGAATAAAAACTGTGAAGGTCAGAAATGTCAGCAACAGCCACATTTTCAATTTGTTCCAAAACATAGTCATCAGCATTCTCAATTTCTAAAAGTCTGCTCACAAGTTTTTCTTTCATGTCTGTTGCACTTGCCTTTGTGAAAGTGACAATCAAAAAGTTTGTGATTGGTGTTTTTTCAGCCTTAACACCAAGCATTAAATCAACAATTCTTTGAATCATGACAGTTGTTTTTCCACTGCCAGCAGAAGCCGAAACAAGCAAACTTTTATTTCTATCAGAAAATGCTTGTTCTTGTTCTTTTGTCCAACTAAAAGTTTTACCCATTTTCTTCCCCCTGATTAGTGTCAAAACTAGAAATATCGACTTTATTCATGCACACACGACCATATTTAAACTTAGAGTTTTCAAGCCCACAAAAACCTGCAAGCTTGCAATAACCACACCTTGAAGTGCCCTGTGAAGCAGATGCCGAAAATGGCGCCGGCTCAATATATCCCGACAAAATTTCTTCTATCGCATTTTTGCACAAAAGCTCATTATAGTCTTTAACATTATCAAACTCTTTGGCTGTTAAATTTTTGCTGCTTCTTCCTGAAAATTCAAATCCCGAAGCACTTGTTTTAACTTTGAGTGGAACGAATGAACTTTCTTTGTTGTCTTGCGAAAGTGTTCTGTCCATATGACAAGCGACATCAACATCATTAATCAAAAAACCTTCCATTCGATACATGTTTTTAAGCATTTTGTCATTCGTTGCATAATCACTGTGCACTGGCAAATAAAACACGCCAGCCACTTGCTTATTTCCATATTTAGTCACAGCTGAAACATATGATATCAACTGAATTTTAACACCATAATAAATCGAACTGAAATCGCTTTCAACCTTTCCCGTTTTATAGTCAATGATTCTAACATAGTTTCCAAACTCATCAATTCGGTCGATTTTTCCTTCAATTTTTATAATTTTTCCACCATCAAGCTCAAATTCAACAGCATTTTCGCCACCAAATTCCCACTCAGAAATTTTGTGCTTAAATGACGAATTTTTCTGCTCGAAAAGAATGTGTGAACACAATTTTTTGCACTCACCAAAAATAATTTTCAATATTGCATTGTTTCTGTCGGTGTTCACTCCAGACTCGCTAACAGCAGTGTCTAAAATTTCTTTAACAACCTTCTCAAGCTTGTCATTATCACCGATTTCAAGCTCACCAACCTTAACAATGAAAAGCTCTGCAACCCTGTGAATAATTGTTCCCACATCAAGGCTAGAAAGTTTTGCGTCTTTGTTTTCTTTAAGCCTAAGCCCATAAGTTGCAAAAAACAGATATGGACAATCAAAATATTTCTCAAGCTGAGAAACACTTGTTTTATCACCAAAAAAGTATAACCCATCAGCATTTTTGAGTGTAAAATCATTTTCACTGTAATCAATGCCGTTTAAAAATCTTTCAAAAGGCTTTGAAATATTGTTTTTTATTTCACTGTATTGTTTGTTTAAATCAGAAGCAACAACACCTTCACTATTTAAAAACTTGTTAACATTTAACGCAAAACGCTTTGCATAATTCTCAAAATTAACAAATTCAACTTTCTTATAGTTTTTCGAAATAATTTCTTCACCAAAAAGGTTTTTAAGCCTTAAAACTGCCCTTGCTGGAACATTTGACTTGCCATCAAAAGCATTTAAGCTATAAGACACAAAAAGTTTTTCAGAAGGTTCTAAAAGTGCTTCATATGTCTTGAAATTTTCTCTCTTATTTATTTCCTTAACGGTTGGTTCAACCGGCTTTTTTATCACCGAAATTGTCTCTTCAAGTTCTCTGTCTAAAATGATGCCTGAATCATCAATCTTTGTTGGAAATTTCCCTTCTTCTGCCCCAAAAATAAACAAATCTTTGATGGCATAGAAACCATCTGTGTTGTTTTGAATAATAACACAGTCGATTGAAACTGGCGATAAATTAAGCTTCACAGAAGAAAATCCTGTGAAATAAACTTGCAGAAACTCATCAAGCGAAATCTCAAGTTCACCCATAAAGTTCATGGCTGAAACATTGAATTTTTCTTGTTTTTCAAGAACTTGCAAAGCTATTTCTGATTCAATTAAGTTGCCATTTTCTTTCTCATAATTTGAAATATTTTCAATCTTTTCTGAAATATTGAAATAGTCATTCAAAAACGCAGCAAGTTCAACAAAGTCACTGAATTTTTTGCAGGCACAAACTCTCTCCTTAAAAAGCAAATAAAACGCTTTGAATCTTGAAATTATTTTTTCCACTTTTTGTTGTGCTTTTTTTGAGTCATTTTTATTTTCATGGTACTCTAAAACATCTTCATAAGAAACACCCGTTTCTTTGAAATATTTAAACATATATGAAAAGTCATCATTAGCCCAAATTGGATTAGAAATAAACGAAAGCACCTTTTCTTGCGACAAATTGAATTTCACAAGTTCAAGTGCATCATAGAAAAATTTAATCACAAAGTGTTTTGAAATATCATAAGAATCATTGATAAAATAAGGAATGTTATATTCATCAAAACATTCTTCAATAAGTTTTTTGTTTGTTTCTAAGTCGCAAACAAAAAGCCCAATATCTTTATATCTTTTGCCAGCTGCAATCTCAAGCAAAATCTTGTTTGCCACTTGGTCAATTTCTTGTCTTTTTGAAATTGCTTCAAAAATTTCAACACTGCCTTGTGGCTTCACTTTATAACTTCTGTTTGCAAATAAATAATTTTGAATAGCATAAAAATCACCCGGCTTCTTTGTTTTGAAAAAAATCGGATTATATGGATATTTAAGTTCATCAGCAACTCTTTTCAGTTTCAAATAAAGCTCATTATTTTGGATATGCTTATCTTCTCTCTTTTCATTAAAATAAACACAAGAAAATGTGATTTCTTTTGAATGAGTTGCAAGTTCTTTCAAAACAGAAATCATTTCATAGGTCACGTTGTCAAACCCAACCACAAAAATTTCTGAATTTCTTATAACATCGCTTGATTTCGCAAATTTTGAAATCAAGTTAAGTTTGTCAAGGTCATCAAACAAGCTGTCTCCAAGAGCCTTTTCATATTCAGCATATAAAAACGCAATATCTTTAAGCTTTGCTCTGAGTGATTCAGACTTTGTTTCAAGCGACAACAATAAGTCTTCTGGTGTAACATTACTTGATTTAAACTGCGTAATTGTTTCATAAATCTTGTCAGCAAAACCAGGGGTTTTAGCAATCTTTTTATAGCACTCAAGCTGCGAAATATTATCATAAATAATTTTTCTAAGCAAAAGCACACAAACTTGTTTTGAAACGATTTTTTCAGACGAAACAAAACCCAGCCTGTTTATAAGTCTAACAAAGCTATACACAAAAATATTCGCAAACGCATGCTCTTTTGAAAGCTCTAAAAGTTCTTTTTCAATTATGATTGACTTTGTTTCTGGAACAATCACAATATAATCTTGAAAACGATTCTCTTCGGCCTTTTTGACAACACTTAAAAGTGCTGAAGTGGTTGCATTTTTGGTTGTATCAGAAAGAATATAGTTAATTTTCATATGCTTCTCCATTTTCATTTTACAATATTTATGAAGATAATTCAACAAACTAATAAAAAAACTGCTTAATAATAAATTTGACAGATGACATATAATTAATTAAACTAATAATCAAGGAGATTTTTATGGACTGGACACTCGTTTATGTTATTGCAACACTTTTAATTCTGCCAGCATTCATCTATGGTGGAATAAGCCACATTGTTTCAACAAACACATTTGATAAATATTCAAAAAACTTAGCTCAAAGTGGAATCACTGCAAATGAACTTGCAAGAAAACTTTTAGAAAATGCAGGAATCAACGACGTTGAAGTTGTGAGAATTGATGGAAAACTCACCGACTGCTATGACCCACGTCACAAGGTCATCAAACTTTCAACAGAAACATATGATTCATCATCAATCGCAGCACTTGGCGTTTGTGCACACGAAGTTGGCCACGCAGTTCAAGATGCAAAAGGAACATTTTTGTTCAGACTTAGAAGCGCAATAGTTCCAACTGTGAACTTCTTATCAAAAATGTATATTCCACTCATTCTCTTAGGTTCAATTTTAAGCTTTACATTCATGATTGAATCAATCGGATTCTATATGATTTGGGCAGCAATCATCATGTATGGCGCAGACACATTATTTTATTTTATCACCCTTCCACTCGAACATGACGCATCAAAAAGAGCTCTTGAAATGCTTAGAGAAACCGGAACTTTAAACGGAAGTGAACTTTCAAGCGCAAACAACGTGCTTAAAGCAGCAATTCAAACATATATTGCAACACTTGCCATTTCACTTTTATATTTCTTGAGATTTTTAAGTTACGCATTAATTTTCAGAAAAGACTAAAAAACACCCAACAGCTTGGGTGTTTTTATTTGATAAAATGTTTAAATGCACATAAAAAAAGACATACGAACTCGTATGTCTTTTTTATTAACCGAATAATGAACCTTCTCTTGCAACACTAACAACTTTTCTTGCTTCATCTGTCATTGTGTAGATTTCGCAAGCCTTTGCATTGTCGATAATTTCAGGCTTTGCAGCAGTTTTTGCCTTTGTTGTTTTAGAAGTTGCTTTTTTGATTTCAGCCTTATCTTCAACCTTCACAACAGAAGTTGGTCTGAAGCTAAAATCAAAATAATCATCAACCTTAGAAATTGTCGCCTTAACAGATTTCTTTGAAGCATTAGTCACATTCTTTTCAAATCCAGCTTCTCTGGTGCTTTTAACTTTCTTTTTTGCAGAATTGTTGTTGATTTCAACAATACCATAGTTTTCAACTTCTTTTTCAGCTTCAGATGCAATAACTTTTGAAGCTTTTGAACCAGCTGTGCTAGCAAGATTAACATCATCAAATTCAACAGTATAAACTTTACGTGCCATAGAAACTCCTTTTATAAATAATGTTTATGTAAAATATAAAAAAAAATTATATTGTTTGTATAACTATTATTATAAACAAAAAAAAATTTTTGTAAATAGTTATGTTTGAAAAATATTAAATTTTAATTTTTTTTATTTTTTTTAAATTTTTTTTGATTTTTAATAGTCCATTTCATCATAAATTTCGCCATCTTCTGTCAGAATTTTAATGGTTTTTTCATCAATCAAAGCATAACACTTTTCTGTGCCATACCTTGGTCTTGCCATTGAACCTGGACACATAAAAATAATATCTCCATTTTTTTGAAGTATTGGACGATGCACATGCCCAATCATGACAATTTTTGCACCATAACCTTCTAAATACATATCATTGAGTTTGTGACCATGACAAAGATAAGCAATTTTTCCATTGATGTTTTCATATGTTTCATTAAACAGCTTAAATTTTGCATTTTCTGGTTCGAAATACCAGTCATTGTTCCCTTTCACAATGGTAAGCCTGTTTGAAATCCCGTTCAAAAGTTCAACCATTTCTTCAGCGTCAGTGCCAAAAGTGTCACCGAGAATAATGAGTTTGTCAGCTTGATGCTCACGAAACAAATCTAAAGTTTTTTGAAGTGCTATAAGAGAACCATGAAAGTCAGATGCTACCATAATTTTTGCCATAAATTTCACCACCTAAACCAATTATATAAAATAAAATTAATTTTTCAAACAAAAAAGCCTTGAGATTAACTCAAGGCTTCAAATTTTTAATTAAAATTAAACATTTAAAAGTTCAATATATGTGTTTTTGTCAGTTGCAGCAAAGAACAAGTAAAGTCTTGGGCCAGCATCTGTTCCAAACAACAAGTTATAGAAAATCTTGAAGTATTTTTGTTGAATAGCCATATTTTCTTTCTTTGTAAGGTTTGGATTGTTCACTGTGTCATAAATGAATTGTTGAACTTCTTTGTCTTTAACTTCATCTTGAGATGCAAGATAATCGTGAAGTTTGCGAACAACATCTTTATCAATTTCAGTGAGTGAAGAAATATATTCTTCATTCTTTGCTTCCAAAAGTTTGAAGAGCTTTTCTGGTTGATAAGTGTTGATGAAATATGTTGCCTTTTCAAATCTTTCATCAGCTCTTGGTGTCCATTCAAGGTCAAGTTTTTTAACTGCTTTAACCAAACTGTCGTGGTTGAAGTTAACGATTGGAGCAAGGCTTGCGATTGTGCTGAATGATGTTTCGTTTTGATACTCTTTTCCTTCAATCAAACAAACGTCAAAAAGTGACTTTGTAAAGTCATCAGCTGTTCCTTCAAGGTATGCTTTAAGACCTTTGTCAAATTCTGAGTAGTGACGAATGATTGTGTCATCAAAATAGAAGTTGTAAGCATCTTCTGGCTCATATTTAGCAAAGAGCCAACGAATGATTTCTGGTGTGTAGAATTTCAAAACGCCTGCAGGTGTGATGTTGATGCCACTTGATGAGTGCATGCTTGAAACACCAGCAAAGCCAAGCCAACCATAACCTTGGAAGATTGGTGGTTCAAAACCAAAGATTTCTCTTGAAATGTCAGATGAAACATCATAGCTTCCACCTGGTGTTGCGTGGTCAATGCCACCTGGTTCAAAATCAACACCTTCTGCTTGCCAACGCATTGGCCAGTCAATTTTCCAAGAAAGCTTAATCTTGAAATATTCATCAACTGAAACAGTTTCGTGTTTTCCACAATCTTTACAAGTATATGTCACCATGTGTGTTTTTTCATCATAGCTTTCAACAGTGGTTAAGTCTTTTGAACAGTTTGAGCAATACACAGCGATTGGATAATATTTTTCTCTATCTTCATCGTTTGCTTCTTGAGATTTGAATCTCATCAAAATATCATAAATTTCTTTTCTCTTTTCAAGAGAGTGAATAATTTGTGGAACATATCTTCCTGACATATATTCTTTTGTTTGAGAAATATATTCAACTTCAATGCCAATATCAGCAACAGCGTCCATGAATTCTTTTTCAAAATATTCACCATAGCTCTTTTCTTCAGTGCCAAATGGGTTTGGAATCAAATTATATGGGCAGCCAATATATTTTTCATAGCCATCAACAACCTTTGAAACGTTAACAGGAACTTTTCTAAGTCTGTCAAAGTCGTCACATGAATAAATAAATCTAACTTTTTTGCCTTTAAGTTGCAATGCTCTTGCCACAAAATATGGAAGTGCCATATCTCTGAAGTTTCCAATATGAATACTTCCAGAAGGGCTACCACCACCAGCAACAACATAAACTTCCTTATTTGGATTTCTTGCAATAATCTTATCTGCTAATCTTTCACTCCAATGCATAGTCGTATCTCCTAATATCAATAATATATAAAAAATAGCACAAACAAACAAAAATGTCAATTAAGAATGAAAATAAAGATATTATATCTCATTTTTAAAACAAACAACTCACAAACTCGCCAGAAAATCGCCTTTTTATTTCACAAAAAAAGCCAGGCTTTCGCCATGGCTTTTTAAATTTTGCATTAAGCACTGAATGTTCTTTCACCAGTTGTAAGAGCTTGGTCAATTGTAGCGCTTGTACATTTATCAACAAAAGCTTTTGCACGACCAATGTGCTTGTATTCAGCACAGCGTTCATAAGTAACAGATGTGCTAAGTGTGCTAAGGTCGCTATCAATTTTAGAAATAAGACCACCAAAATCAGGATTTGTTGCGTCTGTCCAATATTTTGCAGCGTCTGCAGGATAAGTTGCAGCAACACCACCAGCAAGAATAGCGTTTTGATACATACCAGGTTTTGCGCCATATTTTCCAAGATAAGCAACTGAGAAATGCATGAAGTGTGTCAAGATTTCATTTTTCAAAATCATGAGCGCAGCATATTTGTCATTCACATCAGTAATCGCCATAATGTTGCTATATAATGTTTTTAATTGGTCGAAATAACCAGTTTTGAGTGCAGCATCAGGTGGAGTTGTGCTCAAATATCTTGAAAAGTCAGAAGTGCTTGCCTTATCTCTAAGAGCAGTAATACCAGCAAGAACACCGTTAAGTGGGTCTGAACCATCTCTCTTTTTGCCGAAGTAAACAAGAGAAATTGCCTTGCCTTCTTCTTCAACAGGTTTGATTCTTGAACCAGCATAGTTGAATGCGGTTGCTTCTTTAAATTTAGCTGCTTGTGTCACTCTTTCAACCTT
Source organism: Clostridia bacterium (assembly GCA_017507215.1). Classification (GTDB taxonomy): domain Bacteria; phylum Bacillota; class Clostridia; order Christensenellales; family UBA1242; genus RGIG1681. The sequence continues at coordinate 112,666 of JAFWBI010000006.1, forward strand.
TTCTTTAAGTTCATTAGTTTCAGTTGTTCCCATTGCAAAATATTCTTGTAGACCTGAACCAGAGAAACCACTTGTTGTTAAGTTTTTAAGTGATTTAATTTTTGCTTCATCTGAGAAATAATCAAGTTTAGCATAGAATAAATCATTTTCAACAACAACCTTAATATTAGGGTTCATCATATTGATAATGTCATAAAGTTGAGCCTTATCAATAATGCCAGTTGTTTGATAAGCATTTGCAAGACGCAAATACTTTCTGATATGGTTAAGAGATTCTGAACCTTCACCTGTGGTTTTATATTTATCCAAACCACTCTCTTTCAAGAAGAGTTCAGTAACTCTTTGTTTGAGTTTCAAAAGCAAATAATTTTTCAAATCTTGGTTCAAATCTAAGTAGTTAATGTTTTCAAGAAGAGTTTGAATCTTGTCATAAGTTTCATCTTCTGTGATTTTGCTAAGTTCTTTGATTTGTTGCAAATAATCTGTAAATTCTTTATTGCTTCCCCTTTGAACAGCACCCATAGCTTTTTCATTAATTGAGTTATTTTCAGCCAAATGCAAAGCATGAATTTGGTCTTCAAGAGCTGTTTCAAGTTTACTTTTTACACCACCAAATGCTGTATCGTCTAATTTTGAAATATCTTTATAAAGCTTGTCAATATCAGCTTTCAAAGTTAAATTCTTAATTCTTGTAACAATTGAGTTATAATCATTCACTTGAGCTGCAGTGAGTGTCAAACCAGCTGTTGGAGCTTTCGCTTTAATCTCGTCTTCAGAGAATGTTTTTGCACTCTTTTTCTTATCAAGCATGAGTTTTAAATATCTTGCAACCTTAGGATTTGTTGTTCCAAATGTTGTGTCAATTGTTCCCCTAATTGCTTCAAGTTCTGTTCTTGTTTTTGTTGAGTCTAAAATGCTTGCAATAATCGCATCAGCTGTGTCGCCAATTTCTGGATAAATTGTTTTACAACCATTTCTCAAACTATCTTCATTCATAACAATTTGGTTGATAGCACTAACACCAACAGAACTATCGATAGATGTGAATCTTCCACCAGTATAGTCGCTTCCAAAATTGATTGGTCTGCTTGATTCCATTTCCAAGTATTTAAGCATACCTTCAATATATGCTTGATTATAGCTTGTTCCTGTGGTTTCAAACATTTTCTTAACATTTTCATCGCCTAAAATATCTCTTGCGTTTGAAACTGTGTTTGTTGTGAATGCTTCACCAAAAACAGTGCTTGCAAAAGCTGGATTAAAGTTATCAGCAAAAACCTTCATAACTTTGCCATATTCATTTTGCATGTGAGCTTCTGTGAATTTTGATTCATAAGCAGCAGCTTCTTTCAAGTTTCCAAGAAGATATTGAAGTGAGTTGTCATAACCTTTGTGGTTTGCAATCATATCTGCGTGAAGTCTTGATTTTGGGTCAGAAACATCTGCATAGTTCAAATAAACTTCATCAGCAGTAAGTTCAGATTTGTGATATTTTCTGATAGAACCCTTGTCAATAATTGTTTCAAGTTTTCTAAAACCAACTTCGTTTGGCTTCATCGCACTTGCATCAGCATAAACAAATCTGTGACGTTTTGCGTTTGTAAAGAGTGTTTTTGCGCTTCTACCCTTTTCACCCAAAACTTCAACTTGGTTTTCAATATATTTCAAGAAAACTTTTCTATATTTTGGTTGAACGTAGTCAATCGCATCATAACTTTCTTTTTTCTTTTTGGTTTGAACTTTGCCCTCTGCATAGTTTTTATAAAAGTCTGCAATAGCAAGTTCTTCTTTTTGTCTTCTTTTGAGTTCTCTGTAACCCATGTGTTCAAAGTCATCACTATCAATATCTTGATATTTCTTGCCTGTTGAACGCATGTAGTCGTTATATTCTTTTCTTTTTCTAACGTATTCTCTTGCGTGTCCCCAAGACCTTCCAAAGCTCCATGTTGTGAGTGAGCCTGCAGCAACTGTTCCAACAGCTGCACCAACAAGACCACCTGCACCACCAGTGTAAAGCACACCAAACATACCACCTAAGATTTGTCCACCAAGACCGAGAGCTGTGAATCCAAGACCACCAGTAAGCACACCTGCACCAACTGTGAGAGCTGCAAAGCCAATGGTTTTCCAAACATGAAGTCTGCGAGTTTTTTTCATGTTTTCGATTCTTCTTTCAGCTTTCATAACGGCTTTTGTGATAGGGCCAGCCGCCTTACCACCATAACCGTCGTTTCCAAGAAGCTTACGGTTTTGCATATAGAACATCTTATCAGAGTTTTCTCTCTTCATTGCAAGAATCTTAACGATATCATCATAACCCATCATATCGTCAGTTTTTCCACAAGCATCAGAAAGCTCAATTGCCTTCGCCATGTAAATATCCATATTTCTTAAGAAGTTGTCAATTGAACCAACATAGTCGAAATCTCTTTCTTTAATGGCCTTTCTTGTGTCGGAATTGATAACACCGTCATCATACATTTTAAACATGCCGGTATATCCAAGTTCTTTCAAGAATGCTTCAGCTTCAGCACGTGAGCCACCAAGCCTTTCTCTGATAATTTGGTTAATTTCAACGTCAAAAGCAGTCGAATCTGCATTCGGCTTAATTTTCATCAAATTACCTTTAATACGATTATATAGTGCTGCATAGGCACACGCGTTATAATAAATCTCTGGTTTTTCATCAGTGTTTGTTAAGATATACTTAAACGCTGGATGGCTTGAATATCTTGAATCTCCGCCGCCACCGCCAGAACCTTTTTCATCGCCAGGCATAAAACACCTCCTTAGTATCATTTTGCTTGCTTATCTAGTGATATCATTATACCACACTATTTCTCAAAATGGAATACCTTTTGATAATAAAATCATAACAAATTTATTGTGATTTTTCGAGCTCATCATCATTCGAAAAGCCAAGAATTTCTTTAATGTAATCAATTGAATCAAGAAGTTCTTGTTCTTGCATTTTAAGTTGAGCTTCAGTAAATTCTCTCTGTTCTTCTTGAGCTCTCTTTGTCTGCTCTGCTTGCTCTTCTTGTTTTTCTTGCTTAACTTCTTCTTGCTTTTCTTGTTTAACTTCTTTTTCTCTAGATTTTTCAAATTTTTCTTTATATGCTTCTAAGTCATATTGACCTTCAAGGGTAATAGCTTGCTTTCCAACACGACGAAGGTTTTCTTCTTGTTCACGAGTGAGCACAACTGGAGCAAAATCTTCTGGTCTTAAGTTCTTTTCGTCATCAACACTCTTTGCAGAAGTTTCAACTGTTGAAGCAAATGTTTCTTCATTTTCAGCATACTTTTGATAATATTTGTTTGTTGCTTTAAGTCTGTTGATGTTTTCTTGAACGTCAAACTTTTTATGCTTGTCATTAAGCTCAGCTTGAACAATTTTGAGTTGTTTTGTTAAATTGTTGAGTTTGCGCTTTAAATAAATTTCATTTTCATAGCTTTCATTTCCACGAGTGAAAATTGTTTCTGTTGCTTGAACTAAGTGGAAATGCTTTCTTTTAAACTTTTCATGAAGTTTGTCAAATAAGAAAAATAAAAGTGCACCAAACACAATCAAAATAATCGCACCAACATATTGCTCTTCCCAAACAGGAATAAAACTTCCAACTGTTCGAGCGACAATATTGTTTGCAAGACAACTGATGATTCCAAAAACAGAAACTGTAACCGAAAAGAGCATCATGATATATGCAAACACGCACACGCCCTTAAGTTTTGAAAGCTCGTTGTCGGCATTTCTCATTTCACTTTCACGATTTTCGTAAATTCTGTGTTGCTTTTGATATTCAGTTTCTGCCTTGTCTTTTGCCTTGTCAACAAAATTGTAATAATGCTTTTGAGCTTCGGCAATATCACTCACGGTTGCAATCTTTTGATTTACCGAATCAAGTGAACCAATTTCAAGAGCATAGTTATAAAAAACTTTAAGGTCAACTTCTGTTGGCACAGTCAAAAAACCGAAGTCGCAAGTTGTGATAATTTTCACAAGTTGTCCCCAAGTGACACGACCCTTTTTCTCGTCAATTGAAGGCTCGCCAACTTCAGCTAAAAATTCATTAGGATTACCAATAATCACGGTGTATGCCTGAACAAACTTTGCAAGTTCAATATAAAATTCAGAATCACGCACCATTGAAGCACCAACTGCTTCACCATTTACATTATTAACTAACATAAAATCCCCCAAAATAATCTCAACATAATATTATCACACTGGGCTTCTTTTTCGCAAACAAAATAGGTTTAAAAAACTCAAAAATAAAAAATAAAATATTTAAAAAATATTTAAATAAAAAAAGTGATGAAAATCTCATCACTAAAAACAAGCAATAATAACAGTCAAAAATTGCGTGCAATACAAGAAATAGAAAAAACTCACACAGGAGTTTAGTAAACTCTAAATGACTGTGCGAGTTTTTGAATATTTCAAAGTAGTGTGCGTGATTTTTGACAGCTATTTACCACAGCATTGTTTGTATTTTTTTCCACTTCCACAAGGACATGGAGCATTTCTGCTGATTTCCTTTTTCTTTGTAATTGGACCAGCTGGAGCGCCACCTGCTTGATTTGTTTTCATTTGAGCAGCTTTTGCTTGTCGCATTTTAACAATTTGTTCTGGTGAAACACCAATTTGAATATTGATTCCCATCATGAAGTTTGCAACGTCTTTTCTCATGTTTTCAATCATGTAATCAAACATTTCAAAACCTTCAGCTTGATAAACTGTGATTGGGTTTTTGTTGCCATAGCCGCGAAGCCCAATACCTGTTCTAAGGTTGTCCATATTGTCAATATGGTCAATCCATTTTCTATCCAAAATACGAAGAAGCACATCTCTTTCAACAGCTTCAAAGTTGATGCCTTGTTTTTCATAACCAGCTTTTCTAAGTTCATATCTTGCTGTTGCACGCTTCAAGATTTCACCCTTAATTTCATCTATTGTGTAATCTGAAAGAATATTTAATGTGATGAAGTTTGTTTCGGCATCAAGCAAACGTTTTTCGAGTGCTTTGTTGAATGCTTCGATATCAACTTGTTCTGGTTTTGAGAAGTTTGAAAACTCACCAACCACATCATCAACAACGTCTTTAATCATGCTGAGAATCTTTTCGTGCATGCTTTCGCCATTTAAAATTCTGTTACGTTCAACATAAACTTCTTCTCTTTGACGGTTTAAAACATTGTCATATTCAACAACGTTCTTTCTGATTGAATAGTGATAACCTTCAACTTTCTTTTGTGCATTTTCAATGCTTCTTGAGAAGAATTTATAGTTGATTGACGCATCTTCAAGCTTGAAGAAATCAGCCATTTTCTTCATTCTCTCACTTCCAAAGACACGAGCAAGGTCATCATCAGCAGAGATATAGAACACTGAAGCACCAGGGTCACCTTGACGTCCGGCACGACCACGAAGCTGGTTGTCAATACGTCTTGATTCGTGTCTTTCTGTACCAATAATTCTAAGGCCACCAAGTTCAATAACTTCTTGTTTTTCTTTTTTTACAACTTCGTCGAATTTTTCTTTGAGTTTGAAATATTCTTCACGAGCTTGTTGTTGCTGTTCATTTTCAACTGGGAAGAATGATGCAGCAATATCAATATCATATTCTTCATAGCCTTTCTTTTTAAGCTCTTGCTTTGCCATGAATTCGCTGTTTCCACCGAGCAAAATATCGGTTCCACGACCAGCCATGTTTGTTGCGATGGTGACAGCACCAAGCTTACCGGCTTGAGCGATGATTTCAGCTTCTCTTAAGTGGTTTTTTGCGTTCAAAACATTGTGCTTTACACCAAGTCTTGTAAGTGCTTTTGAAAGTTCTTCAGACTTAGCAACTGAAAGCGTACCAACAAGCACAGGCCTGTTTGTGTTATGAGTTTCTTTAATATCTTCACAAATTGCCTTAATTTTTGCTTCATGTGAGAAGAAGAAAATATCATTTTCATCAATTCTTTTAACTGGAATGTTTGTTGGAATGGTCACAACGTCAAGACCATAAATTTCTCTAAATTCGCCTTCTTCAGTTTTTGCTGTACCAGTCATACCTGAAATTTTTGTGTAAAGCTTGAAGAAGTTTTGGAAAGTTACAGTTGCAAGTGTTTTGTTTTCACCTTTAATTTTAACATTTTCTTTTGCTTCAATCGCCTGATGCAAGCCGTCGCTATATCTACGGCCAATCATGATACGACCAGTAAACTCATCAACAATCAAAACTTCGCCATCACGAATGATATAGTCTTCGTCTTTGTGCATGATAAATCTTGCACGAATAGCGTTGTTGATGTTGTGGTTGATATCTGTGTTTTCAACGTCAGAAAGGTTGTCGATGCGATAATATCTTTCAGCTTTTGCAACACCGTCTTCAGTCAAGTGGATTGTTTTTTGTTTTTCATCAATTTCAACATCTTCAGCTTTAAGTGACTTTGCAAATTTCGCAGCTGTCACATATTGGTCTGAAGATTCTCCAGAAGGACCTGAAATGATAAGTGGAGTTCTTGCTTCATCAATCAAAATCGAGTCAACTTCGTCGACGATTGCAAATTCAAGTCCCCTGCCCATCATATCTGATTTTTTTGTGCACATATTATCACGAAGATAATCAAAACCAAACTCGCTGTTTGTGCCATATGTGATATCGCATTCATAAGCCTTTTTCTTTTCATCTGGCATTTGTCCTGAATAAACAAAACCAACTGAAAGTCCCAAAAATCTATGAACCTTGCCCATCCATTCAGCGTCACGCTTTGCAAGATATTCGTTAACAGTCACAATATGAACTGGCTTTCCTGAAAGAGCGTTAAGATACGCTGGAAGTGTTGAAACAAGAGTTTTACCTTCACCAGTACGCATTTCAGCAATTCTTCCTTGGTGCAAAACAATACCACCAAGAATTTGAACGTGGAAGTGACGCATTTTCAAAACTCTAGTTGACGCTTCACGAACAACAGCAAACGCATCTGGAAGAAGTTCGTCAAGAGTTTCACCATTTTTAAATCTATCTTTCAAAACATCTGTTTGCTTTTTAAGCTTTTCGTCAGACATTTTCTCATACTTTTCAGCAAGTGCTTCAACCTTTGAAGCAATCTTTTCAAGTTTCTTTAAACTTTTATTATTGTCGAAATTTTTAATTGCAGCAAATAACCCCATAATTTCCCCTTGTAGTTCTAAGTCAATAGTATATTACATTATTTTAACGCAAATGTAAAGTTTAGTATTATTTTATTTTTGTTAGTAGCCCAAAATTTTAGCAAAAAATTGCTTAATTTATCGAATTAAACCTAGTTTTTGCAAAAGTGATTGAGCAAACCGTCTTTGGTTTTTGAGATTTCAACACCTTTGCGCATTCACTGAGCGTTGCACCTGTTGTGAAAACATCATCAACAATCAAAATCTTTTTGCCTTTAATTTTGTCCTTATTTGAAGTGTCGATATCAAAAGTTCCCTTCAAATTTTCAAGTCTTTCTTTTTGAGAAAGTTTTGCTTGGTTTTTGTTTTCAATGGTCTTTGAAAGCAACGACACAGCAGGAATGTTCACCAGCTTAGAAATTTCATTTGCAATTTCTTCAGCTTGATTAAACCCACGAGAGCGAAGTCTTTTCTTTCCCACTGGAACATATGTGATTAAATCAAATTTTTCAAAAAACTTCTTATCTTTTGTCATGAGCCTTGCAATATGTTTTGCATAATATTTTCTTCCACCATATTTAAGCCCTTTGACAATCTTTGACGAAACATCTGTGTAATAACAAACAGACCTGTTTGAATCAAACTCATAGCCAAACCCTTCGCAATACTCACAGCGAAGAATTCCATCTTTAAGCCTGTCGCCACACTTTGAGCAAGTTTCACCATCAATACTATCCAAATTCTTCAAACAATTTTCACAAAGCTGAAACTCACTTCCATCAAGAATTTCTTTTGAACATGAAATGCAAGAATGTTCTTTTGTCACCATATTTTCAAAAGAAATAAACATTTTCTTCAATTTCTCTAATATTTTCATACAAATATTATCTATTTTTGAGCAATTTTTGTCAATATTTAAAATCTTGATTTGACAATAATTTTATAAGTATGTACAATTAAACTATCGAAGGAGATAAACTTATGATAAATATCGCAGTTGACGGCTACGCAGGAAGTGGCAAAGGCGAACTCTGCAGGGGTCTCGCAAAAAAATTAAATTTAAAACATTTAGACACAGGTGCAATACTTAGGGCTATGGGGCTCTACTTTGCAAGACTTAACATTGAAGAGTTCACTCAAGACATCATTGATAAATATATCAAAACTTTTGAAGTTAAGGTTGAATTTGAAGGTGACAAACAAATCACCCTTTTAAATCGTCAAGATGTTTCAAAAGAAATCAGAACTGAAAAAATGGGTGCAATGGCATCAAAAGTTGCTAGATACCCAGAAGCTATGGAACGTATGACAGCAATCAGCAGAACATTTGCTGAAAACTATGACTGCATCATTGACGGAAGAAACATCACAAGCGAAGTTCTTCCAAATGCAGACGTAAAGTTCTTCTTAGACGCAAAAATTGAATGTCGTGCAAACAGACGTCTTCAAGACGACTATAGACGTGGCGTTGAAACAACCTACGACGAAGTGCTTGCAAGTCTTCAAAAACGTGACTATAGCGACACTCATCGTGAATTTTCAAAAATGGTTTTAACACACGATTCAATCTTGGTTGACAATACAGACATGACCATTCCACAAACAATCGAACATTGTTACAATCTCGCAGTTGAAAAACTCAAAGAACTTGGAAAATTATAATGGAAACAAAAATGATACAAGCACTTGTATCATTTTTTAATAGACTATGAAAAATATAAACTTCAACGAACTTGAAATTCTTTCCCCTGCCGGAAGCATTGAATGTTTTTATGCTGACATAAACGCAGGCGCAAACGCTGTTTATCTCGGACTTTCAGAGTTTAATGCTCGAATGAAAGCCCAAAATTTTACTGTGCAAAATATTCGTGATTTTGTGAGATACGCCCACAAATTTGGCGTTAAGGTTTATGTAACTGTAAACACACTTTTAGAAGATGCTGATTTTGACAGGTTTTTAGAAATGATTAAAACTTTGACAAAGGCAAAAGTTGACGCATTCATTGTTCAAGACCTTGGCGTTGCCCACCTTCTTAAAAACTCATTTGACGGCATCACACTTCATGCCAGTACACAAATGGGCATTCACAACCTAAACGGTGCAAAAATTGCAGAAAAGCTTGGTTTTTCACGAATCGTGCTTTCTCGTGAAGCCACACTTGAAGACATCAAACAAATCAAAAACAACACAAATCTTGAAATTGAATATTTTGTTCAAGGTGCACTTTGTGTTGCCTTTTCTGGAAATTGCTACTTAAGCTCTCTCGAAAAGAACGCAAGTGGAAATGAAGGCAAATGCTTGCAGCTTTGCAGACTTCCTTACGAAAACAATTTAAACCAAAAAGAAGCATATTATCTCAGCACAAGAGATTTGTCACTTCTTGAAAATCTTGAAACATTGATTGACGCAGGTGTCACAAGCTTCAAAATTGAAGGCAGAATGCGTCACGCAGGCTACACAGCAACTGCCACCAAAATCTATCGTGATGCCATTGAGATTTTAAAAACATCTTCCCTTTCAAAAGAGTTTTTGAAACAAGCTGAAAATGAGCTTAAAATTTCATACTCTCGTGGTGACTACAACAAAAATGCTTACCTTGAAAAAACAAAAAACGAGCCTGTGATTTTCCCAGACTATCAAAACCATATTGGCATCAAAATCGGAACCGTCAAAAAGGTTGAGCCTTTCAAGAATGGCTTAATCAAAGCCACTCTTGCTTTGAAAACTGAAATTTCTGAAGGTGATGGGCTCAAAATCATCAATTCAAAAACAAAAACCCAAGTCGCATCTCTTGGCGTTGGAAATGTTGAAATAGACAAAAATGGTGACTATGTCATCTTCACAAAAAACAACTTTTCTGCTGGTCTTGACGTGCATTTAACACAGTGTTTTAAAAATGAAAATAAATGCTTAAAAAATCAAAGAAAAATAGAATTAAATGCCAAAATAAAAGCATTTGCCGGCAGCCCACTCAAAATAACAGCCACATCTAATGGCATAAGCACACATTATGAAAGTGATTATATTCTTGAAAAAGCCACAAAATCACCAGTTTCAGAAAATGACTTCAAATCACAGTTTGAAAAGCTTTCTGACACCGATTTTGTTTTAAACTCAATAAGCTTAGAAACCGACGGCATATTCCTTCCAAAAAGCAAACTCAACGAAGCAAGAAGACAAATTATTTCAAAGCTTGAAGAAGAAATCATCAACTCAAACGAAACACAAATAAACGCTGTCTTCAATCAAAAACATTTTGAAGAAATCGTTTCAAAAAATATTGTTTCAAACCCAACAAACATAATCATCTTGAATAAACTTCCGGCAAACTTCAAACCAGAAGAAAGCATAATTTATGTCTATCACCCAGAAGTTTATAATGCTGATGATATTTCAAAAGTTTGTGAAATTTTAAAAGACCAATTTGCACTTTATGTTCCAACAATTTTAGACGCAAATGACACAAAATTTTTTGAAACCATTTTGAAGCACTTGCCAAAAACCACACTTTATGCAGGCAATATCGGAGCATTTAACTTTAATAGTTTTGGTCACAAAATTATTGCTTCGCCACTTGCAAACATCAAAAACAATTATGCAATAAAATGCTTAAACAACCTTCAAATAACAACCATTTGCGCAAGCATTGAAGCTGATGAAAGTTTCATAAACAAAAACAACTTAATTGCTTTTGAGTCTGGTGATTTTCCACTCATGACATTTGCCCACTGCCCTTATAAAGCAGTCACTAAAACAACCTGTGAAAATTGCAAATATAATGGAAGGCTTGCCTACACAAACAAAAATCTTGGAAGCTATCAAATTCGCCGAACAAAACTTGCTTCTTGCCAATTTGAACTTTTAAAACAATTAAACCGACCAAAAAGCAAATTCTTTGTTAAAAATTTAAACTATTGAGCCAAATTCACTTGCAAAATAAAAAACTTGTGTGATATATTAAATTTAGTTAAAAGATTACCTTGGAGGAAAATATGGTAGATTACATTATTGGTGGCGTAATAATTGGCGTAATTGCATTGACAATTCTCGGTTCAATTATCGGAACAATCAAAAAAGCAAAAATTCGTGCTGAAGAAAAAACTCGTGAAGTTGACGAAGTTGTGATTAAACACGGTGTTAGATACACACCTGAAGCAACAATCGTTGACGAAAAAGGAAATGATAACATCACATACATTCAAGGTGATATCATTATTAAGCCAAGAAACAAAATGCACGTTGGCAAAGGTGGAATCAAACCAGGCAAATGGACAGTTCTTTCATCAAATGATGCGACTTCTGTTTTCAATATCAGAATTGGCAACTATGTTCAAGAATATAAACATGGTCAAGAAATTGTTTTGTCTGAAGGCGACGAAATCTGCCCAACAAGCACAACAATCATTTTAAGATAATAAAATAAAAGCAGTGGTTTCCCCACTGCTTTTTTCATGCAAATTATTTTTCAAATGTTTCTTGCGATGGCTTTTTAACCATGATTGCATCATGGTAATCAAACCCACCATTTTCAACTCTAAAATAGTCAAGCCCAAGTTCACTCATAATTCGATAAGCTTCGTTTCTCTGAGTTAAACTGCTTGTAATTTGAAGAAGTCCATCTAGCTTCAAATTGTCTTCATAAAGGTTTTTAATTACTTTTTTAAAATACTTTTCTTCCTTGGCTGATGAAAAATAATCAATGATATTTGAAAGCAAAATCAAATCATATTCCCCATTTGCCTTTTTTGAAAAGTCACCAAGCTCAGCATTTATAAAACTGATTTGATAGTCATTTGCAAGAAGTTTTTCTTTAAGTGCTTCAAACAACTTCTCATCATTATAAAACACACTTCCACGACTTGAAATTCCACCATTAAATGTTCCAATAATGTTTGAAAGTCTGCCTGCCATTCCATCAAGAAACACATTATCCCAAAAATATTTCATATCGTCAGGCAAATGATGTGAAAACCTTTGATAATTTTCCAAAAACTGTGATTCTGAAATGTTGATAGTTTTAAAACAGTCAAGAAATTCTCTAAGTTCAAGTTCTTTAATTGCTGCAATTTTAAGTTCAATAAATGGTCTTGAAAAAATGTTTGCGTCAATCAAATCAACCTGTTTTGCACCATAAAACAACGCATTTAAAAGCTGGTCACCAGAAGACCCAACAGTCAAAACTTTCTTTCCGTTCACACTGATTTTTGAAAACAATTCTCTCAAGTTTTCATTTGAATATTTAAACACTGTTCCGATTGTTGCATTAGCTTTATCATTTTTAATCATGTTGTAAAAATATTTAACTGATTCAGCCATTTTTTTGTCGTCAGAAAACAAAAGACCATAAAAATAAGCTATGTCTTCATCATACATATCTTTTGGCTTTCTTCCTTTAACATTTAAATCAATATTAAACATTTTCACCCCACATTTTGTATGATAACATTATATCACAAATCAATAAATTAGTAAATAATTACGCAAAAAATTCTATCACCCCAAATAAATTCAAAACCAGCAAAAAAGACGACGTTTTCACGCCGTCTTAATTTTGTTTAATTTATGCTTATTGTGGTTGAGAAGTTGCTGGAAGTTTTCCAAAAACTTCTGGAGATTTTGCTTTAACAGCTTCTGTAAGCAAATCTGTTCTTGCCATCATGTAAGCAGCTCTCTTTTCAGCCATTTCTGAAACTGGAGCAAGTGGAGCATAGCCACCTTTGATGCAAGCTTTGATATGTTCAGAAAGGTCTGGAGTTGAATAGATTTTGTTTTCTTCCATATATTTTGCAACATATCTTTGATAAGCTGCAGCGATTTCTTCGCTTGGCTTAAATGCACCATATGGAACCAAATCCATTTCACCTGCATTAAGACCCATTTCTTCAAGGAATGGAGCCAAGAACATTAAGTCTTTAGAAACTTCATCAAGACCAATCAAAGCTGTTGGAGTGTGTTGATATAAGTTCTTTTCACTCTTTGCTTCATTTCCCCTGTCATATTTCTTTGCGTTTTCTGCAACCCATTTATCATGGATTTCAACCAAGATTTCGATTACTGCATCATAAACTTCATCAGCACCAACCATTTTATATGCTGAATAGTCTGATTCAGGACCAACTTCTGCTGGAACACCAATTTTTTCGATGATACCCTTAACAGCAGCTTCAACTGAAGTTTCAGCCCAAGTTGTGTTGTTGAGTTCAGCGTATGGTGTGCTGTCAACAAAAGCTTCTGCTTGTTCCCTTGTATATTTATCATTCCAAGCCATGAGTGCGTATAAATGTGCTACTCTACCTGGTGTACGTTTGTTTGCCATATTTGTTTTCCTCCTGGCATTATTATACCAAAAACAACCCTTGGTGTCAATAGCCTTTTAGTTATATTTTTAAAATTAAGAATATAAAGAATTTATATTCTTCTCATCAAAAATATATGTACTTTTTGCCTATTTACAAAACACAAATTTAGGTGTACAATATCAGCATTATCTCATTCAAGGAAAACGCAATATGAAAATTAAAGACCTAGATTTTTTTGACCTTCAACAAGTCTTTATGTTCAACAACGCAAGACGACAAGTGATATTAGATTTTGCCTTGCAAAAACCAACCGTTTATGAGCAATTAAAGTTTGTTGTCGATTATTTTTTCAACAACTTAAGCATTGAAGAAACTGCTATGCTCGACGGCGTTTCCACTGAAAACGTCATGCCATTTATTTATGACTACAGCTACGCAGAAGACTTTAAAACCTATGCACGTGACCAACTTGGCAGAGAGTATCAACCTGGTGCTTTTTGCTGTTCACTTCCAATGGCAATCAGTGATGACAGAAATCGTCATCTCAATATTTTTCCATCTTTATACACAGCAAAAATGGGAACCTGCATCATGTTTGCACACGAGCTTGCAAGAATTGGTTTAGACTTAGGGTTTGAGTGTGAAATTGTTGAATCTATCGAGCCATTTTACGATAATTTCAATGGTTTAAACACAAACAAAGAGCCTGTTCACACCGACCAAATAACAAAAATGCGTCACTTTTACAACATCATCACACTTGATGGAAAAAAGTATAAAATTGACGTGGCTGGTGGGCTTTCTGCAATGCAGTTTAATGTCAATCATCCAGACATGCCAATCGACATAAACAAGTTCTATTTCTCTGAAGATTTAACATCAAAACCATTTGCAGGAATCACCATTCCAGCTCCAGTGTCACAAAAATCTCAATCATAAATTCAAAATAAAAAGCAACCTAGAAAAACCTAAGTTGCTTTTTTTATTTATTCAGTTTTACCTGTTTTTTCGTCTTCTTTTATTTTAAGATATTTTTTGCACTTATTTGCAAAATCAACATCATTAAGAAGCGATTCAACCGTGTTATAGAAAGATTCTCTATCTCTTTCTTTTTTGACTGCACTAAGGTCAATTTTTTCAACAGTTGCACCTTCAGCAAGTGGAGCAGTTTCTTGAGCTTGAAGTTCTTTAACTTCTTCTTCAGAAACTTCAAAATCATCTAAATTTTTAATTGGCATTTCCTACACCCCCACTCCTAAAGCAGCTTCACCTTCTCGCATAGCATTTTCAGCATCAATTCCTGCCTGCTGTGCATTTGCTGCAGCCCTTGCAGCCTCTTCTTCTCTTTGAATTGCTCTATCAATCTCTTGTCTTTTTGCATCAATTGCAGCATTGATTGTTGCATAATCTATAACAACCCCAGGTATACCTTCTAATTCAGAAACACTATCCATAACTGTATTTAATAATTTAAGTGGGTCATTTGCAAAATCTTCTGTTGAAATTTTAGCAAAAAACGTTGGGTCTTGCATAATTTGGTCAACCATTTCTTTAACCGAAAGTTTTGGACCAGCTGGAGCTTCAACAGTTGAAGTTTCAGCAACTTTTTCTTTTTCTTGAGACATTGCTCTCATATTTTCAACAAATTTTTGAACATCTATTTCTTGTCCATTTTCAACACCAATCAAAAATTGTTGAACAACACTTTCAGGAAAACTAAGTCTTAAATAATTTGTTGCCATATCAATAAATGCTTTTTTTGTTTCCGGCA
Organism: Clostridia bacterium; assembly: GCA_017507215.1. Classification (GTDB taxonomy): domain Bacteria; phylum Bacillota; class Clostridia; order Christensenellales; family UBA1242; genus RGIG1681. Next base: position 127,878 of record JAFWBI010000006.1, read on the forward strand.
ACACAGTTTGAGTTTTTTCATCAACTGCAAGATTTCCAGCAGCAGTTTCAATATGTTTAAATCTTGAAGCAATTTCTCGTCTTCTATTTTCTTCAGGATTAGCAAGATTATTTTGCTTAAAATATTCTTCCGAGCATTCATTACAAACTTGTTCAATAACAATTTTCATTTTAGTTTCATCTAAACTTTCTAACTCTTGCCCCTTTCCAGCAAGAACATCCATAACTCTATAATAAATATCACAGAATTTTGGACTTCTCATTTCCGACAAATCATTACAAACGATATTTAGTCGTTTTGTTTCAGCTTCATCCATTTCTGAAACTTTTTTGGTTTTACAATCAAACTCAACAGCATCTCTAATATTATGAGATATATCAAGGGTTTCTGACTCTCTAAGATTTTTTGCAATCAAGTTTCTAACAATACATCTTCTAACATAAGCATAAGCAGTCGCTGCTTTCATTCTGTCAGCATGGTTTTGATGTGTTTCTCCAATTCTTCCAAGCATTTCGTCAGTTGTTGGTTCTGCACCATAATCAATACCACAAATTTGAGCGTGCTCAAATCTTCCATAAAGGTCATAATCTCTCTTTCCAGCATACGCTGTTGGTCCAAATGAAACTTTTATATCTCTCCCATTAGTTTTTCCAACATTTTCATGACAGAATATATCTCCAGGATTAAATCTATATTTCCCCTTATCGTCAACTTGAACTGCACCAGCAAGCTCAACTCCAGAAGCAAAACTCAAATCATAATCTCCACTACCTTTTCCTGGTTCTTGATAGAATGCATCTGCAAATCTTAAAGATGTAAGACCACCTTGTTCATCTCTTGTTACAAGCATACACATTGTATGCTCTTCAAGTTTAGACATAGGGTCCTCCATAACCTGTTGTCCATTTTCGTCAAGTACAGGTTCGCCCTTTTCATCCTTCTTAGGCACAGGGGTTCTAAGAGTAAATGTGTCATCATCTCTTCTTTTTGGTCTATATGTGCTATCCCAAGTTTCCATAGTTCCGTTTTTACTATTGAATCCAACCCCTTGTTCCATTTCAAGATTTGTGTAAATACAAACATCGAAAGTTCTAAGTTCAGTTCTTGACATCACATCAATACTACGCATAGCGGCATCAACATCACCTTTTCCACTTTGAACAACATCTAATGCGGTGTTCATTTTTCCATCTTTCCATCTGTCAAACATAATTTGTTTAACTTGTGCATGGTGTCTACAATCCCCAACACCTTCCATAAAGAGTGTTGCAATATTTGTAAGAGAGTTTCCATCAACATTCAAACCAAATGCACCTGTTTCAGCAAGAATAGACTTAAATGCATCATTATAAGGTGATTCAGTCAAAAGAGCCTGTTCTTCCATGCTTACTTTTGAACCAGCAAAGTTTGTTGTGTTGAATCTTCCACGAATCATTCCGTCAACAGCAGCCATAAACACTGGCATCTCTTTTTCAAAATCTAAATCTGCCAATTTTCTTGACACATCAAATCCTTCAAGCCCTTTTGGAATAATTCTATTTTTAGGGTCATCTTTTGAACCTGCTGGGTCTTGAAGTGGAAACAACTTAAACATTTGAACTTGTAAAAGCGAGTCAAAAAGTTGAACGTCTTTTTTTGTGATACAGTGATCAGGCACCTGTCCTGAATAACCTAAGTTTCCTCCCACATAAGTAGCTTCTTCAATATTACCAAGAGTTCCCGCATAAGAATAGCTTCCTTTCATAACAGCAGCAGCTTTTTCTTGTGGTGTTGGATGAACCACTTCTTTTCCATTTTCTTGTTTTTCAGGTTCAATATACGTAGTTTTTCTTTTTTCATCAAACGCAGCTCTTTCTGGTTCTTCCATTTCTCTATAAGCTTTTGATTTAGTAATAATATCGTCATCACCTTTTGTTGCCATATCTAACGATGCATCTCTTTTTATTGAACTTAAAATTTCCTTAGCTCTGCTATCTGTTGACAATTTTAAAACAAAAATATAGTCTGCCATCTTTGATGTAGATGTCATTTCCTGCATGTTAAACTTTTTACTTGTAAGTAACACCAAATTTGCAAGTTTAGCAATATCACCCATACTTGCATTTGTTGTTAGTTTAAACCTTAAAAGTTCAACACCTGTTTGAAAATCATATGTCTTTTTAAATTTGTCTTCTAAAAAAACTATAGATGCGTTTATATGACCCCTTATTCTATCATCATATTCCTTCTTTTCTTCTGGAGACAATAAGTCCATCTGTTCAGCTGCAGCAACTTCTCCAACAATAAATGCATGATATTGAATTACGGAAGATGATTTCGCACTATTCTCTTGAAGTTTTGGCAATATATCTCCCGCATCCAAATATTGTCCTTGTGAAACCAAAGATTCAAACAAGATTCCATTCATTTTCTCAGAATCTAAAATATTTTCTTGTATTGCCTGTTTTTGTGGATTAGATTCGCTAAGTCCGCTATTATACTCCTCTAATCTATTAAAAAGCCCCGTTATAATTTCAGCAAAAGCTCCATTTGGATCACAACCTTTAATAGCTTCAATTCCGGCATAAAAAATATCTGCAATAGATGGATTTTTTGAATTAATTGCAGCAATAACACATTGTTCAATTTCTTCAGCTCGTTGTCTATCAGTAACTTTCGATTTGTCAGGATTTTCTTTTTTTCTCATTATCTGATTAATTTTTCCCACACCAAAATCTTTACTGTTTGATGCTTTTTTTCTATTATCAGTAACCTGCCCATAATTTGTATCCATAAATAGTTTTCTCCTATGTTAAGAATAACATAATACAATCAAATAAGTCTAACTTTTTAATCTAAATTATTGATTATTTTAAATAATTATGATAAAATAATCACAGGTGGTGTATTATGATTTACGCAAAAATTTATGTTGATGAAAATTCAGATCTTATCTTTGATTCTATTAAGAAAGACGTAAGATTCTATTGTTCAGTCGCACAAACCAAAAAGGGATTTTCAGGAAGATCTTATAGAGTTCCAAGAACAACAATCATTCCTACAAGTGGCGTTGTTATTAGTCCTGAAGCAAAAACTTTATTTGAGAATTGGTTAAATCCAGAAAATCCAAACCTTGCTGTTAACAAATTTGATGGCGATTTCGAACTTTTTGACGCCGGTGTACACATGGATGATGGAGATAGTGGTCTTGGTTTTTCATTTAAACCAAGCAATGAAACAGACACTTTTAGAAGATTAAAATCAACAGATAAATTCACAATCTGTATCACAAAAGGCATTAATCTTGCAGTTTTAGAAGATTTCACACAAGCTCCAAATGAGCTTATTAAAAATCTTAACATTTCTGAACCTGTGAATGAAAGCGAACTTTCTCCCAGTTCAGGGGGCCCAACAGGTCCCTCTTCAAACTAGTGAAAAACCTGAATAATTCACAATTAAAAAGCATCTCAATCGAGATGCTTTTATTATGCACAAAAAAAGGAAACATTGCTGTTTCCCCATTAAAAATCTTCGCCCATTTGATTTTCACTTTTTTTTGCTCGGGCTTCCCTTGCATAATCATAGCAAACCATTTCTTTCTTAATGTCTTCTGCAAGTTCTTGAACAGTTCCATTTTCTTGAAGTTTTTGAACAAAAAGTTTCATATCTTCTTCATCAACTGTTCTGCCATACATTGCCGCACAAAGTTCATAACTTATAACAAGCTTATGAATTTTTTTCATTGTTTCAACATCATTCACATCAAGAGTTTTAATCTCTTTTGTGATTGTTTTAATCATTTTATTTCTGCGACTTGAGCTTGTTTCAATTCTAAGTTTCATGAATTCAACATTATCTTTAATAATTTCTCTTAGTGTTCTTCTTGGTGGTTTTTCCACTTCTCTATACATGTTCATCATAATAGCAATCACTCCTTGTTACACCAAATATACAAAATCAAATCCATAGTTGTCAAACAAACTAATAAATTTGACAAATTTCCTTGCAATTTTCTATAATCGCATTATAAGGAAAAATTAAATGTTCAAAAAACTATTTAAACGAAAAGAAAAAAACAACATAGAACCTGAAAAACCAAGCCAAAATGAAACCAGCCTGATTGATTTGATTGAAGAATCAAAAACAAAAAAATCAAGATTTTCAAAAAAGCAGAAAATCTTGATTGCCGTAACCAGCATCTGTTTAGCTTTAATCATTGCAGTTGGTGCATTTGCATTCAGTTTGTTTTATGTAAAAAAAGATTATGAAACTGTCGCAAGTTTTTCAAACATGCCAGAGCCTGTTCAAATTGAAACCACAGGTGGTGTGACAAAATCTATTGATGACTATGACATCACGATTGACTTTAAAGCAAGCTACACACTTGTTGGAAAAGTCGTTGAAACTTATTACTATTTCCCTTACAAAATGATAAACAAACTCAGCCGATTCGATTTCGGAATGGCTTGGGGTGCAATGTCAGACGACACCTATGAAGACTATATTTCATACAAAAATAACGGGAATCGTTTTTTGACCTACAAATATAAAAACAGCTTAGTTGACATTCTTGGAAGCAAAGAAGCTGTTGTCAATTCAATTTCAAACAATCACATGATTCATGCAAACAATCGTGTTTTGAAACTTCTTCGAAATGTGCGAGTTGGTGACCACATAAAAATTGAAGGCTACCTTTCATATGTGTCATATAAAAGTGACCATTCATACGGAGATTGGAATTCAAGCTTGTCACGAACTGACCACGGCGACGGAGCTTGCGAAATCATCTATGTCACAAACATCACATGGCTAAAATCTAAATAAACAAAAACCCTGCAAATCACAGGGTTTTCTTTTTTCTCTTTTTAAATCTATCTTGAAAAGCCGCAACTTTGTCATAATAGCAAACCAACCAACCGGCTTTCGTTCTCGGTGGAATAATAGTGAGTGGAAACATATGATGCAAAATCATGTCCTGTTGCATTTTTGTCAAATTTGGATATTTATTCATTGCATTTTTAAGCGCAATTTTTGGGTGCTTAAACCAATGAAATCGATGTTTTTTCCCGTCACCATGTAAGTTATAAAGATAATAATCGTGCAGAAGCGCACCTTGAACAAACTCTGCAATATCAATCTTCATTTTTTTTCGTCTGTGATGCTTAAAACACAAATAAGCCACTTTTAGCGAATGCGAAAACAAATTTCCCTTCACATGGTGCTGATATGTTTTCATTTCTCTAAATTCATCAGTTCGAATAATATCTTTAACTATCAAATAAAACGACTTTTCTTCCATAAATTCCCTTAATTAAAACACAAATCAAACACACTTTAAAAGTTGTGTAACCTTTTTAATACATTCAAATTATATCACATTCCTTAAAATTTTCACAAATTTTTATATCAGCTATTCGTTTTTTGTATGGCAAAACGGCAATTATTTTAAATTTACCCTTGATAGTAAAATTTTTGAATGGTATAATATTAAAGTGAGAAGTGTGTTTTCGCATTTCACAAAATTTTTCGGAGGATTTTTTATGAATCTCGTTATTATGGCAGCCGGAATGGGTTCAAGATTCGGCGGACTCAAACAAATTGAACCAATCGACAAAAACAAAAATTTCATTATTGACTATTCAATTTTTGATGCAATCAGATGTGGATTTGACAAAGTTGTCTTCATCATCAAAAGAGAAAACTTTGACACATTCAAAAACACAGTTGGAAATCGTATCGAAAATTTCATCGAAACAGAGTATGTTTTCCAAGAAAACACAAATGTTCCAGCACAATATCAAATTCCTGAATCTCGTCAAAAACCACTTGGAACAACCCACGCAGTGCTTTGCGCTGTTCCTGCAATTGATGATGACTTTGTTGTTATCAACGCTGACGACTTTTATGGTTATGACGCATTCAAAACAGCTGCAGACTTTTTAAGAGCAGACAAAACTCCAAGAAAACATGCTGTTATTGGCTATAAAGCTGCAAACACAATCGGCGACAACGGAACCGTTAAACGTGGCATCTGCTCAGTTGATGAAAACGGAAAACTCCTTGGAATCTGTGAATCACTCATCGACAAAGACGACAGTGGCATCTTGCTTGCTGCCCCACTCGACTTCCCAGACATTCCACCACACGAAATTGCAAATGACACACCAGTTTCAATGAATATGTTCAGTTTCAAAAAAGATTTCACAAGCGAACTTCAAACATCTTTTGACGGTTTCTTAGAAGCTGAAAAAGACAATCTTGGAAAAGCTGAAAAGCTTCTTCCTTCAACACTCACTGAATCAATCCTTGCAGGACGTGCTGAAGTTGAAATGATTCCAACAACTGCAACATGGTATGGCATCACATATAAAGAAGACAAGCAAAAAGTTGTTGATGCTCTTCAAGCTCTTGTTGAAAAGGGTGAATATCCTGCAAACTTATGGGCAAGCCTTAAAACAAAAGATTAATAAATCGCAAAAAGACGGAAGTTTCCGTCTTTTTTATTTTCCAAAATTAAGTCATGTCTTGAAAAACTGCAAATTTGTGATATACTAAAATTAACTAAGGGAGATTTTATGAAAAAACAAAAGAAAGAAAAAGAAGTTCGCCCACTCACTGGCGACGAATTAATGAGAGAAGAACTCGCCTATCTCGACTGCAAAAAGCCAATAAAAATCGGTTGGATACTTTACGGCACTGGTGCACTTGCCTATATTTTGAGTGGATTGATTGCAAACGCAGTTGCAACCACCATTCCAAAACAAGCTCACTTCACCAACACTCTTGAAACCTATAAATATTCTGAAAAATACACTGATTACGTCACAGAAATCCAAAAAGACGCAGCAAACAGACTTGCCGAAGGCGAAATCTCAATAGACGAATATAACCACATCATTGACACTGTTTCAAGTGACAAAAAGTTTGAAGAATTTTTGCGAAGCTTAAAAGATGACGAACACGCAAAACAAATCATTGCTGAATATGACGAATATGCAAACGAAATGAACAAGGTTGGAAAGGTTTATTCTGCCGCAACAATATCATCACTTGGTTCAATTTTGATTGCCACCTTGATTTTGGCAAAATATAGATTTCGTGAAATGGATATTGAAGAAGCTCGAAAAAAAAGACGTGAACAATTTGACGAAAACCAAAAACAATCTTAACTCATTCACAAAAATAAAAAACACCAGAAATTTCTGGTGTTTTTATAATATTGGTTGTTTTTTGCCACTTAGTGGAATCAAAAAGATTCGCTCAATTTCAGCAACACATTTCTTATCAAGTTCTCCACTTTTAACAAGTTTGTCAAGAATTTCAATAACCTGCTCTGCTGCAAGAGCATCTTTATAACTTCTGCTCATAATGAGCGCACTTGTCACATCTGCAACTTGCAAAATTCTGTCTAAAACATCTAACTTTCTTGCCCTAAAATGGTCTGGATAACCCGAACCATCAAGCCTTTCGTGATGATTGAATGCAATTTTAACAATTTCATCATCAAAAACGTCTTCAAGAATTTGTTTTGTTCCTTGAATGTGCCCAAAACGAATCATTTCTCTTTCTTCATCAGTTGCGTTTTGTTTGTGAAGCAAGTCACTTTCAATAAAGAGTTTTCCAACATCATGAAGCAAACTCGCAACATAAAGTCTTCTCAAATCATCTCCATCAATTCCAAGTGCAAACGCAAGAGCAAGAGATTTTTCTGCAACATCAAGACTGTGCTCATAACTCTCTTTTGAATGTTCTTCAAGCCTTGAAAGCAACTCGAACACATACTGTCTATATTTTTCATCAATTAATTCTAATTTAATATTTTCCATAACAACTGCTTATATTTTACCATAAACGCATCGCTTTGTATATAGCTTTAATAAAATTCCCAAACAAAAAGACCAACTTAAAACTTGTTGGTCTTTTTGTTAAATATACATTTGTTTTTCAATAATGATAACTGGCTTATATTTCTTGTCGATTTCAGCAATTTTTTCCTTTATGATTGTTGTTATTTCGTCTTCTGTTAGCTTGGCGTCAAAAGGAATCGCCACATCAAAAATGATATTTGTTTTCGTTGGTCCTTTAACCATTCTAAAATCGTGCATTGAATAACTTTCATCAATTTCTTGCACAATTTTTGAAACTTTTTCTCTCATAAAAGTCACTTCTTCATCATCAATAACAGTTGGGTCGTGATGTCCAGTCAAAATAATGTTTGTTTCAGTCAAAAATTCACGTTCAATATCATCAATAAGCTCATGCGCCACAAGTGAATCCATATTTGCATCAAGCTCAATATGCACACTCGCAAAATACTTGTTTGGACCATAAGAATAAATGTTTAAATCGTGAATTCCAAGCACTTCTTTATTCTTCATCACCCTTTCTTTCACACTGTCAAAAATCTCTTTGTCTGGAACTTGCCCAATGAGTTTCGACGTCATTTCTTTAAGCATTTTGCAGCCTGCAATAGTGATGAATATTGAAACCAAAACACCTGCATATCCGTCAATATTGATTCCTGTGAAATAGCCAATAATAATTGAAATCAAAACAATGCTGGTTGAAATGCAGTCAGACAAACTGTCAACTGACGCAGCATTCAAAATGTCTGAATTAATCTTTTTTGCCACTGCCTTGTAATACAAAAACATCAAACATTTAACAGCAATCGAAATTGCCAAAACAACGATAATCACAACTGAAAAATCCAATGCCTTTGGACTGATAATTTTCAAAATTGATTCTTTAAAAAGTTCAAATGCAATAAGCAAAATAATAAATGAAACCACAAGCGAACAAATATATTCAATTCTTTCATGACCGTAAGGGTGTTCTTTGTCTGCTGGTTTTGAAGACATTTTAAACGACACAAAAGAAATGGCACTGCTTCCACAATCTGTTAAGTTGTTGATGCCGTCAGCAAACACCGAAATCACACCAAACATTAGCCCAATACCAATTTTTGCAGCAGCCAAAAACACATTGGCAAACAAACCAACCAAACTCGCAAACTTGCCTTTTTTCTCTCTAAGTTTAATGTCGTCCATAAAATCCCCTTTTCTCTATGCTGATATTATATGAAAAATAAAATATTTTGTAAATAAATTCAAACATTTCAAAACCACATTCTTTAAAAGTCTTCCAATTTTCCATATTGACAGTGTTCTCTTTCAGGGTTAAAATATCATAAATAAAAACAAAGGAGCAATCAAGTGAAAAAAAGAATCGCAGAATTTTTAACAGACAAAAGCGTTGAAGATGCAGCAAAAATTCTTGGAATCAAAAAAGAACAACGATTTGTTCACACGGCTGAGCAGTTAAATGGTTCTGCAAAAAAAATCTATATTCCACACGCTCCAAATCGTTTTATATTAAAACAAACCGACAGCAACACTGCCCTTGCCGGAATCGCATCTGCTTCAATGTATGACGATATCGGCATTTTAACCCCAAAAATTCATTTGGTGAACGACAAAAACAAGCTTGAAACAACCACCCTTCAACAAGATGTTTCTGCCATCAATTTTCTTCACACAGTTCTTGCAGGTTTAGACCTTGAATACACTCAAATTGTAGACGGGTTTTATGAAAAAAACAAATGGTCTTTGTTTTATGACTCAAACTTAATATTTAACCTTTTGAAGTTTATGACGCCCGAGTGTTTAGACCAATTAAAAAATGTCTTTCTAATCGACGAACTTCGCACCGACATCGACAGGCACACAAGAAACTATTTCTTTTACAAAAGAAAAGAATCCGACAAATATGAAGGAATCATCACAATAGACCTTGAGCAAATGGTAATCTTTTTGCACTGCGATGGTGGCAAAGACGACTTTTCAAACTTCTTGCTTATTCCTTACGAAAGCTCAACCCCACAGCAAAAATATGACTATACTTGCTACAATCAAAGAGTTTGCGACATTCGTGAGTTGATTCAAGATGGCGTTCTTTCAAAAAACAATATTGAAACTTTAATAAACGCCTTAAAGCACGATTTCCCTGCAGACGTTAGCGCTGCAGCTCGAAGCAAAAAGCTTCACGGAAAATCAAAAAACAAAATCGTTGACCCAATCAAGCGACTTTGGGAATATAATCAAAACACCATAGGCAAAGACCTTGAACTATAAAAAGACCATTTGAACTTAATCAAACGGTCTTTTTTTTTGCGCAATTATTTCTTTTCTGGTGCACCAGCATATTTTGCATTTGCATAAATCATACCATTTATTATTAATGGTTTTTTATTTTCAAAAAGCTCAATAGGATTATCTTTAATCGGTCCACCCACGCCTTGAGCTAGGTCAAACAACCTGCACTTGCCACCATATTCCACAACAACAAATGCGTGTCCGTCTTCGCTACCTTCAAACTTTGCATCTTTCGACAACACATAATAAGACTTAACACCTGTCAAAAGCCACAAATTGTGCGCCAAACTTGAATATTCAACACACGCTGAAGCATTTTTGCCTTTCAATTCTTTGATTGACGGAACAACAATGTTGTCATCATCATCAAAATAAGCCTGTGTTAAAGAAAAGCGTTTTTTAGAGTCACCATCAAACTTTCCAAGATACTCATAAACGGTATCTCTAATTGTGGTCATAACAATAGTGCCAGAAGTTTTAACGTCTCCAAATTCTTTAAAAGCTTTGCCTAAATTTCTAAAAAACAAATGATATATTTCATTGTCATCAATTTTGAACGAATTTCCTAAAAGCCTGTTGATATAGATGCAATCATCACTTGCAAAAAAGCCTGTTTCTTCTTTTTTTTGGACAAAGTCTTGAACAAGCGCATCAACAACTTTGATTCTTTCACTTTCTTCTAAACTTGCGATTTGCTTATAGTCAATTTTGCCGTCATACTTGCCATATCTCACAGCAGCAGCACTCATATCAAAGTCAAAACCGTCATAGAACTTTTCCATAAAATCTCCCTTTTCAATTATTTAATCTTTTCAGTTTGTTTTAATATATTATTTTATCCAATTCATCAAACAACAATTTCACTTCATCTGACCAAAAAATAGCCATTTCAGAATCTGAAATTTTTATCTTTTGTTTCAACTCTTCATAGTCCATATAAAAAACTTCAGAAAGCTCTTCTTCTTGAATTGTGAATTGTTCAATAGGAATATATTTCAAAATTGCAAAGTGATAAGAAAAACAAAAGTTATTCTTTTCTTGCCTTTTTATTCTCAAAACTTCCTTCACATCAAAATCTTTCAAGTTGATTCCAATTTCTTCTTGAGCTTCTTTTTCAAGAGCTTCAACAATTGTTTCTCCAGCAACAACGTGCCCTGCACAAAGTGCAATTTTATTAGGATGAAGTTTTTTGAGTTTGCTTCTTCGTTGAACCAAAACCTGCTTTTTTTCTTTATCAATAACCCACAAAGCAATTTCATTATGAAATAATTGACTATTATGAACAATGTCTCTTTTTTCAAACTTGCCAGTCGAGTTTCCGTTGTCATCAACAATTTCTAACAATTCGTCATTTTTATCTGCAACTTTCATAATATCTCCTATGTGCTTATAATATCACAAACCACAAATTTTTGCAAAAAAAATTCTAACTCATTCGAGTTAGAATAATTTTAGCTCCATAACATCATTGAAAATGTTTTTATTTAAATAAAAAATAAAAATATTATAAACAAAAGCAATGATAAAGATAAACAAACAATTGATAATATCTGAAAATACTTTAATGCACTTGCAATAGTTCTTAAACTTTTTGCATTTTCAATATCTAATTTTTGTTTAATTTCATCATCTTCCTGTAAATCTCTATAAAAGTGAAAACCATATTCATCTAAATTCCATGTTATACCATTTGGTAAATCTTTATCATCTTTAACAAGCTTAGTATATCTTTCACATAATTCATCATCTTTAATTTCTTCATTCATATCAAATTTTTCTAAATCTTTTCTAAATTTTGAATATGCCACATTTCACCTCTTCATTTTGTAATATACTCATCATATCATACAATCATAAAAATAGTCAAAAAAAATTCTAAACCTTGAATTGGTTTAGAATGATTTTGGCTCCCCAGGTAGGGTTCGAACCTACGGCCTATCGATTAACAGTCGAGTGCTCCACCACTGAGCTACTGGGGAATATTAAGTTGTGTTCTTCAAGCGAACAAAGATATTATATAACACCTTTTGAAATAATGCAACACTTTTTTTCAATTTTTTTAAAAAAAATATTTTAATTGTTTCACCCTTAAATTTTTTGCAAATTTCACAAATTTAATCCAAACTCAAACAAAAAGACAAAAGATAAATTCTTCTGCCTTTTATTCGTCATCAAATTTATAGCCTATGCTTTTCAAAGTTTCCCTTTCCCTGCCAATATAGCGATACTTCGCTTTTTTAAGTTCAAGCTCATAGTCTTCAAATTCAGGGTTATCCTTTCCATTTTCAAGCTCGGTTTCAATGTCATAGTTCACGCTTCTGAAAATCACACTAAGTGAATCGGTTTTGTCTTTGCTGTTTTCTTCGCCTTCCAAAATCAAATAGTGTGCTTGAATAATCTCTTTTGGTTCAGCATTAAATCTGTCATCGTGAATCAAACAACCTGAATTGCCCACACTTCCACAGTTGATAAGTGTTCGGTTATAATACTTTTCCATAAACTGATAATGCAAATGCCCAAAAACAACAATGTCGGCAGTTTTGTCAGAAATTGTGAAGTTTCCCGGTTCAAAAAGTTTAAGTTTCTTTTTGAAATTGACGTCAAAATGATTCAAATTTGAATCAAATGAATTTGGATTTGCATGAAACATTCGAACCAAATTTCCACTCAAATAAAACTCGGTTGAATAAGGCAAACTTTGAAGATATTTCATATCTGCCTTAGTCATAAGCGATTGATGATAAACCATTCGTTTATATTCAATTTCATAGTCTTTGAATTTTTCAACATCTTCACAAAAACGCTCATCAACATTTCCCATAATCACGATGTCGCATTTCTTTTTAACAAACTCAATACACTGGTGCGCATGAATCCCCTTGCCAATGATGTCACCCAAACAAATAATTTTGTCAATATTTTGGGTTTCAATGTCTTCAAAAACACTTTTAAGTGCTTCGAAATTTGCGTGAATATCTGAAATTACTGCGATTCTTGTCATAGCACACCACCCTTACAAGAAAATTATAACAAACAATTTTAAAGCCCGTCAACCAACAAATTATACAAAAATAACAATTAAATAAAAATTTTTAACTATTGTCAAAAAAATTGCAAACACAGACATTTTTTGATATCATAGATGCGTAATATATAAAAAGGAAATTTTATGATTTTAGAAATAATTTTAATTGCAATCGGCGTTTCAATGGACGCCTGTGCCGTTTCAATATGCAAAGGTCTTGCCTGTCACGAAAAACCAAAAAAGACAGCTCTTCTTTGCGGCATTTGGTTCAGTGTGTTTCAAATGTTGATGCCACTTGTTGGCTACTTAATTGGAAGCGTTTTTGCGTCATACATTGAATCATTCGACCACTGGATTGCATTTGTTCTTCTTGTGTTTATTGGTGGAAAAATGCTCAAAGACGCACTTTCAAAAGAGCCACCTGACGAAGATGACGACCCACACGATTTATCACCAACAAAAATGCTTGTTCTTGCAATCGCAACCAGCATTGATGCCCTTGCTGTTGGCGTTTCATTCGCAATGATTGAAACAAACATGTTTATTGCCATTCCAACCATAGGCTTTTGCACATTTCTGTTGAGTTTTGTGGGTGCACTTGCCGGAAAGAAAATCGGCGAAAAACACCACAAAAAAGCCACTTTTGCAGGTGGACTAATCTTGGTTTTGATGGGCGTCAAAATCTTGGTTGAACACTTACTTTTCTAGCAAAACAAACAAAAAGACTTGCAAAACATGCAAGTCTTTTTTCTATTCAACAAATTCTTTGATTTTTTCAATCACTTCTGGCACTTCATGAACGCTATGATATCCGTCAAAATGGTTATAGCCTTCAAGATAAATCCCCTTTGCACCAGTGTCAGCAATAAATCTTTCAAATTTTTCTTTATTTCCATCATCTTCATCTGAATAAAAACAGAAAACATTTTTGAATTTTTCTTTCACATTTTCAAGTTCTTCAGGCATCAAATATGCCTGTTTTTTCACTTCAACAATATAGTCATTTCTTGATGATGGATAATGATAAACAGCACCCGGAGCCACGGCAATATATGCCTTTGGCACAAAGTTTTTCACGTCGCAAAACCTGATAAAATAAGGATTTCCAATGCTGTGACACACAACAATCGAGTTTTCGTTAAGCTTTCCAGATTCTAAATATTCATTCAAAATATCACTAAATTTTTCATAAGAACTTTCAGCCCTGATTGGAAACTTTGGCATAATCACTTCCGTTTGATTTTCAAACTCAGCCTTCACCTGTTTTCCCCACATTTCAAGAGTGTCACCATTTAAGCTGTGTAAAACAAAAATATTAGATTTCATAAATTCACCACCTATATCAAATTAATTATATCAACTAAATTGTTTTTAATCAATTGAATAAATTATTTGTTAGTGCTAAAATAACGCTATGGAAACAAAATTATTAAAAGCAAATGAAGAAAGCATAAAGCTTGCCTGTGACTTATTGAAAAGTGGCGAAGTTGTTGCCGTCCCAACCGAAACCGTTTATGGTCTTGCTGGAGACGCAACATCTTCTTCTGCAATCAAGAAAATTTTTGAAGCAAAAGGCAGACCTGCTGACAACCCACTAATCGTTCACATTGGAAATATTGAAATGCTTGACGGCATTGTGTCAGAGTTTAACAATGATGCAAAAAAGCTTGCAGACGCATTCTGGCCAGGACCACTCACAATCATAATGCCAAGGGGCGAAAAAATCTGCAAAGAGACGTCTGCTGGGCTCGACAGCGTCGGTGTAAGAATGCCTTCAAACGAAATTGCACGAAAAATTATAAACCTGTCAGGGGTGGCATTTTCAGCCCCAAGTGCAAACCTCAGTGGAAAGCCAAGTCCAACAACAGCTGAAGACGTTTTTGCAGATATGAATGGCAGAATTCCACTTATAATCGACGGTGGCGAAAGTGACGCCGGTGTTGAATCAACTGTTATTTCGGTTTTGGAAAACACCCCTATCATTTTGCGTCCAGGAATCGTCACCAAAGAAGAAATTGAGAAGGTTTTAAACAAAGAAGTCAAGGTTGCCAAAGAAGTGACTGAAGGCGTGAAAGCAGACAGCATTGTTCGCTCTCCGGGAATGAAATATAAACACTATGCCCCAAACGCAAAAGTAACCATCGTGAAAAGCAGCCTTGAAAAATTTGTTGAGTTTGTAAATCTCAACAAAAAAGAAAACACTCTTGTTATGTGTTTTGAAGGCGAAGAAAAACTTATGCCTGTTTCTGCCCTATCTTACGGAAAAAAAGACGACCCAAAATCTCAAGCCCACAACCTGTTTGCTGTGCTTCGTGAGCTAGACAAAAATCATGCCGAGCAAGTGTTTGTGAGATGTCCCGACACAACTGGCATTTCACTCGCTGTTTATAACCGACTCATTCGCTCTGCTGGTTTCAACATAATCGAGTTTTAAGACACTTTTCAAAGTGTCTTTTTCTCTATTGCAATTATCTTTTAAAAGGTGTAAAATAGACATATGATAAATGAAAAAATCTTAACAAAATCAATAGCAGTTATTGGGCCAAAACAAGTTGGCAAAACTTTTGTGTGCGAAAATCTTGCGCAAGAAAAAAACATGCCAAACTTTGTTTTAAGTTCTGACCTTCTCACAAACCTAATTGTCTTCA
This sequence comes from Clostridia bacterium, assembly GCA_017507215.1. Classification (GTDB taxonomy): domain Bacteria; phylum Bacillota; class Clostridia; order Christensenellales; family UBA1242; genus RGIG1681. The sequence goes on from JAFWBI010000006.1 coordinate 143,684, forward strand.
ATATGGCTGGAAAATGGCATGACCTTGTTGAAACAACCGAGCTTAAAGAAGTTGGCGAACTTTATAAAAAAACTTTCAATTTTAAAGAACTTGAGCCAATCGTTCAATCTCTTGCAAACTGCAACAATGTGGCATACCTTTCACCAAAAGCCAAAAAAGTTGCAATGAGCTATTGGAAAGCACGCCTTTTAGAAGATGCAACTGACATGCTTAAAGAGCCATACATCTTAGACGCAGGTGCAGACATTGGCGCAATTTATAACCTTTCGTCAGACGACCAACTTTTTGTCAGCCAAGCGTTTTACTTGCCTTATGATTTGATTGAATCAAGACTTCCAAGATTTTTGAATCAGTTTGGCATGATAACTTACTTAAAACCAGGCAAAACTTATGAATCGCTTGAAGGCAGAGCAAAAGATGACGAAAACGCACTCTACCTTGAAAGTGGCAAATCATATCAACCATTTGCGTCATACACCATTGATTGTGACGAGCTTTATGCAACTGAAAAACCAAAAGAAATCACTGTTAAAAAAGAAACCCAAGACATCGCAAACAAATTTAATCAACAAACGTTTGGAGAATAAATCACAAACAAAAAACGCGTAGCCGTTTTAAGTTAAAAAATGAATAAAGAACAAGGAATAAAAAAATCAGGGCGCAGGAGTTTAGTAAACCTAAATGACTGTGCTCTGATTTTTTGTATGACGTTATTATTTGTTTATTTTTTGACTTAAAATTCGCAGTTGTTTGGAGTTCTTGGGAATAATTCAACATCTCTAATGTTGCTCATGCCAGTAACATACATAACAAGACGTTCGAAACCAATTCCAAATCCAGAGTGCTCAACACTTCCAAATTTGCGAAGGTTTAAATACCACCAATAATCTTCTTGTTTCAAGCCAAGCTCGTTCATTCTGTTTACGAGTTTGTCGAAATCGGTTTCTCTTTGGCTTCCACCAGTAAGCTCACCAATTCCAGGAACCAAGCAGTCAACAGCAGAAACGGTTTTGCCACCTTCATCTTGCTTCATATAAAACGCCTTGATTTCTTTTGGATAGTTGGTCACAAACACAGGTTTTTCAAACACAACTTCGCTTAAATATCTTTCATGTTCTGTTGCAATATCACAGCCCCACTCAACCTTAAATTCAAACTTATCATTATTCTTTTTAAGTTCTTCGATTGCGTCGGTATATGTGATTCTGCCAAACTCAGAGTTTGCAATAAGCTCAAGTCTTTCAATCAAACCATTATCAATGTTTTTGTTGCAGAATTCAAGTTCTGGTTTGCAGTTTTCAAGCAAATGTTTGATGATATATTTAATCATCTTTTCTTCAAAGTCCATAAGGCCATTAAGGTCACAGAACGCAATTTCAGGCTCCATCATCCAAAACTCGTTTGCATGACGTGTTGTGTTGCTGTTTTCTGCTCTGAATGTTGGCCCAAATGTATAAATTTTTCCAAATGCCATTGCAAGAGCTTCGCCTTCAAGTTGACCAGTTGGTGTCAAGAACACCTTTCCACCAAAAAGTTCATCTTCTGGCTTTAAGTTGGCATTTTTAGCATAAATATCTTGTGTTGAAACACGGAAGAGTTGGCTTCCACCTTCACAGTCTGACTTTGTCAAAATTGGTGTGTGAACATAAACAAAGCCTTCATCGTGCATAAACTTATGAATTGCATAAGAACATTCGCTTCTGATTCTAAACACAGCAGAATAAGTGTTTGTTCTTGGTCTGAGATATGCTTGTTCACGCAAAAACTCAAGTGTCATTTTCTTCTTTTGAAGTGGATATTCACTGTCTGTTGCAGACAAAACTTCAACAGCGCTTGCTTGAATTTCAAATGGTTGACGAGCTTCTGGTGTCAAAATAAGTGTGCCTTCAGCCACAACGCTTGAACCAGTGTTGAGTTTTGAAACATCATCAAAGTTTGAAATTTTGTCAGCGTCAAAAACAACTTGAACACCCTTAAAGCAAGAACCATCATTAAGGTCTAAAAATCCAAAAGATTTTCCACCCCTTGCAGACTTAACCCAACCAGCAACTTTCACAAGTTTATTTTCAAATTCAGCTGGATTATCATAAATTTTTTTAATATCTAATTTTTCCATAAAAACCCCTATTAAGTGATAAATTCATTATATCACAATATTTATGATTTTCAATAATTATTGCATCAAAAACAAAAAAAATCACCACAAAACGTGATGATTTTTATTTTATCTAACTTTGTTGCGTCTTGCCTTTCTTGAAACAATCAAGTAAAGTGCAACGAATAAAACAATAAGTGCACCGATAACCACATACCATGTATAGTCAACAACTTCAATAGTAATATATCTGTCACCACCATCATTCAAATCTCTTTCAACATACTTAATTTTTTGGAAAAGTGATGTTTCAAAAATTTCATCGGTGATGCCTTTTGGTTCTTCGCCATACTTCACTTCTTCTTGGTATGTTTCACCATCTGGAAGAATATATGTGATGTAATAATATCCTGTCAAAACATAAGATGCTGGAATAAAGTTAATGTCATAGTTGTCATTTGACGCAGAACCAGTGATAAGATATTCCCCTGCTTCAGTCGCTGTCAAACCAAGCGATGTGCAAGTGATTCCCAAACTCTCTTCAGGGTCGTAAAGTTTACCTTCAATAACATATGTGATTTTAGTTCTATATGCTTCTGACTTTTGAGCACGTTCTTCAACATCATTAAACCTAACTGTGATTGCAGCAGGTGTGATTGTGAGTGTGTTTGTTTCTGTTTGAATTGTGTAGTTTGTGTTAGAAAGTGATTCAGTTGTTGCACTAAATGTGTATTCACCCACATTAATCGCTGTTGGACCAGCAAGGTTGCAACCAACCAAATCGCCTGGCAAACAACCAACAACTGTTGCAGTTGGTTTCTTTGCTTTGCCATTATAAACTGCTGTTAAATTATCCCAAGTGATTGTAACTCTTCTTGTGTTAATATAAAGCCTGTAAATCTGATTTAAGTCATCAACTTTCAAAACGTAGTTAGGATTTGAGATATCTTGAATTGTGTATTCATAAGTTCCAGCAGAAACTTTTGCCTGTTCATTAAAAACAACATTTCTAAATGATGACGAATCTTCAATATAATATGTGCTTGAATCAAACGACACATCTGGCAAGTGTTCTTGCTTGTCATATGTGAAAGTTGATGCATCAACATCATATGAAATTTCAACTTGTTTTGGAGAAACACTAATTTCATATGTTGCTGAATCAGAAACACTATATTCATGCTTAATTGCAGCAACTGCCACAACTTCTGCAACATAATCTCCAACAACAAGTCTTGGGAATGCCAAATATGCGTCGCCCCTTCCACCTAAAAGTTCAGTGTAAACATCTTGAACGTTTGCCATATCATCAATAGACACAATCTCTACTTCTTTTGCAAGCTTACCATTGATGTAATAAAAATATTTAAGTGAGAAAGTTTTTGCCTTAAGCTCATTTGTGACATTGAATGTTGCTTTAAGTCCAATCGTTTCGCCATAAACCAAATTTGCTTCGGTTGAGAAATCAACACCACTCAAATCTTTTTCCTGTTGATTATATCCATAAACTTTGTCAACAGTGAGTCCCATTGTGAAATATTCAACGTCTGTATAGTTCCACTTTGCATAAAGCACAAGTGTTCCTGTTTGATTCGCATCAAGTTTTGTAATTTTTGTTGCATCTTCAAATGTTGGAGATGTATACCAACCTTGAAACTCATAAGAATCAGCTCTTTTTTGTGGGTTGAAAAGTTTAACAGAAGTCACTGAATCGTTAGCGTATCTTGGATAAACGTCAACATTTTTGTCACTGTTTTTTCCACCATTCATCATATAAACAACATTATATGTGTTATTTGGAACATTAACAGCAACCTTGTCATCAGTGATTGAGCTAACAAAGAATTTAAATGTGAAATAGTGCTCAACCCCTGAATAATGTGGTGACGATAAGAAGATTTCAAATTTCACCAATTTTCCAGCATAATCAGAAGTTAAACTAAGATTGAGTTCATAGCAATATTTTGAATATTCTTCAGTGTTTAATCTGAATTTAGAACTCAAATCAACTGACTCATAACTTTCAGTTGCTTCATTATAAACTGAAGCGTCCATATAATAATACATATCAGGAACATCTGCAGACCTTAAAAGGTTGCTGATGTCAGTTAAATACAATCTAAGATAATAACTCTTTGAGTGTCTGATATAATAAGTTGCATCAAAAGAAGAACTTGCAGAAGTGCTTAAATTTGAAAAATATGGACTATTATTATTTCCACCAAACTCAATATAAGACATTTCTGTTCCAGAATAAATCATGAATGGTTTAACCGAAATCAAATTGATATCTTCATAAATTCTAACTGAATAAGTTCCACCTGCAAACAATTTTGTACCATTGTCTGATATAAATCTAAAGTTTTCTGTTGCTGGTTGCCAAGTGATTGTGATGTAGTTATTTGCTTCATTATATGAAACTGCAAATGTCGAAGTAACATCAAGTGTCGCCTTATAAATTTCAACATAAACTGAATCAAAATTAATATCTTCAGCAACTTCATAAACAAGCTGAATTTGTTCTGTGTAGCAGAACACGTTTTTCATTGGGTTGGTTGAATTTTCAATAATTGTTGTTGAAAAGTTTGTTGCAGATGTTGTTTTCAAAGAAACATCTTCTTCCCCAACATAATAATATCCACAAAGCCAATCGTCATTCCCTTCTGCCCCACCAAGTGGAAATTTAATTTTTTCAGATTCAACAGTTGTGCAGAATCTGCTCATCATTTCATTTGAAATAAACACTTCTTCACATGATGTTTTCAATCCATTTGATGTTGATTTGTTAACACCCCAGCTGTTAAGAGCAATGAATCCCCTTTCATTCCAACCAATAAGTGTAACTGCGTGGTTATCATAAAGTGGTCTTCCATTATCTTCTTTTCCAATATAGGTTTCATAATAAAATTGCCATTCATTACTTTGATTTTGTGCTAAAATTGTTCCACCAGGAAGTGCCATGTTAAGCGCACCGAAATTCTTGATGTAATATTTAATCAAATTAATTTTATTATCTGAATTTTTGAAGTTGGTGTTACTTGAAAGATAAATTGGCACAACTTCGTTTGGCAAATTCTTGTCAGCATAATTTTCAGCATAAGAAAATGTTTCATGATTGTTTTCATCAATTTGATGTATTATGTCATTTGAAAAATCGCTTTCCAAAACAATACCATTTTCTTTAATTGTTCTGTCAAACTCTTCGAAGTTGCCATAATCATTGATGGCACTATTCGTTCCTGCAAGGTATGCAAAATATGCCACACCAATCTCAGAAAAGTTATAATATTCACCTTTTGCATACATCAAAGTTGTTTCCAAAACTTTTGAGCCTGCAAACGCCCAACAAAGTTTTGACTCAAGCTGATTTTCTGCAAGAACAGGATAATTGTCTTTAATCGAATATGTTGCTCCCATTGACGCAGGCACTTTGTCTTCCATATCCAAAACAACACTATTTGCAAATGACTTATAAGCATTAAGGTCATAAGCACTAGCACTTTCAGTGCTGTGGTTGTTCCCCTTCGATTTTGAAACAGGAATTCCTGCAAAAATAGATGCCATACAAGCACCCAAAATGGCAATAATGCCAAATAAAGATATAATTCTATTTTTTAACTTAAACTTTTTCATTTTCATAACCTAATTTAAGTTTACACAATTTAAAAAATCTAGTCAAATAATTAAAATATTAAATCAATAAATAGTTTGAGAAAATATAGATATAAAAATTCATAAAATTTTCTCAAAAAACACTTGAATAATCAGCAACGTGTGTGATATAATCAAGAAGCGTTCGAAAAGCACGCAACAACTAAATAAAAAATGGAGAGTTACTCAAGAGGTCGAAGAGGCGCCCCTGCTAAGGGTGTAGGTGTAGAAATGCACGCGCGGGTTCAAATCCCGCACTCTCCGCCACAAGGAGTCTGACAGATTCGCTAAATTTCAGCGATTACGCAGACTCTTTTATTTTGCCTAAAAAAACCACCTTTTCGGTGGTCTTTTTCTATATGTGCAACTTGCACAAAAACTCAATTTTTTTCAAATCTTTATACATTTTAACCATTAATCATTTTTTCACAAAAAATCAGTCCCTTAATAATAAACAAAAATAAAACGAACACCCTTACCGATGTTCGTTTTTACTATTCTTCAAAATCAGAAATTTTCACCTTAAATCCATTATCTGATTTTTCTCTCCTTTCTATTATTTTAGCGATATCCAACAATGCCAACCTTGTCTTTGAATCAATAAAGTTTGATATTTCTCCAGTAATTGGATTTGTTCCATTTGCCAAATTTTTTAATAATTCACTTCTCTTAATATTAAAATATTCATATTTAGGACTTCTTGTATTGGGTATGTAAGTTAAATTATCTATTACTTCATAGTTATTATCATCAAATCTCTTGCTAATAACAGGAATACCATTAGTTTTATAAACTTCATAATTTATGGACAATTTATCTATTTGACTAAAAATAGCATCTCCACCTTTTACAGGAAATCCAGTTTTTATTATATCTTGTCCATATAATTTATAACCAAAATATTTATTTAATAATAGAGCATCATTTCCAGAAACACTATAAAAGAAACCTTCTTTTCTTATCTTTATAAATCCTTCATTCTTTGCAAAAATTTCTGGATCAATCGGGATTATTTTTGCCACAAATTTGTAATACAAATTGTCAGTGTATGGAATGCATGGCAAACTTGCAATTACTAAAGCATTTGAAATATTTATTCCATTTTGTGATAAATCTCTGTAAATTGGGTCTGTTAGAGAAATATTATCATATTGATTATTATTGTAATCAAAAGAACATTTATACCTAAATCTTATTTCCCCATATGACTCATAAGTCGATGCATCTATCTTTAAATTTTGCACATGAAATATATATAAAGATCTTTTTATATTTGATATTTCATTTGCACTTAAAAAACCAGCTTTATCAAAAATAAAAAACTTATCTTTTTCTAATTTTATAATTTTAGTTAATTCTTCGATTGATATTGTTCTAATATATTTAGGTTTTACAGATGTATTTAATAACCAATTTTCAGTTTGGCATGAATTTGAAATGTTTTTAATAAAATCATATTCTACAACATCTAAACAATCAATTGTTTTTCCATTTAAATACATTTGTTCCTTTCTAATCTCATCTGTCTTGGGATCGTCACTATTAACCAAACGAATCCACTCTTTAGTACTAATGTCAATACCTGCAACACAATATCCACCATGTTTATATGATTTTGTTAATATGCATATTTGTTTTATCATTAGTTAACCTCTTTTAAATATGGATTATTTCTATATTTTCAACATGCTTTTTTAAGTATTCTGCAACAAGCCTTCTATGACATTGTTCAGCTGTTGGCTCAGTACACAACAAGCAAACATTTTCATAGTTTTTATATAGTTTTTTAAATCTTTCTTCAATTTGTCTGCTAGCCATTATTTGGGCAAAAACATTTTCATATTCTTTCCAAGACACTTTATTTGCACGGTAATTATCTAAAAGTACTTTTGTCGGAGCAAACACATCATCATGAGAATATTCACAATTACATATTTCTTTCAAAAAATATTCTAAATCTTTTCCTTTTGCAAATCCCGCAAGTTGAGAAACATTATTCAACCTAATATCAATTAGCAAATCAATATTGTTATTCTTAATTTTATTAAAAAATTCTCTTGCTGATTTTTGAGTAAAACCTATTGTATAAAGCTTCATTCCTCTTCCTCCATTCTAAAGCCAATTTCTTCATTTTTTAATCGATAAGCTTTTTCTAATGATTCTTCATCTGACAAATTATTTTCACTAAATAGTGAAATTTGACTTCTATGTGGACAATATTTTTCTAAAAGCCTAGAATCTATTTCTTTTTGTTCACAAGTTTCTTCAGTTGATAATATGTGTTTTACTTCAAATCCTTTTTTATCAAGGTTTCTAGCAATTAAAATAGTTCTATGACAATTGATTGGATCTTTTTCAGCACACATTAAACACACAACATATCCCATATCTTGAGCTTTTTTAATTTTATCAATACCATCATTAAATTGTTGAGACTTGGCAAAAACTTCAAAATCCAAAAATCCTTTGCTATTATAAAAATCTTTGTTATCTTGACGTGCTCCAAACTCTTCTTTGTAATTTCTATATAAAATCCCATTATTCTTTAATAATGGCAATAAATTAGAATCGTCAAAATCTTTATAATATGATGACTTTGGAGTACTTCTAACATCTATTAAACAAGTTATCTTATATTTTTTCAATACTTCTACAAACTTTTGAATATCAAAAGATGTATAGCCAATTGTATAAACCGTATTCATATTTTCTCCCATAATTATTGTTTCTTTATGCCTTTCTCAACTAATATTTTAAACCCTTGCGATTTTAAAAAAGCATGTGCATTAACGTATTGTTGTTCAATTGTTTGAGGCGCTGTTTTATTAATAG